>NZ_JAGGLT010000029.1 GCF_017874545.1 Thermoanaerobacterium butyriciformans | reverse complement strand
TGTATCGCTCCTTCTATTTCCTTTTGTTTATATTTCTATTTTACCATATTTCATCTAAACTTGGATGAAAAAAATACTTTTGACACCTTAATCAAATTTTAAAGTATCAATATACTCTTTTTGCAGCGCAAGTCCCAATCTTCCTGTACCTACACAATATCTCCATCTACTGGTGAATTTTTTACCATTAGAATTTATTGGTATCTTTATTTTTACCATGTTAAGCCCCCCGAAATTATGTTAGATAATTTAATAATTTATTTCATCCACAGTATGCTGGTTACAAGCCTAGGATAGAGACGGCTTCCTCTAGGTGAACCTGTGTCGCTATTAACCTGGTCTGTAGCACAATCTTCACTGCAAGACACCTGTTGCCACATTGCGTGTACTCTATCCCACTCAATCTCTTTATCTCCAAAGTCTATATTAAGCACATCTTTTATGACATATTGACACAAGAATATCTTACTGTTCCATGTATTCTTGCTTGTTGAGGAAAGCTTCCAGCCACCAGATACTTCATCTATGCATATACCCGGTTTCATAATCGTCATAACATGCTTCTTCAATACCTTTATAAGCTCACCAAAAACTCCTACCTCGCTTACAAAGTCAGTATATCCTACAACATACGGATAAACCAACGCCTCAACAGCCGGTATTATCCTAGATGTATTTCCATTTTCAAATACCGCAGGGATATACTGATTTTCTGTATCAAACTTGCCAACAATTGTATTTGCAGCCTCTTTCGCCTTTTCTAGCGCTTTTTTCGCCTTTTCTTCCAATCCATTTTCTTTAAATAGTCCATGTAGTACTACATACGCTGCCCACGTCTTTACGCCAAGGTATAAATTATTTCTCGCCTGACCAAGGCTTTCATCAAGGCTGTCATAAGTAGTTATCTCTGAGCCATTTTGGCATCTTGAACTGTCCACATCCATTATCCCGTCGTTATTCTTATCCCTTGCAATGATGGAATCAAAGCATTCAGAAAAAACATCCATGTTCTTATTAAGCCATTCTTTGTCGTTCATTTTTATGGCATAAACAGAACCTGTCAGCACCCAGTTTAAAAGCTCCTCATGAGTCATATAACTGAAGCATCCTGTAAGGTTAGGAAGTTCATAAGAAGAATACCCTTTTTTAGAAAAACCATTTGCAACACCCATATCATGTGTAAATGCAAGACCTGCTTGATCCTTGTAGCTGTAATTTTCCACGTACAAGTCCAGTGTATTTGTAATAGTCCACGGGTGAAATCTCATTTCCCAGAAGACATGATCAACCGTCAAATCAAATGTGTTTATCATTATATATTCGCCTTCATTTACAACCCATAAAGGCGTACCATCGGTTCTTTTAAGAAGCTCAGTGCTGGCATAATAGCTGTGAGCAGCATGAGCTAGCAAAAACTGCCTGTATTCATTGAGTCCGCTTTTCCTAAGCTCTTCATCCCTTTCTCTAGCCAAATTTATATAATAATCAACATTGTCAAGACCAAACGCAAGGACATCCTCTAGCGACTTAAACACAGAAGTATAGTAAAACTCAGTATCAATTCCTGTCGTTATAATTCCACTTTGATAAGTTGCTAATGCAATAGTAAATGTTCTCTTGGCACCTGCAGGAACTTTAAATATCAAAGAAGGTGCTCTACCAAGACCGTGGTTTTGATAATTGCCATTGGCCCATGACGTCAAAATATCAAGTCTTGACAGTTCTCTTACATCATCGCTTTTTTTGATGGCAAAACCGTATTTTCTTTCAAAGGCACCACCTAAGTACTTTCCGTCTGTTAGCTCAGATAATATCCTTTTAGGCCCTTCAAAGCCAAATATCATCTCAGCGTCCTTATCACTGTCAGTGTTGTCCATCGTCAACTGCACAAATATAACAGGAGCCAGTGCGAGTTTTTTCTCATTTTCATCCATCACTACAGGATTTTTGACGTATCCAAATGGAGTAAGTATCGAAAATCTAAAGTTTCCAGCAATCCATGTGTCTGATGCCCATCCCATTTCCCTTTCTATTTCATCTTCTTTAAAAATCTTTATGTTTTTTTCTCCACTATTGTTAGAAACTTCTCCTGTAAACTCTTCCTCAGCATTTTTTGTATCATCTTTAACAAATGGAAGTAGGTTTATCACTCCATCTCTTTTGTATCCAATATAGACATTGTTCTCAGGCGGCCGCACATCATTTAGTACAACGCCACCGCCTTTGCCGCATTTTCCAATCACAAAACTTGAAAAAGCTCCAAATGCGCTGTGATGCGCATAAAAAGATTTACTTATCATGTGAAACACCTCTTCTTAAGATTATAAATTTCATTCTACCTTTATTGCATTTGTTTGAGCCTCTAATGCTAGCTCTATAGCTTTAAATATATGCTCTTGGGTCATTGCATTTTCTGTCCTGTTTATTGAGTCCAGTATTAATTCACCAAAGAAGGGAAATCCGACTTTCCCCTTTACATCCATATGATATTCGCCATCTTTATTTGCCAGGTACACGTGGTCTGTCGTATTTTCTCTGGCAACATCGATGTACTTTCTAAGTTCTATATATCCATCTGTTCCTAATATAAATAGCCTTCCGTCTCCCCATGTGCCAAGGCCATCTGGAGTAAACCAGTCAAGCCTAAAATAGCCTGTGGCTCCATTATCGCCAATTAGCGTCACATCGCCAAAGTCCTCAAAAGTAGGATACTGTTTATGATTGTAATTTGCTACTTTTGCCGATTGGACCCTAGCATCTTTTGCACCTGTATAATACAAAAACTGTTCTATTTGATGGCTTCCTATATCGCAAAGTATTCCTCCAAATTTGTCTTTTTCGTAGAACCAGTCAGGCCTGCCCTTTCCTTCTCTATGTGGCCCCATGCCAATGACTTGTATTACTCTGCCTATTGCCCCTTTTTCTACTAATTGTCCTGCATAGACAGATGCTTCATTGTGAAGCCTTTCACCATAGTAGACTGCATATTTTCTCTTCGTCTTTTTCACTTTGTCTTTAGCCTGCTCCAGTTGCTCTCTGGTTGTCATAGGCGGCTTGTCTGCAAAGTAATCTTTGCCAGCATCCATGGCTTTTAAGCCTATAGCGCACCTTTCTGATGGTATTGCTGCACTTGCTACCAATTTAACTGAGTTATCCATCAGTATCTCATCTTCGTCTCTGGCCTTTTTTGCAGTAGGAAATGCTTTTATGAATCTTTCAACTTTCTCTGGGTCCTTGTCATATACCCATTTTACTTCAGCACCAGCTTCTATTAGTCCTTTTGTCATTCCATATATGTGCCCATGATCTAGTCCAATTGCTGCAAATTCAAAATCTCCTTCACTGCAGACTTTTTTAGCCCTGCTTTCAGGCATATAGTACATGCCGTTTTCTTTGCTCATTTGGTATTCCTCCCTATTTTTACTTAATATCTCTTCCAAATGTTATACGTTCGTCATTGAAATTTTCTACAAACGTTTTTTTCTCATAAAAATGAGGTACACTTGACATTATGCCATCTACTGTATAGAATGGATCATCTTTATTAAGTGGAAGCTTTACAACTTCCCTTGTTGTTGCTGCTTTGTAGATAGCCGTTATAAGCTCTAAGGCATTCCTTCCGTCGCTACCTTTTACCAAGATTTCATGTTCTGATTCTAATGCCTTTAATACATCATCTATTTGTGGAGTATGACCGCTGTACTTCGTTTCTTCCAAGCTGTCATAATAATCTTGTATCTTCTTTTCTAATTCTTCATCTCTGCCTGATGGAAAACCATTGCTTGATGCTGTAGATGCATATACTTTCCACGGTACAGATATCCTCGCCTTTTTCCCTTGAAGTATTATCTGCTGCTCCTCGCCGTGGTGCACAACTGAACTGGTTATTTGAGTTAACGCACCACTTTTATACTTAAGTATCGCTATCGATATGTCTTCAACTTCGGCGTTGTCATGTGCTACATTGTTCATGACAGCCTGTACTTCTTCAGGCATTCCTAAAAGCCATATAAGCATGTCTATATGGTGTATTGCGTGATTTAATGTGCATCCTCCACCTTCTTTTTCCCATGTACCTCTCCACCACAGATCATAGTACGAATGACCTCTCCACCAAAATGAGTCTACTTGTGCATGTACTATATCACCTGCTAGGCCAGACTCGACGATCTTTTTTAATTTCATGAATTGAGTCCTGAAGCGGTTCTGCGCTATTACCGACAAGAGTTTTTTGTTTTTCCTTGACGCCTCTATCATTCTGTCGCACTCTTCTAATGATGCTGCCATTGGCTTTTCTACGATTACATTCTTTCCGGCATTTAAACTTTCCACTGCAATGTCTGCATGTGTGTAAGGCGGCGTGCATATGTCCACAATATCGACATCTTCTCTTTTTAATATCTCTCTGTAATCGCTGTACACAGTGGCATCATTTAAACCGAACCGCCTTTTCTTTTCTTCTGCCTTATCCTTGTAGATGTCTGATATTGCTACGATTTTGCACCTATCTTTAAACTCTAAAAAGCCCTGTATGTGAGCAGAAGAAATATTGCCTGCGCCAATAATGGCTATATTAATCATAATAAACTTCCTCCAATCAATCAACTAACTTTATAATCCAAATTTTTAGATTTTTACCGTATTTCTATCTCAAGCTTTGCCTAAGACGGTTATTCATAAATTTTCCTTCCATGTTCATCTTTTATGCCTGTCTTTCTGTAAAAATAGGTATTTACAACATCTCTCCACTCTTTAGCATCAACAACCTGTATGTCTAATCTTTCTAACACAGCTTTAAATATCTCATCGTCTATTTTTCCTTTTAGTTTCGTCCAAGATTCCCTTAATTTTTCTGCCCTTTCCACTCCTTCAAAATGGGTGTCGTAAATATGCTGAATCACAGTTTTCCCTGATTTCAATTTGTGATCGTAAGGCACATGATGGAAGAAAAGCAAAAGCTCATCAGGACACGTATCGATATTTTCGTACATTTTCGCAACAGGCTCTTTGTACTGCGCCGTATAACCTGTCCCCGTTGCGACAGTGCGGTCAACGCCTATCCCCTTAAAATCGGCGTAGTGGTACGTTCCCCAATGGGAATATTCATAGCCATCAACATTAGGGCCATAATGATGGCCTGGGTTTACCATCCATCCTATCCCTAGAGGACTTGTATACTCCTCATATATTTCCCTGGATTCCAAAAGCATCGGTACAACCGTCTCCAAAACCTCTTTATCACACCCAAATGTAAGTTTAATCCATTCCTCTGCTATCTCTCTTGACGAAAGGTCTGGATTCCATGCAAGCCTTCCGAAACCGAAGAGATTTGATTGTGCAAGAGGATGTCCTGTCCATGACTTACTATCGCCTATGTTTGCTACAGCGACAATTCCGCCGTATTTTGCTCCAAATAGGCTGCCATTTACCACTTTCTTTACAAACGAGCCTTCACCTTTCGCAAATGTATCAAAGTCTAAAGCTTCCTTCCAAAGGGGCACAAGGTAGCATAAATGCTTCTGCTGTCCTGTGTACTCTTGAGTGATCTGAAACTCCATAAAAACATTTGTCTTCTCCATTGCACCAAACAATGGTGTAATAGGTTCCCTTATCTGAAAATCCATCGGGCCATTTTTTATTTGCAAGACGACATTATCCATGAATTTTCCATCTAACGGCTTGAAATTGTCATAAGCTGCTTTTGCTCTATCTGTAGAACGGTCTCTCCAGTCTACCATGCAGTTATATACAAATGTCCTCCAGATGACAATACCGCCATATGGCTTTAATGCTTCAGCCAGCATATTTGCACCATCTGCATGATTGCGTCCGTATGTGAATGGTCCAGGTCTAAACTCTGAATCTGCTTTCACTAAAAATCCTCCGAAGTCAGGAATGTAGCTGTATATTTTTGATGCTACATCTTTCCACCAATTCTTAACTTCATCGTCAAGCGGGTCTGCAGTAGAAAGACCACCTATCTCAACAGGTGATGCAAAATTTATGCTTAGATATGTCTTTATACCGTAATCTCTAAAGACATCTGCAATCCTTTTTACATCAGGCAAAAATTCATCTGTAATAAGCTTAGTTTCTTGCTGATGGACGTTGACATTATTTATTACAACGCCATTTATTGCAATAGAAGCAAGTAGCCTTGCATAATCTTTTATCCTCGAAAGATCTTGGACCATGCGATTATCTTTAAAGAAGATAGATTTTCCCGCATATCCTCTTTCAATATTACCATCCATATTGTCCCAATGATTTAATATCCTAAAAGCATTTTGAGGATTATCAATGCACAATGCATCTTCCAAAGCTCTACCACCAAATATAGACCTTATTAGGTGAAAAGCACCATATAGCACGCCTTTTCCACTTCCGCCTATTATTGCCATTATTTTTCGATTATTTTTTTCTAATGTCTTTAAGGCAAAGCCTTCATTTTCAAGCTCATTATTCAAATCAATATCAAATCCTTCTGCCTTAAAATCATCTAGAGTGCCTATAAAAATGCAATTGGACTCCGGCATGTTGCCGATAATTTCTATATCAACATCTTTAATATCCGATAAAGCTTTTTTTAGCTCATTGGCCGCATTGCTAATAACTCTATCATTGCTTTTAACTACAATATAATTAAAATAATCCTTATATCCATCAAGTACTTTTTCATCGCAAAGCTTATACCTAAGCCAGCAGTCGTACATGCTGTTAACTAATTCCCTATTATTCAACGTCATGATCTTATCACTCTCCATAAAATGTAATGATTATTAAAAATCAACTATGCTGTAAAAGGCACTTTTGGGTCTACCATCGGCATCAAAAAGAAGCGGCCAATCTTTTCTATCTTTAACCGGAAAATTGTCTTTCCATGTGTGTTTATCGCTTATACCCCAAAAAGTAACACCACTAATTACATCTTTATAATACCTGAATATCTCAAATAATTTTTTATAAACTTTTGATTGTTTTTCAATCATTTCATCTGTTGGCTTCAAAATACTTCTTGTCTTATCATCAAATGAAAACATCGAAACATCAAGTTCTGTTATCTGAATCTTTACTCCTAAAGAAGCATACAATTCTATGGCAGCTTTCAGATTGTCAAAAAGGTCTCTGTCATGTATATCCCAATGGCCCTGTATCCCAATCCCGTCAATTGGAACTCCTCTATCA
Organism: Thermoanaerobacterium butyriciformans; assembly: GCF_017874545.1. Classification (GTDB taxonomy): domain Bacteria; phylum Bacillota; class Thermoanaerobacteria; order Thermoanaerobacterales; family Thermoanaerobacteraceae; genus Thermoanaerobacterium; species Thermoanaerobacterium butyriciformans. The sequence continues at coordinate 39,323 of NZ_JAGGLT010000029.1, read as the reverse complement.
ATCATTGATTTTAATAGCTTATGCGATTTATGTAGTTTTTCAGGCTTCTCATTGTTATAATCGTTGTAAAAAAGAACCGCATTTTGTGATGCTTGTCTTGCAATCTTAAAAGACAATTCCAAATATTCTTCGCCGATTATCTTATACCACTGGGAGTCCCTATATAAAAAGTCGCTCTTATCCTCCACAGCCTCATTTACGACGTCCCATGCGTAAATCTTGTCATTGTACCTGCTGCACAATGTATTGATATGCGTTTTAAGCCTTTCAACTAAAATTTCCTTTGAAACTGCTTCACATGATTCATCTTTAAAAAGCCATTCAGGAACTTGATTGTGCCACACAAATGTATGTCCCCTCACCATCATTCTATTTCCTGCAGCAAAATTGACAATTTTATCCCCATCATCAAACGCATATTCATCTTCTTCTGGGTGTATGATTGCAAATTTAAGCGAGTTTTCAGGCGTTATGCTGTTAAAATGTTTTAAAAGAATTTCCCTCTGTCCTTCATCTTCCAAATCACTTACCGCTACAGCAGCTCCTATGGGAAAATAATCCTTATACACTTCTTTTAAACTTATATTATCACACAACTGACACATAATTTACCCCCTAACATTTTTCCCTTTGAAAAGCTTATATCCGTTTTAAAGTATTTGTATTTTGCAATACCATACTATTATTTATTAAACGTAAATACCTGAAGTTGCACATCGATTAATGAATCAAACTTTTTTCTAACACCATAAATAATTCTTATCTCTATTACATACCTTATCACATTTTTTACGGTTCAAAGCGGAACCAACCAAAATCAAAATTACAGCCTGGTAAGAATATGAAGGTCACTTTTTGTTTTCCTGTTATTCTTTCCAATTCAAATACTCGCTCTTCATATTCGTCGGACTTAGTAAATTCGATAATTTGATTACTTTCGCTCTCAGAATTAGCAAATCGGACATGAATTGTATTTTTATCAATATGCGACCTGCCATAAACTACAATTTTTGTGGCTCCCTCACTTGTAAAATCCATATCTTCAAATACTAGGGAAACATTATTTCCTATCCCTTCGACATAGTTACCTTTTACTGTAAAAGTATCCCCATAGATGTGGTCACTTTCTGCAGCCATATTTTTCTCAAAGGCTCTGTTCTTTTTTTCAAAAGAAAATCCTTTGATGTGTACCTTCTGATGAAGAACAAAACAAATTGAAGTAACACCGCGTAGTCTTCTTGGCAAGCGATAGGTCTCTTCTTGATACACATTCCACTTGGGTTCTTTTTGATAAACTACGTCAGTCAACAATTCGCTTCCCGCTTCATCAGGCATTCCTTCCCAAATTTGCAGAGAATATTTTTCATTTGTTAAAGCAAAAATAGGGATGGTTATAGTATCAGAGCCATATGGTCCAAAATTAATATTGCGAAAACCTACTTGAGTTTCACCATCTCTAGCTGTAGCTATTCCTTTTTCGTTTCCGTTAGTAACCTCACCTTTACTATAATCATAGAGTCCTGCAGATATAAATCCATAAGGATCTTTATAGACCGTTCCAAGACCAACTGCCTTAAATTCCAGTTCTGATATGATTTTCGGCTTATCAGTACCATTCTTACTAGTACAGCGAACTCGAAATTCTCCATCACCTAAAGCTATTATCTTCGCCTCATGGCCAAATGATTCTACTTTGGCAATATTAGATGTGATCCCACCATCACTCACAATGTTCCACTCTACATCATGATAAGAAGTATTTTCAGGATATAATTTTGCTTTTACAAGAATCTCCCTCTTTGATTCATTAAACTCTTGTCCTGAAGTACTGATAATTTCAATTTTGCGAAGAGGTATTTCATCATTGCTTCCCATAACACATGGCAAATCTTCATTCTTCATATGTGCAGAAATCCCCTCTAAAATTTCTCCCTTTACGGGAAGAGACTCAAATTCCACAATTTGACTTTCTAAACCTTTAGAGGTTACTTCCATATGAATCTTTCCAGGTTCTAATGTTGCCCCTATGATCGCCATTAACTTGCCACTAAATAATCTTCTGCTCAGTCCTTTATATTGGTCATAATCTGTGCTATCACCATTATCAAGACCAATCAAACGACCTGCTCCCGTAACATTGACATGTACTCTGTTATTTGCATTCTCTACTATATTTCCATCTTCATCTTCAACGGTTATTTCTACAAAAATTAAATCCGTACCATTCGCAATAAGACTTTCTTTATCTGCATGCAAACGAATCTTCCTTGCATCCTTAAAGGATTTTTTTACATCTGTTGCAACAATTTTTCCTGTTTCATCATAGGCTATAGCTTTTAATTCACCTTCTTCATAAGGTATCTTCCACCAGCCAACAAGTTGTGTTCCATGCTCATAGTCAATTTCATGAGTTCCTACTGTGATACCATTTAATTGTAATTCAATTTTAGGTGCATTTGAGCATACTCGGACATCAATTAATTGGCCTTTATTAAAATCCCAATAAGGAAAAATATGAACCATTGGCTTTGTCTTGTAATCTGTCCATACTGCTTGATAAATATAATACGAATCTTTCTTAAACGTAGCAGTATCAATCTGCCCAAAGTATGAATTCTTAGTATGATATGGTGTAGGTTCACCTATATAGTCAAATCCTGTCCATATAAATTGTCCGAGAGAAAAAGGTGTATCTCTGTCTGCCAGGATACATGCCTCTGCTGACTTTGCTCCCCAACTGGTTGAACTATTTCCAAGAGCCGAACATTGTTCATCGTCATCTGTAAGAATAGATTTTTCAAATGGAAAATGATAAATGCCCCTGCTTTGTACAACTGAACTTGTTTCACTACCATAGATAATCCAGTCAGGATGTTCTTTGTGATGTTTTTGATAATATTTTTCTCCATAATTGTATCCAACTACCTTAACAATGTCAGCACACTTTTGAGCATTCTCCCAAGGCATATAATTGGATGCAATAGTAATTTTTGCATTCTCTTTTGGATCATATTTTCTTACATAATCCACGAGCATTTTAGTTATTTCTTGCCCTCCCTCATCTGCATGAGTATCATAGATCTCATTTCCAATACTCCACATTAGAAGACTCGGATGATTCCTATCTCTCATCACCCAGCTTTTTACATCATTATGAACCCATTCTTTAAAAAATCTTGCATAATCAAAAGGAGTTTTTGATCTCTCCCACATATCAAAAGCCTCTGATAGTACAAAAAACCCCATCTCATCTGCTAAATCCATAAACTCTGGTGCAGGCATATTATGAGCCGTTCGTATAGCATTAACACCCATATCTTTCAATATCTCAAATCTTCTTTTTAAAGCAATTTTATTAAAAGCAGCTCCTAAGGCTCCCAAGTCATGATGTTCACAAACTCCATGTAGTTTCATCTTTTTGCCATTTAGAAGCAAACCCTGCTGAGGGTCAAGTACAATCTTTCGAAAACCGATATTCTGAGATATAGATTCTATTTTTTCTATGCTTTCTCTTGAATCTTTATCTGCTTTGATCAAATATAATTCAGTTATAAGTTTATAAAGATTAGGCTCTTCAGGACTCCAAAGATTCGGGTTTTTTACAAAAATAGTTTGCTCATTATGTGTAACAGAGTTACTTGCTTTAACAACGCTCTTTGAAGTAGCAACGATTTGATCCTTATACATAATAGTATGGACAATTTGTGCATCTCCATAAATATTCAATTCTGTGTCTACTTCTACGAGCCACCCATCAACTTGTTGTTTTGGCGTTACATAAATTCCATTTGTCACAATATGATTTTTATCCCTTATTTTTAACCATACATTGCGATATATGCCTGCACCAGAATACCACCTGCTGTTGGGGCTTCGATACACTACCTTCACAAGAATTTCATTTTCCCCATCTGCCAATGCATCTGTAATATCATGTTCAAAAGAAGAATAACCGTATTTCCATTCTCCTACAAGCTGTCCATTTACATATACGGAAGAGTCCATATAAACTCCATCAAAACATAAGATAATCTGCTTTCCTTCTTTAGCACATGTAAATTTCTTGCGATACCAGCCTATACTGTTTTCATAGAGATTTAATGTATTGTATATAAGCCAATCATGTGGTATATCAACTGATTTAAATTTTAAAGTGTCCAAATTTGTAACTTCAAGGTTACTTTTCGCAAATTCCCATCCATCATTAAAAAGTATTTTCTTATTCATACTAAGATACACTCACTTTCAAAAACTCGTAACCATAACTATTAATATTAATTATCAAACTAACATTTTTCCCTTTGAAGGCATAAGCCCTCAAAGGGAAAAATTATCTCAATACATTTTTATTTTATCTTATCCTTTGTACTTTTATATACGTCATTAGTTAGTTTTGTCAATTGGTCAGAACCTTTTGATTTGCATTGTTGTACATAACTATCCCAATCTTTATCTATTGAGGCAACACCAGTTATAAATTTTAATGTCATCTGACTAACATAATCCATCAAAGGTTGGCTTAACATATTGGCTTGTTCTCTTTGACTTTCATTAAATAAAACTGGCGGTGCAGGTGGCAAATATTTAAATGTATTATTTACTTCATTAGTGTAGTTTTTAACTTCTTCAGTCATTATAGATTCCGCAAGATCTTTTGGTCCGCCATATAATAGACAGAATACACCACCGGAGAATCCATAATCTTTCTGCAAGTTCTTTGTGCCACTTGGATTTAAGTTCATGTAGTTTACATCAGGCATAAGCTGGAACTTGCCATTGACTTTCTGATAAGTCACACCTTCAACGCCCCACTTTGTAAGTGTCTGACCTGCTTCACTGTACCACAGCCAGTCAACAAACTTTAAAAGCTGTGGGAAATTCGGATCCTCTTTCGCTTTAGCAGATATCATTATACCGTTTTCAAGACGGCTATCCGGCATAACTGCTCCTTTAGGCCCTGCTAGCGGCAATATTCTTGTTACCTTATAGTTGCCTTTGCCCAATGTTTGATCCATTTGAGTCTTCATTCTTTCAATTTCCTGCGTATTTGTCATAATTACAAACGATTTACCCGTTACAAATTTTTGTACTGCCTGATCGTCAGACTGTGTAAAACTTGCAGGATCAAGAAGTCCTTCTTTAACAAGTTTATTAAAATATGTTAACATATTTTTGTAGTCATCTGTAGCAGGATAAAACCCAAATTCATCTTTATCTCTATAATAGTACATACCAGTTCCAGCTCCCCATCCTCCAGCAACACCAAATGTAGGAGCTGCAACATTTAACAATGCATTACCTTGCCATCTATCTGAAAAAGGTGTTATATTTGGATATATCTCCTTTAATTTTTTCAATGCTGATTCCAATTCATCCCACGATTTTGGAACAGGTATATTATTTTTATCAAAAATGTCTTGTCTAATTGCTAACGCATAATCTGGAACATTAATTTCATGCAAACCTGGTAATACATAGAATTTACCATCAGCTTGTTTCAATGAATTTATTAAATCTTGAAGGCCCCACTCTTTAACTTCTCTTGAAAAGTTAGGCATCTGATCTATATAATCGCTTATTGGAAGTATAGCACCAGATGAAACAAATGGTACTTCCTGTCCAGGATATGTCTTAGTTATTATCTCTGGCGCTTGGCCCGAACTTATTAAAAGGCTTCTCTTTTGTGTATAATCACTCATAGGCACTATTGTAAGTTTCAACGTAACATTTGTAGCATCTTTTATAGCTTTCCACAAAAGCCAATCTTCTTTATACGGATAATTTGGGTGATCACTGTACAGCATAGTGAACTCTAATGGCTTATCTGATTTAAAATGTAAGTTTTGTGGATCTTTGCTATTTGTTGCCGTTTGTTCTTGTTTGCTTGTATTGCTACTGCTGGATGATGAATTTTTATTGCCACACCCTGCCAGTAAAACACCTACTGCCAACACAACAACTAATAAGAATGACAGCAATCTTTTTACATTTTTACTCATATAAAAATCCTCCTCTTATTAAATCAAATGATTAAAAGTGACATAAACTTTAAGTCTTTTATATCTTTGCTACCACCTCCTTAAAAGTGCACATAAGCCTTCACCTTCTTTCATTTTTTTGATATTTACATACTGTTAAATTAACCTTTTAATGAGCCAATCATAACACCTTGAACGAAGTATTTTTGTATAAATGGATATACCATCATTATAGGTATTGATGCAAGTATGACACTGGCTGACTTTAAAGTAGCAGCTATCTGTACTAACTCACTTTCATCTGTAGTACCGTTAACTGCTGTTTGTTGTGCACCTGCTAATATATTTCTAAGGTAAAGTGCAACTGGAAATTTTGAGCTGTCATCAAGGTATATAAATGGTCCAAACCAGTTGTTCCATACACCTACTGCATAGAAAAGTGCCATAACGTACATTATAGGCTTTGACAACGGAAGGATTATCTTAAGCAATATCCCATATGTGCTCATTCCATCCACTTCCGCAGCTTCCTCTAATTCCGCTGGTATGCCTTCAAAGAAAGTCTTCATGACCATTACGTTAAATGTGCTGACTGCGCCTGGAAGCACAACACCCCATATTGTATTTCTCATTCCCAATGCATTAACTAATAGGTACGTAGGTATCAAACCGCCGCTAAAAAACATGGTAAATACTACAAAACCAAGTATTATTCCTCTTCCTTTAAGACGCTTTTTTGAAAGAGGATATGCTAAAAGCGTCGATAAAAACAATGAAACAAGTGTACCAACTATTGTATATATAATCGTGTTTTTATAGCTGGTCCAGAATTCTTTCTCTGCCAAAAGAACTTGATAAGTTTTAAACGTAAGACCTTTAGGATATAATGATACCAAGCCTGCATAAACATATTTTTCGCCACTTAGAGATAAACTTACTAGGTACCAAAATGGATAAAGCGTCACTAAAATTACAATTATCATTATTATTGTGTTTACTACTTTAAATATCTTATATTGCTTTGATTCTTTCATATATCATCACTTCCTTTACCATAGACTTGACTCTGTAAATTTTTTTGACAAGTAGTTTGCAGTGTAAACTAGTGTAAGACCTATTATCGCTTCAAACATGCCTACTGCAGCCGCATAGCTGAAGTTATTTGATACAAGTCCCATTCTATATACATATGTCGATATTACATCTGCCGTAGAGTACGTAAGTGGGTTATACAATAACAGTATCTTTTCAAATCCTACTGCTAAAAGTCCGCCAATATTTAGTATCAAGAGTATCATAATCGTTGGCAATATGCCTGGAATAGTTACATATATCGTCTGCTGCCATCTGCTAGCTCCATCGATAATAGCTGCTTCATATAATTCTGGGTTGATATTTGTCAGGGCCGCAAGGTAAAGTATTGCGCCCCATCCCATGCCTTGCCATATACCTGAAACTATATAAATCGTCCTAAACCATTGCGGTTCTGCTAAAAAGTTTATAGTATGACCAGTGTAGTGCTTCAAAATCATATTTATAACACCTGATGATGGATCAAGTATCTGCATTATCATATCTGCAACAACAACTGTAGAAATGAAGTATGGTAAATACGATACTGTCTGTGTAAACCTCTTAAACCATGTGCTTTTAATCTCATTTAAAAGCAGTGCAAAAATTATTGGAAATGGAAAGCTTATTACCAGATACTCGACGCTTAAAATTATCGTATTTCTAAAAACGTGCCAGAATGTTGGATCGTGTATAAACATGTTAAAGTATCTAAGTCCAACCCATTCTGTGCCATACACAGGACCACCAGGCACAAATCTTCTAAAAGCTATAATATTTCCATACATAGGTATATATCTAAAGATGATATAGTACGCTATAGGAAGTATAAGAAGGCTATACAGCTGCCAGTCTTTTTTTATAGCTTTTAACGTGTTTTTGAAATTGCTGTTTTTCTTCATTTTGGTCTTTTTATTACTTTCGTCTTTATTCATTAAAACCGAATCCATCTGCTTATCCCCTTTCTCTAATGTTTGACTAAGCAAACATCTTAATACAAATAAAATATTATGCGATTTGTAATAGTTGGCAACGATTTCTATATAGTCACAACTTCAATAGTATGACAATCACATTACTAAATACAAATTGCCTCAAGACATCTTTTGAATTGCCTCCCAAAGTCCATTTAAATACGCTACGCCTAAAGCTCTGTCGTAAAGTCCATATCCTGGTCTTGCTTTTTCACCCCATATCATCCTGCCATGGTCCGGCCTTATATATCCTTCAAACCCTATATCATAGTAAGCTTTCATTATCTCAAACATATCAAATGACCCTTCACTTGATAGATGTGATGTCTCATAAAACTTACCATCACCTGTAAATTTTATATTCCTTACATGTCCAAAGTGAATTCTGCTCATCTTTCCAAAATACCTTACAAGCTCTGGTATATCGTTTTCAGGATTTGAGCCTAGTGAACCGCTACAAAGTGTCAATCCATTATACGGGCTATCTACAAGGTTTACAATCCTTTCAAGGTTCTCCTTGCATGTTACTATCCTTGGCAATCCAAATAATGACCATGGCGGATCATCTGGGTGAATCGCCATCTTTACATCGTATTCTTCACATGTAGGTATGACATTTTCCAAAAAGTACTTAAGATTATCAAATAATTTTTCCTCATCTACATCCTTATACATATCAAACAGCATTCTTAATTCTTTTAGGCGATCAAGCTCCCACCCAGGAAGTATAAAGCCATTAGAGCCTTTGTCCATATCTTCTATCAGTTTTAATGGATCAATTCCTCTAATCTTGTCTTCATCGTAAGACATGACATATGATCCATCAGGCAATTTTTCATTTAAATTCGTTCTTATCCAGTCAAATACAGGCATGAAGTTGTAGCACACAACTTTAACACCGGCTTTGCCCAAATTTTTGATGGTCTCCTTGTAGTTTTCAATGTATCTATCTCTCGTTGGAAGTCCAAGCTTAATATCTTCGTGAACATTTACACTTTCTATAACCTCCAACTCTAGACCATATGATTCAACTTTTTTCTTCAAATCAAGAATTTTTTCAATCGGCCATACTTCTCCTACCGGCACATCGTATAAAGCCCCTACAATTCCTGAAACACCTGGTATTTGGCGAATTTGATTAAGTGTTACACTGTCATCTTTTTCGCCAAACCATCTAAAAGTCATTTTCATATATCTTACTCCCTTATTGTAGATTTTTAGTGCAACATTTTTTATTGTTTAAAATACTCTGGGTACTTTTCTTTAAGCAGTATCACATCTCTATCTATCATCGTTAAGTGATCGCTGATTATTTTTAGTCCTCTTTCCTCATCCTTGTCTTTTATTGATTTGATAAGCTGCTTGTGATCATCAATTATTGCATTCCAATCAGTATCAGATGACAACCTTAAAGTCCTTATTCTGTCATAATCACCACTTATAAATCTTATTGCTGACCAAATCCTGCCCATCTTGCAACCTTTGTAAATAAGTTCATGCATCTCATTGTCAAGGTCGAATATTGTAATATAGTTCTTTTTCATTATGCAGAATTCTTGTTGATTAATATTTGCTTCAAGCTGAAACAATATCTCGTCCGGGAAATCCTTGCAAGCCTGCCTTATAATCTCCTTTTCAAGATTTACCCTCATGAATTTAGCTTCTTGAGCACGCTTTATATCTATCAAAGAAACAAACGTGCCTTTTTGTGGGTAAATTTCAATCAGTTCTTCATTTGCCAGCCTCGTAAATGCTTCTCTAATAGGCGTCCTGCTGGTTTCAAATGCATTAGCTATATCATTCTCTGATATAACATCTCCAGGCTTTAGATTGATGTCGATTATGTTCTTTCTAATCATTCTGTAGATGTAATCTTTTTTTGACTCATACGTATTGTTTTCCAAAAGCTCTAATCCCATCGCTTCACATCCCCTATTTTAATACTTGTATTCTTGTATACTAGCATATTAATATTCATATTCTTATATATTCGACATCATTTTTAAAATTCCTTCTTTTTTTATTTAATTTTTCTTCTGTTTAAAAAATTCATAGGGGACATAAAGCGTAATGAGTCAAGTAAAAATCATTTTAGTTTTAAACTTGTATACTAGTATATTAATATGTTGCTCTTATATTATAATATATTCTACGCAAATTTCAAAAATCCTTCTTGTTTTAAAAAAATTTTTTCTGGAAAAATAAAACAGAATTAAGGTTAAAAAATAAGGCACAAGAGAGTTTTCACTTGTGTCTTGATGGTTAAACTAAAATGTAAAAACAGATCTTAAATCAATGATAAGATCTTCAAAAATTGAAACTTTAATTTTATCTTCATCAGAATATATCCCAGGCCTTCCATACCTTTTATCGTCATCTAACGTAAAAACAGTTACGATCTTATTATCCGGTTCTACTATCCAGTATTCTTTTACGCCTACCTTCTCATATAGATTAAATTTTTCAATCTTATCATTTCTGGCTGTAGAAGGTGAAACAATCTCTACAACTAAGTCCGGTGCACCTTTGCACCCTTCATCATCTAATTTCGACTTATCACATACTACTACAATATCAGGTTCTACAACTGTTTCTATGTCCTCGTCCTTCTCGTTTCCTTTAGGGAGTCTCACTCCGAATGGAGCACTATAAACTTTGCAGGATTTATCTTTCAGATACACAGAAAAAATAGTTAATATCTCTCGTAAGATCTCTTGATGTATTCTTGAAGGCGGAGCCATGAGAAATGGATTCCCATTTATTAACTCCCAGCGTCCATCATCTTTCCATTCCTTATAATCTCTGTACGTATACGTCTTATTTTCATCAGGTAAAGCCATAATTTTTTCCCTCCATCCTTTATAAAACTTAGAAACATCATATTTTATTTCATAGTTTTAAGTTGTTACAAATTGGTACATTTGCATCAGCTTTTTATTACATTATTGCTTATTATATTCAAGTAAATACATAAGGAAAAAAGGCTGTGACATTTTACATAATGTAAAAAAGACAGCCTCCATTGAAATATCAATATATGTATAAAAGTCTATTTGTTTTTTTCAATCATTTCTTCTACTTCTTTTGCTCCTTCTTCATACAATTTTTCTTCATCTGGAGATAATTCTTTCAAAAGCCTTAAAAATTCTCCGGCATGCACTCTTTCTTCGTCTGCAATATCTACTAAAACATCTTTTGCTAATTTGTTATCTGTTGACTCTGCTAGCTGCATGTATAACTGAATCGCCTCATACTCTGCTGCCACCATAAAACGTATAGCTCTTATAAGCTCCTCATGTGTAATCTTGTTTTTATTTGCAAGTCCAGCAAATGGAGTACCAAAATCAGGCATACTGTAACCCCCTTTTTATTATTATTTGTTATTATTTGATTGTAAGTTCATTATATCACAAAATTAGGAATTTACCAAATTACCATATTTTATTTATAGACCTTTTTCGACTTATCCAAAACCTCAAGCAAAATAAGGGCTATGATGCTTCCTGTCACTGTATTTATTAAAAATGGAGTTACAAAGAAAAATGCTCCCACATCTTTACCAATGATGTATTTGGCTATTGGAAATGCCACAAGACCTCCTATTATCCCTGTACCAAAAACCTCCCCTAATGCAGCTAAAATCTTTTTCCCTGTCAATTTATATAAAATTCCTGCCAATAAAGCGCCAATCATGCTGCCCGGAAAAGCCAATAGCGTTCCAGTGCCCATTATGTTTCTAATTATCGATATTGAAAATGCGATTAGCACTGCATATCCAGGACCAAGTGTTACTGCAGATATGACATTAATTATATGCTGTATAGGCGTTGTTTTTGAAACACCTACAGGAAAGAATACAAAATTTGCAAAAACTACACCGATAGCAATGAGCATGGCTGAATATGTAATCTTTTTTATATTCATCTACAATCCTCTCCATTTTTTAAAAATCTTATTTTAACAAGCTTACATCTTCTCCAGTAATAATATTGTTCATGTTTCTTACAGCGCACATATTCCCGCACATTGTACATGTTTCACTGTCATGTGGCTGTGATTCACTTCTATACCTTTTTGCCTTTTCAGGATCTATAGCTAATCTAAACATTTCATCCCAATCAAGCTTTTTTCTTGCATATGACATGTCATTATCCCATTTTTCTGCATTACGTATACCTTTTGCCAGATCTGCTGCATGGGCAGCTATTTTAGAAGCAATGATGCCTTCTTTCATATCTTCAATAGTTGGAAGCCTCAAATGTTCTGCAGGCGTAACATAACACAGGAAATCTGCCCCACTTGCTGCTGCGATCGCACCACCAATTGCACTAGTAATATGATCATACCCTGGAGCAATATCTGTTACAATTGGACCCAATACATAAAACGGTGCACCATGGCATAGCTTTTTCTCCAACAAAACATTTGCTTCGATTTCATTTAGCCTCATATGACCCGGTCCCTCAATAATCACTTGAACATTCTTTTCATAAGCTCTTTTTGCAAGTTCGCCCAGCGTTATAAGCTCTTTTATTTGGCATGCATCTGTGGAATCACTTATACATCCTGGTCTCAATGCATCGCCAAGGCTTATTGTTACATCGTACTCAGCACATATGTCAAGAATATCATCAAAATACTCATAAAAAGGATTTTCCTTATCATTTAATTCCATCCATGTATATAATAAAGAACCTCCGCGAGAAACGATATTAAGAAGTCTTTTGTTCCGTTTAAAAATTTTCGCTGTTTCTCTATTGATGCCTGCATGGATAGTCATAAAATCAACGCCGTCTTGTGCATGCCTTTCAACGATTTTTATAAATTCTGAAGGAGTAATGTCTTTTAAATCTTTGTCGTAATATCCTACAGCATCATATACTGGAACAGTACCTATCATGGCTGTAGAGATATCTATCAATCTGTTTCTAAATTCAAAAGTTTTACCATATGAACTTAAATCCATAATTGACTCTGCCTTCATTTCTATTGCTTTTTTTGCCTTTTCTAATTCTGCATCTACATTGTTGCAGTCCCTTGATACACCTAGGTTTACATTTATTTTTGTTCTAAGGCCTGCCCCTACACCTTCTGGACTAAGTGCTTCATGGTTTTTATTCGTAGGTATAACTACTTCACCAGAAGCTACCTTACTCAGCAATAAATCCACTTCAATATCTTCTTTAGCTGCCACAACATTCATCTCTTCTGTAATAATTCCTTTTTTGGCTGCGTCTAATTGTGTAGTGTAGTTCATTTTACTCATCCTTTCATAAATTATTTTTTTGATACTTGTAAAATGAAGGGGAAAAAGAAAGTAATATTTAATGTCAGAATAATAAAAAAGCCTTACCGCATGGTAAAGCTTTATAATAACAGACATTTGCTTCCCTACGGTAGTATTAACTACATCAGGTTCTAAGGGTCAGGTTTTACCTTCTCAACCAAAATGGTTCCCCCGCAAACTAATTTCACAAGTATTAAATTTAATCTAATTATACTTTAAAACTCTAAAATTGTAAAGGCAATCGGGATTAAAAATCTAATTATTTAATATCACAAACAGGTTTTACATTTATATTTGACCTGTATTCAGTTTCTGCCCAAAATATTCTATCTGCAACCATAGCTTCAGGGTTTAATTCTACACCCTTTAATATAAGCTCTTTAAATTTATTGTATCCAGCTCTGTCTATCAAGTGACCTCCATGGAGATATACTGGTTTATGATTCAATACTTCTGCTGAGAAATCTTGCCAATTTTTAAGTATGCCCAGCACTACATCTTCTGTTACCCAATTCAAGAAAATCTTTCCCATGCGAGGTGTCTGTTTTCCGGTTCTACCACCAATGAGGACTCTGTAGAATTTCTTGGGATTTCTAGACCAAGCACCTGTAGGACATACAAGTGCACACTCACCACAGCCAACGCAACAGCATGAATCTTTCTCGATTTTTCCATTTACCATGTATAAAACACCTGTAGCATGTTGTTTACAAGCCTCGATACATTTCTTGCATCCTATACAACGATCATAATCATATTCTGTTTTAGTGATGCCTATAATTCCAAAATCGTTGAAATGAGCCTTTGCACAATCATTAGGACATCCGGCTATGCTGACTTTTATATGATAATCACTTGGAAAGACGATTTTTTCAATTTTCCTTGCAAGTGATGTTGTGTCGATATTTGCCTTTATGCAGTGTTTATTTCCTATGCAAGCCATGATGTTTCTAGAACCTATCGTTGGATATCCATTGTCATCTACTTCCATGTCAACACCACAAAGCTCTACTTCTATCTCTTTAATGAACGTCTTTATATACTTATTGACTTCATCGATATTTTCGTACTTTATTCCCGGAATTGATAAAGTTTGTCTAACGCCAAGATGAAATTGTCCATTCCCCCATGTTTTTGCAATATGCTCTACATATGACAGATATTTAGCATCCATTACACCGCCTGGAACGCGCATCTGCAGCATGAATTCACCGCGGACTTTCGATTGCCTGTAACAATTTCTGCGGACTTTTTTTACATCTATATCATAGTTCATTACATACACCTCCACATTTAATCAAGTAAATCCTTTGCTTTTGTGTAATTAAACACAGGACCTTCGAGGCAAACATACGTCTCGTTTATCTTGCAGTGACCGCATTTTCCAACTCCGCAAGACATCTTTCTCTCAAAGGAAACCCAAATTTTATCTTCTGGTACCCCATTTTTCAATAATTCTAATGCTGTAAAATGCATCATCACTGGCGGACCAACGACAATGACATTGTAATCATCAAAGCTATCAAATGGTATTTTACTTATATGCTCTGTCACCAAGCCAACTTCAAATCCATCAACTTTTTTCTTATCAAGAGTATATATGGTGTTAAATTTTGTCTTAAAATTATTTAAATCTTCTTTAAACAAGACGCTGTTTTCATCTTTAAAGCCTGCTATAAAGTGTAGTGATTTTATTTCTTCCGAATTATCATAAAAATACTTAAGTAAGCTTCTCACAGGTGATACACCTGTACCACCAGCTATAACAACTAGGTCTTTTCCTTTATATTTGTCAACTGGGAATGAATTACCATAAGGTCCTCTCATGAATATCTTATCGCCAGGAGATAAGTTAAATATCTCATTTGTTACTTTTCCAACTTTTCTTATAGTAAATTCCATCCAATTGTCACCCATAGCGCTTATCGAGATAGGTGCTTCACCTATCTTTGGAATGGAAATTTGAAAGAACTGCCCATGCTCTGCCTTTACATCAACTTCAACTCTAAATGTGTATTCCAAATTCGTCTCATGAACTATTTCAAGTATCTTATATGGCTTAGGCATGAAAATATTATTCATTTATGCTGCCTCCTTTACCCGACTTCAACTTTTCAACTTCATCGTATAAGCGATTTATCGTTGTTGAAAAGGATATTAACTCTGGACATCTTTCATCACAGCGGCCACAACCGACACACATGTTTTCAGTTTTAAAGCGAGCTTTATAATCATATACTTTATGAAGTGTACGGAATCTCATCCTTTCACCGGCAGTTTTTCTAAATACATGGCCACCCGCCATCTCTGTAAAATCCTTGTGCATACAGCTTGCCTGCACTCTTCTTCTTTCGCCGACATTTGCATTTTCACTGTAAATTAAATCTACTGTATTAAAACAGCTACATGTTACGCAAGCAGCAGTACAAGCACCGCAGCTTATACAGCGGGAATTAAAGCTTTCCCACATGTCAAGATCATATACTTTTTTGAGTAGATCTGTGCTGTCTATTTCTGGAACATGGACAACCTTCGGATTTGATTTTACGAATTCAGGTTTAAAATCTATTTCTTCCTTATCTTTAAATATGTCAATAAATTCATCATCTTTAACTTCAACCATTACATTATCATTATTAAATCTTATCGCGAGACTATAGTTATCTGTTTTATTAGAGTTCATGGAAACACAGAAGCAGGTATCCCAACCATCTTTACATTCCATCAAAACGAATTTTACTTTTTCACGGAGCCTCTTGTAATAAATATCTTCTGTACCTCCGTTTTGGAGGAAAATCGTATCAAGTCTTCTTATGCCATTTATATCACAAGCTCTTACAAATAATAGTATTTTTTTATCAAATACCTTGCTTTCTCTGTACTCATCCTCTGTAAAATAAAACAAAGCTTGTGTTATTGGATATATAACTTCTTTTGGTGAAAAATCGGATTTTTCATCGTATACAATATCCTTCAAAGATTTTATCTCATCATATCTTATAAGATCTGTGTCAGAATACCGGCCACGCTTTTCAAAACGTTTCGGTGCATAAATTTTATAATCTTTCTTCAGTAGATTTAAAATATTGTCAAAATCTTTATTCTCAATTAGATATCCCAAGTTCTCTCCTCCTTTGAAAATTGAAAATTATTTAACATATTTTGATATAATTATAACATCAAATATTTAACGAGTATAATAATAAAAATTTATAGAAACCATAACAGGAACTTATATGTCGGATATCTCTTTAGTTGTTTCAAAGCTTACATAAGCTGAAATTTTCACCGTACTTGCATTCATAAAAGAATAGTAGTATTATTATGTTGTACCCCGTCATAGAGGGTGGTATATATTATTTCATTTTTAGGAGTGATAGTATGGCTATAGGTGTTAAATTAGTTAGCAATGAAGAGGCAGGTCCAGAAGTAAAGCAATTATTTGAGCAAATAGAAAAGCAGATGGGATTTATTCCTCCAACAATGCGTGCAATGGCAAATAAGCCAGAATATCTTAAACTCTTTCTTGAAAAATCACGTGTTGTAATGGGATCTGGCAAGATAGACGAAAAAACAAAACTTTTTGTAGCTTTAACTGTGTCAATTTTAAACAATTGTGAAATGTGCATTACTACATACACCAACAAATTAAAGGAAGCGGGCGTAACTGATGAAGAAATAGTTGAGCTTTTATCAGTTATCGATCTAGTCGGTGGTTTAAACCACTTCAACAATGGACTTATGATAAAACCATCTGAAAAATAAAGCACACTTTCACTAAAAAAGGCTTTCCTTCTCCTATGAGAAAAGGAAAGCCTTTTACACAATATTACGGTCTGTAAAATATAACCTTAAATAATTCTGCTTCTTTATCTTCAATAAATTCAGGTTCTTTGATACCTGCTTTCTTGCATTCCGCTATCATTCTTCTTATGCCAGAGCCAATTCCTCTGTACGGAATTTTCTCTCTAATGTGCTTTCGATATCACAAATTAGCAATATTCTTTAAATACATATACAATAATGCAGGTGCTTCTCGTAAAAAGCCGTACACTTCTTCATAAAAATACCTTTTTACAAATACTCCTGAATAGCTTGCATTTATGCCTGCTTCTTTCGCTATTATGCTTGCCCTTTTCAGGTGAAATTTGTTTGATACAATTATTGCTGTCTTTAGCGATTTTTCATTCATAATTTTCTTAGAATTTTCAAGGTTTTGCAACGTTGAATACGACTTGTCGTCTTTTAATATAGTATTATCAGGTATACCATTTTTCAAAAGATACTCATTCCCTGCTTCTGCCTCAGATATATCCTCACCAGGTCCTTTACCGCCAGATACAATAATGTACTTACCAAGTCCCTCTTTATAAAGTTTTATAGCTTCATTTAACCTTTCCTTAAAAAAAGGACTCGGATTTTTCCCGTAAACTGCACATCCGAGGACAATAATAGCATCAGATTTTACCGGTTTTGCATTATATGCAAATGTAATCACCTGTAACTCTGCAATAATATTTAAAAGCACGACAAAAATTATTAGCAATGCAGTAATTTTTATAAGAAGTTTCATCATAACCCCCAAAATTTCTTTTAATTTTAATAGAATACTATATTGAATTTAAATATCCCTAAAAAAGTGGCTCTTGGAACAATCTTTTGTATTAAAAATATATTTTCATTTACTTAACGTGTTTCGCCTTAATTTCCTGTAGCGCCAAAATGGCTGCTCCCAAAGCTCCTACCATCTGTGGCTCCGCAGGAATATGTACTTTGTCCCCTATTCGCTGCTCTATTGCCTCTACCACACCTCTATTTTTTGCCACTCCACCTGTCATCATATAGGCACCCTTCCGGCCCAGCCTATCAAGCAAGCCAATTGTTTTGCTGGCCACTGAATTGTGCAATCCCTTTATTATATCTGCCCTTTTTTTATTTTGTGCAATAAGGGATATAACCTCCGACTCTGCAAAAACCGTGCATATGCTTGTAATATTTATGTCTTCCGTCGCCTTTTCAGCTTCTTCTCCCATCTTTTCCAGTGGAATTTCAAGGGCCTTTGCCATAACTTCCAAAAATCGTCCCGTACCTGCCGAACACCTATCATTCATTACAAAATCCACCACATTGCCATCTTCATCCAATCTTATTACCTTACTATCCTGCCCGCCTATATCAATGATAGTCCTTATATTGCTATTTAAGAAATAGGCCCCTTTGCCGTGGCAAGTTATCTCTGTTACCTGTTTATTGGCAAAAGGGATATTAATGCGCCCATATCCAGTAGATACGATGAATGAAACATCTTGTGGAGTAATTCCAGCTCTTTTAAGAGATTGTGAAAAGGCCTTGTTGGCACTATCCACTATAGATGCACCAGTTGGTACAATGCTATATGACAGTATATTACAGTCTTCATCCAGTATAACAACGTCGGTTGACAAAGACCCGCTGTCTATGCCGGCAACTATAGTTTTCCTAGTTCCATGTGAAGGTCTCTCTACTTTATTATTGCTACCCTTCAATGATTCCACAAAGGCACCAATCCTTGTTATAAGTTGTCCTTCACTGCCCTGGGTAAAATCGGTCTCTATCTTTAAGATGGGAAAACGACAATTATCCTTTATATACGAATACTCATATGAATAGAATTCACAAAATTTTATAGTATGATACACAATTCCATTAACGTTTGCCATTATATCCTTCAACATATCACGTCTTCTATCAATATCTGCCATGCGCATACATGGTATAGAGCGGATAAGGCTTCCAGCATACCACTCTATTATGTCCTGCTCACCTGCTGAGAAATCAGGAAGCGGCTTAAAATTTAATAAATTCCCAGTACATGTATAATTTAACACCTCATCTGCCCCTGCCTTTTTAAGCAAATCAATAAGAGATGAATTGCATCTGGCTCCCATTATAGCCAGCCTTATACCATCGTTTCCCTTGGGCATATTAAATTGCCCGGCATTTTCCTGCTCTGTCGATATATACCTTATAAAATCCTGAGCATTGAATTTTTTCCCATAGAAATCTGTAAATGTCTGTACAAGTTTTTTTATTTCGGAGGCATACATGGCCACTGACTGGTCTCCGCTTTTCCTCGGTAAGTCCAACATATATATCATTTTGCCTTTTTCTGCGTTTTTTAGGACATCATACAACCGCCTTACGCTGTCACAGCAGTTTACAAGGATTATGCCATCATATCCCCCCTTAAATACTTCTGTCAGCACTCCCTTTACGTATGTACACACATTGGGATGCATATGGGCTTCGGCTATACCATTATCAATATATGATGGCTCAATGCGCACGCATTCAATACTCATGCTCTCCAAAAGCTTTACAGGTGTATATTTACATATGTATCCTATGATCATAAGCATCTCCCTTACTTATCTAACATCTCCAAAAAAGCTTCCAGCCTTGTATTTATCTGTCCTTCATGATGGTTGCGCCGATCCGCTCCATCGCCATCCAAAGCAAGAAAAGGTATGCCCCTTTCATCCAGTGCCTTTTTAAGCAGCATCATTCCTCCTACAGACTGCTTACATCCCCACTGACAAAAATGTATTATACCGTCAGGTTGCAGCCTGTCAACTATGCTCATTATGCTGTCCACTTTCCTTTGATAAGGCCCATTGTTATTATTAAGAAGCATTTTTCTGGCCAATGTCCTGTACGGGTTTTCATAATCCATCTCCTCTAAATAATCAAAATTCAAGTCAAGTCCCAAAATTTCATACCTATGGCTGTAATTAAAATAACGTTTTAATGCATTTGGATAAAAAGGCACGATGTGTACCCAAAATACCCTCTTTGCTCTGCTGTGGGGAAAGCTATCCAGCTCATTTGTCAACATCTCATAAAAATTCAATGTTGGTTGAGTCCCCATAAATGTATGATTGATAAACAACATATACATCTCTAACGTCAAGGTGGTAGGATGGCATTTATACCTCAAAGCATCAATATATCTATTCATATGTGCGTGAATCTTATTTTCCCTTTTTATTACATCCTTCAGTTTATCCTCATCCATCTTTTTACCAGTTGCCTCTTCCAGCATCTTCACCATTTCCCTAAGCTGTTTTTCCAAATAGCTAATACTCTGTTGGCTATATTCAAGCGGCACATCTATGGAATACATGGGTATATGGTGATACCATGAAAGATATCTGAATGTGCTTATATTGGCATCGCACAGCATTGATGATGTAATCATAAACTTAGGTTTAGGTAAAAGACCGGTTAAAGCAGCTCCTATAAACCCCTTATGATAGCTACAAAGGGTATCAGATATCCCGGACCGTTGGGCATAGTCTACATATACATCTTCACAGTGAAAACCAACAAGGAAAGAAGAAAAAGCCTCTATACACAATGGGTATATGTCCATAGCATGAAGTATTTCGGTGGGAGCAAACAAATTGACCCATGCTGACTGATCTCTATATATCAATGGATTTAATATAAACTCCACACCTATCTTATTTAGGTAGTTAAACGACCTTGGCACTTGCTTGTCTCTAAATAGAGAAAAGTAGGCATGCTCTGCCTTCAAACCCAATATAATAAGCTTTCTGACCATCTCTGGGTCATCCACATTCTTCTTTATCCATCTTGCATATGTATCTACTAAATCCATTTGACGACACCCCTATATACCTTCAATTAATTTTCAATAAACTAATTATCATAAAATGTACGTACTTATTCCTTCTTCTATTACCTTCTTTCATGTTTTTAACTCTTCTATTATTTTTTTGTAAAGTTTGACATCATGCTCTCAGCATCCATACTTCATATATTATTTATTGCGGATTTTAAAAGCCTGTGTAACTTCTGAAAAAACTTTAATGAGTGCCAAAACCTTTAAAAGCCTTTCTTTAATTACTAAGAGGAGAACATCGTCTTTATAATATTAATCTATTAATATTATAACCCAACCCTCCGGCTTCACCAATTTTTTCTCATGCCTCGCTTCTCAAAAATAAAATTAGATAAGATAATGGATAATATCCTGTTAAAATGTTTAAATAATTATTTATAAAGTTTAAATCTTCAATTCCATTCTTCTATTTCTTGTCGTCATACCTAAACTTTCGTAAAACTTTATCGCATCGCTGTTGAATTCCCATACAGTTAATTCAAGAGCATCTGCACCTGATTTTTTTGCATAATCAACAATATGCTTAAATAGCATTCTCCCCACGCCTTTTCTTCTATGAGTGGAACTAACACATAAATCATCTATATAGACAAATTTTCTCTCTTTAAGAATTGGAATATTTCTCGCAATCATTATTTCTATAATGCTGTAAGCGATTATTTCATTATTACTATTTTCAGCCACAAAAACTTTCGTTTTATCATCATTTAATATCTCCTTAAATCTTTCTTCCGTAAAAGGATTCTCTACATCCGCATACACATCCGGCCTATTTCTCACATGTAAACTATGTACTTCTTTTACAAGAGTACTTATAGATTCATAATCATTCAATTCTGCTTCTCTTATTTTTATATTCACTAGATTTCTCACCACTTTTATTCGGTATTGTCAAAATATTCCCAAATATCAAACTATAACCAAGTCCCTTATCTACTACCTATTTTTTATTTACTTCATTATCCTTTTTCTGCTGTATTAATTTAAAAATATTTATTATAGGCAATTTTACTGGCGGATTTATTCCAGAAAGAGATGTAACAGTTAAAATATATGCCCGTGATAACATCGATAGCTCATCACTCAAAACAGGCCTTAGATTTTATTTATTCTTCTGATGCTCATAACAATATACTTTACCTCCAAATCTCTGTGGATTTGAAAGACAATATTGTTTTACTTTTTCTGTCACACGCTTTCCACATATAGCACAAACATTATTATCATCCATATCTGCTAATTGCTCTTCAGATACTACAATTTCATTTATTTCATCATTTAATCCAGTATCTTTTTTTATTGATAACAATGCATTTACTAATTTATCTCTATCCCATAATTTTACTCCATTTGCCTTTGCTAATTCTATTGCTGGCTTCGTAAAATAGCTATTTGTGACAACCATAGCTTCAGTGCAGTGATACTTTGCTTTAGACGCAACTACTTCTTGGATTGCCTTTATGTTTACTTTTCCGCTATATCGCTTTGCTTGTATAACAGTTCTTATACCATCTTTAGAGACAATAAGATCTGCTCCATAATCACCAATATATGCAGTTCTTTCTACTCTATAGCCTAGATTTCTAAATAAAGATTGTAAATATTTTTCAAAAGTCAATCCATCCATTTGATCTATTTCTTTAATACCTGATTTTGAAAGCCTACGCAATTCCCATAAATGAAAAAGAATTTTTATAAGTACTGTAGCGAAAATTAAGAACCATAAAGGCCAAAGTATTTTTACTCCCATTAAAATTCCTTTCAAAAATGAAGAAGTTATTATAGAAGATACATCATTAGAAGACATTTTAATTTGCACCCCTATCTTATTTGAATATCATAGTTCACAACAATATATTTTTTTAAATAAATTTAAAACCTGTTTCCTCATCATATAATTTAGATACATCTTTTGTGAAATCTATCTCTTTACGGCCTGTTCTATGATATTGATAAATGGAATAGTAGTTATTATTCATGGAATATATATTTCTCATGTACATTTCTAAGTTAATCAAACGTATCATTTTCAAAACCTCTTTCATGGCTAGTATCTCGTCCGTTTTCTCCGTTTTCACCATAAAAAAAGTTTTTGCTAATTATGATAAACGTTTATAATTTGCTTAAGACTTAACTATTAACTTTAAACTGTTCCACCTTTGCTTAATCCTATTATTTGATTGAGTATTTCTATTACAATTTCTCTATTATTGTCTCCTATCATTTTTGGTAAAAAAAAGCATCAACAATAAACCATATTAAAGTATGTATTCCAGCAGTAAACCAAACCGTTACAACTGTTAAAATAAGCAAGATTATCGCTGATACAGTTTTGCCAAGATAAAACCTATGAATCCCAAAACCTCCTAAAAAAAACTATAAGATCCATGTTAAAGCAACACTCTTTTTTTCATCTCTACAATCAGTTATCTTATCGTACATAATATTTCTTCCTTCTAATATACTCTACTTCTTTTGTTATGTCATCTAAAGATATCGGGTCCGTATCAGCTCTTTCATTAATCTTATTAACTATTTCAAATAATTTTTTGTCTATTTCATTTTGCATTCTTTTATAAATTATCTTTTTTTCTGCAAACGATAGACTATTTATTAAATTCCACACTTCGTTTAAATTTGACTTTATTATTAATCCCTCCTATAAATCTTAGCACTATTACAATTTCCATAATTTTCTCATATCATTTATTTATTGTGCTATTATTGTTACTTTCAATAATTTTCATCAGCTATTCTTTTGTTTTTATTTTTGCAATTCTTTATATTTATATTTTATCACATATAATGTCAAAAAGCTTATCTAAAATATTTTTTATTATTCTACACATTCCTACGTTCTGGGCATACAGTATCTATAAAACTAAAAAGGTACTATGCAAATCTTCAACATGCACAGTACCTTTCGAATAAACTTTTTTGTAGACTAAAAACTTCTATTTATCCTAATCGATTATTATAATTCTCAAATTCGGAAATTTCCAGACAGTAAATCATTTGGATCACTGCTGGTTCCAATATATGCCTCATAAGTGATGTCTTCCAACTCCCATGAAGAAGTCTGCGGATTATACCACTTCAATTTTTCAACCGGGCAGGTAATATTAACTGTTACTTCTTGTCCAGGCTCTAAAGTTACACGTTGAAAACCCCGCAGCAATTTAACCGGACGATCAACCGACGAATTACTGAAGCCAACATAAAACTGTATTACCTCATCCCCCTTCATTTCACCTGTATTTTTTACCTTACAGCTTGCAATGATGTTATCTTTATCTACAATAAATGAAGGGTCTGAAAGCTGAAATGACGTATATGACAAACCATAACCGAATGGGAACAACGGCTTAATTCTTTCCTTGTCCAATTTCGTATATCCGTGATAATAACCGTAAGTAATTTCATCCGCATACCAGTCAATCTTCGGCAAATCTTCTTCATTCTTTACTATCGCAAACGGAAGTTTACCACCTGGGTTCACATCACCAAAGAGCGTTTCAGCAATTACTGTACCACCTTCCATACCAGGATAATAAGCCATAAGTATGGCTGGAACATAGTCTTTCCACTCGTCCATTAAAATCATACTACCGCCAATCAGCACAACTGCTGTGTTTGGATTTATGGGTCCAACTTTTTTGATTAGCTCAATTTCATTTTTATGTAATCCAAGATTTTTGCGATCTCCACCGATTTTTTTACTAAATTTAGCAACATCATTTGGCTCCAAATACTCTCCTTCGTCATCATGATCATTGCCAACTACCAATACAACTGCATCAGCAGCTTTCGCAATCTGTACCGCTAGTTCTAAATTTTCCCCATTATAGTAGTCCACTTCGCTGTTTTCCATTAAGTTGGTAATACCTGCAAGTGGCGTTACGACATAAGGCGGAAATACTCGGCTGGAACCGTGATCACCAATATTGGCTTTATTTGCAAGTTTTCCTATTACAGCGATACGCTTTACTTTTGCTTTAGAAAATGGCAAAACTTTATTATCATTTTTTAAAAGTGTCATTGCTTCTTCGGCGGCCCGTTTAGCTAAAGCAATATGTGCTTGGCAAGCAATTAATTCTTTAGTATATTCTTGTGGATCTTTTGCATCGGTAAAAGCAAGAAGTGTTCGAACAATTCTAACCGCTGCTTCATCAATCTCTGATTCGCTCACTAGACCGTCATGAACAGCTTTCACTAATCTTTCTCCATAAAACTTTGTGTTACACATTTCGACATCAAGTCCGTTTGTTGCAGAACCGATAGTGTCTCTTACTCCCCAAATAAAATCGCTTATGACAAATCCATCGAATCCCCACGTTTCTTTTAACACATGATCAAGCAAATAGCCATTTTGTCCGCAATAAGTTCCATTGTATTTATTGTAGGCACTCATCACAGCGGCTGCGCCTGCATCTATGCAGTCTTTAAAGTGTGGTAAAAATACTTCCTGTTCCGTTCTTTGGTCTGCTTTCACATTAACGGTAAAGCGTGCATTTTCCATACTGTTAAATGCAAAATGCTTAACACAGGCAATCACATTGTGTTTTTGTACTCCTTTTACTAGCGCTGAACCCATTTTGCCCAAAAGGAAATCATCTTCACCATAAACCTCTTGGCTTCGTCCCCATCCGGGATGATAAGGGAGGTTTACGCATACGCCACCATAGAAATTCCCACCGTAAGCTCTGATTTCTTTAGCAATCACTTCGCCAATTTTTCCCTCCAACTCAGGATCAAAAGTAGCTCCGCGTGCCATTGGCACAGGAAAACAAGTGCTCTTTCCGCAAACTACCCCACGTGGACCATCACAAAATTTCAATTCAGGTACATTCAAACGCTGATTTCCACCAGCAGGGTAAGGATAATAGTTATAATGCACATCAGAAGAACTAATGTTAAAAGCCTCTGTAAGTTCCTCCTCACTTACACGTCCACTCATCAAATATACTTTTTCTTCCAGCGTTAGTTTTGAAACAATATCTTTAGCTCTTTCGGTAAGAGACAATCGATATTCTTTTAGACTTGACATAACTTCTTCTCCCTTTGTATTATTAGATTTTTGTTTTTTTGACATACTTATTCCTCCTCATATAATCATTTTTTTAAGACAATAAATTTGTCTTGCTTCTTAAAACTTAACAAAATACATTATTTAATCAGTTTTCTCCTGCAGATTGAACCTGTATAAATTTAGAACGTATATATAAAGTAAAGAATACAACACCAATCAAAATAATACCTTCAACTAATTCCGATACTTCTGCACTGACTCTAGAGAGAATCAAGCCATTTTGAAGTACAGAAAGAATCAGCGCACCAATAAATAGCTTATAGATTTTACTTCCAGCTCCTCCTGTAACTGGCACTCCACCGACAAACAGGGACATAAGAACTTGAAGTTCAAAAAAATTACCCATTGCCGGATCAACACCGCCAATTCGTCCGACTGTTAAAGCACCCACAATTCCTGCCATAATACCAGAAATCATAAAGGCTAGAATTTTATATTTATCTACAGAAATACCGGTATAAATTCCGACCATCTCGTTTTCTCCAATAACTTTACTATAAAATCCTATTTTTGTATATTCAAACAGGTAATACATAACTGCCATAGTTGTAACAAAAATCGAGATTTTAATAGCAAAATTGTCTAATAATAGCACAGAGCTAGAAACATAGATAACTTGTCCACCTGTTATATACACGACTATCGCACGAAGAGTAATCATCATGGCAAGTGTAACCATTAGCGACTGAACTTTGAATTTGCTCACGATAACGCCGTTAAAAGCACCAATCAATGCACCTAGAAAAATAGCTACAGGGAAATATGCTATAAACCCGAGACTATTAGAAGCCATTGCTGCAATCGTTCCAACTAGCGCCAGAGCAGAGCCTTGTGAGAGGTCACACCCTCCCTGAGTCACAACAAAAATCATCCCTGCCCCACCCAAAATCAATGGTACTACCTGATTAATTATATTAACCAGATTATCAACACTCCAGAATTTGGGCCCTACAATAATACTGAATATGATTATAAGCAAAATCAAACTTATAAATGGGAAAATACGCTGATAACTAGACCATAAACCTTTTTTCATTACATCATCACCTCCATAATTGATTCTTCCGTGAAGCCAGAACTTCTATAAAAGGTTTTTACAACTTTTCCTTCTTTCATTACAAGAAGCCTGTCACACATACCGATTAGCTCTGGCAACTCATCCGAAATCATGATGATTGAAAGCCCCTGCTTTTTTGCTTCATTCATCACACTATAAATATAAGCTTTTACCCCTACATCAACTCCTCTAGTAGGACAGTCCATAATTAAAATTCTGACTTTTTCGTTCATCCATCTGGCAAAGTTAATTTTTTGTTTATTTCCACCACTTAGTCCCCTAATATACTGAGAAATACTTTTTGCCTTTATTTCAAAATCATTAACAACTTTGCTGCTTAATTTTCTCATCTTTGCAGGTCTGATATAACCGAAGGGACCTTGCAATATTTCAATAGATGGCAAACATATATTATTCTCTACACTGTCGTTTATCATCAGCGCCTGCTTATCCCTATCTTTCGGAACATACCCAATGCCAAGCTTTCTTGCATGAATAGAATTTTTTACTTTTATCTTTTCATTTGATGATATAAAGTATATGGAACCTTTTTGCGGCTTTATTACGCCGAAAATAGTCTCTCCAAGTTCATGAATTCCAGCATCACTTAAGCCACATATGCCAAGTATTTCCCCTTTATGCAAATCAAATGAGACATCTTCAAAATGCTCTTCAACAGTCAAATCACACACACTTAACACCACATCGTCTTCATATTGATCTTCCCAGTCATTCCTATAATATGAACCACTTAACTCTCTGCCGACCATCAGGCGTTTCAAAATATCAGGAGTCAGTTCACAACTTTTCCTTGTATCCACTACAACTCCATCACGCATAATTGTAATGTTATCCGTAATTTTGATAATTTCCTCAAGATCGTGTGTAATTAGCAAAACAGATTTCCCTTGTTTTTTAAATTGCTCTATAATGCTATACAGCAATTTCCTGTTGTTCAGCGAAATGGCCGTAGTAATTTCATCAAGAATCAGAAAGTTCGGATTCACTGACAGAGCTCTTGCAAGTTCAACCATTTTTTTCTCTTCAACAGAAAGAGTACTAGCAAGATTTTGGACCGGAAATTTACCAAGATTCCAATAACTCAGGTGTTCGCTTGCAGCTTTATAAAGACCTTGCAAATCAATTACTCCATTTTTGTTGAACATATCAAGCCTACCTAAAAAAATATTTACTCCTATTGGCAGTCCATCCACCAATCCAAGTTCTTGAACTACTGTACCTATCTTATGATTGAAAGCATCCAACGGCGTCTTCGGTTCGTACGGTTCTCCGTCTAAAAACATCATCCCACTATCTTTTTGGATAATACCTGAGATCAATGAAATCAACGTAGACTTTCCGGAGCCATTCTCACCGATTAAACCGCGAATTTCTCCCTTCTGAATAGAGATTGAAACATCATTGTTTGCATGTGTTGGTCCAAAAAATTTATTAAGTTTTTCAGCTCTAAAAATATACTCGTTTGTCATTTTACTACCCCCTTATAATGCCTCTGAGCTAGGACGCCACATACTATAACACATGCTCCTACCGCAACCTGTTGCCATGTTCCAGATGGTACACCGAGTATAGTTAAAATATTAAATAATGATTCGACAATTACCGAGCTAATTATAACAGCCACGGTAAGATTAAAAATCTGCTCAAATGCTTGTGCTAACAGGTATACAGCAAGAGGAATAAATATCAAGGCTATACTGTTTAGACCTGTTGTTGGCATAACTCTTCCTGCGTAACTCTCGTTAATAGCGCTCGCAAGGCCAATAAAAACACTACCAACTAGACCACCCCTTATGATTGCTTTAGTTACATCTACACCCATCATTTTGGCAACCTCTCTGTTACTACCTACAGCTCGAATATCAAAGCCGATAGAAGTCCTATTAAAAATGATATATGCCATAATAAGGCCTAATGCCAAAACAATAATAATCCATGGAATAGAACCTAATTTTCTAGCAGTAACTCCTAAAGATACTACCTGTTTGCCTAGTTTAAGTTGTGATGCTCCATAAAGTGCACCAATTCCCTCATATATCATAGCCATACCAAGTCCAAACACCCAAGAAGGTATTTTCGTCTTAATCATACATTTTAAATTAATATATTCTAGTGCAAATGATACAAGAATCCCACCTAAAATCAAACCGAAGTACCCGATTTTTATAGCCAGAATACCGCTTACAATACAGGCCAAAATCATGATAGCTCCAATTGACAAATCCATAATTCCACTTGTAAAAATGAAGCAAAAACCCCACGCTACGAAAGCTGGCACAACAGCATGGACCAAAATAGAAAGAATATTAGAACTTTCCATGAAACGTCCTTTAGTAAAAATATTAAATATTATGTAAGGAATTATGATAAGAATAACACTTAAAAGTTTTTTTATATCATATCTACTTACCAAAAATCTTCTTTCTTGAAATTTCCCCAGAGAATAACTCTTCTCACTATCAACCGATTTCATCGCAGCATCTCCCCTGTAAAATATTGAAAATCTATTCATACCATTCATGATATCAATTGCTTTAATAAAGCTAACTATGTATTTAGAAAAAACCAAAACTAATTGTAAACAAAATCATTCTTTATAATTAACAGTTGAACAATATGGAAAGCCCCTTTTTCTCCAGGTCTTCTATATTTATATATTATGATAAAAGCTATTTATCTATGGAGCTTTCCATCTCCTTTCTCATATCACAAAAACATCAAATATGTTAGTTGATGATTCCTGCTTTTTTTAATTCATCTGAAGTAACAAGGCCTTCTTTCTGCTTTTCCTCCAACCTAGATTTAATAGAATAATTGCTAATTACAGATTTTACTTCATTTAAAGTAACATTCGGATTCCACGGAACAGTTAAATTCCGTAATTCAGTTACTGAGAACGGCTCATTGTTCAGCCAAAATTTTTGGTAAAGAGATACTTGATTATTGGGTAATGTCAGAACTGGGACTGTTACTACGGGTGCCTTATTGCCAGAATCTCTCAATGGATGATTGTTGAGGTAATTAACAAGGAGAATAGTCGCAAAGTCAACATTAACCCAATGCGCACCGTTAGCGGCAGTAATTGTACCTGCCTTTAGACCAGCAAGAATATCTGGATCAAGATCAGTTACAAATACTTTTGCTTTAACGTTAGGATGTTTTTGAAGTGCCTGCAGAGCACCGCTGCCAAAATCGCCACCAGTAGCATAGATACAATCAACATCGGGATGAGCCGTAAGTAAGTCGTCAGTTTGGGAAAGTGCGTCAGCTAGCGTTGTATTGCCCCAGCCAACATCAAGGACTCTTCCACCAGCTTTGGTAAATGAATCTGTAAAACCTTTAACTCTCGCAGAGTGTGTTGTATCCGTATTTTTTCCTGTTACTACAATCGCTTTCTTAAGACCTTGATTTGCAGCGTATTCACCTATCGGATAACCAGCATCATAGTCATGTTCGCCGACTACACCCACAAAATAAGGATTTTGTTGGAGTATTTCCATACTTTTATCAGAAGGAATATGATCATAAATTACAAACGGTATTTTAGCTTCTCTGCATTTTTGTGATACAACAGGAAAGAGCGTATCTGAAATACCGAAGAATACAATCCCATCAACACCCGAAGAAATCATGTTCTGAACGTTCTGAACCGATTGTTCTACTTTGCCTTCATCATTTGTAATCATAGTATCCACATTTAATGCATCGGCAGTCGCTTTAAAACTTTTTTCAAGAATGTCCAATGAATAAAAGCCTTTTAAGAAATTGTTAAATCCCAATTTAAGCTTTTTATTAGCTGTTGTTGAATTTTTCTGAGAAGGCGGCGTAGTGGTCGATGATATTTTAGAAGACGAAGATGACGAACCACACCCACTAAATATTAATGTGCATGCTAAAATAATTACCAATAAAACGTAGAAAATTTTCCTCATTTTTATCACTCCTTTTCAACTTACTTGATAAGATAACGCAAACTCCCAAACTTCTCATTATTCTACATAAATTTAACACCTCCATTGATTACTGACATTTAGTTTGCAAAACCCAAAAAACTTTAAAATATTAAGGTTTCGCATATTTCAAAGGACTTCCTCCAATTTCAAAGAATTATCAATATCAGAAATGGAGGCATCCTTATAAAACTAAGCTTAAACTATTAAAAGTTATTAATGGATTGTATGACATTCAATTTACTTCATTTTCACAGCAATTGGTATCATTTACATTACCTAAAATAAAGATTCTTATTTTATGTTTTCAATAAGTTCGTTTAGGTCAATCTCTGGAAATGCATTTTTTAGACCTGTTATGAATTTATTCCCTGGACGCGATTCGCCTTTTTTAATGCGTATTAGTTGTCTTTGGCTCATGTAAACTTTTTGTGATAATTGTTTTTGAGTTAAATTATATTTTATAAGTATCTCATTAATAACATTATTAATATTATTAATCATATAATTTCCCCCTCTGACATCTTGTGTTGTTACTTTTATTATATAATGTCATTTAATAAATGTCAATTATTTTATTATATTATTTTATATTTTGTAATTTTATTAATGACATTAATATCTCTCTTATCAATCCGTTTACAGTCAAACTTCAGATTGTCATTTATACGTTGACATACATGTCACTTTTTTGCTACAATTGGAAATAAGAAAGTAAATTAAGAGGAAGTGGTTATTTTGAAGAGCAAAAAAACGATTGGTGACGTAATAAAAGAATTAAGGCAAAGTAAAAACATTTCTCAAAGAAAATTAGCTAATCTGATAGGAGTTAGTAATACTGCAATATATCAAATAGAAAAAAATAAAAATAAATATTTTGATCCTGAAATGCTTTCTAAAATTGCTAAAGCACTTGATACAACATCTGATGAAATTATGCGTCAAGTTAATGAAAGTAATAATGTTAAAAATCAAAATACTTCTTCAGATTATAAAGATATACCTATTGAAGATATTGAACAGTTTTTAGATGGTCGAAAAATGTTATCTTTTAAAGGGCAAATTTTGGCAGAAGAGCAAATAAGATATGTATATGCTTTTTTAGTTACTGCTGATGAAATATATAAAAAACAGCAAGAAAAACTTGCCAAAGGTCCTGAATATAGAAAGGATTTTGAATAAAAGTTAAATTATGTTAAAAAATTATAAAAGAGGATTACCTGTGACCCACTTATCGTTAGAGCCTCTTTTAATAAACATTCCATAGTTAGCAACTTAATTCATAGAATGAACTAATCTTTTTATTTACCTCCTCAATATCAAATTCTTTGTACCCTTGATTTTCTCCCCAAGCCATCATATTTTCATATTCTGGATTGTTTTTATCAGAAATTATTTCTAAAAATTCATCATAGCCATATTCACCGCCTACATCTTCTGGTGGGGCATTTCCTTCCCCATCAATACAGACAGCATAATTTTTATCATAATTGTCAATGATCTTTTGAACTTCAATATAATGCTGCCAATTGTCTCCAAAGTCATAAACATACATCAACCTTTTATATTGCGGAATATATTCTGATAACTTAATACCCTTTTCAAAAATCATTTCTATGCCACTCTCGTTTGGATAATCAAAAGCTTCTTCATCGCTGACTAAATTTACAATCGCCTTATATCCATCTTTACTGTAAGAAGGATGATTGATAAATGAGACATCCTGTCGTTCATTGCCATAAATGAAAAATTCATGAAGATGATAATCCTGCCAGCCAAAAGCAGCCTGAAGTACTTTGTGAAGCTGTGTAAATGTAGTATTTATAGGAACAACAAGCCTGCGCCAAATATTATGATTTTCTATCTCAAGTGTTACTTTTAACTCTACTGCCCTGCATTTAAAAATGGGTCTACCAACAAAATCTTCTAAATCTTTAAACATTTCTTTACTTGGAGATGTATATCCTTCTTCCTGTTTGCCTACCCAATAACGGCTTGCTACTTTGCTTACAAAAGTTTGATAAACTGTATTGTCCAAAAGCAAATCTTCATATAAGTACACCACATTACAAGCAGCATTCATTTTCCCTACATAAATACTATTTTTTGTTTTTCCATATACAACTTTTCCCGCTTGTCTTATATACTCTTCCACAATTTCTTCATCAATACACTCATCTAATAACACCAGACGAATAGCATTTAAAATAACTTCATCAAACCTTCTAAAATCCTTTGCCTTAAGTCCATATAAAACAACCACATACCTGTTTTTATCATTTACAAGAACCATCGTTTTCCTTCGATTCAATGTAATTAAATTCGCGTGCCAAGAAAATAATAAATTTTCTTCTTCATACGTAACGGGTTTTCTCTCCAGCACATCTAACAACTTTTTTGTACATTGTATTAACATAGCCTATCACACCTTATACATGATCATTTTCAATAATACATAAAATCGTGGTCATAGTCAAACAAAAACAGTAATTTAACATAATTGTTTTTAAAACTATAAGCAAATTCCTTGTTTCCTGTTTATTTTTTATTTGCTTCATTATTCTTTTTCTGCTGCATTAATTTAAAAATATTTACCATAGGCAATTTTACTGGTGGATTTATTCCAGAAAGAGATGTAACAGTTAAAATATATGCCCGCGATAACTGAGAAAGTGTCGTTAAGCCATTTAGCTCCAGCATGCTAAGAAAATCATCTTTTTTTAGTTTTTGAGCATTTCCAATAAATGCCCCTTCCATATTTAAATTAATTTTAAACAAAATAGTATTCTTAATCTTTGCCTTTATCACAGTTATAAATTCAATATATCCTGTATATTTATCTTCAAATTCATCAATTTCTTTTATATTATAGTCAAAATCATAAGTAACATGTACTTTAGCCTCATTTGTACCAATATCCCTCGTCTCAATTTTAAACTCAGATACCCTATTTGCAACAAACTGAAAGTCTGCTAACACCCTATTTGCATTAATCATGACCCCACCGCCAATTTAATTTCTAATTTTTTATCTGTTTGATCATTTAGGTTTTCTTCAAAGTCAACTGTATCCCAGATTTTAGCTTTGCCATTCTCTTCTCCAAATATTATCTTAAAATTCCATCCTAGCTTTTTTGAAATTTTCCACAGTTGTTCAATGGTTGGATTATATTGACCACTTTCAAGTTTTGATACCATTGATTGCTTAATTTCCAATTTCTCAGCAAGCTGTTTTTGCGTCAAATCATTTTTTTAATCCTAAATTCATATATCTTCATAGAAATCTCATATAATATATCATCTAATTCAAACTTTTCTTTTGTTGATTCATCAGCTAACTCATCAATTAACTTCCATGCATCTCCTAATTTTAATTCATTGTCAATAATCTCCATAATAAATTCCCTTCTATTTTTTTCTTATAACATTGATTTTTATACTCTTCTAAAAATTTAAGTCTTTGCCTATACATTCTTATAAACTTTTCTTTATCCAAGGTATTTAAGAATAGAATCTTCACGGTTCTACTATAAAACCGTAAATTGGATCCTTTATCTTCCATCTCTTTTCCCCAAATTCACCATTCCCTTTATTATCTTTTATGTTCTCTCTTTCATGGCTTGAGATGTAACCTTCAGGTTGTTGATACAAGCAAATTCCGCTTTGTACTACAGCCTGATTTCTCGAATACAATAGCAATTTAGAAAATCGAGTACACCTTTAATATCAACATAATGTGCTTCATGCATTTTAATCTGTAATTCCTTAGTAAGAAACGGGCTATATTTTGACACAAAAAACTCGTGGTCCATTGTATAAGGTAACAAATCACTCAAAGACCAATCTTTCTGTCGAATCTCCTTTAATATTTCTATTAAATCAATATTGTCCAAAATAGAGATACGCCCAATACCATCAGTCTTATCTACATTAACACCATAATAGCGAAGCATCCAAATTAACGTTTGAAAAATGTTAGTGCCGGTAAATGTTTCAAATAATAGTTCACCATCCATCCTCCATATTATTCTCTCATCCGGTCTTACTTTATAATGACGATAAGGCGCACGTAACTCTTCTAAAGTATAGCGACCATCATCATTAATAAAATCAAATATATAATCTGAACATAATATCTCATGCATATGTTCAGGAATTCTTCTGTGCAATCGCACACCCCCACCTGAATAATTAGGTGGATGCCCATCCACTGCTTTCTGCACATATACCTTGCTGCGTTTAGCATCTACTTCTTTGATCGTCCACAATCGCCCAGCAAGGATAATGTTATCTCCTTCATTTACGAATGGCGTTTTTTCAATTTCCCCAATTTTTTTAATTCCATCTAATACTTCATATGAATCTTCAGTCATAAAAACAGAATAAAAATCTTTTCCTCTAAGCAGTCGTTCCCCTTCTAATCCGACAATCAACTGGCCTGTATCACTAAGTTGTTCCAAATAATCTTGCTTAACCATATGTTCAATTAACAGGCAAATATCTGTTTCCGGTAAATCATAAAATGCACCATTGCGTTTCAACAATGTAATTAAATCTTCTGGTGCAGCGCCATTCATTTGGTGGCATATTGAAATAATTTGATGAAACAAAATATCATAAGGGTGCGAATAACCTTTACTCGGCTCTATCCACTTTTGTAATAACAAATCCATCACTGCAATAGATTGTAATAACCCGTACTTATCTGCTGTATATAATTGCAAATACTGATCTTTACCCTGTTTTCTGCCTGACCTTCCTAACCTTTGTTTTAAAGATGAAACAGTAAAAGTACTATCCACTTGAATAACAAAATCTATTTCTCCAAT
Source organism: Thermoanaerobacterium butyriciformans (assembly GCF_017874545.1). GTDB lineage: Bacteria > Bacillota > Thermoanaerobacteria > Thermoanaerobacterales > Thermoanaerobacteraceae > Thermoanaerobacterium > Thermoanaerobacterium butyriciformans. The sequence continues at coordinate 3,384 of NZ_JAGGLT010000029.1, read as the reverse complement.
ATCAATTCCTAGCTCCAATGAGCTGGTTGCTACGATACTTTTAGGCACAGTAGATTTAGCCATCATCTTCTCAACAAATTCACGTTCCGCTTTAGCAATCGAAGAATGGTGTGCGTAGTACATCTGCCCTATTCCATCTCGTTCAGCCAAACGATTTAAAATAACTGTTGCTTCTTCAACAGCACCTCGGCTATTAAAAAAAATTAAGGCAGAATGATTACAGGTCAATTCCCTGATATCTTCATAAAGTTCGATAGGATAACTCCTCATTTTCTCACTGTCAAAATGCATCAAATTATAATAAAGATCTTTGTCATTTTCTTTTGCCTCGATAATTTCAACGTTATCTGGGTCTCGGTAATTAACCCAGTTCTTAACTAACTCAAAATTATCAATTGTTGCCGATAACCCAATAATACGTGGTCGATCTTTGGTAAAACATTCAATGCGAGACAATAATGAACGTAACTGAACTCCACGTTCTGTATCAATAAAAACATGAATTTCATCAATCACAATAAATTGAAGATACTGAAATAACAAAGGCAGTGCATAAGTACGATTTATAAACAAGCTTTCAATGGACTCAGGTGTGATTTGCAATATACCAGCAGGATTATCAATAAACTTCTTTTTACTATATTGACTAACATCACCGTGCCAGCGATGAACCGGAATATACATTTGATCACATAACTTTTGAATGCGTTCAAATTGATCATTAATCAACGCCTTCAATGGTGATATATAAAGAACTTTAAGAGTATAAGGCGCTGTTTCTTCAATTTGGCTAAGAATAGGCAGAAACGCTGCTTCTGTTTTTCCCGAAGCTGTAGCTGACGAAAGAACCACATCCTTTTGCGTATTCATAATAACGGGAATTGCTTTCTCTTGAATAGATGTAAATCGTGTCCAACTCATATCCCATATTTTCTTTTGCACAGTATCAGATAACATATAAAATATCTGGCTCATTTTATCCCTCTTCCCATACCAACACAAATAGCGCATTCTGTATCATTCACATGTAAAAATACCTTAAGCTATTAAAACTTGCCACGTTGAAAGCGATCATGTATATTAACCACTTTTCGATCTATCTTATCATCTTGTGGTGTTACATCAGAAGCATCAAATAATTCTTTCCAATCTGTCATCGGATTTTCAATAAGAATATTTAAACTACTGATAAACTGTCGAATAACGTCCCCCAAGATGATTTGCTTCTCTGCACCCGGTCGTTCGTAAAAATGAATCAAAAAATCACGAATCTTTTCATCCGTTACCATTGGTTCATAACCGTAATGAGCTGCGTGTATATCACGGATATTCATTAATAAAACCAGAATTTCATTAGGAGTAATTGGCGTTAATTTAATTACGGGTTGCTTCAAATCACGGTATTCATCGCTTTGAACACCTGGTTTTAACCTACGTTCCAATGCTTTATAGCTGTAAAGTCCCCTGCGCTCATCTTCCAAAAACTCAGGTGTACCGCTGAAGGTAATATATAAACCTTCCACTGCTCCTTGTAAAATATCATTATATATTCATTAAAATATACTCATAATTTTTTTCTCTTGCTTCTCGGTGCGTAATTTTATATAAATTAACTGCCTCATCTAAATTAATGATTAATCCTGAATATCCTATTTGACGCACAAATTTCGACAGCACCTTCAAATATCCATAATAATTGTTATCATTGATAATTTCACGAATTCCTAAATCACGAATAGCATCGGTTTTTGCCAGGTACTCCCCTCGTATCCATCTCAAAGCACGGCGTTGCTTTTCCCTGTCTTGCTCTACAAAACCCCGATAATAAACGCCTAATACATTTGCAAAATCATATCCCCCCGTTAGCTCATCCAAGTGTGAAACAACATCAATAATTTCTTTTTCAACTGCTTGAATAAAAGTAGGATCATTCAAAATAGGCCCGTCATAGCCCAATTTTTGTACCACCTTATTTTGAATATTTGTTATCCACTGGTCCAAAATCGCCGGTAAAGCATTACCATGTGGAACTGATTTAGTGGATAAGTTCCTCATTAGCTCGCTGTACAAAGCAACAGCTTGGTTATCATTACCGTATAATCTCCTATGTGGAGTAAAATCAGCTTTTGCAACGACAAACCCTACATCTAGACCTATCTGACGAACAAAATTTTGCATAAAGCTTTTGCCAGTTCCGTATGCTCCAATAAAAAATTTAATTAACGAACTTCCATTTTCCTTAATATCCTTTAGATCCTCTTTTATTTGTCTCATCTCAGCTTCACGACCAACTATTATATATTGAAGGCCTCGACTGGGAACTACCCCACCAGCTAATGCATTTAAAATATCTGCTGAATCACGCCTTTTAATTTTCATATTGCTTTACTCCTCTCTATTTCCTCCAATACACATACTAATTCTTCGTTTATCACATAATCATCGCCTATCTGTTCAATAAACACATCATCTAAATATTCCTCCGCTTTTGTATTGATTTCGTTAATAAAAACCGCAGCGGGAATTCCTTTATCTCTTATCTCATCATTCACCACGTCGATTCTTCTCCTTTTGCTAGAGAATGTGCTAATAAATTTAATTTCTTCTTCCGTTAATGAGGAAAGAAATCCTTCAACATCCACATCATCGTCACTCAGTGTAATTATCGGCCGCTCGGGAATGTCAAGTTTTGTTTTCTCTACGTCAAACATTTGTTTATCCTCATCCTGCTCATCACTGGAAAACTCTGAAAGAAAAGCCTGATGCCTTTGCTTCAATGCTTCAACTTGTTTACCGTCCAATTCTGTTCTCCAAGACTTGTTAGAATCATTATTAGCTATTTTTGTTTCTAATGTTTCATTGGGCTTTGGAGGAATTTGGCTCCCTTTCTCTTCAATTTTTGCTGTTACAATATGCGAAAAACGACTTTTAATTCCTACATCTTCATCAGTCTTATATACTTTTTTGTTTTTCATCTCTTCTAATAAACGTTTTTTGAAATTAGGTGGAAGTAACTCTTCATTTGCTTGAATTTGCCTCTTAATACCGTTACACAAACGAGTAACATTTTCAGAAACACGAAATAAAGCAGTGATCTCGTTATAAAAATATTCTGTCGGTACGTATTCCGTATATTCAATAACTCGGCTACCAACATTTCGACCAATCACTGCACTTTTAAATAAATAATACGTTGCCGTTTTTTTCTCTTGTTTAAACCAAGCCTTTTCTAAATCTAACCCTTCTTCAATGTTTATTTTTTGAAATAATTTTAATGCCTCCTTAAATGTAATGAGTATTCTCGGCAACTTCTGTTGCCTGATATAACTGAATTTCAGGAGACATATTTTAAATTTATCCCCCAAAATTTCATTCTGAAATCAT
>NZ_JAGGLT010000028.1 GCF_017874545.1 Thermoanaerobacterium butyriciformans | reverse complement strand
ATTGGCATCACCATTTTGTATAGAGCACTTCTTAGCCTCCTTCTTCCTCTTTTGCTTATGGTGGTTTGCCCTTTATGCTGCCCTGAACTATTCTCGACCAGATTGTAACCCGCAAGCTTCTGGATTTGTTTTGGATGCTCATATCTTGTTATATCGCCAACTTCAGCAATAAATGTTGCTGCTGTTATTACTCCTACACCTTTTATACCTAGCATTTCACTAGCACAAGGTACTTGCATGAAAAGCTCTTCTATTTTGCTTTCTATTTTTTTAAACTGCTTTACAAGCATTTCGTACTGTTCAAGTATAATTTTTATCTCTATCTCTGCCATCTCAATGCCATCCCTTTTACCAACACTTTCACTGGCAGCTTCTACAAGCTTTAAAGCCCTCTTTATACCTACTGCACGATTAACTTCCTTCTTCCAAGCTGCAAGTATTTCCTTGGCTCCAATACCTAATATCTTTGCAGGCGTTGGAAATTCTTTCAATGTTATCAGTGCCGCTTTCCCTTCCCAATCTGCAAAAACTTTATTAAACTCAGGAAAGTATATATCAAGCCATCTTGCAATCCGGTTCTTTATCTTATTTAAGTCCTTTGTAAGCATTTCCCTTATGTTCACTGCAATTCTAAGCTCGCTGTATATACCATCAGGTATATTAGGTTCAACATATCTTCCATCTTTAACTAGCATTGCAATTGTCTTAGGGTCTTTTCTGTCATTTTTAGTTGGCGAGTTATCATCAAATTCCTTACTTCTTTTTACGTGGAATGGATTTACCAGCACCACCTTATGGTTCTTATCTTTAAGAAACTGTGCAAAGCAGAGCCAATAATGGCCTGTTGGTTCCATGCCAACCATTAAATGCTCTTTGTTGCTTTTATTCATAATCTCTGCAGCCCATTTAAAGAATCTTTCCATTCCATCGATGTCATTGCTAAATTCAATACGCTTACCGTATTCTATTCCTCTAAAATCAAAAGCTCTAGCGTGATGTGTCTCTTTAGCAATGTCTACACCTACAATTAATGTCTTTTCTGTTATTTGCAATATCTTTGAATTTTGGTTATACTTCATATTAGGTACCTCCTTGTTATTTGAGAGTCGTGTTCATGAACAATCGACATCTTGTATTTTATCAGGAGGTACTTTTTATTTCAAATCTTATATTTTTTTATTACAGGAATGCTCCATTTCTTATCTTTTGAAGTACACTGTATTTTTCTGTTGACATTTTTTTTAAATAGCTTGCTCTTTGTATTGTTTTTGCTGTTATTAATACATACGCTGATTTCTTTTGTAGCTTTGCTCCACATTTTTCTCTTAGTGGACAATGTTCACATGTTTTTTTATTGAAGGATGGTACTATGTCAAGAAAAAGTACAAATTAAAATGAGCAAGTTATTCCCTAATATTTCCATACGTATTAAATTATGATTTCAAGCAGAGAATGTCTTTATGCATATTTATTGCTTACCCAATAAGTTTTGTTGTTTTCTTCAAGTATTGTGCTTCATACTGATCTGGCGATTTATAGTCGCAGTGGCTATGAGTTCGTACAGTGTTATAAAAGGTCTCAATATATTCAAATACTAGCTTTCTAGCATGATCATAATCTTTGATTTTATATTGATTTAGCCATTCACGTTTGATTAGTGAATGAAATGACTCTATGCAGGCGTTATCCCAAGGACACCCCTTCTTTGAGTAACTGAGTGTCATTTTTGATGCAGCTTTCCTGTATTCCTTCGATACATACTGACTTCCACGATCACTATGGATAACTAGTGGGTTAGTTAACCTTCTAGTTGCCTTTGCTTTATTTATGGTATCTAAAACACATGATACCTCTAGTGTTTTGGAAAGTGTCCACGCTATAATTTTCCGTGAATATAAATCCATGATACTGGTCAGGTATACAAATCCATCTACAGTCCATATATATGTTATATCAGTACACCAGACTGCATTATGAGAGTCCGGATTGAACTGTTGCTGTAAAATGTTCTCAAGAGAACTGCTGAAGTTTGAGTTACGTGTTGTAACTGTATAAGGCTTGATATACCTTGCTTTTAAGCCCATTTCCTTCATATATTTACCTACAGTTCTTTCTGAGATGACCTCTCCAGCTTTATGTAGTTCCTTTGTAATTTTTGGAGCTCCGTAAATATCATGAGACTTTGCATGGATTTCACGAATTTTGTCCTGGACAGACTCTTTCCTTAGCTGCTGTTTTGATGGTTTACGCTTTAACCAAGAGTTATAACCGGATCTGGAAACGCCTAAATAGCGCAGCATTCCGCTGACAGAAACGCGGCGTTTCCCTTTGGAAGCTTCACACTTGCGATAGACTTCAAGATAAATCGCCTCTGTCATTTTCCCAGAATGCTGATGGCTTTTTTTAGCACATCAAGTGCATCCTTTGCATCGCGTAATTCTCTCCGTAGCCTAGCATTTTCTTTTTCTACGTCAGAAGCGTAGTTACCAGAACCACGAGTTGGGATTGTTCCGTTATTGGTGCTATAATCCCTAACCCACTTGCTAAGAGTGCTATAACCTATACCAAGGTTTTCTGCACACCCTCGAAGCCCTAGATCCTTATGCTCAAGGTAATACTCGACAGCTTCCTCCTTAAATTGTTGGTCATGTTGTTTTGCCATGAGAAGTTCCCCCATTCTTTCTATATTTATTGTAATACTTATGCGGAACTTTCTCAATTCAACTTGTATTATTTATATTCTACCATCAATGATTTCAGCAAAGCCTTTTGCCCATGAGTTTAAAACAAACTTTCTTGTTCTTTCATCCAAGTTTAAGAATCTGTCATCCATTGTGATTTGTTGATATTCGTTTGGTTTGAATGCCATGGCTACGTATCGCTCCTTCTATTTCCTTTTGTTTATATTTCTATTTTACCATATTTTCAGTTTATCATGGATGAAAAAATACTTTTGACACCTTAATCAAGTATTTTACAAATACGTTTGCCATGGCTTCCATTTCTTCATGAAGAAGATCTCTTCCTGTTTCCAGATTGTAAAGATATAGCCTTTCACGGAAACGGCTAAAAGTCCTATCGCTGAAAGGTTGACTTTTGAAGCTTGTAATGTGAAGGGCGTATTGGAAACGAACATCACATAGGATGCTTGCTAATAGTTCGTCGTCTGTAAGATTAAACATTTCTTTTAATATTAGGGCTCCAATTATTGCGTTTACAGGACTGTTTGGACGGGAAGCAGGATTGTCACTGTACAATACGGAAAAGCGTTTTTCAATGATTGCTGGAAATATGATTTCAGCAAAGCCTTTTGCCCATAAGTTTAAAACAAACTTTCTTGTTCTTTCATCCAAGTTTAAGAATCTATCATCCATTGTGATTTGTTGATATTCGTTTGGTTTGAATGCCATGGCTATGTATCGCTCCTTCTATTTCTTTTTGTTTATATTTCTATTTTACCATATTTTCAGTTTATCATGGATGAAAAAATACTTTTGACACCTTAATAATAATTGCATAGTATTATTTATTTTATTAAGACATATTATTTACTATGAATGTATAGGCAGGGAGGGATATTTATTGCCACTTAAAAAATATTACAAGATAGCAATTCCTATTTTATTGTTAATATCAGTCAGCATTTGGGGAATATTATTTTTCAATAAAACATTATCTACAGTAGCAGATAACAAAGAGGAAATAAAACCTTTCTTAGATGCGTTCTTTGAGTCCCGAGGCAATGTACTTCTAAGTGGAAACATTAAAGATATAGAGAAATACTACGATGCAGCAAATACATATGGAAAATGGGCATTAGAACATGAAATGAGGCGAATTAATTATGTAAAAGGTTGGTCAGAAAAAAGAAATCTAAAATTCACTGAAGCTCAATCAATATACAGAATTAAAAGCATAAAAGTAGGTGAACAATCTATATGGCTGTATTTGGTAGAAACGATGAAAATGGGATATGAATATAATGTAAAGCCTAACATAATTAACTACATGGGACTAGGTATCCGCCATTCAATACAACTGGTAAAAGTTGATGGGAAATGGGTCATTCGCCGCGATTGGTATTACGATCCTCTGGATGAAGATTCCGCATTCATAGATATCAGCCCAGCCGACGGTATCGCCTCGGAGATATCGCCTGCAAATTCAACTCCGTCAGGTGACAGCCAAAATAAGAAAAAAGGAAATTACGATCGTGAAGGTGCTGTAAGATACGCTGATACATATGCCGGTGCTGCTTGGGGCAGTGGAAACAATTATGAATACAATGAAAAGTATAGAGATTACAATGGTGTTGGCGGTGACTGTACAAATTTTGCTTCACAAGTTCTCCATGAAGGTGGCGGACTTAAAATGGATTACGTGTGGAATTTCAATGGTCGTGATTCAAGCACAGCATGGGCACAAGCTCCAGCATTATTCAATTATCTTATATACAATGGAAAAGGAAGGCTTATTGCACAAGGCACATATACTAATATGGTAAAGCCATCTGACACACATCCATCAGGTGCAATACGAGAACTGCAAAAAGGCGATCTCATATGTTATGAAGAAAAAGGAGAAATTGTTCATTTTGGAGTCGTAACAGGCTTTGATTCTTATGGAATTCCTGTTGTAAACACTCATACATCAGACAGGTATCATGTTCCATTTGATTTAGGTTGGGACAAAAAAGTTATATATAGATTTATCCATATAAATGACTAAAGAGAGGAATAATCCTCTCTTATGTTTTTAGACTATGTCTGATCAAGGCTTGTAAGTACATCATCAAAAACATCTATTCTGCATTTTTGATTTCTTACATCCCAATGGCTGCATATCTCACAGCTTCTTGATAAAGATTCTTCAGTAGACATTGTTGATGTTTTGCTTAAAGAATCATCAAATGTAAAATCAGGACACATTTCACCTACAGCCTTTAATTGCTCACTATTAGCCATTTAAATCACCACCTGTACTTCTTCTTATTTCACTTTCAATGTCTTCCGGAGTCAATCCTGTAGCATCGATTATTGGTGATCTTGTATGAGCAGTCTCATATCCCATCATATCTTTATGCTGTCCTGTTATCACTACCGCATCATAATCGTCTACTCTAATACCACTTAAATCACTATTCTGTTCAAGATTAATTACATCATACCCTTTATTAGACAGATATCTTTTAACATTTGAAAGCTGACTCTCAACTGCTATTCTTTTCCCCATTGAAACACCTCCTATAGCGAATACATAATTAGTATTAGATTAATATGTGTTTTTATTCGTATAGGAGAACTATCAATAGTGAAATTAATATTAAAAAAGCTGATGCTATCAATAATACGCTTCCCCACTCAATCATATATATAAAGTCATTTCTTTTTTCAGGCAGTTCCTGATTCCGAAGTATCTTTTTAATAGTACGCCTATCGTTAAACCAATACGAAATATATAAAAATCCACCAACAAGCCCAACAACACATCCAACTATGAAAAAATAATTGCTGTAGTTAATATACGTCGTATGTATCCCATTTGCAATAATATTAATAATAAGAGTCAATACGGATAAAATTACGCCAAGTACAATCCCTCTCAAAATAACACTCCTTATCATCTTATGTATATTATTTTAGCAAAAATACCTTAAAATATCTATGTATGACCTGTTTACCAGGTCATACCAAATAATACCTTATAATCCTATCAGCATATTCAGCTCTTTTCTCCCATGAATTTTCCTTTGCAATATCGATAAGTCTTCTTCTCTTTTGGTCGTCATAATTTTCCAAAGCTTTTTTTATCATATTAGCAAATTCAGCTTTTCCATCTGCAGTATATATGCCTTCACATCTTAGTATAGACGGTAAATTTGAAGAAACAACTGGTTTACCAGCACTTAAGTATTCATACATTTTTATAGGATCAACACCTTCTGTCATAGATGTTACTTTAAAAGGAATTATACATACATTAAAATACTGTAAATAATTCGGAAGTATGCTATACTTTTTTTCACCTAAATAAAAAATGTTATCTCTTTTTGGCAGCCTCTTCACATTTAAATTCGGACCAATATATACAAAATTGTATTCAGGACATGCTAAACTGATATAGTTAACAATATTCCAATCGATCCACGATGCCAATGCACCAATGTACCCTACAATCGGTTTTCCCTCCGGCAAATCAGATGGCCTTTTTGAAAAGATTCTCTCCGCTTTATTAAAATGTTCAAAATCTGCACCATTTGGCAGTAAGAATGTCTTGTTGTTAACTCTTTTATTTATATTATAAAGTTTTCTAGATGAAGCAAATATAATATTAGCAGCTTTCTGCATTTCTTCAAAATTAAGTTTCCATTCTGAAAATTCGTCTGAGGGATAATCTATGGAGTCAAATATTACATATTTTTTCTTAAACATATTTATATAACTGTAATTGGGAGGATATGAAATCCACAATATAGGAGTTTCTCTTAATTTTATGCTATCAATCCCAACACCGTTTACTAAATATAAATTTTCTTTTAATTCAGTTATTCCTTTCTTGTAACTTGTATCATATGTTTTATTTAAGTAGAATACCGTATAATTTTTAGTAGCCATACAGCTCAATATCTGCTGCGGTCTTTGAAAAAGCCAACTAAAATTAATCGTAGGCGGATATACAATCGTCGCCATCTAAAATCCCCCTATGCAACTTAATTTCTTCTCTATATATCATTGTATTCAAAAAAATTTATTTCGCTCATTATGTCATATCATATATTTTGTATTGATAAAATCACATATTCTAATTATTGTTAATTTATCTACAAAGAAGGATTTTTAAATCAAATGTAGAATATTAATAATTGGCTATTTTGTAAAGGAGGTGTTGACAGAGTAAATGCATATAAAAAAGAAAGATGAATGCATAAATATAATGATTGTACCAAACTCTAAAAGCGACATAAAAAATATTAAAATAAAAAAATCTACTTTTAAAGCTGCTATTATCGCAGCAATGATATTTTTATTGGGGATATTTTCTTCCGCTTTTTATTTTGCCGGTAAATATACATATCTTTATGCAACCATAAAAGAGAAAGATAACATAATAGCTGAGAAAAATAAGACGATTTCTTTGAAGGACCAAAAAATCGCTGAAATGAAAGATCTAAATGATGTTCAAGATAAAAAAATAGCTATGTTAAATGATAATGCAAAAAAAATAAATGATAAAATAAAAAGCCTTGATGAATTAGAACAAAAGGTCAGAAGGATGGTTGGGCTCAGCACACAAAAAACTAGCCGTGGCGGTATAACCCGTGATTCAAGAAGCTTAACGCTTGATGAAAAAACAACAAATGAACTTTCAGATGAAATAGATAATAAGATATATGAATATAAAACACTTATAGATGATATAAATAAAAGATTGGATTATCTTGCTTCACTGCCTTCTGCTTATCCCGTCACAGGATCTATAACATCACCATTTGGAAGTCGTACTTCTCCGTATGGTGAAAGTTCTGAATTTCATCCTGGTATTGATATAGCTGTCGGTTATGGTACTCCTGTTAAAGCAGCAGGAAAAGGAGTTGTAACTTATGCTGGATGGCTTTCAGGATACGGAAATGTGGTCATGATTAATCACGGTTATGGAATCACTTCCGTTTACGGCCATAACTCTCAATTGTTGGTAAAAGTTGGACAAACTGTAAACAGAGGCGATATCATAGCAAAATCGGGTAACACTGGCCGCAGCACAGGACCACATGTACATTTTGAAATAAGACTAAATGGTAATCCAGTTGATCCATTAAAATATTTAGGCAAGTAGAGTACACACAAGTCAAAAGGAGTTATAAGGAGGTGCTTTATGTTTCAAAGGAAAGATGTAAATACATTGGATATTAATACTGAAAAGATTGATACAATAATTGGTAAAAACACTACAATAGAAGGCAATATAAAGTCACAAGGTGCAATGAGAATTGACGGCAATGTAACCGGTAAAATTGAAGTACAAGGCAGTATTATAATTGGTGAAAGCTCAAAGATAGAAGCCGATATAAAAGCTGATAATATTTCTGTATCAGGAGAAATAACAGGAAATCTAACGATAAATAATCAGGTTCAGATAACATCAACCGGAAAAGTATACGGCGATATTGAGGTGCAAAATCTTATTATCGATGAAGGTGCAATTTTTGATGGAAACTGCAAAATGAATAAAAAGATCAATAATAGTGCTGACAACCAACCAAAGAAAAAAGATAATAAATAGGGAGCAAATATATGCTCCTTATTTATTTATAAGTCTATATAATATAGCTGTTGCTTCAGCACGAGTTGCATAATTTTTTGGCATAAAGTGATATGTATCATATCCAGATATTATTCCTCTGTTAGATAATGCCATAATGTCATTTTTAGCAAAGCTATTTCCTATATCTACAAATAGGCTATTTACATATGGTTTATATCCACATGCTTTTGCTATTATAGCAGCAATTTCTTCTCTCGATATATTATTATTAGGTCTAAAACTGCCGTCACTATATCCATTAACTATCCCAAGCTTTTTAGCTGTTGCAATAGCGTCTTTTGCAAAGCTCTGCTGCGTATCCCAAAATCCCTCGCCAGGCTCTTCTTTTATTCCCTTTACTCTTAATAACAAGGTAATGAATTCTGCTCTAGTTATGTAATTATTCGGTCTATATGTACCATCACTATATCCGGAGACATATTTAAGCCTTGCCATATCGTTTATGTCATCTCTTGCCCAGCTTGCAAATATATCTCCGAAATAATCCACCGTATTACCCTCTATAACTTCCCAGAAATCTTGATTCTCATAGCCTAATTTCCAAAAAGATATATCATCAATTCCAATCGATGAAAGATAATCAAGCTTTAATTTAAAACTGTAGGAATTTTCAAACCATACGGTATGTTTTACACCGTTTTTATAGTATATATAATACGGCTCTTTAGATGTATTATCCCACATAACATTCCCACCATAAGTATTTATAAGGCTTTTAACTTTATCCTCCGTCACAGATGTAGTACCACTTAAAGACCAGTCGTAACCATAAGCTGGAAGCCCCATCACTATTTTATCTTTATCTATCGTTGAAAGAGCATACTTGGTGACATTTTGAAGCCAATCGATTGAACAAATAGGACCGCTGTTTCCACCAGACCAATGCTGATCATATGCCATTATAATAATTTTATCTGCTATCTTAGATATTGCCGCATAGTCAAAGCCTCCCGCCCAAAAACTCGAAGGACTATCAGCTGTCATAGCTGGTATTGCAACGGTCAGCAACAAATTGTTTCTGTCTAATTTTGATTTTAGATCTGACAAAAATTGATTATAATTCTGTCTATCAATATACCCAACATTCTCAAAATCGATGTTTACTCCTTTATAATCACCGTCTTTTAAAGCACCAACAATATTATCAATTAAATTATTTCTTGCTGCATTATTGCTTAAAACCGAATGTATCAAGCTGTTATCAAAAGTACCTCCTCTTATGTTATGAACTAACAGAAGAGGAGCAATATTATTTTTTATAGCTTCATCTTTTACTGCATCATCTTCTTCACCATTTAAATTTCCATTTTCATCTATTCCATAGGTAAACGTTATTACATAGTTAATATGTGATTCATTGTTGACAAACGAATTATAAGAGTTATTATCGTTCGAATAATCACGCGTTGCATATGCATATATTTCTCTTGCTGATGCATTTGTTTTAGCAAAATTGAATATAAACAAAGAAAGTATTAAAGAAGATGCTATCAACATAAAAATAACCTTTTTTATATGCATGCCAATATCCCCCTTGTATCATGTTCAACTTATATGATAACATTGGCAAACATATCGCTTCAATAATATAAATTTTCCTTATAAGGAAGAAAGGCCCATAAGGGCCCTCTTTATACTTGAAACATGCTTCTTGTATTATTGATATCTTGTGGGTTTGCATTGCTTACAGGATACCAACCTTTTTGTTTCATTATATTGAATAATTCATAGTGTACATCATGTTCTTCATTTAATATATTTTTTATGCCGGAAAAAACATTTTGATTCGCACTCTCTATACAAGCACTATTATACGACTGTAAAAGCAATATTTCTGATCTCAAACAGTCTGCTGTTATATCTCTTTCAGTTAATGTTTGAGCAGTTCCTGCTGTTGGTTCATTTACGGCATATGCAGTACCATTACTGTTTGCATTGCTTAGATTTTGTCTTGTTGTATTATCAATTGTCTGACTTATGCTACCTGTAGGTGCATAATCATTAGGCATTCCTGTTACATTTATACCGCTTGTTGCTGCAGCATTTGATGATACATTTCTTAAATTCGAATTTGTATACGAATCTATCTGTTTGCTTATGCTGCCACCAGACATGTCCGGCATAGCTGCTGAATTCATGGCAGTAGTATTTACCTTTGCACTTTTTCTAGCCATCTATATCACTCCTATTTCAATAAATTTAATAAAGAGTTGTAATGATTTTGATGCACGTTTATATTTTTTTGAAACACATTTTTAAGCTGTGGATCTGTAACTTGATTCACTGCTGTCTGATATTTCTTTATTATCAATTGCTCTGATGCAAGTTCGTCCGAAATATATCCAAGTTCTTTTTGAGTTAATGCCATATTTTTACCTCCTCTTTTTATATATTTACAGCTTTATTATTTGTAATAGAATCATTTTAATTCAAAAAAAGCGCACAAAGCACCTTTAAACAATTGGTATATATTCGCTATTTTCTTCATTATGAATATCTTTCAAAATATCATTAAGTGTTGAAATACCGCTTTTTATCTTGTCAACTTCACAAGATGCATAACTTAACCTTATATGTGAATCATCAACTTTATTTGAAAAAAACATATTTCCAGGAACAATTGAAACATTTCTTTCTATACATTTTAAATACAGCTTCTTTGCAGAAATATCCTCATTCAACTTAAGCCAGAAATAAAATCCTCCTTCAGGAACATTAACTTCAAAATACTTATTACCTGATAAAAGATATTTCATTTCGTCAAACCGCTCTCTCATAATCTTTTTAAATCTCTCGATATGTTTTTTCCATATACCTTCTCTCAAATAAATCTCAAACGCCCTTTGCATCAAGCCAGATGTTGACAAATCTGAAACATACTTTGCCTCTGCAAAAGAATTTACAAGATTTTTAGGTGATACTATGAAACCTAATCTAAGCCCCGGCATATATATCTTTGAAAAACTCTTGATATATATTACCCTGTCGTATTTATCATACGATTTTAACGGCAAATGTTTGTTTTCACTAAAATTCAATTCATTTGAAAAATCGTCCTCTACTATATATGTGTCGTATTTGTATGCAAGCTCAATCAACTTTTTCATTTTTTCCACAGTATATGAAACTCCTGTAGGATTTTGAAATACCGGCATCGTATAGATTAATTTTGGCTTAAAAATTTTAAGCTTTTCTTCTAATTTATTAATATCAATCCCGTCTTTATCAAGTGCTATATCGACAATTTCCGCACCTCTTGATTTAAACGATGCTATTGCCCATGAATATGTGGGCGATTCAACAAATACACAATCACCAAAATTTATTAAAGCTTTTGAAACAACGTCAATTCCCTGCTGTCCACCTGATATAACTTGAACGTCTTCATAATTAATATTTATCTCGTCTTTCTTTATAAATTCACAAATAGATTTTCTAAACGGCATATACCCTTTTGTATCTTGATATTCAAATGCATATCCTCCATCTCTTTCTAAAACCTTGTTTATAATTATTTTAAAATCATCAACTGGAAACAATTCAGGGTTTGGAGAAGAAGATGAAAAATTTATCATATTTTTACTTAAAAGTATATGTCCATGCTCTAATGCCTTAATATCTTCTCCTGTTAAGTCATTTTGTTTTATGTTTTGTGAAACATATGTTCCGCTACCAACCTTTTTATTTACATAACCGTTTAATTCAAGCAATTTATAAGCGTTAATAACTGTTATGTTATTGACGCCAAGCTCTTTAGCTAGTGAACGTATAGTTGGTAATTTATATCCTTGTGGTATGCTACCATTTTCTATATATTTTTTGAATTGATTGAAAATTTGTATATAAAGTGGTGTATTTTTACTTTTGTCTACCGTAAAATTTACCATTTTAAACACCTCTTGATTTGTTTCGATACAATCTAATAATAACATAAGATATGAAAATTTTGAACAAACTAATATGTAAAAGAAGTTAATTTTTTAGAAGGTGATAAAATGTTTTTGCTTTTAAAAGGCGGTGAAGTCTATTCGCCCAAATACATTGGGAAAATGGATATATTGACATGCAATGAAAAAATTATTAAGATCGGAAATAATATTGCTTTTAAAGATTTGCCAGATATTTCAATTATAGATTTAAGCGGATGCATCGTAGTGCCAGGCTTCATTGATCAACATGTTCATATTGCAGGCGGCGGCGGTGAAGGAGGTCCTGCCACAAGGACTCCGGAAATCAATTTGACTGATCTTACTAAAGCAGGTATTACCACAGTCGTGGGACTTTTAGGCGCTGATGGCATAACTAGAAGCA
The DNA here is from genome assembly GCF_017874545.1 of Thermoanaerobacterium butyriciformans. Lineage (GTDB taxonomy): Bacteria > Bacillota > Thermoanaerobacteria > Thermoanaerobacterales > Thermoanaerobacteraceae > Thermoanaerobacterium > Thermoanaerobacterium butyriciformans. Next base: position 34,597 of record NZ_JAGGLT010000028.1, on the reverse strand, counting down.
TGTCGGAATTGCTAGCCAAATCAAGAGCCCTTGAAGAAGAAGGCCTTACTACGTATATATACACAGGTGCTTATGAGCTCCCTACGAGAACCCTTACAAATAGCGTGCGGTCTGATATAGCGATAATCGATAAAGTGTTAGGCACTGGCGAAATCGCAATATCCGATCACAGATCGGCTCAACCGACTGTAGAAGATCTCACAAAACTTGCAGCAGAAGCCAGAGTTGGCGGGCTATTAGGAAATAAACCGGGAATTGTGCATTTGCACGTTGGTGATGGCATAAGAGGTCTTACGCCTATCATAGACATCGTTAAAAATACTGAAATACCAATTACTCAATTTATCCCGACTCATGTAAATAGGAACAGCCATCTTTTTTTGCAAGCACTTGAATTTTTGAAAATGGGTGGTCGAATTGACTTGACATCTGATATAAAACCTGACGAAAATTCTAAAACTGCCTTGACACCAGAAAATGCCATAAAAAAAATTATTGAAAATAACCTATCCATTGACAATGTAACCATGAGCTCTGACAGCAATGGAAGTATACCTGTATTTGATGAAAATAAAAAACTAGTCAAAGTCATGGTTGGCAGTACATTGACATTGTATAGAGATCTAAAAGAAATAATAACACAAGGAATACTTCCCCTTGAATCTGCAATTAAAATAATAACTGAAAATGTCGCAAAAGTACTTTTGTTATATCCAAAAAAAGGGTGTATAAAAGAAAATTCTGATGCCGATTTTGTAGTTCTGGACAGAAATTTAAACATTTCATCAGTCATAGCAAAAGGCCAATTTATGATTAAATTTAATGAAATCGTAAAAAAAGGAATATTTGAATAAAAGGACATCTGGCAAGAAATGTCCTTTTACCTTGTCTATGTATAAAATTAATAATTCCTTTTTAAAGCATCATTGGCTATATCTATCATTAAATCTTTTTGTTCACAATCTGGTATAATATCAAGAAACTTGATGGCCTTTTTGACATATTTTAATGCAAGATCTTTAGCAAAGTCTATACCCCCGCTCAATTTCACCTCTTTGACTATACGGTTTACATCTTTTTTGCTTAACTTATTCTTCAACAAAATGTCCTCAATAGCTTTTTTATGACTAGTACTAAGAGCATAAATCAGCGGCAAAGTATAAATACCATTTAATACATCACTTCCTAGTGGCTTTCCTACAATTTTTTCTACTCCTTCATAATCGAGTATATCATCAGCTATCTGAAATGCCATACCAACATTAAGACCAAAGCGCCTCATAGCCCTTGTCAATTCTTTTGACAATCCTGCTTGAGTAGCACCTGATTCACAGCTTATCGCAAAAAGCAAAGCGGTCTTTCTGTAAATTCTCTTTAAATATCTTAATACGCTTATATCTAAGTTATATCTATTGTCAAATTGTTCTATCTCGCCTTCGCATATAGCCTTTACTCCTCTTGCAATCAATTTTAAATTTTCCTTAGAAATGATATCTGCTATGACATTAAAAGCTTGGCTGAATAAAAAATCACCTGTAAACACTGCTGTTTCTTTCCCATATTTGCTTTGAACTGACTCACGGCCTCGCCTCATCTTTGAATCATCAATTATATCATCGTGGACTAATGTGGCCATGTGCATTATTTCAATAGATGCAGCAATTGGAATAATTTTATCTTCGTTGTATTCACCGAGCCTTGCAATCGCAATAACCAGAAGTGGTCTTACTCTCTTTCCACCGGACAATACTAAATCTTCTACAGCTTTTTTTATTGTGGGCGAACTTGTCTTAATATTTGATAAAAGAAAATCATCTATTTTCTTCATATCATCTTTTACAAAGGCATATTTATCAAACAAAATTAACACCTACCACCTAGAATTATATTCTATGTTTTTTATATATTTTCTAAAAAAATTGGCCACAAATCCCGTAAAAATACCCATTATTATTCCTGATATCATTAAAACTGGTAAATATGAGAATATCAGAAAATTATTAATAACAATAGATGCGACTAATAATTGCCCTACATTATGGGCAACCGAGCCAAAAACGCTCACACCAACCAGACTGAAATACCTGCTGTACCTTTTATAAACGATATACATTATGCATGCGCTTAAAATGCCTCCAGATACGCTAAACAAAAATGCTGTTATATTTCCAACAAGCAATTGTGCCAGTAACGTTCTCAAAACAACCACAATGAGAGAATCTTTGAAACCAAACATCAATATTGTTACTAAAGTAACTATATTAGCAAGCCCAATCTTTATCCCTGGAACAGGGATAGGGACGGGAATAAAGCTTTCAACTATATTCAGCACCAATGCCTGTGAAATCAATATAGAAACATATACAATTTTCTTAGCAGACAGTTTCACGACCTCCAATCCAATAAAACACATCATAATTATTATATTTGTTTTTTTATTTTTAATCAACAGATACCAATTATTATGAAAAATTTTTATTTGTTATTTTTATTTGTTAAATAATTATGCTATAATCAAGATGGTAGATAAATTTTAACAGGAGGTTTTTATATGAGCGCTAAAGTAATAGTGTTAGGCGGGGGATTCGGAGGAGCTACTGCTGCGCAAAAGCTTGATAAATATTTACTTAACGACGATGTTGAAATAACGCTTATTGAAAAAAACGATAGTCAGACTTACCTTACAGAACTGCATGAAGTAGCCGGAAACAGAATAAAACCCGAAGGCGTCAAGGTTTCATTAAAAGAAGCGTTAGAATTTACTCGTGTAAAAATTGTACAAGATGAAATAAAAAGGGTTGATATAGAAAATAAAAAAATCTATTCAGACACAGCAGAATATGGTTATGACTATCTAGTGATAGCTTGTGGCAGCGAACCAGCTTATTTTGGCATTCCAGGTATGAAAGAACATGCTTTCACCCTCTGGTCTTTAAAAGATGCTGAAATTATAAACAAACATATTCGCGATATGTTTAAAAAGGCACAGCACGAAACCAATAAAGAAAAAAGAGCAAAACTGCTTACATTCATAGTCGGTGGTGGTGGATTTACCGGAGTGGAAATGATGGGTGAACTTATGGAATGGGTCGATAGATTATGCAAAGAATATAAAATTCCAAGAGACGAAGTTAGATTAACTCTTGTAGAAGCATTGCCTAAGATCCTGCCAACAGTAAGCAGAGAACACTTAGTTCAAAAAGTAGTGAATTTCTTCAATAAAAACGGTGTAGAAATTAAGACAAATTCTATGATTACAAGTGTTACACCCGATAGTATAACACTAAAATCCGGAGAAGAAATCCCTACAAAGACACTGATTTGGACAGGCGGAATTCAAGGAAACAGCTTCGTTGCCAATATCGGCCTTGCTACAGACAAGAAAGGAAGAATTGTTGTAAACAAATACATGGAATCATCTAATCCATATATATACGCTATTGGCGACAGTGCTTCATATGTAGGAGAAGATGGAAAACCTATGCCAGCACTGGTGGAATCAGCACTTCAATCTGCTGATGCTGCTGCATATAATATCGCCGCCTCCATTAAAAATATGCCAAAGAAAGAGCTTAAGCTAAATCTTCATGGAAATATGGTATCTGTAGGAAGAAGATTTGCAATTGCTGAACTGTCTGGCATTGGCGGACTGTCAGGATACCCAGCTACGTTTATGAAACACATAGTAAATATGCATTACTTATTTGGTTTAAGTGGTCTTGGCATGTGTGCTCAATATATAAGAGATCAGTTTATAGATGTACCTGATAAAGGTAAATTAAGCATAATTGAAAACCATGTAGCTGTTACTACAAACATGTTCTGGCTATCCCTCATGAGAGTTTTCTTAGGCTTAATGTGGATCATCAGTGGTATTCAGCACATACAAGAAGGTTGGCTGTCATCAGTTAAATTATCCGCTGGCGCATCAGCAGCTCCAATGCAAAATGTACCTGCATGGTATGGCTGGTTTATGGAAAAATTCATATTCCCTCACGCTATATTCTTCCAGTCAGTAATAACATTGTCTGAAATAGGCATTGGTCTTTTGCTTGTTGCAGGACTATTTACGTTTATTGCTGCACTTGGAACCATATTCCTCCATATTAATTTCTATCTATCAGGTATGGCGACATTCAACAATTGGTGGTACGTCATAACTGCTATAGCAATAATGGGTGGTGCTGGTAGAGCATTTGGCCTTGACTACTATGTAATGCCTTGGCTTTCAAAAGTATTAAAGCACTGGGTTAGAAGGAAAAAACTAAAACTTAATGTATTTTAAAAAAGGCTGTAGGAATTCTCCTATAGCCTTTTTGCTAATTGCATCCTTATGTTAATTTCCACAAAGAAAGCTTACGATAAACAATAAATATCAATAGATTAAGTATTGCCGCACCAAGAAATAAATATTTTGTGTTTATAATACTTGCAATCCAGCCAGATCCAAACATAGACAATGGCACTCCAACCATAAACATTGCACCTGTAATTCCACTGATACGTCCAATAAGATGTGATGGAGTTGTTTCTTGACGATAAGTATATATACATATAGCAAAAATCGAATTAAATATGCCTTCTAGAAACAAAGAAAGTGCTATTAAAAAAATATTACTTGCAAAATACATGATTAGGTAAGCAAAGCCAATAGAAAATATGGCTATCCCTATTAATTTACCAAGCTTTAGCTTTTTAGAAATATAATCTGTAGATAGACTTCCTATTAAACCACCTAATCCAGCAATCGAAAATACCAGTCCAAGTTGAAAACTGCTTAAATGAAATGAGTCTTCTGCAAAAAAGATTACCATTGAATCAAACAAACCACTAGTAGCATTGGTGAAAACAACTATTAATGTTAACAACCAAAGAGAATGGTTTCTCCTAAGCTCAATCCAACCTTCCTCAATATCTTCCAAAATTGACTGATTTTCCCTTTTTGCTTCTACTTGTTTTTTATGACTCTTTAAAAAGGAAAATACAATAACCCCTCCCAACAAAGCAAACATAGTAATTAGCAACCCGTCTTCAAGATTAGAAAGTACTAAAATAAAGCCTGAAATCGCAGGTCCGATGATCCCTATAAATGTTGAAATAAAAGAAAACTTTGAATTGGCTGAAGTAAGCAAATTATAAGGAATAACATCTTTAACTATACTTGTCATAGCATTATCATAGCAGTAAAATAATGCCATAAAGAAAAAACCTATTACATAAAAGAGCGAAATATATTTATGTCCACTTTTTATTGAAATGTACAGTGTGCTTAATAATATTATTTGTATAAATAGCGTATATATTAAAAATCTTTTTCTATCTGTTCTATCAACTAACACACCTATAAATACTGCTAATAAAAGATTTGGCAAAAATTCAACTGCCTTCATAGTTCCCATAATAATCGATGATTTAGTTAATTTATAAATTAATAAAGGTAATACTAATTCATAAACTTTACTGCCAAAACTGATTAATAAATCTCCTAACAATAGAATTAAAAAATTTTTTTGTCTCCATAATAGTTTTGTTTCATCCAGGTTAAAATCTGACAAGTCTTCTTTTATGTCATCATTGTTCAAATATATCACCACCTTAATAAACTATATTAAATTAACTCATTAAGCTAGAGAATTATTGCTTAATGAGTTAATTTTTAACTTAATATATAGTTAAAGTCAAAAATAATAGAAACACATTTGTATTATATTAATTTTTCGTAAGATCAGTAAAATAATTTAATACATCTTTAATCCTTAGTAACACTTCATCTTCATCCTTGCCGGTTATTAGAACCTGCCCTGTTCGCTGAGTAGTATCTATCTTAGTGTCAGGCATTTCCTTACTAGGATCCCAACTGTATTCTACCTCTAAGACTCCTGGCATATCCATTAATAATGAACTATCTGGTAACGACTTTATAGTAGGTGAAACAGAGGGAAGAAAAGTCCAACCTACGCATTGCGAAGTTTTAGCTGGTGTAGATAAAACTTTTTCGCCAAGGGCTAATCGAACAAGAACTTCATATAAATTAATATCATATAAATATTGAAATGCCTTATAAATAAACCCTCCTCCAACACGAGCTCCACATTCACTAAATACAAGTTCGTCATTTTCATCATTTTTAAATAATTCCATATGAAATACGCTATTTTTTAATCCAAGCTTTTGTAAAGCCTTCTCAACAAATTGATGAAATTTATTATAAAGTTCTTTATTTGTTTCGGGATGTAAAGTCACACTGCCTACTATTCCTCCATTTCTTATTCCAATTAAAGGAAAGTTGTACTTTGATGCTGTAAAGCTTTGAAGTTTACCTTCTAAAACCCATCCATCTATATGCCATTCATCACCATATACAAAGCGTTCTATTACCATACTTCTTGGAATTTCAGCAGGATTTTCATCCAATTTTTGTTTGTGAAGTTCTATGCATTTTTCTAACTCTTCTTGGCTATAAGCTATATAAGTATAAGAAGTAGCAGCACCTGCAACTGGTTTAAGTACTACAGGATATGGATATTTCTCGTCAATAACAAAATTTTCGATATCATCGATCATCCAAGAATCAGTCACTGATACAACCCCACGTAATAACTTCTTTTGATAAAATTTGTCTCTAAATGCTACCGCAACATGTGGTTCAATATATGGCTTAGAAACAATGCAGCTTAAAATTGAAGCATTTACTAGAAAATATTCCTCCGTTGTTATAACAGCATCAAAATTGGTTTCATTTGATCTCATTAATGAAAAAAGTGTAGTTTCATCTTTAGAAAGATTCTCTACAAAAATCCTTTTTTCATTATCACCACAAGCCGGAAGTTCACTTATATCTTCCCACGGATCAATAAGAATTGTACTATGTACACCAAGCTTATTGCAAGCATCTACTAAACCTTTGCGATAACCTAACATGAGAATACGATATTGTTTAGTCATAAGTAAAACCTCTTTTCATAATGAAAATAGCGTCATCTCCAATTGAGATGCATAACTAGACAAGAAAGGCAAGCCCCTGAATTGTTTGCCAATTCAACAATAAATGATTTAGTTTATTTCTACCAAATTCATTCATCAAAATTCACCCACTATCATTTAACACATTTCTTAAATAATTTATTATTTCTACAAAATTGTTAAAATTCCTTCTTGATTTGTTAAATTAATCTCATCTTAATGCTATATTAATCCCAAAGAAAAAAACTTAAGCACAAATATGTTTATGTGCTTAAGTTTTTTTACGAGTATTTTGTCAATATCCTCTCTGCTATGACTTCCATAGGAAGAGTTGAGTCCATGCTCATCTTCCTCATCAGTGTGTAAGCTTCATCTTCATCTAATTTTTTTACTTTCATTAAAAGACCTTTAGCTTTCTCTATTTTCTTGCGGGCTTCTATTTGCTTTTTTAAGCTTTCTATCTCATTTTTTAAAGATAAATATTTTTTGTGATTTTCTATCACAAATTCAGTCAAACTTAATAACACCGCTTTATCGATTGGTTTTAGCAAATACGCAAATACTGAATAGTTTTTTACTTCCTCAATAAAACCTCTTTGAATGGTCTGCGTCATCAATATGACAGGTGCCACATTGTCGCTATCTATAATATGCGCTACTTCATAAGCATTCATTCCCACAATACCCATATCTATCAAAACAAGATCAGGCATCAATGAGCGAGACAGCCTAACTGCGCTTCCACCATCTCTCGCTTCATAGACTAGATGACCACTAGACAACAACATTCCTTTTAAAATATTTCTGCTGTAATCATTGCTATCAGCTACTATAATGCGCCACTGGCTCATGTAAACACCTCACTTTAAAACTTAGTAAGGTATTGGTCTATCTCCCACCTTGTAACGTAAGTCCTGTAGGAATCCCACTCAGACCATTTTGCCTCAACATATTTATTGTATATGTGCTCACCTAAAGCATTTTTTATGACTTCATCTTTTTCTAAAATTACTAAAGCTTCCTCTAACGAATCAGGTAATTTATCTATATTTAACTTTTTTAGTTCCTGCTCATCCATTTCATATATATTCTTGTCAACAGATTGTGGTGGCATTACTTTATTTTTTATGCCGTCAAGACCTGCAGCTAACGAACATGCCAATGCTAAATACGGATTGTTAGAAGGATCAGGTGATCTAAGCTCTATTCGTGTTGAATTTCCTCTTTTAGCAGGTATCCTTATCAGTGGGCTTCTATTTCTCCCAGACCATGCAATATAAACAGGAGCTTCAAAACCCGACACAAGCCTTTTATAGGAGTTAACTGTGGGATTTGTTATACATGTAAGTGCCTTTGCGTGTTTCAAAAGTCCGCCAATGTAATAATAGCAATCTTTACTAAGTCCCATTTGATCAGCAGGATCGTAAAATGCATTTTCGCCATCCTTCATAAGCGATTGATTTAAATGCATACCGGAACCAGCAATGCCATATACAGGTTTAGGCATAAATGTAGCATGAAGTCCGTGTTTTTGTGCAATTATTCTTACAACCATCTTAAACGTCATGACATTATCCGCTGTTGCAAGTGCATCATCATACTTAAAGTCTATTTCATGTTGTCCTGGTCCTACTTCATGATGTGATGCCTCTATCGCAAAGCCCATTTCTTTTAATGTAGAAACCATCTCCTTGCGAGCACTTTCGCCTAAATCAACAGGTGCCATATCAAAATACCCTGCTGCATCCTGAGTAATTGTAGTAGGATTTCCTTTTTCATCAGTCAAAAACAGGTAAAATTCACATTCTGGTCCCACATTCATTGTATAGCCAAGCTTTCTCGCCTCTTCTAAATTTTTCTTTAAGACATATCTGGGATCTCCTTCAAATGGTGTACCATCTGGATTATAAATATCACAAATAAGCCGTGCTTCAACACCACTTGTTGTCCTCCATGGAAATATCACAAATGTATCAGTATCAGGTCGCAGATACATATCAGATTCTTCGATTCTGACAAAACCATCGATAGAAGACCCATCAAACATGATTTCATTATTAAGAGCCTTATCTAATTCTTCTATTGGTATAGAAACATTTTTCATTACACCAAAGATGTCGCTAAATTGCAAATGTACAAATTCAACACCACGCTCTTTAGAAATTCTCAATACATCTTCAGCACTATACTTGTTCCCCATAGCCATCCTCCTTAAATTAAAAATAGGTGTACTCAATTAAAGGACCCAATCTCCCTTCATTGAGGACACCATTGCCCATCTAAATATAAGACTTTACAAAATTATAGCACATAAATTGCCACATAACAAGATGATATTTTTATGACACAGTTTCATTTCATTCGTCCTTTTTAATGAGTTCCACGTCTATACCATCTATAATACCAGAGATTAGGTTAAAAAGCCATGTGCCAAGTGCACTGAAAAGTGACAATATTATCCCATAAATTATACCAAAAATGAGCCCTCCAAATATGCCCATCCCAAAAAACTTAGCATCTCCTATGCTCCCGAATAGACCTCCAATTAAACCTAAAACAGCTCCAATTATAATACCATACAACAATGTGAACTTAAAGACAGAAAAAACAGACACTTTTTTGATTTTATAATTCCACATACGCACTCTCCTTTCATGTAGCTTTCAGCTGCTACATTATAATTATATTATACCATAATTTTCTTATGCAAGTACAAAAATTTATAATCTTATAAATTTTTAAAAAAATTACTATATCCATTCAAATTGAATCGAACAAGTCATAATGGTAATACTATTCTTTGAGGTGATTGTATGAAAAATTATCACAAAATATTGTATTTCTTATTAATTGTTGTAGTAATATTTCAATTATCAGCCTGTAAAAATAATCAGAAGAAACCAGTGCCACAAAAAAAGTCAAATACGACTCAAAAAATGTCTACGCCAAAAGAGCTTACAAAAATAGAAAATGATACTGAGACAATAATAAAAGAATGTCAAAAACTTCAAGAATCACAAAAAAGTGAAACTGACAAATCGTCTGTATCAACATTAGCACCTAAAGGTAAGCAACTAAGTACATCAAAAAATCAGCAAGAAGGAAAATCTACTGGACAGGAAGGGAATAAACAAAAGCAACAAAAAGAATCACCTGAGAAAAAATCATGGAGTACAATTGATAAAACAGTCAAGGACATACATACTAATTGGAATGTCTTAAGTCCTATAGCAGCAAAAGCAGGTGCAAGTGCAGATTTATTAAACAATGTAAGCACCGCCATAAATACTTTGACAACAAAATCTACAAATAAATTATTAAATGATACGATGATTGCTGCCAATAATGTTTACAAATATATACCTGAAATTGAAAATTATTTTAAGACAACCTCGCCACCTGACATAAAAAAACTTAGATTCTATAACAGGGATATTGAATTTAATTCAGCTACAGAAAAATGGGACATAGCAACAAAAGACATAAACGAACTAAAAGCAATTTGGAAGGTCTTAAGAGTAAAGCTTCCAAAAGACGCCAAAAACGCATCAGACAAGTTCGATACTGGACTTAGCGAATTGGAAAAGGCAGTACAAGCAAAAGACAACACTATCACAAAGATTAAATCAAATGTTCTAGAGTCAGATATTAAGTCATTAGAAAAAGCTTCAGTGTCAAAAAAATAACCTCATTCTGGGGTTATTTTTATATAACCTTATTTTATTGACTTCATATAATAATAATGATATATTTTATATAACAAATGTGCTTTATTACATTATATTATTGAATTCATATATTTAAGGAGGATAATAATGGGAGTCAATGTAGCAATTGTAGGTGCAACAGGCCTTGTTGGCAGAACTTTTATAAAAGTTTTAGAAGAAAGAAATTTTCCAATAGATAAATTATATCTATTCGCATCGAAAAGGTCTGCTGGTCAAAAATTATTATTTAAAGAAAATGAATACACAGTTGAGGAATTAACAGAAAATAGTTTTGACAAAGATATTAAAATCGCATTGTTTTCGGCAGGTGCAACTGTAAGCAAAAAATACGCACCTATAGCAGCCGAAAGAGGCGTTACAGTCATTGACAACTCTAGCGCCTGGAGAATGGATGATAATGTACCACTGGTAGTTCCGGAAGTAAATCCACAGGATATTAAATGGAATAAAGGTATAATAGCAAATCCCAACTGTTCAACAATTCAAATGGTAGTTCCCCTGAAACCTCTTCACGACAGATACAAAATAAAGAGAATTGTTGTATCAACGTATCAAGCTGTATCAGGTGCAGGTAAAAAAGGTGTTGATGACCTTGAAAGAACACTAAAAGGCGAAAAAAATCAGTGTTTCCCATATCCAATTGCAAATAACTGTATTCCTCACATCGATGTATTTTTACCTGACGGTTATACAAAAGAGGAACTAAAAATGATCAATGAGACAAAAAAGATAATGGGAGACAATTCCATAAAAGTGTCACCTACTACAGTGAGGGTACCTGTAAAAAATTCACACAGTGAAAGTGTCAATATAGAGTTTGAGAAACCGTATCAGATGGAAGATTTAAAAGAAGTTTTGAAAAATGCACCTGGAGTCGTTCTGATGGACGATCCTGAAAACAATATTTATCCAGTTGCAACAATCTCAACAGGCCATGATGAAGTTTTTGTGGGTAGAATTAGACGTGATGAAACAGTCTACAGCGGATTAAATATGTGGATCGTAGCAGATAATATCAGAAAAGGTGCTGCTTCCAATGCTGTTCAAATTGCTGAGTTACTAATAAAGGAAAGCCACTCATTATAAGAAAGGATGGTTAATTATGCCAGTATTTAAGGGTTCGGGTGTCGCCCTCGTTACTCCTTTCACTGAAGATGGAGTTAATTTTAATAAGTTAGAAGAACTTTTAGAATGGCATATAAAAGAAGGTACAGATGCTGTAATAATATGCGGTACTACTGGTGAATCGTCAACGATGACAGATAAAGAAAAAATGGATACAATTAAATTTGCAGTTGATAAAGTAAATGGTCGCATCCCGGTCATAGCTGGAACTGGCAGCAATGATACGCGGCACAGCATTGAACTAAGTAAATATGCTTCATCTGTCGGTGCTGATGCTCTGCTTGTCATTACACCATACTACAATAAGACTACTCAAGCAGGTCTTGTTAAGCATTTTACGGAAATCGCCAAAAATGTCGATAAGCCAATAATAATATACAATGTTCCAAGTAGAACAGGAATGAACGTAAAACCAGAAACATACTTAGAAATATGCAAATACGTTGACAATGTTGTAGGTGTAAAAGAAGCCAGCAGCGATATAGTACAAATAGCGGAAATATCTCGGATAATGGGCAATAAATTTGAGATATATTCAGGAAATGACGACCAGGTTGTGCCAATACTTTCATTAGGTGGAATCGGTGTTATTTCTGTCACTGCTAATATCGTTCCTAAAAAGATACACGACATGGTAATGTTATATTTAAATGGCGATATAGAAGCTGCAAGAAAGTTACAATTGGAATTAAATCCTTTAAACAGCGTCATGTTTATAGAAACTAATCCAATTCCAGTCAAAACTGCAATGAATTTAATGGGTTTCAATGTCGGACCGTTGAGGCTTCCTTTAGTCGATATGTCCGAAAAGAATTTAAATGCACTGAAGACTACGTTAAAAGAATTTGGACTGATATGAGGAGGCTGTATTGATGATAAGAGTGATAATAAATGGTTGCTGTGGGAAAATGGGCAAAGTAATCGCAAGCATGGCTTCACAAAACCCTGAATTTGAAGTCGTTGCTGGAATCGATCAAAATACATGCCAATGCGAATTCCCTGTATATAAAAGCCTCGATGACGTAAAAGAGACAGCGGATGTGGTGATTGATTTTTCATATCATACTGCTGTTCCACATCTTCTTAAAGCTGCAATAGGTAAAAATTTACCTGTCGTAGTTGCTACAACAGGTCTTGATGATGAAGAAATTAATTCTGTTATTGAGGCATCAAAATATATACCTGTGTTTAGATCTGCTAATATGTCATTAGGTATAAATGTGCTTCTCAGCTTAGTTAAAGAAGCTGCAAAAATTTTAAGCAATGATTTCGATATAGAAATATTGGAAATGCACCACAATATGAAAAAAGATTCACCAAGCGGAACTGCCCTTTTAATAGCTGACGCCATTAATAATGTACTTAACGATAAAAAGGAATATGTATATGGCAGACACTCCAAGACAGATTTGCGAGATAAAAATGAGATAGGAATTCATGCTCTAAGAGGTGGTACTGTTGTTGGCGAGCATGAAGTCATTTTTGCAGGTCATGATGAAATCATAAAAATCAGCCATTCAGCAAGGTCAAGAGAAATATTTGGAAATGGCGCTCTTTTTGCAGCAAAATTTTTGGTAAATCAAAAGCCTGGATTGTACAATATGGAATCACTTGTCAAGAAAGGATGATAATATTTGAGTTCAAAAGATGAAATGACAAATCCATATGAGATAGCAAAATTCATAAAGGAGTCAAAAAAATCGACTCCTGTAAAAGCTTATATAAGTGGAAACATCCACGTTGATGAGACAACATTTAAAGTATTTGGCAGCGGTGATTTTAAGATAATTTTCGGAGAACTAGAAGATGTAAAAAAGCTTCTGGATGAAAATAAAGATAAAATTAAAAATTATCATTTAGAATACGATAGGCGAAATTCGGCAATACCATTGCTGGATATCAAAGACTTAAATGCCCGCATTGAGCCCGGTGCAATTATCCGAGACAGAGTTAAAATAGGCAAAAACGCTGTAATAATGATGGGGGCAATTATAAATATAGGAGCTGAAATTGGTGAAAACACAATGATAGACATGAATGCAGTTGTTGGCGCAAGAGGAATAATCGGAAAAAATGTACATGTTGGTGCTGGCGCTGTCATCGCAGGCGTACTTGAACCTCCCAGCAGCATACCAGTAATTGTTGAAGACAACGTGTTAATCGGGGCAAATGCCGTACTTTTAGAAGGTGTGCGGGTGGGGCATGACGCTGTAATTGCGGCAGGTTCTGTAGTTACTGAAGATGTACCTCCAAACACCGTAGTTGCTGGTGTTCCCGCAAAGATTGTTAAAATAAAAGATGAAAAAACAAAAGAGAAGACTAAACTTTTAGATGATTTAAGAGGATAAAAAACCCGGTTTTTGCCGGGTTTTAAAATTCTATGCCATATCTGGCTGGAATACCTTTTTCATATGGATGTTTAATGAGTTTCATCTCTGTAACAAGATCAGCATTCTCGATTAACTCTTTTGGAGCATTTCTTCCTGTCAGAACCATTTCCATTGTATCAGGTTTTTCCCTCATAAGTTTAAGTACATCATCTACAGAATATATGTTATTTTGTATTACACCCATTATTTCATCTAATATGAGCATATCACATTCACTATTTTTTAGAACGCCTTCTATAAATTCATAAGCTTTATGCATTTCATCTCTAAGTATGTTTTTTTCATCTTCATTCATTTGAAAGAAAAATTTTTCACTAGATTGAAATCGAAATACTTTAAAATTCTCATAATTTTTTAATATATGAAGTTCTCCAGTATCACGTCCCTTTAAAAATTGTACCATATATATTTTGTAATTCCTTCCCAATGCTCTAACTCCAAGTCCAATAGCTGCAGTTGTTTTACCTTTTCCATCTCCTGTATATATTTGAATGAAACCGTTTTTCAATACTTATCTCTCCTTTTGTTTATAATGTTTATTGTTCTGTTGAAATCAACTCATCTTTATTAGCCTTTTCCATTTTTGTTATTGATACCTCATAGGCTGTTCTCGTTATAATCTCATTATTTTCTCCTCTTTTTTGATATTCTCTGCTTTGCACTCTTCCCCACAGCTTTATGCGATCGCCAACTTTTAATTTTTCACAAAATCTGGCATTTCTTCCCCAGGCAATTACAGGAATGTAGTCAGACTTGCTGTATGGTCTATTGACAGCAATAAGCAAGTCAGATATCTCCCTTCCAAACGGAGTTGTTCTATAGATTGGATCTTTGCATATAAATCCATCTAAAAATATCTCATTGGGATTCTTTATGTATTCATCATCACTTACAACCATAATATCCCTTGCAAAAATAGTTAGTATTAACCTATTTTTCCCTCCATTTGGTGATTGCCTATTATATGATCTTAACTGTCCTTCGATTTTTACTCTAGTACCAGGGCCTAAATTTATTCCTTCGAATAGCCTGTTTGATATAGTGATCGGAAGCATATCTTTTGCATCACTTAATCTTGGCACTTCAAGCGTAAAATTATAAAACTGCTCACCATAAAGCTCGTGACTAAACTCCAATTCGCTTACAATTTTACCAGATACATTAACCATATTATTCCCCAATATATTACCTGCCATCTGTTTACTCTCCCTTCCATCATGTGTATCTTCTTAAAATATAGATATTAACAAAGAAGAGCATTTATGACAGGTTTATTAAAATATTTAATCGTTTTACATAAATAAACTTCATTGAACCACCCAACCTCAATACGAAGTATTGCAAAAAATTTGATATTATTTTTCTCAACATTATCAAAATAATATCATTAATTTTATTTTTTTGCAATTATTATTGCATAACTTAATAAAATTTTATTGTTCTTTATGTTGCCTGCCCTCATGATCAATATAGTAATTTTCCTTATATATCAACTGACTTATAGGAACTATTTGATATCCATTTTCTTTCAGCTTATCAATGATGTACGGTATCGCCTCAGGTGTAAATTGACCATTATTGTGAAATAGAATAATGGAACCTTTTTTAACGTTCGGCAATACCCTGTTTATTATTGCCTCGGTGTCAAGGCCTCTCCAGTCAAGCGAATCTACATCCCATTGTATAGTATAATATCCTAAACTCTTTGCTGTCTCAATGACTCTATCGTTGTAGTCACCGTATGGAGGTCTAAATAAATAAGGCTTTTGTCCAGTGATCTTTACAAGTTTCTCCTCACAAGCTTTTATCTCATTTGCCATTTCCGAATCGCTTAACTGCGTCATGTGTGGATGTGTATTGCTGTGATTTTCCACATCATGTCCTTCTTCAGATATCTTTTTCACCAAATCGGGATATTTGTCAACCCACAACCCCGTCAAAAAAAATGTAGCCCTAACGTTTTTGTCCCTAAGTATTTGCAATATTCTTTCCGTTTTATCGCTTCCCCATGATGCGTCAAACGATATGGCAACCCTTTTATCAGGAATATCAACACTGTAAATCGGAAGCTGTCTGTTTATATTAAATAGCGTACTTATAACAGGTGGAACACCGTAATTTGTGTATAAAATAGATATAAATGCTAGTACGAAAACCGCTAACAAGTTTATGATGATGCTTTTTTTGATATAATATATCTTCACAAAAAATAACCTCCCAACTACGAATCTATAATAAATTTATTCCTTTGGGAGGTTATTATTACTATTTTATAGTAAGTTTAATATTGGCAATGGATCGCTTAAGTCTTTTAAGACAATATCTGCCCCTTTCACTGTCTCATAATTGCCAACTCCGATAGATAGCATCCCTGCTCTATTTATGGCTTCAATACCAGCTTTAGAATCCTCTATTCCTATACATAATTTAGGTTCAACGTCAATTCCATAAGCAGCATTTAAAAAAATTTCTGGATCTGGTTTGCCATTTTTTATTTTTTCTGCATCCACAATGTAGTCAAATGTCTCAATAAGGCCAAGGTTTGAAAGAACGGTTTTTGCATTCTTGCTTACAGAAGCCACAGCTATTTTTATTCCTCTATCTTTTAATTCTTTTATTAAGTCTACTACACCAGGAAGTAAATCCTTAGGTGTCATTCTCTTTATCATCTCTTTGTAGTATTCATTTTTTTTATCTGCCAGATAATACTTTTCTTCTTCACTAAAGAATTTATCGCTTTTCTTCAAAATTATTTCCAATGACTCAATTCTGCTAATACCTTTCAAATTTTCATTTATTTCTCTGTCAAAATATACATTTAATTCATCAGCCAACTTTTTCCATGCCAAATAGTGGTATTCAGCAGTATCCGTAATCACACCATCTAAATCAAATATCACGCCTTTATGTTTAACACTTTTGTTTATCAACTTTTTTCACCTCTTTTTCAACTTTATCGCCATTCAAAAGCGTTATTTCTTCATCGTAAACATGAATTTTCAACATCTCACCTTCAAACAATAAAAATGACGCTTTTTCTTGGGTAATGCTCACATGTATTTTACAATTTTTATATCTAATGTTGTACGATAAAGACTTCCAACTTTTAGGTATATTAGGCATAAAATGAAGTCCATCAGGATATGTCATCATTCCACCAAATCCACTTATGATTGCGCTCCAAGCACCAGCCATGCAGGCAGTGTGTATCCCATCTTTCACATTCCCATTGTAATCATCAAGATCCATTCTCGCCGTCATCATAAAATATTCATAGGCTTTATCATAATATCCGATCTCATTTGCAAGAATACTGAATATGGCTGGTGAAAGCGATGAATCATGAGTAGTTATTGGCTCATAGTAATCGTAATTTCGTTTAATTTCGTCAATGCTAAATAATTCTCGTCTTAGGTACATAAGCAATAGGACATCAGGTTGTTTGCATATCTGATATCTGTATATATTTAAATAGTGCCTGTGAAGCAAAAGCGGCTTTTCATCTTCTAAATCTTTAGCATTCAATCTCTCTTTATAAAGAAAGCTATCATCCTGTGGAATAATTCCAAAATCATCTGAATAAGGCAAATACATGTTCTGTGCTGCGTAATTCCATTCATTTAGCTCTTCATCAGCAAGTCCAATCTTTTCTTTAATGTTAGCATAATATTCCGGAGCTTTTTTAGCCATTTCCTTGGCAACAAAGTATGCATACTCTAAGTTCATCTGTGCCATGTAATTTGTATATGCATTGTTGTCAACTAACGCCGTATACTCATCAGGTCCTGTTACGCAATTCAAGCAAAACTTATTATTTTTTAAAGGAATATATGCACCTATGCTTATCCATAGCCTTGCAGTTTCAAATACAATTTCTGCACCGTACTTGTACAAAAATTCGTAATCTAAAGTTGCTTCAAAGTATTTTTTTATAGCCAAAACTATATCAGAGTTTATGTGATATTGAGCTGTTCCAGCGGGAAAATAAGATGAACATTCCGGTCCATCTATCGTCCTCCATGGATAAAGGGCACCTTTATATCCCAATTCTTTCGCCCTTTTTCTGGCCGCATCTAACAATTTGTATCGAAACATTACAAAGTTTTTGGCGATCTCTGGTTTTGTGTAGAGAAAAAATGGCATGATATAGACATCAGAGTCCCAAAAATAGTGTCCTTCATATCCTTCACCAGTAAGACCTTTGGCACATATATTCGCGATATCATTTTTGGCTACAGACTGCAACAATTGAAATTCGTTGTACCTTATGCCTTGTTGCATAGAAATATCGCCGTCTATTTCCACATCTGCATCCGTCCAAAATTCATTTAAATAATCAAACTGCTCCTTAAATATGATATTTACTCCATCCGATTTAGCATTTATGACCTCATGGACCGAACTATCAATAAGCTTATCCTCTAAACATTCTCTTGATGTGTAGTACGAAATAAACTTATCAAGCTGAAAAATTTTATCTTTTTCAGCATCAATAGAGAATTCAAAACCTATTTTATCATCTGAGTTGTAATTTTTAAGTTCATAATGGCAATCAGTTTTTACATCATGGTTTACAGAACAAATGTATTTTAGCTTACTTCTTTTTGTAGTTTGCATTAACCATCCCATATATCCGTCAATGTGACTGTCAATGGTATTTACGACTTTTCCTCTCATGTTATTTCCTACTCGCATGTCATCTGTCTCATTCCCGTAATATACATTTCCATCAATTTCGGAAATCAATTTTATCTTCCCACTAAAATTTAACGGTCTAAAGCTAAAAACTATAACACCTAAATGTTGCCTTTTAAAAGAGATCAATCTTTTTACAGTTATGTCCAGCTTTTTCCCTTTTTCAGTCTCCCAAACAATCTTTCGCTCTGTAAAACCTTCCTTCATATTCAGTGTTCTTTCGTATTGAATTAGATTGCCTTTCAACAAGTCAAATGGCTCATCATCTACTAACAATTTTACAATTTTGCTATCAGCAACATTTACCATTGCTTCGCCGTAACTTGGAAATCCATATCCACCCTCTGCATAATTGATATCATAAATTTCATAAAATCCGTTAATATATGTTGCATTAAATGATGTACCATTAGGACCTGAATAACCTTCTTCAAATGTGCCCCTCATGCCAAAATACCCATTTCCCAAAGAAAAAATAGTTTCATTGCGGTAATTCGTTTCTATATCGAATTTGCTTTCTCTTATCTTCCACTCGTCATAAGGATATATTGATTTTTTCATTTGAACCTCCACACTTTCTAAATAAAGTCGACAACTTATTTTATTGCACCAGCCATGACACCTTTAATGATATATTTCTGTGAGAACAGGTAAAATATAATTACCGGTATTATCGTCAGCACTAAACCTGCTAATGCCAAATTCCACTCTATAGTAAATTCTCCAAAGAAGAAAAACGTCGACAGAGGAATAGTCCTAAGGTTAGGACTGCGTAATACCAATGACGGAAGCAAATAGTCATTCCAAAGTGATATAACATTTAATATAGCCACAGTCACAATAATAGGTTTAAGGTTAGGAAAAACTATTCTCCAAAACAATTGAAACTTATTGCATCCATCAATTGTTGCAGCTTCCTCCATTTCCAGCGGAACATTTTTAATAAATCCATGAAACAAAAATGTAGACATACCTATGCCAAAGCCTATATTCATAAAAATAAGCCCATATCTCGTATCAATCAGCGAAAAATTCGTCCCCGGAATCTGCCATTTACTTAAATACTGCACTAATGGTATCATGACAGATTGAAATGGTATCAGCATTGTTGCCACCAATGTATAAAATATAATATTTGAAATAGTCGTTTTATTTCTTTCAAGAACCCATGCCGCCATTGACGACAATACAATTATAAACACAACACTCGTAACTGTTATAAATAGAGAATTACCTAAAGCAGTTAAAAAGTCCATTTTTTGTATTGCTTGAACATAATATGTGAAATTTAAAGCCTTAGGTAGACTTAATTCACTTGTAAATATTTCTTTTCTATCTTTAAAAGAATTAATAATCATAATATAAACAGGAAATATAACAAATAGTGTTAATACCCAACCGAATATTTCTAAAATAGTCATATTCTTTTTGGCTTTTTCCATCACATCTCAACCTCTCTTTTCTTTGTTAAATACACCTGAACAAGTGTAATAGCCATGATTACAACAAAAAATACAACAGCTTTTGATTGAGCTATGGCATATTGATTGTGCTTATACGCCGTCTGCACTATATTCATCGTCAATAATTCTGTCGTGCCATAAGGTCCGCCGTTTGTAAGCGATAAATTTGTATCATATTGCTTAAATGAATTTGACAAAGTTATAAAAAGGCTTATAGTAAAAGAAGGAACAGTAAGTGGCAGTATTATGTTAAAAAGTCTTCTTACAGGACCTGCACCATCAATAAGAGATGCTTCGATTATGTCCGGGTTAATGCTTTCCAATCCTGCAATATATATGATCATTACGTATCCTGACATTTGCCATGCTGATACAATCACAATGCTCCAAAAGGCCATATTAGGATCATTTATCCAATTAAAGAATATATTTGAGGCGTGTAACACAGTCCCCAACTGAACAAACAGTTTTGTAAATATAAATTGCCATATAAATCCTAATATCAAGCCACCTATTAAATTAGGCATAAAGAAAATCGACCTTAAAATATTTCTGGTTCTCATTTTTCTGGTAACGAGAAGCGCTAAAGAAAAACCAATTATATTTGAAACTATCACCATAATAATCGCATATTTAAAAGTCAATAAAAATGCACTTAAAAAATTCTGATCTCTAAACACCTTTAAATAGTTGCTAAATGCTACAAATTTTGAACCAAAAAACGAAAAACCATCCCAATCTGTAAAAGAATAAATTATGCCTAATATAAAAGGAATTATTACTACATTTATGAAGATAAATAGTGATGGTATTAAAAATAGCCAAAACGTCAATGTATTGCTATTTTTTTTCATATTTTCACTCCTATCGTATACACATTGATTTAAATTAGGACATACTTCTCGACCATGTGCAAAAGAAGTATGTCCTATAAGCTAATTATTTGCCAGCATCTTGAACCCAAACATTTGTCAATTCTGATAAGAATTGATCGTCATTTTTTATAAGTCCAGCATAATACTTTTGAATGACATTAGAACCATCAACATCTATTCCGTTAGGGAAGTAGTTGTTATACACCCAAGGAATGATTTGGCCTTTATCAACATACTGAGCAACTTCCGCTGCCAGTGGAGCCTTTGGAGCCTTTACTCCTTTATATGCTGGAATAAACTTCAAAGTGTCTGCAGAATATTCTTGTCCTTTATCGCTTGTAATCAACCAATCCAAAAATTCAATTGCAGCTTTTTGTTGTTCTGGCGTTGCATATTTATTTACACGCCATGCAGTAGCAGTACCAACAGCTAATTTTGTATTTCCACCTGTCGGGAATGGAATAATTCCATATTCAAAATTTGGTTTGTCTTGATCCAAAACTGATTGTACCCAGTCACCTTGGTGTATCATAGCATATTTGCCGCTTGCAAATCCCGCCACTTGATCGTCGTATGAATCAAGCGCCTTATTTGTATATGGTTTTATCTTGTCCATATCTTTTATCCATTGCACTACACTTGGTATGTCTTTCATAGTGATTTGTCCTTTGTCAAGTTTCTCTATATCTGTCTTGTAATTTGGATCAACTGCAAAAGCCCAGTTAAAAGGATGTATAAATGAGAAGTATGTCTCTTTCGCAAAAGCAATAGGTTTAACAACGCCATTTAATTTCGACAATTTTTCACATGCATTAACCAATGCATCGATGCTTGTTATTGATGCTGGATCTATGTTTGCTTCTTTAAACAAATTCTTATTGTAAATCAAACCATAGCCTTCAACTGCTGAAGGAAGACCATATAACTTGCCATCAACAGTAACATCGTCTTTTACTCCATCTGCCAACATTTCAGCAGCCTTTGAATTTTTTATTTCAGCCATATATGGTTGAAATTTAGGAGTATCTGGTCCTGCAATAGTAAATATCGTAGGTGCTTTTTCTGGTGATGCAGAAAACTGCGATTGTAATACAGTAGCAAAATTATCTCCTGAAGTACCTAAAAGTTTCACTTCTACTTTATCCTGTGATTTGTTGTAGTCATCAATTATAGTTTGGAGATCAGACTGTATCTCGGTTTTGCTTTGCATCACTGTTATGGTTATCTTGCTATTTTGGCTGGAAGCTGTTCCATTTTGACTAGTTTTGCTATTATTGCTTGATGAACATCCTGTCACTAAGGCAATTATTAAGATCGTCGAAATTAATAAGCTTAATATTTTTTTCATACAAACGCTCCTCCTATTTTTTAATTTTTATGATGATTGTAAAATCACAATTGAAGTTTTTTTAGCACCTCCTTTTAGTTTTTCCAAGATGAGCAATATCGACTTATTATACATAAAGTAAAATTTGACTTAAATTCAGCAAGCATTGATACGACAAATATTCTGTTAAAAAATATATTTAACAATTTTAATGTTTTACTCGATTGCTTGCCAAATTTAAGCTTAATAAAGCATAACTGTAACCGCTTACAGTTATATTGTAACATCTTTTTAAAAAATAATCAATAGCTTTTAAATTATTTTTTTAATTTTTTTGTGCATTTCTTTAAATGCAGGACTGGCGAATAATCAATCTGTGCTTTAAAATAACTCTCTTTTCAGATATTTTTTTATTGTCTATTATCTTTATCAACATGCGAGCTGCAACAGCGCCAATATCGTACATAGGCTGCGCAACAGTAGTTAAAGCTGGCCTCGTTACCTCTGCCAAATCGAGATTATCAAATCCTATTATAGAAACATCTTCCGGACATCTTAGACCAGCGTCATAAATGGCATTAATAGCACCCATAGCCATTACATCACTGAAGGCAAAGATAGCATCTGGTTTAACACTGCCTTTTAGTATTTCTTTTGCAGCTATATAGCCACCTTTTGCTTTAAAATTACTTTCTTTTATCAACTCATCATATACTTTAAGACCAGCTTCTTTCATAGCATCGAGAAATCCGTAAAGCCTATCAACACTATCAACAGTTTCTTTCATACCGTTCAAATCGCCATGGATGACACCTATTTTTTTGTGACCTTGCGATATCAAATATTTTGTAGCGTCATAAGCAGCTTTTTTATTGTCTATTACTACATACGGCACATCATAATTCGTCGCTCTTCCAGCTAATACTAACGGTATTTTTCTGTCTTTGAAAATATTATATATTTCATCTGAAAAATAGTCGCTATGGAATATTATACCATCCACCCATCTGCTTTTCAACATATCAATGTACTGTATTTCTTTATCTCTGGAGTTATCGGCATTACAAAGAATTATATTGTACTTATATATATTGCATACATCTTCTATTCCGCGAACAACTTCACTATAATACGGGTTAGATATGTCAGGAACTATTAAACCTATAGTGTTTGTCTTCTTCATTGCCAAACTGCGAGCCAATATGCTTGGCTCATAGCCAAGCTCTTTTGCCGCTTTCAATACACTTTCCCTTGCCTTTTCGCTGACGTATGGACTATTATTAAAAACTCTTGAAACAGTTGCTGTTGAAACGTTCGCCAGTTTTGCTACATCATCTATATTTGCCATACAGACCACACATTCCCTTCGCAATTAACTTAGAGTCATAATGCATATAAAATAGTAACCGCTTACAATTATATCACATTAATTTTAATACATCAACACAAATCATTTAAGACCTGTTGTAGAAATCCCCCCTATTCGCATTATTTATCTTTAATAGGCAAAGCAGCAATTTCTGCTTATGCCTATTACACATCTAATTAACTTCAAAATCTTTTCCTTTTATTTTTACTTTTATCTTCTTTCCATTGCTTTCGAGAATTTTTACATCAACGCTATCTTTAACAATATTGATTTGAAGCAAATTGCCTTTCCAATAAATTTGATACGACAACTTTCGCCATTTCTCTGGCAACCATGGATTGATATTCAAGGCACCCTCTTTGTCAACGTACAAACCGCCAAATCCAAATACGGCAACTTGCCATGTACCTCCAGCAGAAGCAGCATGGAGACCCTCTTTTGTGTTGCCTTGATTATCTACAAGGTCCACATTAGCACTCCTTAAGAAAGAATAATATGCATTCTTATAATCCCCAACTTTCAGTCCCATGATAGCATACATGCTGGGACCTAACGAAGATTTATGCATCGTTCTCTTCTGATAGTATTCGTAGTTTATCTTTTTCGTCTCATAATCAAATTCTTCACCTAATAAGAGCATAAGCATCACTACATCAGCCTGTTTTACAAGCTGCGTATCATTTAATTTTGTAATATCTACACCGTCAGGCCATATCGGCATATTATTCTCATCAAACTTATCTATTACATAATCTTTTCTTTTAAAATAACCTTCAAACTGCTCTAAAATCTTTTTTCTTTATCAAATGGTATATAAATTTTAGGAATAATATCTCCCCAGTTTTCCAGTTCATCTTCTGTCAAACAAATCTTAGATGACAACATTTCGTACGTCGACGGATAGTCCTTTTTCAAAATCTCAACGAATTCAATTGCTTTTTGAATATTCCAGCGCGCCAGATAATTAGTATATGAATTATTGCTTACATGTTCGTGAAACTCATCAGGTCCAATTACATCATTTATTTCATACCTATCTAAAGAACTATTGTACTCACATCTTGATATCCAAAATCTGGCAGTTTCCAATATCATTTCTATCCCGTATTCAAGCATAAAATCTATATCATCTGTGGCTCTGTAGTACTCAAAAACAGCGAAAGCTATATCAGCAGTTATGTGGTACTCTATATCTCCTGTCCATATTCTTACAGGATTGCCTTTATAATCAAGACCCCATTGTGGTGTCTCTTCATTTCCTGTGTCAGCAGATTCCCATGGATATTGAGCCCCTTTATATCCATTTCGTATGGCATTTTGTCTTGCCGCATCCAAAAGATTGTATCTATACATAAGAAGTGTCTTAGCTGCTTTTGGATATACATATATAAAAAATGGAAGCATAAATATTTCTGTATCCCAAAAAACATGGCCTTTGTATCCTTCCCCATGGAGAGCTTTTGCTGCAATGCTTACCCTATGGTCACTTTCGTTAACAGAGCTCATCAGATGAAATACATTGAACCTCAAAGCCTTATCTGCCTCATCATCGCCCTCTATTTTAATATTTGCAACATTCCAAAGCTTTTCGTATATTTCAATGTGCTTTAAAAGTTCATTATCTATACCCTCTGAAGCAAAATTGTAAACATCTTTCTCAACTTCACTTTTAATCTTTTCCTTTGATACATCCCTTGACGTGTAAGTTGAAACAAATTTATCTACTTCGACAGTTTTATTTTCAGTTACATCAAACTCATAGTATTCTGAAGATATTTCACCTAACGGAGCAAATCTTTTATGCTTTACAATATTGTTTCCATCATCGCTGCGATAAATTTTTACATAAAAGCCTGTTCCAATCCTGGTGTCATCATCTCTTGTAGCCGTTTCAAGGTAACAGCCACCATTGACAAAGTTAGTGTTTTCAACAATGCGTAAATGCTTTGTCTTTTGAGCTGGATTTTCTTTTGAATTTAACACAGATCCATCAATTATGTTTTCTATAGCAATGGTCCCACTATAATTCACAGGTGTTATAAATAGCTTTATAGCAGCACGATGAATGTTATGTTTGCTTAAAAATCTGTAGCCTTCTATATGGGTAATCATTCCAGAATCATCTTTTAATGTAATGCCTCTAAACAAGATTCCATGTTTCATATCTAAAATTCTGATAAAATCTAAGATTTCACATTTATCAGGATTTAAATTTTTTCCATTAACATATACCTTTATGCCAACCCAATTTTGTACATTGACCAATTCCCTTACCTGAGCTTCTGACTTATCAAAAATTCCAGCAATATAGTTGCCTGGACATTCATCATCAGAGCCTTCTTCAAAACTTCCTCTTACTCCCATATATCCATTTGCAAGAGTAAAATTTGTTTCATACCTTTGATTTAATTTTTTGTCATATCGGTCCTGCGAAATAAGCCATTTATCATCGCTTAACAACTTATTTATATTGTCAACAAATGTGTATCTAGTCACACGTATACCTCCTGCTAAATGATGTATCCGAAACGTTTTGGTGACTTTCTAAAAAAATTATATTTTTTTTGCTGATTGGCGAATAACAAGCCTATGGGGTACTACGATATGTTTTGGTTTTTCACCTTTTATTATAGACACAAGATGTCTGGCTGCCATATAACCTATTTTATAATTTTCCTGCCGTATTGTTGTCAAATCTGGTGTTATCAATGATGATAATTCAATATCATCAAAGCCAACTATAGATATGTCATCAGGAACACGCATACCAAGATCTTGTGCAGCCTTTAATGAACCTATGGCCATCAAATCTGAAGCGTGAAAAACTGCAGTAATTTCAGGATTTTCAAAAATCATCTTCCTAAAGCAATTATATCCTCCATCTTGAGTAAAATCATCAAAGACAACATATTCGTCTTTATAAGGAATATTGTTTTTGTAAAGCGCCTTTTTATATCCTTCCAATCTTTCAAAACTCACTGCAGCATCATTATGTCCATTTATAAAGCCAATATTCTTATGCCCCAATTTTATTAAATAGCTTGTTGCCTCAAAAGCAGCTTGCACATTATCTGAACTGACATAGCCTACTTTATCATTTAATATAGGAATATCTATCAACACAGTTGGAATATCTGTGTTTTTTATCTCCTCTATATACGGATCGCTTAATTTTAAACCCTCCACAATAGCGCCATCAACTTTCCTGTCATTGCATAATTTTTCATAAGGCGTCACATCTTGTGAAGCCGGATCAACCGTATACAATATAAGGTCGTATTTATCTTTTCTTAAACCCGCCTTTATACCTGCCAATATCTCCAGAAAAAACGGATGGTACGCACCTGGTTTAATAAGTTCTGAAACAACCAGACCTACTGTATGAGTCTTATTGGTCACTAATCCTCTTGCAATAGAATTAGGAGAGTAATTTAACTCCTCAGCTATTTTCTTGATTTTTTCTCTTGTTTCTTCACTTACATCCGGATATCCGTTTAAAGCTCTGGAAACCGTAGTTACAGAAACACCTGCGTATTTTGCAATATCTTTTATAGTAACTGCCATTACATATCCACCTTTTCCAAAACGTTTTGATTTAATTTTATTGTATACCATTTCTTTTCATATGTCAAGATACATAATAATAACTTTCTTAAAACAAATTTTTAAAGAATTTAAGTCATACAATAACTATTTAGATGTATATCTGAAAATATATTTTATGCCAAGCGAAAATAATATTAACATAGAAACAAGTCCTATAAATCCTGCAATTGTTGTAAGAACTTCATTTTTATACCTAAAACTGTCTAATATAGAAACTATCCATAATATAGATAAAACACTCTCTTCAGCAAACAAAAAATAAATCATAATAAAATTCATTAATATTCTCTTAGCAAATATATTGTTTAGATATACAGATAAACAAACCAAAATAGATAAAAATATAAATACACCAAATTCTTGAACTGTCATGTATGTAGAATGACTTCCAGCAACAACTGCATACCAAATGTATTGTATAAATAAAAGGAAAGAAATAAGAATATATATAAAAATATTAATCAAATCCTTTATAAAACTGATCATTATACAGGCTCACCTCACTATCTGCATGAAATTAGCAATTCTGTCTATTGTATAAAAGGGATCTGCATTATCACCAATGCCTAATACACAAATGTAGTCAAAAAGCACTTTTCTGTATGAGTGCTTTTTGACAAATAAAAGTTCTAATAACTTAAAGTTTTATCAATTCTCTCTCATTGATACTGCCATTTGCAAAGCATCTATCGGTTTAAAATTGTAATTTATATAGTAAACACTGGATTCTTTTGCCCAGTAAATATTAGTTGTCGTTTTGTTCTTAGATACATTAACTACAATCAGCCCTTTATACAGTGGAATAGGCAAATTATAGTTTTGAAGATATTTGACCATCTGCTTAGCAATGTCTAATTGCGGCTTTTCTTCAGAATTAACCTCAACAGTCCATCTGCCTTCTTTCCATTGAACGCTGTATTTACCTTTCTTATAATAGATATGCCCCCAAATGAAATCCTTATAATTAAGTTTCTGGCTTTCATCGTCAACTATAAATCCATTGTTCTGTTCAATGGCGCTTATATAATTTTCGGCGTCGATATCAGAGCTGAAAAGAAGGCCTCCAAAATCTCCAATGATATTATTAGCATCATTTAAATTAGATTCTATTTTAGAACTTTTTACATTAAGGGGCTTATCAGTTATTATAAGGTCCACATTGTAATTATCATTAAATTTACCCATTTCAGGTACTGC
The DNA here is from genome assembly GCF_017874545.1 of Thermoanaerobacterium butyriciformans. Lineage (GTDB taxonomy): Bacteria > Bacillota > Thermoanaerobacteria > Thermoanaerobacterales > Thermoanaerobacteraceae > Thermoanaerobacterium > Thermoanaerobacterium butyriciformans. The sequence continues at coordinate 5,859 of NZ_JAGGLT010000028.1, read as the reverse complement.
AGTTATATACAGATTCTTCTTGTCTTCCGGCAATGGTACAACAGAAGGCGCGTAAATTTTTATGATTGCGTTTCCCGTAATGTCTTTCAATGCATCAATAATGACAGGATTTATAAATTCACTGTTCTTTTGGTTATTATCCTTTCTTGCAGGATATTGCTGCTGCCATGTTTGACCACCATCTAATGTATTTAATATTATGCCATTACCGTTTTTTGTGGAAGCAATCCATCCATTATAAGTATCTACAAATGATATTGGAGTAGGTCCTTCAATCAAGCTTTCCAAATCAAGTTGAGGTATAGTGTAACTGCTCCAAGTATTTCCACCATCTGTCGTCCTGGAAATTATAATTTTGTCGCTTTCATTATCTGGATTCAAACCAATAGCAAAAGCAGTGTCTTTATCAACGATGTTGATTGTACTTAAATACGAGCCTAAAAAATTGCTCGATTTATGGCTCCCATATAAATCAGCAAAATAATTTTCTTCTGCTAGTGTACTCCACGTTTTGCCACCATCATTTGTCTTTAAAATAAGATAAGGGTGTTTATTCATTGATGATGATTTACCTCTATAAATGACCCATATATCATTTAAATCAATTGCGGAAATTTCAACACTCCATTCCCCTTGCAAATACGGATTAAACAAAAAATTCCACGATATTCCACCATCTTTCGTATAATATATGCTTTTATTGTATGATGCGAAACCATGGTACTGATCGACAAAATCATATGAATCTATTTTTATTTTAGTGGTTATACTTTCCCAAGTTTGTCCGCCATCATTTGTAACGTAAAGCTTATCGCCTGAAAGTCCATAACCTTTATCAACAGTTACAAATTTTATATTTGTTATATTTACACCCAATTTCGGCAATTCAGTCCAAGTCTTGCCACCATTGGTAGTTCTTAATATTGATTTATCCGATATTGCCCAACCATAAATCGAATTAACAAAATCAAATGCCAATATATTAAAAGAACCAGTATGTTCTACACTCCAATTCTTGCCTCCGTCATTTGTTGAAAGAATAATCCCTTGACCACCTGCCCAGCCATCTTTTCCATTTATGAAATAAATAGCCTGAAGACCAAACTTAGGAACGTTATTTAAATTGTAACTATATTCAGCATTTTTGTTAATCTTAGCTATTTCGTTATTTATACCACTTTCTTGCGTTTTATTTATGCCGCAACCAGACAAAAAAAATAATAATGTTATAAATAGCGCCATTATTTTATAAGTTATTCGCCACATAGTAGTGACTCCCCTTTTTTATTTCTATAAATAAATTTTAGCAAATATTTAGATAAAGTTTATTAAAAAATTATTAATTTTTAATACCATATGGGCAAACTTTAATGCAAATACCGCAAACAGAGCCTCTTCCTATATGTTTAAAATTTTTATTCATATATTCACTGCACGCCTGTGCATCAACAATTTCTTTTCTTTCTATTCCGGCTTCCCATAATTTCCCGTAAAGTGCCATTGCAGGGCAGCTTTTAACACATAAGGTACAATTTCCGCACTTGCTAGTCTCTATCGGTTTCCCAGCATCTAATTTAAAATCTGTCAATACCGTACCAAGTCGTACTCTTGGTCCATATTTCTCTGTAACCAAAAGATCATTTTTGCCAATCCACCCCAATCCTGCTTTTGTTGCAGCCGTCTTATGTTGAAATAATCCCCTGTATTCCCCAAGTTCTTTTATTGATTGGGATGCAGGTACTGCCAGAGCATTATATCCCCACTCTTCCATCATCAATACAGTTTTCAATGTTATCTGATCTATCAACGTATTTACTGAGCGATAATGATGAAAATAAGTATAAGTAGGCTTATTATTGATTTCATTTATTATTCTATCTGATAATTTAACTGCCACCGTTATTCCATACCTTAAATCTTTTAAATCATCAGGGAGTACATCTAAAAGATCTGAAAATCCAACAATTGATGCACCCCACTCTTTTATTTTTTCTTCAATAATTGATTGTCTATTCACATAAATCACCTTTTACTTTTTATTTCAACATCATTTTAACATAAAATTGCAATTTGTAAAAAGAATAAATTGCATATTTCTACACAAATTAATGATGGGAATAATTTTTAGGAGGAATAAATATGGCAAGAGGAAGTTGGAACGATAAACCAAAAGTAGTACCTGAAGCCCATCAAGCACTAGATAATTTAAAATATGAAATAGCTAAAGAACTAGGCTTGCCAGTAAAACAAGGTTCTGAAGATTATTGGGGAAATTTATCAAGCCGTGATTGTGGCGCTGTTGGAGGTCACATGCTTAGAAGAATGGTAAATTATGCCGAATCTGCAATGTCAAATGGCATAAGTATAAGTGGTGAAAAAGCAGCACAAAGAGGCAACGGTGCAGCAGGAAGCGAAGCAGAATATATGAAATAAATGCAAAAGAGAGTATTCAAGATACTCTCTTTTTTTAATATATATTTTGTGGTAGAATATAAATAGCATACAATATATTGTGAGGGGTGTAGTGCTTTGAGCTATGAAATTCAAGAATTAGCTGAGAATAAGCTAATAATATTATACATATTAAATAGAATAGATATGCCTATAACAGGCGAACAAATAAACAGAATAATCTCTGATAATAATTTGATGAATTATTTCTATTTACAGCAATATTTAAATGAATTAGAAGAAAGTAATTTTATCAAACTTAAAGAGAATAAATACTTTTTATCCGAATCTGGATTAAATGCATTAAAATTATTTTTCAAACACATACAAGAGGATACAAGAAAAAAAATCGATGAATATATAGTAATAAATAGAGAAAAATTCAAACAAGAATCTCAATATGTTGCAACATACTATAAAAAATCAGATAATGAATTCATAGCTAATTTACAAGTCATAGAAAATGATATCGTCCTTATCGAAATAAATCTAAATTTAGTCGATGCACAACAAGCTAAAATAGTGTGCGATAACTGGAAACAAAAATCAAATGATATATACAGCTATATCATAAAAGCCCTTACGCCTCAAAAATGAGACCATCGGGCTCTTTACCAACTTCTACTTTTTTTTCAATTTTAAAATCATTTATATTCACGATAATCAACTTATTTTCACCTGAAACTGATACATATGCGAAGTCTTTAAATACTTTAATATAAACTGGCATATAACCACAATAGAGTTCTTCACATTTCCGGGATTGTAAATTGATTTTCATCAATGTGTTAGAACATGAGTTTACCACAAATATAAAGCCATTATGGAATGCAATGGATATTGGCAATCTTCCGCATCGTATATTTTCAACAATTTCATCATTTATTATATCATAGATTGTTATAGAACCATCAAGCCCTGTTTCAAGGTATGTGTTTGCTATAAATAAAAATTTTTCGTCATCTGACAAACACATTCCATATGGTTTTGAATAAACTGATAATGTTTTTTCAATGCGCAAATTAAGTGGATTTATTAAAGATATCGAATCAGAATTCATATTGGATACAAAAATTTTTTTATGTTTTTTGCTGTAAAGTATAGATTGCGGTTGAAAACCGACTTTAATTTGCTCCAATATTTTACTAGATCCTATATCAAAAACACTTAAACAATCTGCATCACCATTTAATACATAAATAAGATTATTTAATATTATTCCATCATTTGGGGAAGGCCCTACATACACTGTATCAATTAATTGGAAATTCTCAATGTCAATGATACTTATTGAATCATCAAACATGTTCAGTGTATACAATTCTTTTTTGTATTTGTTTATAAGCAATCTATGAGGCCCTAATTGCGGTACATGACTTTTATCACCTTTAAAAGTAAATTTATCTTTCACCAATTCAAGAAATGCCTTCGTTCGGTTATCTTTTATAAAGCTTATTGTGTCATCGCCTTTGTTAGCTACAAATATTTTCAAAGTGCATCCCTCCACGCATATGCTACTTTATAATATGCATGGAAGTAATTAATGCCACAAAATGGTCGGGGCAACAGGATTTGAACCTGCGACCTCACGGTCCCGAACCGCGCGCGCTACCTCTGCGCTATGCCCCGACGCATTTACAATTTTATCATAAACAAATTATTATATCAAGTAATCAAGTAAGATTTTTTAATCTTTGGAGTAATTTATTACTTAAACAAATGCAAAATCGACAATGTTTAATGTACTGCTTTTGTTCATCATGATAGCTGTATTCAGCACAACAATATATTTTTATTAATTATGTATGAAGGGCTTTAAAGCCATGCTGACATATATGAAATGCTATCTGTCCCATAGATAAAGTGCCAAAATAAGCCCAAATATCCCTGCAACGAACTTGGACACCATAAATGGCACCAGCATGCTTGGTGCTACTCCTGACACAAACCCCATCTGACCTCCAAATACAAAAGCACCACTTATAGCAAAAGCCGAACAGACCACTTTCCCTTTGCTATTCATGTTTTTAAAATTGCCAAATACCAGCAAATTAGTAGCAAGATTGCCCAGCAAGCTCACAACAGATATGTCGTCTAGGCCACACCTGTCCCCTATTTTTTTAAAAAAATTGCTAAAAAGTCTCTCAAGCATAGCCAGCATTGGGTATGCACCAGCCAGTATAAAGGCAATTTTCCCTACCACAAACATAACTTGTTGCAGTGGAATAATTTCAAAGCCAAAGTTAATGCCAAAAATGGAGTAACTTCCTTGTGCCAGCAATCCCACAGCACTTAAGCCTATTATCACCTTTCCAAAGACATCAAAGCAGCTCAATAAAATATCAGGTGTCAATAATAAACCTATCCCTATAAAAGCTGAAATAACCAATATAGGCATCATATTTTTCAGTAGTTCAAGTAGATTTAGGCCAAACCACAATCCAGCGGCAAAGCAACCTATTGGTATCGCTATTATTCCTATCATCACACCTTTAGAAAAATATTTTTGCTCATCTTTAGATATCATACCCATAGCTACGGGAATGGAAAAACTTATGGCTGCACCTAGACTAGAAGCCACTACAATCCCGGAAAACAACCCCATTTTTTCATCAAGCGCCAGATCTCGTGCTATCTGATATCCACCCATATCAACTGCCAAAAAACTAGCGGCAATCGTAGAAGGGTCTATGCCAAAAAACTTAGATAAATGAACTATCGTTATTGATAGAGCTTGAGATATAGTAGGTGATAAAGAGTAAATACCTATCATGCCAAGTCCCACCGTTCCCATTGCTTTGATTCCTTCTTCAAACTTTTTACCCAATCCCAATGGTGAGCCTATAGCGTAATCAAATCCACCTATTGCAAAACACACACCTATCAAAAACAACACTACACTTCTCATTCTCTTTATCCTTTCATATTTTAGCCTTATTGTATCATTAGCACATGTATTTCTCAAGAATATTACACCAAATATTATACCAAATACATTTAGCGGCCTTTCGGCCGCTTTCATCACACGTCTATAATCTTTTCATACAAATCCTGCATATCGTACTTTATATGCTCATCTCGCGCAATTTTCAAAAGTCTTAAGTATTCCTCCCTTGCAAAGTCATATTTCAACTGTGCAAGTTTTGTTTTAAGGTAGTTGTCTTTTTCAACTCTTTCAAGATACAATTCGCTTTCCTTAAGTCGCTTTAGTGCATTATCTATCTCTTGTAGAAGTTGTGCACTGTTATATTCCATACAACCACCTTCTGGAGACTATAGTTCTCTATATTATATTATTTAAATATTTATTTTATGATTTGAGTGTCATAAGTGACATTTTTTAAGCTACTAATAACAACTCTGCTTGGATTTTACCTGTTTTTGTAAGAATAAATTTGATTTCGATAT
>NZ_JAGGLT010000027.1 GCF_017874545.1 Thermoanaerobacterium butyriciformans | reverse complement strand
ATGTATCGCTCCTTCTATTTCCTTTTGTTTATATTTCTATTTTACCATATTTCATCTAAACTTGGATGAAAAAAATACTTTTGACACCTTAATCATTTTATTACATTTTTTAAATACATCCTGACATACCCTATCATGTAAATGGAACCACAAAATAATATTAAATCATTTTTTCCTGCACGTTTTAAAGCTTCATTTATTGCATCATCTATGTTTTCAAAATGCAATACATCATCATATGCAATTTTTTGTGATAATTCTTCTGCAGTGTAAGCCCTATCGCTTATGGGTTTTGTTGTTATTATAAGGTCTGCTTCAGGAACTATCAATTTTAACATACTATCTGTATCTTTGTCCTTCAGCATGCCAATGACAAGTATCAATCTATTATATGTGAATAAATTCAAAGCTTCCTTTAATACAGCCATGCCTTGGGGATTATGGGCACCATCTATTACGATTAATGGTAACTTACTGATAACTTCGATTCTTCCTGGCCACTTTGCATTAATAAGTCCCCTTTTTATCACATCTTCACTAAAACTTATACCATATTGTTTTAGCTTCTCTACAGCCATAACAGCCAGTGAAGCATTGTAAACCTGATGCTTTCCAATTATGCTTATCTTAAGATTTTTGTAATTTTTGTAGTCAAATACCTGATGATTGCTGTCAGATTCTTTAATTTTAACATCATTTGTATCCATAACAGATAGGGATGCATTCTTAAGCCTAGAAACTTCCTCTATTACCTTAAGTGCCTCATCTTTTTGATAAAAACTAACGACTGTCCCATTTTCTTTTATGATGCCAGCTTTTTCAAATGCTATCTTTTCTAAAGTATCTCCAAGCTTATCCATGTGGTCATAATCAATTGTTGTTATTACAGATACTAGCGATCTTTCTATGACATTTGTAGCGTCAAAACGCCCTCCTAGCCCTACTTCTAGCACAACAAAATCAACATTTTCGTCGCAAAAATATTTAAATGCAATTGCCGTGATTATCTCAAATTCTGTAGGATGGTTATATCCTTCATCAACAATCTTTTCTATAATAGGTTTTATGTATTCAACGTAATATATCAACTTGTCTTTTGGAATATTTTGATTATTTATCCTCATCCTCTCTTCAAATTCTTCTAAATATGGAGATGTATAAAGACCTACTTTAAAACCTGCTTCAAGTAAAATACTATTTATAAAAGCACATGTTGAACCTTTTCCATTTGTCCCAGCTACATGAATAAATTTTAAATTGCTCTGTGGATTTCCCATATGTATAAGCAAGCGTTTTATATTTTCAAGGCCTAGTTTCATTCCAAACTTGTGTGTGTTATGAATGTAATTTATAGCATCTTGATAATTCATATTCTCATCCTCCGAAATTCAAAACCCCAGACAATAAATGTCTTGTCTGGGGATGTTTTACAAAAATAATCCCATCAGTATTTCATCTACATATTCATTTCCGATTTTAAATTGTTTCCTTCTACGCCCTTCTTCTTCAAATCCATATTTTTTATACAGATGGATAGCTTTTGTATTGGAACTAAAAACACTCAAACATAATTTTTTATAGTTTCTTTTTCTAGCCCAATCAATCGTATATTCAAAAAGTTTCGACCCAATGCCGACATTCCTGTATTTAGCATCTATGCTTATGCCGATTTCACCTACATGTTGAACTTTAGGCGATCTGCCGCCATAATACCTAAAAAGAGTAAGGCAGCCTACAATATTTCCTCCATAATCAGCTACCAGAATCAGGTCTTTCCCTCGGTCAAGTCGCTTTATCAATTGTTTTTCCTCTTCTTCTGACCACCCTAAATTTTCTGAAACCATGTATATTTTTTCTTTCCCGACGCTATCAAGCAGCTTCACTATTCCTTTGGCATCTCTCACATTTGCTTCTCTTATCGTTAAAGTTGGATTTTTTTCTACCTTCTTGAATAGTGTAAACATCCTATAACCTCCTATTGAGGCATCAAAATCATTTCATTAAGTAGTCAATCCTATCATCTAAATTTTTAAGTATCTCAGTATACTTTTCGTACTTTTCCTTTTCTGCATCCACTACATGCTTTGGTGCCTTACTTATAAACTTTTCATTCTTAAGCATGCCTTCTGCGCGTTTTAACTCGCTAATTATACGCTCTCTCTCGCTTCTTAATCTTTCTATTTCAACTTTTATATCTATTAAATCCTCCAAAGGCATAACAATCAACGTGCCTTCAACTGACCCAGACATAGCCTTTTGTGGAAGTTTATCTTTGTCTCTTTCATATATAACTTCACTAGCTCCGGCAAGTTTAGTAATATAATTCTCTCCATCTTTAAAAATTTTTATAACATCTTCCCTATCTGAGTTTATTATCACTCTTGCCTTTTTTAATGGTGATACAGATGCTTCTGCTCTTAGATTCCTTATGGTTTTTATAGCATCCATTATAAGGACTGTATCCTTTGCCTCTTTTTCAAAATTCAAATCTTCTCTGTATTCTGGCCATTTGCTAAGCATAATCGTTTCGCCATCATGTGGTATGTTTTTAAATATCTCCTCGGTTATAAATGGCATAAATGGATGTAAAAGCCTTAATGTATTATCAAGCACATACCTCAATACAGACTTCGTTATTTTCTTTGCCTCTAAATCATCACCATAAAGCACAGGCTTGCTTAGTTCTATATACCAATCGCAGAACTCGCTCCAGAGAAAATCATATAATTTTGCTGCAGCTATTCCTAATTCATATTTTTCAAGGTTTTCCGTCACTTCTTTTACAACATTGTTTAATCTAGTTAAAATCCATTTGTCTGCAAGATTTAGATTCTCTAAATAAAGCGTTGTATCATCACTTGTTAGATTAAGCATTACATATCTAGATGCATTCCACAACTTATTTGCAAAGTTTCTGCTAGCTTCCAGCTTGTCATCGCTAAATCTCATATCATTTCCTGGTGCATTACCTGTAATAAGAGTAAACCTAAGCGTATCAGCTCCATACTTTTCTATAATCTCTAATGGATCAATGCCGTTTCCCAGCGATTTACTCATTTTCCTGCCTTGAGAATCTCTAACAAGCCCATGTATTAAAACATGCTTGAAAGGCACCTCTTTCATAAATTCCAGGCTCATGAAAATCATTCTAGCTACCCAGAAGAATATTATGTCATATCCTGTAACAAGCACATCAGTGGGGAAGAAATATTTTAAGTCTTCCGTTTCATCAGGCCATCCCATCGTTGAAAAAGGCCATAATGCTGAGCTAAACCACGTATCCAGCACATCCTCGTCTTGATGTATGTTTTTGCTACCGCACTGCTCACAACAAGTTGGATCATTTTTTGAAACAGTGACATAACCACAATCATCGCAATACCATGCAGGTATCCTATGACCCCACCAAAGCTGCCTTGATATGCACCAATCCTTTATGTTGTTAAGCCAATTGAAATATATTTTTTCAAATCTTTCAGGTATGAATTCAATTTTACCTGTCCTTACTGCTTCAAGTGCAGGCTTCGCCAGCGGTTCCATCTTTACAAACCATTGCTTTGATAAAAACGGCTCAACAGTCGTGTGACATCTATAGCAGTGCCCTACACTATGATTTAAGTCTTCTACTTTTTCCAGAAGTCCCATGTCTTTAAGTTCATCAACAATCTTTTTACGAGCTTCATACCTATCTAGACCTGAATATTCACCGCCGTTTTCATTTATCGTAGCATCCTCATTCATTATATTTATGAATTCTAGACCATGTCTTATTCCCATTTCAAAGTCATTTGGATCATGGGCCGGCGTCACCTTGACAGCACCTGTTCCAAATGAAGGATCTACATAGTCATCTTCAATTATAGGAATCTCCCTTCCTACTATCGGGAGAATAAGTTTTTTTCCGTTTAATCCTTTATACCTATCATCATTAGGATTTACAGCTACTGCCACATCTCCCAGCATAGTTTCAGGCCTTGTAGTAGCGATCGTAACATATCCATCTTCACCTTTTACAGGATACCTGATATACCAAAGATGTCCAGACTCATCTTCATGTTCTACTTCAGCGTCTGATAATGCAGTTTTACAGCTAGGACACCAGTTTATTATCCTGTCTCCACGATATATAAGCCCTTTTTTATAAAGCGCAACAAAAACTTCTCTGACCGCTTTTGACAAAGCCTCATCCATCGTAAATCTTTTTCTCGTCCAGTCACAAGAAGAACCTAGTTTTTTTAGCTGATCCAAAATTCGGTTTTCATATTTTTCCTTCCATTGCCATGCCCTTTCTAAAAACTTTTCCCTGCCTATATCTCTTTTAGTAAGTCCTGTCTCTTCTTTTATTTTATCAAGAACTTTTACTTCTGTTGCAATACTGGCATGATCCGACCCCGGTATCCAAAGAGCAACATATCCCTGCATCCTTTTCCACCTTATGATTATGTCCTGCATAGTGTTGTCCAGTGCATGTCCCATGTGCAGTTGCCCTGTAATGTTAGGCGGTGGTATGACTATTGTAAATGGTTTTTTGCTATAATCAATTTTTGGGGTAAAGTACCCTTTCTCCATCCATTCATTGTATATTCTATCTTCAAATTCTTTTGGATTGTACGTCTTTGCAATATCCATTTTTATCTCCTTTCAAGTTTTTATTTTTAAGTAAAATAAAAAAACCTTTCCCAAAAGGGCGAAGGTTTTCCGCGGTACCACCTTATTTTATAACTTAAGCTATATCGGGCAAACCCGTTTAAGCCTACTTACATTTCAGCTTACATGCTCCAGTGCTACCTTCAATGTACCTAACGATAAGGAAACCTTTCAGCCTTAGGGAATCCCTCTCTTTTATCTGATACATTTACTCCTCACTATCATGGCAAGAATATGTTATTAATATATAATATATACATTAACCAGCAAATTGTCAATATCACTATTTGTTAACCAACTATAAAATTTAAGTTGACAAATATAGATTATATCATTTATAATTATAAATAAATTTGCAAAGGCGAGGTGAATAATTTGATAGTACATAATGACAATTCTATCTTTTCATTAAAAAAGATGACACTTGCATCTATGTTTGCTTCTATCACAATTGTCATGAGCTTTATAAGTATACCGCTGCCTTTTTCGCCAGTGCCTATAACAGGCCAAACATTTGCATTAATGTTGTCTGGAAGCCTATTAGATCCTATCACGTCATTATTCAGCATGATTATCTATCTTGCACTTGGTGCGATTGGTATTCCTGTTTTTGCAGGATTTCATGGCGGTATTAGCGTACTGTTAGGTCCTACAGGCGGTTACCTAATTGCTATGCCAATAACTTCTTTTGTCATATCTTTACTTGTGAGAATAGGAAACATCAACTTTTTTAAATTAATATTGGCAAATATTATTGGCGGTATATTGATTGTATATGCGCTAGGCGTTTTGCAGCTAAGTGTTGTGGCTGGGTTGGAAATTAAAAAAGCAGTCCTATTAGGAGCAGTACCATACTTATTAGGTGATTTTATAAAAGTTTTAATATCTTCATATCTATCTCTAAAATTAAGACCTGTTTTAAAAATGTATACAGATAAGTAAAAATACTGAAAGCTAGTACTTTCAGTATTTTTACGTGATATTTTCATCTTCATAATCTTTTAAAATTTTCAAAACTGATAATATAGAAAGCCCGGTTTTTTCAGCAATAGCTTTTACATCGTCTGATTCAGGATGTGATTTTATGAGTTTGCCATCCATATAACCCATTTTAACTCTTACATTACCAATAGGTGTCTTTATAGTTTTAAATTCCCTTTGAAGTGCATATCTATTTACTTTATACTCTCTTATGCCAAATGTAGATGTTTCTTCGAATATTATCTTTCGCAGTAAATCTGCCATCTCTTCTTTACAAAGCACAGAAAGCATATTTGCAGGTCTTTGCTTTTTCATAAATATTGGAGTAATATAAACATCCAAAGCTCCGTTTTTAAGAAGTCTATCAAATATATATTGATAATATTCCGGACTCATGTCATCTATGTTCGTTTCAAGAACAGTAAGATTTTCTACTTTTTTTTTACATCTATCGTGCCTATCATCGTCCTTAAAACATTTGGAATCTCAAAGTCCTTAAATCCAGCACCGTATCCTATTGAATCGATCTTCACTTCTGGAATCGTTCCAAATTCATCAGCTATTGTTTTTGCTATAGCTGCACCTGTAGGCGTTACAAGCTCTCCACTTATTCCATTGTCATACACCGGTATACCCTTTAAAAGCTCAGCTGTTGCCGGTGCAGGTACAGGTATCACACCATGCTGGCTATTTACAAAACCTGATCCTACAGGAAGTTTTGAAAAAATTATCTTGTCTGGTGCAATCATATTTATAAGCACAGATGTCCCAACTATATCGATTATAGAATCAACTGCACCGACTTCATGAAAGTGAACTTCCTCAGGCGACATCCCATGCACTCTGCCTTCAGCATCCGCTAAATTGCGAAATATCTTAAGACTCATTTCTTTTACATCATCATTCAGCGAACTTCGATTTATGATATTCTCTATATCTTTCATAGTTCTATGATGATGGTGATGGTCATCATAATTAACTTTGAAAGTATTTGCAGTTATGCCATTTTTCTTTGCGCTTCCAAATTCTAAATCATATCCATCAAGTGGCAATTTACTTAATTCGCCTTTAAATTTATCAATATCGATACTATGGCTAAGAAGAGATGAAATAGTCATATCGCCAGAAATTCCAGCAAAGCAATCAAAGTATAGAAATCTCATATCATTACTCTCCTATCTTATTTATTAAACTTGCTGAATAAGCTGCACCAAACCCATTGTCGATGTTTACTACGCTGACACCGCTGGAGCATGAATTAAGCATAGCAAGTAGTGCAGAAAGTCCATGAAAATTAGCTCCATATCCCACGCTTGTTGGAACTGCGATAATTGGACAAGCCACAAGCCCTCCGACTACAGTAGGTAGTGCACCTTCCATTCCTGCTATACATATTATGACTCTAAATTTTCTCAATTCTTCAACTTTGCTCATTAATCTGTGTATTCCAGCTACACCTACATCATATATACGCTTTACAGAATTCCCCATAAGTTCTGCCGTTACAGCAGCTTCTTCTGCAACAGGCAAGTCAGATGTACCTGCTGCCACAACACCGATAACACCTTTTGTAGGCATTATCTCTTCTGATTTAATCGATATAATCCTCGCCACATCGTAATAAACTGCCTTATCGCATACCTCCTTCAATGCTTCAAAGTGTTCAATAGACGCCCTAGTACCTAAAACATTGCTTCCCCTTTCATACATCCTAAGCGCTATTTCCTTAACCTGTTCAGGCGTCTTACCTTCACAGTAAATGACTTCAGGGAAACCTCGTCTAACTTCTCTATTGTAGTCAATCTTTGCAAAACCTAAATCTTCGTATGGAAGCTTTTTTAATATATCAACTGCCTCATTTAATCCTATATAGCCATTTTCATATTTTTTAAGAACATCCCTTATTACGTTATCGTACATTATTTATCAGCTCCGATATTGCTTCATTCATACTGCCTGTTCTATAACCTTCAAGATCAAGTGAAACATATTTAAAGCCTATTTCTTTCAATTTTGATACAACTTTTTTCCTGATGTTTTCATCCAACATCATATTAATCTGATCTGGATTAAGTTCTATTCTGGCAATATCGCCATGGTGCCTCACTCTAAATCCCACAAAGCCCAATTTTAAAAGGTATTCTTCTGATTTTTCAACCATCGACAATTTCTCACTTGTTATCTCTTGTCCATAAGGAAAGCGGGATGAAAGACAGGCATAAGCAGGTTTGTTCCATGTAGGAAGACCTAAATTCTTTGACATCTCCCTTATATCGTCCTTCGTAAAGCCACATTCTAAAAGAGGGCTTTTGACACCTAATTCTTTTGCCGCACGCCTCCCAGGCCTAAAATCTCCCGTATCATCAGCATTTGTTCCATCTAAAACATACTCCATTCCTTCATCATCAGCAACTTTTTTAAGCTTAGAAAACAATTCGCTTTTACAGTAATAACATCTATCTATAGGATTTTTAGAAAATCCCTCTATTTCAAGTTCCTCAGATTTTATTATTTTATGTCTTATACCAATCTCCTTTGCAAGCTCCAGAGCTTCTTTAAATTCTCTTTCCGGATATGTAGATGATGTGGCCGTAACAGCTAAACATCTATCATTTAGCACATCTTTGCAAACTTTCGCAAGAAAAGTACTATCAACTCCACCTGAAAATGCTATGACAGCACTTCCAAGTTCCTTTATATACTTTTTTAAATTCTCATATTTTTCTTCTAGTCTCATAACCATACCTCCTCAAAAAATATAACATAAAAATTCCAAAAATCAAAACTGCAAAATTATAAAACAATCTATTGTTTATAATTGTAAAATTTAAACTCAACTGAATAAATAAAGAAAGCTATAAGCGCAAGTAGCAGTGCTATTATCATTAACGTAAGACCATAAGGCCAATCAAAAATTGAAAAAATTATTGCGATGTAAAAAAGTAGTGTTGCCCCTTTCCCAAATTTATTGGCAGGTATTGCAATGTCTTTTTTCCTGTATAGAATAAATGCGCCAATGATCATGGTAACCTCTTTTACAATTACAATCAATATTATAAAAAAGGGTATTATTCCCTTTATCCACAGACTTGCTAGCACTGTTATTATCATCAGCTTGTCTGCCAATGGATCCATCAATATGCCTATTTTTGTTATCTGATTGTAATGACGGGCAATATATCCATCAAGAACATCAGTCAATCCAGATATTATAAATATAACTGCAGCGTATATATTGCCATTGTTTATGTAAAAAAAACTGTAAACAAATACGGGTATCAACACAAATCTAATCATCGTTAAGATATTCGGTATATTCATAAAAGCACCTCTTAAATAAGAATCACTTGTATTGTATTATATTATTTATTTGATAAAAAGTAAATAAAGGCCTTAAAAGGCCTTTATACGATTTTCCCATTTAATCCTATCTCAAAAATGTACTCATTGTTGCATTTTTTTGCGTTATTCATATTATTCATATATTTTTTCAATATATCAGCTTTCGCGTGAACTTCCAATATTTTAAACTTGCTAAGCAGGGATATGCTTTTTACTATTGAATTCATAGCATCATTTATAACATCATCGCTTACATTTTCACAATCATCAATATAAACATACAAACTGCATCTTTTCAATTGCCAATTAATATTATAAAGTCCACAAAAGCCTATATTATCTCCATCATTGGTCTGCAAAATAAATATTTTTCTATTTTTCCCAAACGGGATATTTAATACATTTTCGCTTTTTCTCGATACCCTGAACATATCTATAAGAAACTTCACTACATCAACATCTCTAAGCCACATCGAAAATGTCCTTTTATCCCTTTTCTCCATATCTCTCAAAAATATCTTTTCTGGTTTCACATTAACACCACCTATATATATTATTCTTTATAAAATAAAAAAATCCTTCTTGCCAACAGGAAATAATTTTCGACAAATTTAATTATAACTAATCGAGAAAATAAATTGATTTTTATTGAAGGAAGAATTCTAAAATTGTAGAATATATATATTGAGGTGATAAAATGCAAGCAGCTATTATAAAAGATATTCAGCTTTTATCAAATCCAATTTTAGATTATATTTTTATCGGTATTACCATGATGGGCAGCTCTTACTTTTATTTTTTAGTATTGCCTATATTTTATTGGTGCGTTGATAAGAGATTTGGACTTAAAATTGGTATAATTCTTTTGTCATCTGTTTATGTCAATACTGTAGTAAAAAATGTAACAATGGTTCAAAGGCCAATTGGCTATCCAGGCATAAGATCGATTTTTACTCAATCTGCCGGCGGATACTCTTTTCCAAGCGGTCATGCGCAGGGAACAACTACCTTTTGGGGAACACTGATGGTTAAGTACAACAGAAAATGCATCAATGTTTTAGGAATAGCTTCTATAGTTCTCGTTTCCCTATCAAGGCTGTATTTAGGAGTTCATTGGCCTGTAGACATAATTGGAGGCATATTAATTGCCGTTTTAATAATAATTATCGGTGAACTTGTGGATAGCATCATAGTCGAAAGTAAATTTGATATACAACTTGCCTATAAAGTAATCTTAGCAATTATTGTCCCTACTGCATTAATAATTCTGTTTCCATATACTGAAAATTTTGAATACATGGGACTGGTATCAGGTATTTTGATAGGATATTTTGTTGATGAAAAATACTACGCTTTTACAGTTAGTAATTCAATTAAAAAACAGATATACAAGATTATGATAGGTGCATTAATTTTCTTGGCCTTACAAAATGGTTTAAAATATATTTTGCCTTATACAAATGTGTTTAATATTGTAAGATATCTCATATGCGGGTTATGGCTTTCAATTGGTGCACCATTAACATTCAATAAACTTAAACTCAATAAGAGAACTTTATAATACTTGGAAATCCAAGTATTATAAAGTTTCAAGTATACTTTTAGCATCTTTTGAGGAATCCAAAATCTCTTTTAAATTATATCCAAAATCAATTGCTTTTTTGATTTTAGTAGAGCTGCTTATATCGCCAATAAGAATTGCACCGACTAATTTGTTATCCTTTATAAACAGCTTATAATAAATATTTCCATCCTTATAACTGTATGTAGTGGATTTTTCCCCAGATATATCGCCAGACGAAAATACATCAACGCCCGTTATTTTTAATGTACTTGATGGAATGACTTCTTTGTATTTTGTCCTAAGGCCTGCCGCATTTAACCCTGCATTTCTGCCTTGCGCCATTGCAACAGTCCAAAGACCATATATTTTGCCATTATATTCTGCAACATCTCCTGCTGCAAATATATCATCCACATTCGTTCTCATGAAATCGTCTACCAAAATCCCTCTGTTGATTTTTATATCAGAATCTTTTGCTATATCTACATTAGGTCTGATTCCTGCTGAAAATATCACAAAATCAGCTTGGACTTTTCTCCCATCTTTTAATATTACACCGTCTGCATCATCGCCAGTTATCTCTGCTACCTCTGCATTCAGTATGAGTTTGATTCCACTGTTTTCTATAATATTCTCAATAATCTTTGAGCCTTCTTCATCAGATTGCTTAGGCAACAGTCTCGGAAAAAATTCAATAACATTTATATCATATCCAGCCTGTTTTAATGACCATGCAGCTTCAAGCCCTAATAATCCTCCTCCAACTACAATTCCTCTTTTCTTGTCTTTTATATATTTGTTTAAATTATTAACATCATACAGACTTCTTATTGCATAAACACCATTTTTGTTTCTTCCTTTAACCGGCGGAATAAAACTATAGCTTCCAGTTGCAATTATAAGCCTATCGTATTTAATTTTATCACTACTATCTAAGTGTATAATTTTTTTGTCTGTATCTAAAGACACTACACTACACTTTAGCATAATATCAATATTATTGCTTTTGTACCAAGACTCCGGTCTAACGTATAGTTTTTCTAATTCGTACTCATGTCCCAATAAATGAGACAATTTCATCCTGAAATATGTATTGTACGGTTCCCTTGTAATCATCGTTATTTTAGATTCTTTATCATTTTTTCTAATGCTTTCAGCAGCTGATAATGCAGCAATTCCGTTACCTATTATAACAAAATCCATTACGATCATTCCTTTCAAATTTTATATATGTAAAAAATTAATTTGTGTTATATGCAAGATGCATATAACACTTTTATGTTACACAAGTGATGATGCAAATATTCTTCCAAAATCCCTACATTTTTCTAAATCATCATCACTTGGAATGAAATTAATTTTAAGACCTGGCTCAACCAAATTAAGCTTTAACCCTTTAAGCCTTTCCTCCATCAAAGGTATCGCCTCGCCACTCCATCCATATGAGCCAAAAACTGCAGCAGGCTTATTCTTATTTTTTATAGGATTTATCCTATCTATAACATCCCAGATGGGTTCAACAGCGTCACCAGTAATCGTCGGCGAACCAAACAGCAGCCCGTCTGCTTTTTCAATCTTATCCCTTGCATCATCTAAATTAACTGCCTTTGCATTGTATATATCCACGTCTATAACCCCAGAATCTTTGATGCCATTGCTTATCTCTTCTGCCATCTTTCTAGTATTGCCGTATGCAGAAACATAGTATATCAGCACTTTCTTCTTTGCATTTGTATCATATGTGCTCCATTTTTTATATGTCTCAACGTATTTTTCTATATCTTTTCTCAATACTGGCCCATGACCTACCGCTATCACATCGATTGGTAAATTTCTAATTTTCTCTATAGCTTCTAAAACTTTCGGTTTAAAAGGACTTACGATAGAATCAAAGTACAGCTTATATGCGTCAGAAAAATCATCTTCAAGGTCATTAAATAAATGTTTAGGAGTATAATGGCAGCCAAAAGCATCACATGTAAATAAAATTTTTTCTTCTACTAAATACGTAAACATGGTATCAGGCCAATGCAGAAAAGGTGCCATAATAAATCTCAAAGTCTTTCCACCTAAATCAATAAAATCGCCGTCTTTTACAACTCTTGAATTGAAATCACGATTTATCTGGCCTTTTAAAAATGTGATAGCCGTCCTGCTACCAATGACCTCTGCATTTGTAGCCTCTTTAAGAAGTCTCGGCAGTGCACCTGAATGATCGGGCTCCGTATGATCCATTATTATATAATCTATGTCTTTTAAATCAACAAGACTTTTTATCTTATCAATATATTCATCGTAAAATGGCTCTTTAACCGTTTCAATCAAAGCAATCTTTTCGTTGCCTTTTACTAAATAAGAATTATATGACGTTCCCCATGGCGTCCTCCATACTATGTCAAAATACTCAAGATCAGGATCTAATACTCCTACCCAATAAACATCATTTTTTATTTTAACAACTTTATCCATAATCTCACCTCGCAATTTATAATAATTATTAATTAATATCTTTTATCTTTACTTATATTATACCACTAAATTCCATTATTGCAATAGTCGCGTGAAAATTATTTAAAAATAAAAACCTCAAAAAGAGGTTTTTATACCCTAAACAAAATTACATGGATTTTGTATACTTATCAGCGACTTTACTTGCTCCATACGAATCAGGTTTTACCTGTGCGTCAAAGCCACAACCTGTAACCATTCCAACTACTTCCTTTATAATATCTTTCGTCTTCCCATTTTCACCAACATCAAGATGTATTTCTATATTGAAATCAGTTTTGCCCATCTTCTCAAATTTAGCTGATAAAAGATTTGCAAGTTCTATGCTGTAATTGGCCTCCATGAAAATCCTTTGCCTAAGAGATGGAATTTTTTTATGTTGAAATTTTCTATAATAATATCTAGCGCCTTTTCCCTCGCGATATATGATAACAGCCGAAACAAAGCATATAACTCTACCAGGCTGCGAATCGGTTCCTATCATAAGTTTGTAGCTGGAATCTTTGTCATCTTTTATAAACTCTATAATATCATCAAACATCTTATCAAGATCTAAAAGGCCTTTTGTGGGATTTATAAAATTCAAGGCTATCCATCTCCTTTGATTACATAAGTATCATTTTTATAATATTATACACCATTTTTATTAACTCTGTGTTAAATTTTCATTAAACAATTAATTTTGTGACAAAAAGAATCAAGTGAGATGCCGGCAAAAACACGACTTGTGCAAGCAATGTACCAATTATTTTGCCAAATACCAGCAATACAACCATAGTATTGACATCTTTCTGAGTTCTCTTCCCTGCAAGTGCTTGATCTGTAATCAGTGCTGCAACAGGATCAACGATAACTGTTAAGAGAATAGTAGCGAATCCGTTAACTATTCCTGAAAGAAGGCTAGCAGTTGTGCGAAATTCAGGAAGAAGTGCTCCAGCATACAATGACGAAATTATACCCGTTGTATAAATAGACGTTATTATGACATTGTAAATCAAAAAGCTTTTTGGTATATTAGTCTCTTTAATGCCTTTAAGCATGCTAAGCCTAGGCAAAACTATCTTGCTTCGTATCCTCTTTATATTCTCCCATTTTAAAGACATCAATATAAGCTTAGGCACAGAACCTGCAGTCTCCATACCATTGATTGCTGCAGAGAACACAGATACAAACGTTGGCATAAGAGGCGCTCCAATGACTGCACCCATTGTTGCCGACAATAATACAAGTCTCATGTTTAAACCAAGAAGTGAAACCATATTGTATTTTATCGATATGTCAACTAAACTCCCAAGAAATGGTCCCTGTATCATGTTTGATAGCCTTGAAATTACAGCCATAATGTTGAAAAGCGATAGTGAAACTGCAAGCTTTTTTGTCCTTACACCAGATGGTCTTATAGAATATGATAACGTATCTATTAAATTTATTACCATCGTAAAAAAGCAAACAATTAAAAGCCTTTTAATATCTACCATCCGTACACATCCTATTCCGCTAAAATAATACAAGTTAAATTATAGACAAATATGTCTAAAAAAGCAATACTGGGTGATGCCTTAACTTCACAGTCCATTTAGTTTCTAATGGAGATTTATGTTATAATAACTTTAAGCTATATTTATCAGGAAAGGGAATTGTCTATATGGAAAAACTTCGCACTAATAAATGGATAATCTTATCGGCTGTTTTAATAGGTACCGTAATGGGACCTATAGACGGCAGTGTAACAAATATAGCAATGCCACAACTTGCAAAAATATTTCACACAGATATAACAACTACAAGCTGGATTTCCATGACATACTTATTAATGCTATCAAGTCTGATGCTTACATTTGGAAGACTTGGGGACATGGTTGGCTACAAAAAACTTTATCAATACGGCTTAATAACATTTTCCGTTACATCTGCCATATTGAGTATGTCAAACAATATTTATATGTTGATCGTTGTAAGAGCTTTTCAGGCTATTGGCGCAGGTATGCTTATGTCTATGGCTCCAGCAATAATAACAGCAACGTTTCCTCCAAACGAAAGAGGCAAGGCATTAGGCTTTAATGCAATGGCAGTTTCAATAGGACTTTCTATAGGACCAACATTAGGTGGCTTTTTGCTTACATACCTTGGCTGGAGATCTATATTTTATATAAATATACCAATAGGAATAATCGGTTTTATCTGGGCTCAAGTAGTAGTACCTGACAACAAAGGAGTACCAGAAAAATTTGACCCGTTAGGCGCCATGTCTGCATTTTTATTTCTTACAGGTTTGCTTCTGTTTATATCTGAAGGAGGAACTTGGGGATGGACTTCAATCCCCAGCATGATTTCCCTTGCAACATTTATAGTGTTTTTCATAATCTTCATTATGATCGAAAATAATCTGGAGTTTCCAATGCTTGACTTAAGCCTGTTTAAAATCAGATTGTTTACATTTGGAAATCTCAGCACTTTAATAAACTTCATGGCTCAAAACACAATGACATTTCTGACTCCTTTCCTTTTGCAAAGAATAGGGTATTCTACAGACCTATCAGGTATAATCATGACGTCTTTTCCTCTAATAATGCTTGTTGTTGCGCCTTTAAGCGGAATTTTATCAGATAGATATGGCGCACAAATTCTATCAACAATCGGTGCATTAATTACAGCTATAGCACTTTTTTCAATGTCCACATTAAATCTGCATTCTTCAATGTCATCAATCATGTTAAGACTGGGGCTTTTCGGCATTGGCAATGGTATATTTCAGACACCAAACAACAGCTCTGTAATGGGCAGCGTATCTAAAAACAGGCTTGGTATCGCATCCGCCTTTTTAGCAACAATGAGAAATGCTGGAATGGTTCTGGGTATTGCAATAGGCAGTGCTATATTTACCAACAGAGAAATGTTTTATGAATCTCTGAAGATAAGCAGTAATAATGCATTTTTATTTGGGTTGAGAGATGCGTACATTGTAGCTGGAGTACTTTCCATTATTTGTGCATTAACATCACTTGTTAGGGATAAAATTAATAAAAAGAATAATTTAGAAAAGGATGGAGTGTAAATGGAAAAGACATTTGCTATGGTGAAGCCAGACGGGGTAAAACGGGGCCTTATAGGGGAAATATTAAAAAGGTACGAAAACAAAGGGCTTAATCTTGTAGCTGCAAAAGTCATTTCACCATCTTTAGACTTGCTTCAAAAGCATTATGAAGAGCATAAGGATAAGCCTTTTTACGATGACCTTATCCGATATATGTCGTCTGGTCCTGTTTTCGCTATGGTTCTGGAGGGTGATAATGCAGTAAAAATGGTAAGGCTTTTAAATGGCCCTACAAAGATTGAAGATGCTCAGCCAGGGACAATCAGAGGCGATTTCTGCACAAATACGACATTTAATATAGTTCACGGTTCCGACAGCGTGGAAAGTGCAAAAAGAGAAATTCTTTTATGGTTTCCTGAATACATGAATAAAATTTAGGACAAAGTAATAAACTCTAATAGAATGAATTTCTATTGGAGGAGAATTCTCTCTATGATAAAGGTGTACAGTAAAACAAATAAATACGGAATAATATACGGAAAAATAGACAGCTACAAGTGGTATGCTTTAGTACAAGATGATATTGTAGATTATGGCATCAATCCAAATACATTAGCAAAAGGCAGCGGAAGAGTCTCAAGGCTTTTCGTCTACAAAGAAGTTAATGTAGATACATTGAACCAAAATACTGTTAAGGAATCAGTCATAGCCGATTATAGGCATAAGTGGAATATTTTAAACAGCGATAAGAAAGAACTAATAAAAAAACTTGTAAACTACCTGGAGCTTAGGTACTCATTAAAAGTCTTAAAAGAGGCGAAGTAATTTCACTTCGCCTCTTTTTTTGGCAGTACAAATGCTGTATATAAGTTGTTAAATACGAACTCTATCGATGAGAAAAACACTACTATTAGCCAGTCAAACCAAGTTAGTGGTACAGTTTTAAAGACATTACTTAAAAAAGGTATGTATATGGTGGAGGCAAATAGCAAAAACGATGTAGTAGAGGCAATTACAAGATATTTATTGCTAAACACACCAAGTTCAAATATCAAATGCCTCTCAGACCTACATTCAAAAGAGTGTATAAGCTCAACCATGACAAGGGTAGAAAAAGCGATGGTCCTTGCTCTATCCAAAGTGCCGTATGTCAATGCAAATACATAGGAAGATAAAGTACAAATAGCCATCAAAAACCCCACAACGCCTATTCTAATACCAAGTCCATTTGAAAATATACTTTCACCAGCTTTTCTCGGCTTTAAATTCATTATATCCTTATCTGCAGGATCAAGACCTAAAGCTAGAGCTGGTAAGCCATCTGTTACAAGATTCACCATTAAAATTTGAATAGGTATAAGTGGAAGCTCTAACGATGTCAAAGCCGCTATAAACATAGTAATGACTTCGCCAATATTGCAAGAAAGGAGATACCTTATAAATTTTCTTATGTTGTCGTATATTATTCTGCCTTCCTCAATAGCCGCAACTATAGTTGCAAAATTGTCATCAGTCAAAATCATTGATGACGCCTCTTTTGCTACATCTGTACCGCTTTTCCCCATTGAGATTCCAATATCAGCTTCCTTAATAGCAGGTGCATCATTTACTCCATCTCCAGTCATTGCAACAGTATAGCCCCTCTTCTTAAGAGCTCTGACAATGCGCAGCTTATGCTTTGGCGAGACTCTAGCATATACTGTCGTATTTTCCACTGCTTCACAGAGTGTTTTATCATCTATTTTGTCCATTTCGTCACCTGTCATGATATTTTCTGTCTTGCTATGTATATTCAATTCATCTGCAATTGCAGCAGCAGTCAGTTTATGATCGCCTGTTATCATAATTGGCTTTATTCCTGCCAGTTTACATTTCAAAACAGCTTCATAGGCTTCCTTTCTTGGGGGATCTATCATTCCTTCTAATCCAACAAAAACCAAGTCTCTTTCAATATTTGTTGAATCATATCTAATGCCTTTCGGCAGCCTTCTATATGCAAATGCCAAAACCCTAAGAGCACTTCTGCTGAACCTTTCATTCACCTCAAGTATTTTCTTTTTTTCAAAAGAGCTGATCGGAACTTCCCTTCCGTCCTTTAAAACCTTAGTGCATAGTTGGACTATAACATCTGGGGCACCCTTCGTAAATGCATACATCAAGCCATTTTCTTCAACTACGACGCTCATCCTTTTTCTGTCAGAATCAAATGGAATCTCTTCAATGCGCTTTATCTTTCGCTCTACAGACTCTTTTGATATACCACCTAAAATAGATGCATACAAAATAGCTGCCTCTGTAGGATCGCCGTAATATTTAACATCATCAACAAATTCATTACGAACCTTAAACCTGTCTATTTTCACATCAGAGTTATTGCATACAGCACCGATCTCCAAAAGTCTTCTTATTGTTGCATCATGAGATGGAACTATTTTTATTCCTCTTGATACAAATCTGCTCTTAAGATCTTTTCCTTCGATTTCTACTACATCATCATTGGCAAAAATCTTTTTTACAATCATTTTATTTTCTGTCAACGTACCTGTCTTGTCAGTGCAGATAACATTGGTACATCCAAGTGTCTCTACGGCTGGAAGTTTCCTTACAATGGCATTTCTTTTTAACATCCTCTGCACGCCTATTGCAAGGGATACCGTTACAACTGCCGGCAGCCCTTCTGGAATAGCAGCAACAGCAAGGCTTACACCTGATAAAAACATATAATATATGGACTCCCCCCTTGCTATGCCTAGCACTGTCACAAGGGCACAAATCAATAATGATCCTGTTACGAGAACTTTACCCAATTTGTCCAGCCTCTTTTGAAGTGGTGTCATATTGTCGTCAATTTCTTTAATCATGCCTGCAATCTTGCCCATCTCTGTCCTCATGCCGACATCCACAACAAGTGCCCTACATCTTCCACTTGTGACTACTGTCCCCATGTATATAATGCTTTTTTTCTGTACAGTCCTTCTATTTCCTATCTCCGTGGGCTCTTTCGATACCGGAACAGATTCGCCTGTTAAAATAGATTCATCTAATTTGAGATTATATGATTCAAAAACGACAGCATCTGCAGGTACTCTATCACCAGCTTCAAGTATAATCACATCATCAACCGTTATTTCTTCTGACGGAATTTCCTTTATAACCCCATCTCTTAATACTTTTGACGATGGAGCCGAAAGTTTTTTTAGTGCTTCTAAAGACTGCTCTGTCCTGTATTCCTGTATAAAACCCAAGATGGCGTTCAATATAATTATTATGGTAATTGTAACTGCATCCGCAATTTCTCCCATAATAGCAGAAATAAGCGTTGCGGCAAGGAGAACCATCACAATAAAGTCTTTAAATTGATCTAAAAAAATATCTAATGCTGTCAACTTTTTCCCTTCTTCAAGAACATTAGGCCCGTATTTTAACAATCTCTTTCGTGCTTCCTCTTCCCTCAGTCCTTTTTTATCTGCCTCATTGTTAAAAAAATAAATTGCTCCATTTTCAGGTTTTTTTGTTTGAAACATTTGTACCCCCCTTTGTACATTTCTCTTCATATAAAAATATGAGGTTACATGTAAAAACATGACCTCATATTTTTAAGCTTTGCCATTCATCCTTCGCATAATTCACAATCAGAGAATGATTTTTTCTATCAGGATGATTTATAACTTTATTGAACCATTTTAGTGCTTCGTCTCTATAACCTAATATCTTGTTTAACTCACCTATCATGTATATAAGCTGTATCTCTCCATCATATGCTTCAAAGCCTTCATATGCCTTTTTATACATATCTAATGAGATTTTTAGATATTTGTTTTCGTTTGCATAATCACCTAAAATATTGTATATCCACGCTATTCTAAGACATGTCTTCGCAAAAATAATATCCTTATCATTTTTAAGTTCTGAACAATAAAGGGACAAAAGATATGACTCAAGCGCTTTTCGTGGTGTCCTTTCTCCTGAAAATTTCCTTTTAGTCCAATTGATAGTGATTTTTGATAATATTTCTTTTTTACCTTCGTCGCTAATATTGTTAAAAATATCGCTTAAAGCTGCATATCCACAATTTGGACAAACGATAGGATCATAAAAAAAAGGCTCTATCCCCTCATATTTAGTATACAAATCTTTTCTTATCTCCAACACTTTAAGATGTGACATCCTAACCTTAGTATGAGTAAATTCCCTACCACAAACTGGGCATTTTATTTTTACGTCGTATAAATACGTATTCATAGTTTCACTCCCGTCTATAGCTGCTTCAAACAAATTCTTATACATAATATATTTCGAACCTTAAATAAAAAAAATTAGCCAAATAGTCAATTTTAAATAGTTTTTTTCTTAATTACCCCGTATGTAAGGCCAATAAGCATAACAATTCCTGCATAACCTGCTACCGGATACATATAGTGTACAAGTTTTGAAAAACCAAAATTACTTAAAATGAGTGCTATACCGCCAGTTACAATCGTATAAATCTTGTATTTTATGCTTTTTGTATCTGTAAGCCTTGCAACAAAGCCGTAGAGATTTCCAACTGCCGTCGTGTAAATTTCTGCAATCAAAATAAAGCTGTAGATAAGCTTCAATGTTTCAGAATACTTTCCTGCTATATACAGCATAGGTATTTGATACTGGGCTGCCTTCGGCATATTTGTAAGAATAGCAATCAAAATCATTGTAGCACCTAGCCATAAGCCTATTCCTCCAAATAAAGCACCTAGCTTTAAATTTGATTTTTTTGATGTTTGATTTCCAAGTGGTGCTAGTATTGCAACAGACATCAATAAATTGTATGATGCATAAATGATTCCAGAAATGAAAAAGTTCTTGACTGCTGCATCAAACGGCATTGAAATACCAGCAATTACCGCAATATCAGGTGCATAAAAGATGGCTAGTACGCTTACTAAAAACACGCCAATCAGCAAAATCGGGACAACAAAAGAAATAGCAGAGATTACACCCGCTATTCCTGTCAATACAGTCATAACAGATATTACAGCCATCATTATAGATCCAATCTGTGTAGGTAGTCCAAACTGTTCTTTGAAAATAGCTCCTGTCCCTGCCAACATGGCTGTAAAAGCTCCAAATAAGAAAAATATTATTACGTAATCTATTATCTTTCCAAATATCGGTCCACCAACTTTCATAATGACTTCATAATGTGAAACAGCATTAAGTCTATTTCCCAGTAATAAAATAAAATACCCATAGACAATGAATATAAAAGCTGCAACAAAAAGGCCTATAAAACCTCTTATGCCATGATATCCAAAAAACTGAAGAACTTCTTGTCCAGATGCAAAACCCGCACCAACGACAGTACCTATATATGTTGCAGCGATAGAAAACACCGATAATTCTTTTTTGCCCAAAAGTTCCGCCTCCCCAATGCTATTTCATTAATATATATATTCCCCAAAAAAGTTTTTATTTATATATTTGCTTTTTACTTTGTCTTCCATTTGATGTATAATGTGAAAAATAGCGAAACACTGAAAGATTAAAAATGAAGTACTTAAAAAAATTTTAAATAGTATGTCGATTTATATCAAAAAAAATCACAATTTTAGCAGAAGTTTTGAAAATTTGCCGAAATTATATTGACTATATTTTTCCACAGTCATATAATAAAGATGAAATTTTTACATAGACAGGAGGTGGATTATTAATAATTGTTATTAATTCCAATAAAATACTATAGTAAAGGAGTGAAGGAGTTGAAAAGATTTTCTCTGTCAAAAATCATCTTAGCTTTTGTATTGTCACTAACACTTATTTTCCCTTACTTAAATGTTACAGCATTAGCAGATTCAGTTACTATCAGTGATACTCAACTTGATATTGTAAACCCATTTATTGAACAAGCAGCTACAACTTTTGCAAATTTAGATTCAAGTATAAAAGATCCAATCATAGAAAAAGTTAGAAACTTTGTGAATGGGAGTACAAGCAACACTACTAAGCAATTATTAGATGAAATAGCAACTACTTTGTCTAGTATGAATACAACAAATTACAATATAACTGCAGACAATATCGTATCTTTAGCGTATGCAATGAAGACATTCATAACATCAGATAAGCGCCAATCTATACTAAATCAAATTGAAAGTGGTACTATAACAAATGTCACATTAAAACCAGAGGACATAAATAAAGATGCATTAAGTACTTTTAATGATGAACACAACAATGTCATCAATTTCTTAATAGACAATGTTCAAACAGGCAGTTTGTTAAATTTAATTCAAGAACATCACAATAACTTAAGGATAGACGATAATTTTAAAGTTTACTACGCTTTAGGAGACACTGTATATTCTTTAGATTATATAAACAATAATTCAACACTTAAAGAAATAGCTAATGATCTCTTAAAAGATATGGGTAAGAATTTAACTCTAGACGATATTGTCACTGCTGCAGATAGCTTTTCTAGTGCCGCAAAAGGATTGTCGATAGATAATCAAAACCTTTTGCGAGCAGTATTAAATGCATACGGTATTCAAAATTACACACCATCTAATAGTAGTGGAAACAACAGTGGTGGAGGCGGAGGTGGTGCAATCGGCGGCGGTGGTTCATCAAGCAGTGGAACAGAAGTTACTGAAGTTGGTACACCTGTTGCATCATCTAATGTAGACTTGACAAAAGAAACAACCATTACTAGCTCAGACAATGCAATAAGCCTCGATATACCTGCAGGGGTAATATCTAATAACGATGGCTCAACACTTAAAGTTTCTGTAAATGTCCTTGATGATACACAAGCTAAGGCAATCGCTGATAAAGTAAATACAGCGTCACTTACACTTCTCGGCAAAGTATATGAATTCTACTTCAAAGTTACAAAAGATGGAAAAGATACATACATTACAACATTTGGCAAACCAATAACAGTTAAGTTGTCGTTAAATGGTATAGATACGACAAAATACGATCCAAGAAAAATAAGCTTATTTAAGATTGACAACGATACTGCTATATATAAAGGCGGCAAATATGACAAAACAACAAATACTATAACAACTAAGCTATATGGTTTTAGTACATATGCGCTTATGTACTACAATAAAACATTCAAAGATATATCAAATCATTGGGCAAAAGACGATATAGAATATATGGCGTCTAAACATATAGCAGACGGTATAACATCTGATACTTTTAATCCAGATGGAAATGTAACTAGAGCACAATTTGTCGCATTTCTAATCAGACTTCTAAATATACCATACCAGACGAAAGCAACACCATTTACAGATGTAAAAAGTAGTGATTGGTATTACAATGACGTGACAACAGCGTACAATATTGGATTGGTAAAAGGTGTTGCAACTGACAAATTTGCTCCAAATGATAATATAACTAGAGAGCAGATGGCTGCAATGGCTATTAATGCGTTGAAATATATGGGTAAAGATACTGCCATCAGCCAAGACGAAGTGACAAAATTTTTAGCACAATATAAAGATGCTAAAGATGTATCAGGTTGGGCAAAAGAAGTTGTTGCTGCATCTGTCAAATATAATATCATGAATGGGATGACAAAAGTTACCTACAGTCCACTTTCAACGTCAACAAGAGCACAAGCAATTGCCGTAATAAGCAGATTATTTGACATGCAGTAAAAATATAAAGTGGGGAAGATAAATCTCTTCCCCTCTACATTTATTATTGCGAGGTAGAGTATGAAAAAAGCAATAATTATTATATCAATATCAATATTGATCATATCAGGTTTAACATATGTGGGAATTAACTACGCATTTAACAAAATTTCATCAAATTTACTGTCAAACATGGTATTGAAAAATAGCACTGAAAATTCTTTAAATGACAATCAACATGAGACTAAAAACATCAACAGTGATAAAATAAACAGTGACAATCAAAAAAACGATGAAAATACAAAAAATGAAGACAACAATCCTTTGGGCAATAAAAACAGCAGTTCTTCAACTAAAAGCTCAAACAATAATAGCAATAAAACACAGGCATCAACTAATTCCACTGTGACAAAAGACACTATTAAACAAATTGAAAATTCAGTTTCTTTTTCTGATAAGGCCGAAATTGTAAAAATGATAACATCAAAACTCAGTGCTAGTGATATTCAATATTTAATGTCACTTTCAAAAGGTGGTTTAACACCTGAAGAAAAAGAAAAGGCCAAAAACATCGCCTATTCAAAATTTTCTCCTGCTGAAATCGAAAGAATCAAAGAATTATATCACAAATACTATTTAGCAGGAAATAAGTAGCTATTTTATTATCTGTAATACCATATTATTCTGCATAATTTTATATGTGCATGATAAGAGTAAAAAAATACATTTTTTACTCTTATTTTTATTTTTATTTTATTAATAACATTCATCCCAAAAAATGTTATTCCCTATAAAGTGGAAAATCAAAAATTTAAAAACTTTTAATCATTTTTAATATTTATTTAATGAATGAGTAAACATTAAAATGTATAATATTGTTAAATATAAGCAAGGAAGGAAAATCAATTGAAAAAATTGTTAATGATATTTTTAGCATTAACACTGCTTTTAAGCAGTTGTCAACTTGATAATAAGAATAGTCTAAACATAACAAGTAAAATTACTGCTAAACATGCCACAAGTAGCGAAAAGCCGGATTTAAACATCGAAAAAAATAAAAATACAGTATCTGTAGAAAAATGGAAACTGTAATATATAAAACATCTGATGGAGGAAAAACGTGGTCAAAAATTTTATTACCAGTGCCGAAAAGTTACAAAAAATACTACGTCATGTCTGCAAATGTCCCTGTCCTCGTAGGTGGCAAAAATTACACATTTACTGTAGAGTATAGGGAGCTTATTAACAATAAAACCGTAAACCATGTAATAACGTATAAGTCAAATGATGGCAGAAATAAATGGGAAATATCCTTAGACCAAATCTTATTTTACATCTAAACCAGAAATCGCAACATCTTCCAAAGCATCACAGCTAGCTAAATTTAGAGTTTTTAAGTATTTTATAAAGTCATCTTTTAAGTCGTCTCTTTTCAAAGCATATTCAACAGTTGCTTTAAGATACCCTAATTTATCTCCTACATCATACCTCTTTCCTTCAAAATTATATGCATATATTGCTTCATAGTTTAATAAGACTTTAAGTGCATCAGTAAGCTGTATTTCTCCACCTGCTCCAGGCCTTAAGTCTTTTAGTATATCAAATATCTTTGGTGATATTATATACCTTCCAAGTATGGCCATGTTTGACGGTGCTTCTTCTTTTTTTGGCTTCTCTACTAGGTTGTTTACTCTATACAGCCTGTCATCAATCATGTTGGCATCTACTATGCCGTATTTGTCTACTTCACTTTTTGGCACTTCTTGTACGCCTATTATAGAGCAGTTGTATCTTTCGTACTGTTCTATCATCTGCTTCAATACGGGTACTTCTGCATCAACTATATCGTCCCCTAAAAGAACTGCAAATGGCTCATCTCCTACAAATGTATGTGCACAATAAATGGCATGGCCAAGTCCTTTCGGCTCTTTTTGCCTTATATAATGTATATCCACCATATTTGTTATATCTTCAACAAGATTTAAAAGATTTTCTTTTCCTTTTTTCTTTAATTCTAACTCTAATTCTACAGATTTGTCGAAATGGTCCTCTATGGCTCTTTTGTTTCTTCCTGTTATTATGAGTATATCTTCTATGCCAGAGTTTACAGCTTCTTCTACTATATATTGTATAGTGGGCTTATCAACTATTGGTAGCATTTCTTTTGGCTGTGCTTTTGTTGCAGGCAAAAACCTAGTTCCAAGTCCTGCCGCTGGAATTATCGCTTTTCTTATTTTCATATGTATTCCTCCATTATTTCATGGCGTTTGTAATCATGATTTATTTAGCATATTTTAAGCTTTAAACAGTTTATAAAATATGCCTTTTTTCTTTAAAACAGGTTCGCGAACATCTATTTCAAGTCCATTTATCACTTTGTATCCATTTTCAACAATATAATCAATAACTTCATGATCAATTCCGCTATCTTTCAATATTAATAGCGAATCAGCAATATGCGGAGATCGCCCTTTCGCAGTATGAGCGTCCGATGCTATTAAATGCACCATATTTAATCTGGTTAGCTGAACAGCCTTCTTCGCAATCTTGCTTCCAAAAAGTCCAGTTACGCTGGTGGAATTAACCTGCATTAATGCTCCCTTTTTAATGAGCTTATGCACTAAATCAAAATTATCGTCGACGTATTTATATCTTTCTATATGTGCAATTATAGGCGTA
The DNA here is from genome assembly GCF_017874545.1 of Thermoanaerobacterium butyriciformans. Taxonomy (GTDB): domain Bacteria; phylum Bacillota; class Thermoanaerobacteria; order Thermoanaerobacterales; family Thermoanaerobacteraceae; genus Thermoanaerobacterium; species Thermoanaerobacterium butyriciformans. The sequence goes on along the minus strand of NZ_JAGGLT010000027.1, from coordinate 20,936 downwards.
ACGCCCATTAATTTAAATTCAAATATCACGTCTTCTACATAGCTGGGAAATTCCACCATCGGAAGTTCTACCAATATATATTTACCATCATTGTTAATAGACATAATGCTACCCTCTTTGTATTTTGATGGCAACATATGGGAAATATATGCCTCACAGCCCAGCAATATTTTTATATCAATACCATTTTCCAAAAAATAATTGTTTAATAAGTCACATTTATTTTTTATAAAGTCTTTACTTATTTCATTTTCGTATTCTATATAATGTGGAGTTGCTACTATCGTTTTGATACCATCTTTTTGGGCTATTTGTGCCATTTCTAAAGATGTATCAATGTCGGCTGCTCCGTCGTCAACTCCCGGTAGTATATGGCAATGAATGTCAACCATTATTTTTTCCTTCTTTTCCTTTTATGTTTGCTTCCGTCATCATTATAATAATAGTAATAATAATAGCCACTTCTTTGTTCTTTTACTTTATTTAAAACAGCTCCAAGAATATTAGCTTTCACATTTGTAAGAATTTCTTTTGCTCTTTTGGTTGCTTCAATTTCTGTCTTATTTGCTTGAATAACTAAAATAACCCCATCCACTACTGGCGCAAGTACCGTAGGGTCTGTTACCAATAAAACAGGTGGTGCATCAAGCAAAACATAATCATAATTCTCTTTAAGCTTATCTAAAAAAATTTTCATTCTGTTTGAACCAATTAGCTCAGACGGATTAGGCGGTATTGGGCCAGACGTTATTATACCCAAATTATCAAACTCTTTATCTGATATAACATACTTTTCATACCTATCATCTTCCACAATTATATTCGTTAATCCACTCATATTTGGTATTTTAAACATTTGATGTACAGTAGGATTTCTTAAATCGCAATCAACAACAATCACTTTAACGCCAGTCATAGCTAATGCATATGCTAGATTTTTTAGAATCGTGCTTTTCCCTTCATTTGGCAACGAACTTGTTATCAAAATGCTTTTTACTTTTTTATCAACACTTGTAAACTGTAGATTTGTCCTCAATGAACGAAAAGCTTCTGAAACTGTCGTCTTTGAGTTAACAACATTGTTCTTGTATACATTATTATCTGCATCAATCAATTGTATAGCCCCCTCAGTCTTTAAGTTCAGGAATTACACCTAATACAGGCAAATCAAGATATTTTTTTACATCATCAACACTTTTGTATGTCTTGTCAAAATACTCAAGTAGAAATATTATAAATATGCTTACCATAATGCCCAGTATTGCAGCAATACTCATATTAAGAGTTGGCTTTGGACTTATCTTTGTTGTAGGAGGTATAGCCTCATCAATCACACTTACATTGTCAACTTTCATTATTTTTACTATATTATCGACGAATGAATTTGCAACTGCATTAGCTATATCTGCTGCAGTCTTTGGGTCATTATCTTTTACACTTATGTTTATTACTTCTGTGTCTCCCTCTTCTGCCACATCTATATTTTTCTTCAATTGTTCTGTCGTCATATTTAAATTCAACTTATTTATAGCTTCCTGTAGTACCGATCTGCTTGTTGCAATTTCCGCATATGTTGCTGCTAGAAGTCTGTTGGTCTGAATATCCTGAAACTGAATTTGTCCATTGCTATACTGTGCTGTTTGGGATTTGCTTACAATTAGCGATGTACTAGCCTGATATGTCGGCTTTATTACATAAAAAGACAAAACTCCACTAATCACAACCGCTATTATCGTTATAACTAGTATAAGCCATAATTTCTTCCTTAAAATTGCCAAAATCTCCCTTAAATCTATTTCTTCCTCACTCATAGTCTATTTCTCCCCTTTGCTATTAATTTATCTTTTCAATTTAAAAACAACCCCATAAAAATTTATAAACTGATTACGATTCTACGACACTTCAGATAACTTATTAAATTCACCATCGTCTATTTTTTCTACAATATGTATACCTAAATCCACTAGATTAGCATTGCCAGATACATTTAGCCTTACTTTTACCCTTCCTTTCCGCCTGTCAATTTTTTCAATGAGGCCTTCAAAGCCTTTAAGCGGTCCATCGATTATCTTAACTTTCCCCCCTATCTTGATTCCTGTTGAAAATCCAACGATGTCAGAATCACCTATAAGTGAAAGTATAATTCTTATTTCGTCATCTCTAACCTCCGCAGGTTCTATATCATCTTTTAAGAATTTCAAAAAATGAGGTAACTTTGAAATCTCATAATATATTTCAAAGCACATATTAGTTTTAATAAAGACATATCCAGGAAATAAAAACTTGATCTTCTCTACTCGCTTTCCACCCTTCCTTTCAATTATCGCTCTTTTAGGTATCAATACTCTAATAGATTTCTTATTGAGCTTATTAAATAATAATTCGATCAACCTTTTTACCTTTAATTCCTCCCCCGTTCTTGTGTATATGACGTACCATTTTTCACCATCTTCCACATATGCTGCCTCCTTTTTTATGCATTTCTAGAATGTATTCGACATTATCTGCTGAAATTCCTTCTTTAGTGACCGTTTACAACAATTTTTTTAGAAACTTTCCCATTGTAAAAGGGACAGGTATCTCATTAAAAGCACTGTCCCTTCCATTTATATCTACTTAAGCTCAACACCGTATTTCTTCAATACCTCTGCAAGTTCACCTTTTATTTCACTTAACCTTTCCTCTGTATCAGCTTCGCACCTTACAATCAGTTCAGGTCCTGTATTTGAAGCTCTGACAAGTCCCCATCCACCGTCAAACATAACTCTTGCACCGTCGATATCTATTAAATCATATCCCTTTTCTCTGAAATACTCTGTCACGCCCTTTACAACATCAAATTTCTTTTCATCATCGCAGTGCAATCTCAATTCCGGCGTTGACGGATATTTTGGAACATCAGAAAGAAGCTCCGATAATGTCTTATCCGTATTGGAAAGTATTCTTAAAAGCCTTGCTGCAGCATATGCCGCATCATCATAGCCGTAATACTCGTCTGCAAAGAACATGTGGCCTGACATCTCACCTGTAAAGACAGCATTGATTTCTTTCATTTTAGCTTTTATGAGGCTGTGGCCAGTCTTATAGAAGATTGGATTACCACCAAGTTTCTTTATCTCTTCAGGTAATGCTTTTGAACATTTTACTTCAACTATGGCATCTGCACCAGGATGCTTTTTCATGATTTCTCTCCAGTAAAGCACCATCAGCATATCGCCCCATATTATATTGCCTTTTTCGTCAACGACGCCAATCCTATCTCCATCGCCGTCAAAAGCTATGCCAACGTCTGCACCAAGTCTTTTAACCTCTTTTATCAGATCTTTCAAATTGTCTGCATTGACTGGGTCAGGAAAATGGTTTGGAAATGTTGGATCTGATTCGCAGTACAGAGGGTATACTTCGCACCCCAGGCCGTATATAATATCAGGATATATATTTGAGCATGTACCGTTTCCGCAGTCTACAACAACTTTAAGCTTTCTATTGCCAAGTTTTACTTTGTCCTGTATCATCTTAATATAGCTTTGTATGGGATATGCGTATTTCAAAGAACCTGTCCCTGTCTTGAAATCGCCTTTTTCCGCAATATGATATAGTTTCTTAAGCTCATCGCCGTAAATAGTTGATGGTCCAAATGCAACTTTAAATCCGTTAAACTGCGGTGGATTGTGGCTTGCTGTTATCATAAGCCCTGCATCGTAATTAAATAGTATACGTGAATAATAAAAAGCAGGCGTCGATAGAACACCGATATCCAGCACATTACAGCCAGTAGAGACAAGTCCATTGATTACTGCATTCCTTATAGGCTTTGATGATATCCTGTTGTCCCTGCCTACAATTACGTCTTTTATGCCTTTTTCATTTTGAATATATGTACCGAAGGCTTTACCAATAAGCTCTGCTGTTTCTTCGGTAAGGTCATCATTCCATACACCACGTATATCGTACATCCTAAACATGTTTTGATTTAGAGCCATAAAACTCCCTCCTTTAAAATTAGCGTTTCATATAATATTATATACTAAAATATTACATTCACAAGTCGCATCATTAAAATTTTATCAAATTAACCTTGAATTATCTATAAATTTTGTTCATTATTATCAAAAAGCCCGTAATTAATGCTATAACTGTGATATTATATTTCATTGTCATTTCTTAACCATGTCTTTTTATAAAACTATATGATATAATATTTATAATAAAAAGAGAAACGGAAGGAAGAAATATGAGCCAAAAATACGATATAACGATGAAAAATATTTTTTCTGATATGGCTGATGACATAATGAGCTATTTTCTCGGATTGCAATATACAAAAATCGATGAACTTAATATAGAATTTGCAAGAGTTGAACGGAGAGACAGCGACATGATATTCAAATGTACTACAGACAAAGGAAATGTAGCTGTGCATATAGAGTTTCAATCAGATAATGACGAAAAAATGCCTTATAGGATGCTTCGATATTCGCTTGAGATAATGGAAAAGCACAATCTCTTACCGTATCAGATAGTCGTTTATATAGGAAAAAACAATGTGAAAATGGCAAATAGCTTAAGTTACGACTTTGGAGAACAAAACACATTAGACTATAGATATAAGATCATAAACGTTGGTGAAATAAAATATACTGATGTCGTAGAAACAGATTATTATGACTTATATTCACTTCTTCCATTGATGGACCAAAATAGAAGGAAAGAAGAAGGGGAAAAATATCTGGAAAGATGTCTTGAAGCCATAAAAGACATTCCTTTGGACATAAACAAAAAGAAGGACATAGCATTTAAGGCAGAGATATTATCAGGTATAGTTTTTAAAAGAGAAATTATTGAGAAAGTTTTTTCGGAGGTGGTAAGAATGTTTAGAATTGAAGAATCTGAGACGTATAAAATGATAATTGAAAAAGGTATTGAAAAAGGTATTGAAAGAGGCGCAAAAGAAGAAAAAATTGCAATAGCAAAAAAATTATTAGAAGAAGGTATGGACATTGATAAAATAGCCAAGATTACAGAATTAGCAAAAGAAGAAATAAAAAAATTGATAAATTAAAAATAAGTAATGAGCATAGCAATCCATAAAATTAAATGTTATGCTCATTTTTTATTATACACTTAAAATAATGAATTTATAGACAATACATCTTTAATAATATCATCAAGAATAAGCTCTTGATATCCAGCTTTTTTCAATAATCTCATTTTGTCTGCTAAAGGCTTTAATTGAGCCGTATCGATTTTATCTAGCATTTTAAGCCTTGATTCCGTCAATGTCTTATCTGACAAGGCTTTTATGTAGTCCTCAACATCATACCTCCAAAAATGAAATCTGTCAGGATATCTCTTGAAAAGTCTATGCGCTATTTGTATTCCTTCAGGGTCAAAATCACCTGAATAATATATGTCTGTACCATTTTTATATAGCATATCTAAGAGGACAAGCAGTGATAATCTGGGCTGGCCATATGCGCAGACAAGTGGAACAGGTTTCTTTATAAAGTCACATACGGACAAAAAAACACCTGGATTTTCTAACACAAATACTTTTTTTGAGGGACTCTCAACCCTGTCCATCTCACTAAGATTGTAAAGCGGTACTTGCAAAACTTCATTGCACTCATACGCTGCTTTAAATACCTTGTTACACTCGTCTGTACTATAAGCCAAAAGCCCTTTAAGCGTCACAAAATTCGATATCTCATCAATCACGATGCCAGCTCTATAAAAAAGCTCAGCAACTTCCTCGGAATTTTTTATATCAGTAACTCCAAAAATCGTAGCCAATGCATTTATGAGCATTTTACCGCAGTCAGTGTTTACATCAAATCCATGCGGATCTCTAGTGATATACGATGAAAAGACCGGCAACCTTAGCTTCTTTCCTTCATAAACTGGAAGTCTATTCAATGCATCACAAACGTATTTTATATCTCTGCTTAACAAAGTGCGATCACTATCATATCTTTGGTTTATCGTTCTTGCTCCTACAGCCTTATTTTCATAAACAGATTTCAACCATTGCCAACACTTTGACCCCTCATAATCAGACAAAAATCTATTAAAGAACTTTTCTTTTTCATTTGCATACTGGTACATATCATCTTTTTTGCTGGTCAGCTTTTCATCAAAATATGATTCTAATATATCAATCAAGCTGTACTCTTCAAATCTCGTATTTAAAAATGTCTCTGCAAATTTATTGACCTCGATATTTACCGATTTTCGCTTGCTAAAGTCTTTTTTAAAATGACTAGACAAAATTTCTTTTTCCGAATCCGTCAAATCATCGAGTTTGATTACACCGCCTATCCTTCCTATGCTTTTATACTTATCCCTAATAGCTTTAAATATCCTTTTATACCCTTTGTTTCTTTTAAAGAAATCTATGTCTTCAGCTTTCATCTACTCACCTACTCTTGTAAATGCAACCTCATCATATGAAAAATCATCTGCTTCTTCAACATTTTCTTCAATTCCAGTAACTAAATGCCTAATCTTTCCATCCCACTTATACTTTATCAAAGACACATAACTTGCATTTTTAGGTCTTATAAGCTCGTATATAGATAGCTCTGGCACCGTATCATAATCTCCCCACAGAACTTGAGAGTTCATGATGAAATTTAATCCTAAGTCTTCTATAAGCTTAAACATATCCCTTATGTTGTTGTCGTCCACTCCCGCAAAAGCTTCATCAAGTGATATAATCTTTGGAGCTTGTGATGACGCTGATTGATACATTGAGTACACGGCTGAGAAAAGAGGTATGTACATAGCCATGGCTTTCTCTCCGCCGCTAAACTTGTAAAAGGCATTATTTGTAAGTTCTTTGCGATTTTCCCCTTCTTTTTTGAAATACAGCTTAAACTCAAACCAGTCTCTATAGTCGAGAATGCTCTTCATTATTTGGTGGAATGTATCACTGCTGCTGTTTTCTTCATATATTTTCTTTGCACTTTCAACCTTTGATCTAAAGTGATTAACTACTAAATTAAAATCTTCTTCTTTCATCATATCTGCATCAAGCTTCAAAAGTTCCACAAGCTCCCTCGTATTAAGTTCTTGCTCATTTGTAGCAGCTTTTGGCTTCCATTCTAATTGAAACTTAAGACCGCTTGAAGTATCACGTTGAGACATTAAGTTATTCATCTTTTTAACCCATTCTTCTGCTTTAAAGATTCTGCTTCTAATCTTGCGTCCTACATTGTGCATGATTATGTCCTCAAAAAGCTGCCTATCTTTTTCCTTCATAAGGTTTTCGTTTATCTTTATATCTTCATCGATCATGTTGTACAGCCCATAAAGAGATATCTTTTTGTCATTTACTTTTGCTGTTATCTGATATCTTCTTAAATCTTTATATATTTCCTGATAATTATCAATACCAACATCACTTTGTTCATTTTCTACTACATCTAATGAAAGACCAAATTCCACAAGTTCATTTATACAAACGTAAAATGCATTTCTAAGCTTTTCTGTTGCACTATCTTTATCAAACTTTGCAAACATCTCTTTGTACTGTGATTGAATGGTCTTCGCTGCTTTATACATATCATCTAGATTTGTAAACTCATCAATAAATCCCAGCGCTATTTCACCTTTTAATCCTTTATCGTATATGTTTAGAATATCCTGGTTTTTTCTTAGTTCTTCTCTCAATCTTTCATATTCTTTTTCTTGCAGGACTACTCTCTCTTTAAGAGCAGCATTTTTAGCAGTTAAATCATTTATTTCCTTTGGTATATCGTCAATCCTCTTCATGCACTGTGAAAGTTCATTTTGAAGGTCCTCTATACCAAGTTTTTCAATGGTTTCTTTTAATACATTGATCTTTTCTACGCTGTTTTTTATCTTCGTATCTAATACATCAATCTCAAACTTGTAATTATCAATGTCATACTCGATATCCTGTTTCTGCATTTTTCTAGTCTCTATGCTTCTTAAAACAGTAATATAGCTATTGTAATTTATCTGTAATTTCTGTAGAAGATTTTTGTACTCATCTAATTCGCCTAAAGCATCTTCGTAAGATTTCACATCTACATGTATGCCAATTCCCGATGTCAATTTCCTTACAACTGCTCTCTTTTCTTGAAGCACATCAAAAAACTTTTTAGCAGTAAGTATTGCATCGTTCAACTTAATCTCAGTAAATTTTTGATTCGATTGTGCTTCTTTCAATTCTCTTAGCGCTTCTTCCAAATCATCTTTTTTTGGAAAATTTTTATATTCAATATCTAGGTCACTTAATTGGGACTTTATCGACAATTGTCTATCGTTTAGTTCTCTTATTTCATCTTTTATGGCGCTTATTTCCTTGGCTATTGATGATATCATTTCATCTCTAAAGCGCCTTCTCGATTCAAAACCTATATATCTTGACTTTAAATTTCCTGCTGCTTTCCCCTTTAAAATCCCTATTCCATACGTACCATCATCATTTATATATGTTGCATTTTCTTCCTCATAGATAAATACGTTGCTTAAGGCATCTGAAATTTCATCTAAGCTGACACCGCTATTTGAATCGACAACATTAAAATACTGCAATACATTAAGCTTCATGTTAAAAGTCCCCGGAGCAATATACTTGTCTGCCATGCCCTTATCCATTTTCATTGCTCTGTCTAAATCACTTCTTGAAACAATAAGTGCGTCCAAGATTCCCATATCTATAAGAGCTGATTCGATATTCCCCTTTGTATCATCATCTATATCATTTTTAAAATCAATCGCTTTATAAAAGGGTACATATGCTATTCCTGCTTTATCCAGTCTTTTTCTGTTTTCTAAAACTTCTGTATTGCGCTCTGGCTCAGGATCCTCCATCTCTTTCCATTTTCTTAGTTCCTCTTCTTTTTCATCAAGCTGGGAATTTTTTAAGTCCAACTCATTTTCGACTTTAAGCATATCCATCTGTAGTCTTCCCCTGATATCATCGTATGGCTTCCTTATAGATGATATCAGATCTTCGTAGACGCTTGTCTCACCATATGACAGTACAAGCCTAGCAAGTTTTTCAATGTCCTCTCTATTAAGCTTCAAAAGTTTATTCGTATCTGACCAATCATAAATTTTATCGATAAACCTGTTCTTTTCTTCATCAAATAAAATCTCAATTTCATTGACTTTTCGCTTTAAATCCTCATTTGCCTTTCTCAATCTATCTTCTTCTAACAATGCATCATTGTACCTTTGATTTGCCTCTGCCTCCTCATTTATGGCATCTAATGCCTTTCTCACTTTTCCTGTATACTCTTTTAGTGAGTTGTTCCAAAAGTCAAAGTCAAAATCTTTGCCATACGACTTCTTCAATTCTTCTTCTGAGAAACTGTGCTCATCAAAATTAACTTCTTCAGATATGGATGCCATACATTCAAGATTGTCCTTTATATTTTTATCAATTGAATATTCTCTGTTTTCAAGATTCTTTAATTCTTTTTCTATTTCAAAATATCTCTCTTGTTTCTTTTTAAGCTGAATCTCTTTTAAATCCTTGTCTTTTCTATATTGTTTTAAAATATTTTCTTCTTCAACAAGTTCTCTTTGTGTATTAAAAGCATCATTTTTCCTTAATTGAAATTCTTTATTTTTCAATGCCTGAAGCTCGCTTGCAAGTTCCGATATTTTACCTTCTCCTTGTAAAACATCCTGATTATTTTTTTCGATGCTTTGCTTTATTTCCTCGCTTTGTTTTTGCACTTTAGAAAGCTCATTTTTCTGCATCAAAAGTTTCTCTGCTTTATAATAAAGCATAAACTTATTATACCTGTCGTATTCATTTTTCAGCTTTTTTAAAGATTTCATGTTTTTATTCAGCGAGTCCAGATGCAGCTTTATCTGATCCATATTTTCTATCGTTTCAGACATAGGTCTTAAATCATCATCTGTCAAAGGTGAAAGAGACGCATTCAATATGTCGTAAATATGCGTTGGTCTTAGATCATTAGAAAGCTTTGGACTTCTAAGCTGTATTAAAAGCTTTATAAGTTCATCATAATCATCAATGCTTGAAAAGCCAAATATATTTTTATTTACTAATTCCATGTATTCTCTTTGTGTGTCAACTACTTCTCCTCCACTTCCAATGCAATTTTTAAGCTCTTTTTTGGATAGAGGTATTTTGACTCTTTTCCCATCCATTCCTGTCTCTAACTTGTAAAGCAATATGTCAATGCCTATACGCCGTCCATCTTTAATAATAAATCCCCAAAAATCCATACTTTGATGTCTTTTTGCTTTAAGGCCTATGCCTATAGAGATATAATTATCCTTATTTTCCCTCTTAAATTCCATATAAAGATAGCCAGTTCTCTCGTCAATTCCATTTACATCTTCTTCACCTAGGAGATAGTCTTCAAGCCTTCTAGCCCTTGAACCAAATGAATCCAATCTTTCAGGGCTTTTATTGCCATCTAAAAGAAGAGGTATGAAGCTCTGCATAGTTACAGATTTTCCTGAACCATTGGAACCTCTTAGAAGAAGCCTTCCTCCAGAAAACTCAAATACTTCATCATCATAATACCAAAAGTTAAGAAGACCAGCTCTATTAATTATCCATCTATCATCCATTTTGAATTGCTCCTTTAAAATCACTTCGATATTCGCCAATAAACTTTCCTAAGATCGGCATCAAAGTATATGAGTGTGTATCATCATTGTATATCGCCATTTTCCAGCTTTTCATAAATTCTGTAATCTCACTAAATAATTTATCATCATTCATATCAGCGTATATCTTGCTCCATCCGCTTTTAAACCTATTCTTCACATCAGATATGATATTCATAAATTGTCCTTCTGTAATTTCAATGGTGTCATCTACTCCTATATTTAAATTGCCTGAATCTATCATCTCTCTTAAAACATAGGCGATTTGAAGCACTATATCAGATATATTTTTATTGTCTGGGAAATAAGATGTTGCAAACTTATTTTCATTGAAAATTATATATGCAGATGTTTTATGAATGTGCAGCTTCGCATCGAGATAATCGTCAAAATCTTTTTCTATCGTATTTCTATAATTTTTTATGTAGATAAAATCTTGGTCGTCAGGTCCTTCATAGTAAACGGCTGGTGATAAAAGAAGTTTTCTGTAAACCCTATGCCTTCTCTCAAGAACCTTGTTGTCTTCATACCTGTCGTCCTTCATAAAATCTTTCATCGTCATTTCTTCGCCTATTTCGCTGTTCATAATTCTCATAAAATACCTAGAAAGTCCTGTATTTTCATATAAAACCTCTATATCACGATTATCAGTAAATCTTTCCTGCTCTCCATCATCGACTTTTATCATTTCCATTTTTTCTGCAAAATTAAGTACTCTTACAAGGGACTTTCTATGCTTAAAAAGGGTCCAGTCAACGCTTTCTATGCCATCATACTGCATCTCGATATACTCAGTTATATTTGATAGTATAAATTGATCACCTATGCCCATATCCTCTAAAAATGCAAGGAGAAGGCATAAAAACGCATAGTCCATAGGACTTTGAAATTCTTCGATCCCCATCCACTCTTCAGCATCGCTCGGTATCTTCTCCAACTTTATAAGAAGCGGATTCACAATAAGCCGATATCCTAACTTATCTTCTACAAATAATCTTAATTTCTTTTCATTGTCACGTATTCTATTAAAAATTTCTGTATCATCTTTTGTAACCCAAAAGTTCTCTAAAAGTATTTTAAGTTCCTCCAACTAAAAACACCACCGTATCAATCTAAAAACTCTATCGTTATATCAGGCATTTCAAGGACACCATCTGTGCAATTTAAAGTTATCGTCTTGTTCCTTGAAATGCTGACTTTGTATGTCCTGCCATCTTCTGATTTAGCTATATTTTTAGGCTGATTTAAGGATTTGCTTATCCAATTTAAAAGGGTTGTCCTTATAAAAGGCTTAATTATTGGTAACTCTTTTAAAACTATCTTTCCGTCAATAATATACTTTGATATTTCCTCAATCTCACTGTGTCTTTCTTCAAGGTACTGCCTTAAGCACATCTCTTTTTCTTCTACCCTATCTATTATAGCATTTGTCTTTGTGGATTGTGTATAACTTCTCGTCTTAGGCCTTATCAAGAATTTACATGGCACATCATCCCATACGCTTTCATTTATGCTTTCAGTCCTTTTGTCAAAATCGCCGTACAAATGTCGCGTGTGAAAAACTCCAAATACGGCTGATGAAAGCTTATGTGCATATCCTATATCATCGGTATTTGCAAATATCTTTGAAAGCTTTATATATTCACTTTTCCTGCTGGCAGTCCTTAACCTGTTTTCAGAAATTCTAGCTGCATACATTGTAATCTTTCTTATTATCTCATTTGATATCTCAAGAAGCCTATATGCCTCACTATCTTCATCGCCATTTCCTCTAAACCAAAATACTATGTTCTCCCACTTGCTTAATATATTTTCTTTGACGTCATTAATATCAAAGTCTTTATCCAACCTCGGTATATTCTCCTCATAAAGCAGCAATTTTTCTACGATACTATCTAATGACTTTTTATCAATCTTATTTAAAAGCGATACAATAACCTGAGAGAATCTCTGTAGATCCTTTATATATCCTCTTAAATACTCAGTAAGTTTGTCTTTGTATATTAAGAAAGCATCAGTCTTCATGAGTTCATCTGCATTTGAACTTTGCAAACTAGCAATGTAGTCTATAGCATTGTGATAAATATTTTCAAAATCAGAAGTAAAATCTTTCCACCAGCGGTACACAGCTTCTAAGTCATCGCTTTTAGATATATCATCAATTTTCTTTAAGTTTTCATACAATCTCTGAAATAAAGATGGATCTAGGGAACCACCATAGCCTTTTATTTTTTCTAGATTAATTGTCATCCTTTCTATCTCTATCGAATACTCGCTAAGCATATATCTAAATTTCTTATTTTTAAATTCTTCTGCAGATTGAGCTCTTCCAGTGTCCTGCTCAGCTATTAAGTTTTTCCACTCTGTCAGAGACTTTAAATCCTGCTCACACTTTTCCATCGTATAATCGTAAAACAAATCAAAACCTTTTACATAATTATATACATCCTCTTTAGATAACCAGTATCTAAGCTGCTCATAGTTCTGGTAAAAATATCGCATGATGAGGCGATACCTTGATGCATTTTCAGCAGTAAGATATCTTGCCTCATCAATAGGCTTTATAACATTAAAATTTATTTTATCAGACATAATTTTTCACCTTTAAAATGTGCTGCCATTGTATCCCCAATTTTCACCAGTAAATTCTTGAATGACTATGTATACATTGTCCTTAGGATATTTTAAATTATTTTCAAAAATATCGCAGATTTTCGCTGAAATTTTTTCCTTTTGTTCCTTAGTCAGTTTCCCTATTAACTGTATCTCAACGATTGCCCCTTTATCTAAAGGTTCTCCGTGAAAGTATATGTCGTCACCTTCTGCAAATCTCACCATAAGCCAATTTTCACTTTTACCAGCCACATCCATCATCATAGATGCAAATTCTGTCTTTATAGCATTTTTTACGTTGTCACTTAATTTTTCCTTTGTTATTGAATTGATTATCGGCATATAACCCACTCCTTTGATTATAAAGATTTAATAACTTATTAACATTATAAATTAATGTGCAGAATTCATCAATAAAAATAGAAAATATTGTGCTATCATTGAAATCTTCATTAAATGATAGCACAATACTATTCATTAATCAATCTCTGGACTTTTTAATGACTGCACCATATCGACTTTCTTAAGCTGGAAGTGCACTACAATGCTTACAAGGATAGAAAATCCCATTGTGATAAGTGCAGAATACAAAAAGCTCATCGGTTCAATATTGCGTCCAAACATGAGAATCTCTACTTCTACCGTCGTCATAAGATACCTGTGCAGGAAAATTCCCATCACAAATCCTAATAAAATTCCGATGACAGTAAGTATGAAATTTTCTCTCATTACATACATAGAAACTTCATCATCGTAAAATCCCAGCACTTTCATCGTAGCAAGTTCTCTTATTCTCTCTGTTATATTTATATTAGTCAGATTATAAAGGACCACAAAAGCAAGTGTTCCTGCAGATACAATCAAGACTAATACGACTGACAACAAATTGTTTACGACGTCTTGAAGTGTCTTTTTAACAGATGATATAAAATTAATGGTCATTACTGCTTTTGATTTCAATATTCTTTGAGACAGCTTATCTTCTATTGAATTTGAACTGCTAGTAATCTTCGACAATATCTCATTTGAAGCTATTTTTTTATCAAATAGCTTTTCGTACAAAGAAGAACTCATATAAATATAATGCTGCAAATAATTTTCTGCTATGCCAATAACTTTTGCTTTTGCTTTCCTGCCATCACCGATGTTTAAGTAGATATAATCGCCACTCCTCACTCCAAGCATATTTGCAAGCTTTTCAGTTACGACAACTCCTTCGTCTGTCAATGGTATTTTATCACCAGTAGTTCTGCTTCTTAAGACTATAAAATCTTTAAATTTTTCCTTATCGCCAGTGACAACTAGAAATGCGCTTTTTTTAATTTTACCTTTTGTAACATCTACGCTGGATTGATTAACCATGATGCTTTCCTTTATATCTTTGTCATTATTAATAGCTACAGAAAGCTCTTTTATGTCATTTGAAGAAGCATCACTCTTAAAGGTCGTAACCATCTGATATTTAAAAATATCATTAAATTGTTTATCTACAATGATATTTATGGAATCTCTAATTCCAAAACCAGTAAGCAGCAGTGCCGTACAGCCGCCTATGCCAATTACAGTCATGAAAAATCTTTTCTTATACCTAAATATGTTTCTAGCAGTTACCTTCTGCATAAAATCAAGTCGTGACCAAATAAAATTTATTTTTTCCAGCAAAACTCTCTTCCCTGCCATAGGTGATTTCAGTCTCATTAAAGATGCAGGAGTCTCTCTTAAGTCGCTAAGGCACACCAAAACAGTTACGGCTGTAGTAGATATCAATGCAGCAACAATTCCCACAACGGCATAATAGATATTAAATTCTGTTATAACCGAAGGCAGTGTGTACATCATGCTGTATGCATTAAATATTATTCTTGGCAGTATATTAAAGCCTAAGATAAGTCCTGCAAGACCACCTAAGATTGTTGCAACTGATGAATATATTAAAAATTTCAACATTATGGCAAACTTGCCGTATCCTAATGCTTTCAATATGCCCATCTGCGTACGCTGCTCTTCTACCATCCTAGTCATGGATGTTAAGCTTACCAGTGCTGCAACAAGGAAGAATATGGTCGGAAATACATTTCCCAGCGCCTTTATCCTATCTGCTTCCTCTCCATACTCTACATAGCCTATATTTGATTTCCTATCTAAAACATACCAGCTAGGCTTTTTTAAGTCATTAAGTTTCTTTTCAGAAAATGCTATTTTTTCTTTAGCATCACTTATCTGCTTGTCAAACTCTGCTTTGTTTTCCTGATACTTTTTCTCATTATCAGTCAATTCTTTTAAAGCATTATTTAATTGTTCTCTTGCACTGTCAAGCTGTCTTTGACCATCAATCTTAGCTTTATTAAGTGCAGCTTCTTGTTTCGCTATATTATCCTTTGACACAGCTAATTGCGCTTTGGCACTTTCAAGCTGAGACCTTTTCTCATTTAACTGCGCCAAGTTTAAGTCTAATGCCTGTTTGTTTGCATTAAGTGTATCTATTTGTTTAGATACACTGGCGATTTGTGCATTTAATTCATCTATCTTTGGTTTTAACTGATCTTTCAAAGATGGGTTATTGTTTATCTCTGAATTCAATTGATTTAGCGAACTATTAAGTTCGTCGTATGTCGAACTTAATTTTTTCATGTTTTCATCGTAATTTAATTCTTTTTCTTTTGCCTGTATCTCAGCTTCTGCATTATTTAAATCTATTTCATTCTGTAATATACTCGCCTGTGTCTCTGCAATCTGCCTTTTTCCATCATCAATTTTTTTCTGATTTAAAGCCATCTGCTCATTAAAACTGGCTTGTTTTTTATCTAATTGTATCTTTGAATTTGAAAGCATAACACTTGTTTCATCCAGCTTTGCTTTAGCATCAGCCAATTCTTTATTATATTTAGCTTCTTTGTCTTCAAGCTCTTTCTTAGCATCGTCTATTTCCTTCTGGGCTTTATTTTTAATTTCTTCATATCTAATTTTGCTTCTTGTTTCTCCTAATTTTGTTAAATCATCTTTTACGGGACGAATAAAATTGTAGTATTCATCTGAAAAAGTAGAAAATTTCTTTGCGCCATCTACTAGCACATCTATCTCTGTATATGCATCCATTGAAAAATCAGATTGAGGTACCATCATAAAAGCCTGTATCTGCCCATTTCCGACATTGCTGGAACCTCTGTCTCTTGAGATGTAATAAGGCGTTTCAGCAACTCCAACTATTTTAAATTTTTTGCTTTTTATATTGTCTTTATTTTGAGAATCCAAATTTATAGTTACAGTATCACCTATAGAAAAGCCAAGATCTTTTAGAAATTTCGTCTCTACAACACATTCAGAATTGTTTTCAGGAAATCTGCCTTTAAGAAGCTTAGGTTTATTTACATAATTTTTATCATTCTTTATTTTTGAAGGATCTATACTTATGACTTTGATGACAAAGCCCTTATTATTTTTATCTACAACCGCATCAACCGTATAAAAAGGATTGACAGCCGCAACACCTTTTACCTTGCTTATGCTCTCTGCATCGCCTTTTGTCAGCCCCATTGTTGAGAAAACTTGCACATCAAAAAGATTGTAGTCATCAGCGTATTTGTCAGCAGTTAGTTTCATATCTCGGCTTGCTGCTTTTATTCCACCGAAAACTCCAACACCCATCAAAACAATAAAGAACAAAGATAAAAATCTCTTTTTTGTATTGGCAATTTCTTTAAATATATCTTTTAATAGAGATTTTCCCATTTACCATTCTATCCTTTCTATAGGGACTGGAGAATCGTTGACAACTATATTTTCAACACTGCCATTTTTAAGGCTTATAACCTTATCTGCCATCGGAGTTATAGCCTTATTATGGGTTATTATTATGACTGTCATTCCTAATCTCCTGCACGTCTCGTGCAGCAACTTTAAAATTGCCCTTCCAGTCTTATAATCTAGAGCCCCTGTTGGTTCATCACATAATAACAATTTAGGATTCTTTGCCAGTGCTCTGGCTATAGCAACCCTTT
Organism: Thermoanaerobacterium butyriciformans; assembly: GCF_017874545.1. Taxonomy (GTDB): domain Bacteria; phylum Bacillota; class Thermoanaerobacteria; order Thermoanaerobacterales; family Thermoanaerobacteraceae; genus Thermoanaerobacterium; species Thermoanaerobacterium butyriciformans. The sequence goes on along the minus strand of NZ_JAGGLT010000027.1, from coordinate 3,702 downwards.
GCTGTTCTCCACCAGATAGCTGTGATGGAAAATTATTCAGTCTTTCAGAAAGTCCTACATCTCTAAGAACTTCTACAGGATCCATTGGATTATCGCAGATGTCCGTTGCCAGCTCTACATTCTCTAAAGCAGTAAGATTGGGGACCAAATTATAAAATTGAAACACAAACCCAATATCCTTCCTGCGGTAAGTCGTCAACTGTCGCTGATTGTATTTGCTTATGTCATTTCCATCTACAATTATTTGTCCTTCATCACATGTATCCATTCCACCAAGCATATTAAGAATCGTCGTCTTACCAGCACCGCTTTCACCTACTATAACTGTAAATTCCCCTTTATCTATATTGAAGCTTACACCTGAAACTGCAGTAATTATAATTTCACCCATCTTATATCTTTTAGAAATATTCTTTACTTCTACAAAGCTTCCCATCTTATCTATCTCCATTTACAATTATAATTAAACAATTGTTTTAAATATTTGTTTTAAGTTTAGCATATTAAAATTAATGAGTCAACATAATCGCAATAACAATCTTTTAATTATCTTATGCTAAAAGACAAAAAAAAACACAAAAGTTTATTTATGTTAAAATACTGTCTATAAAAAGCTTTATGTACTGCTTCAGTTCATCCGTGTTTTCTATATTCAAAACGCTTTTTTTATCTCCGTATATTTTTACAACGACATGGTTTATAACTGTACCTAAAATACCAGAAAAAAGTTGTAGATATTTAAAATTTAAGATTCTATTATCTTCTATTTTTGTTATCTCCTTTATTATATCCTCTATTATTTCACGTATTTCATCATTAAAATATATCTTTTTTATCATTACCGGATTATAGCTTTTATCATCATTTGTCAGTTTTACTATGATTGCAATCAATGCAGGGTATTTATACATGTACTCTATTAAATTTAAGGCCCATTTAAAAAGTTTGTCTTTAGATTTTAAATTGTCATCCCTTAAAATATCATATCCAGACTTTAAGAGTTTCTCGGCATAGTAATTTTCCACTTCCTTTAGCAAATTATTTTTATTGCCGAAATAGTAGTTTATGGATGCTACATTCACACCTGCCTTTTCGGTAATTTCCCTAATAGTAGCCTCGCCTTTCATGCCAACTATATCAATCGTCGCATTAAGTATTTTTTCTTTTGTCTCTAATTGTTCGCTATTCATAATATTCACTCTTTCTTTAAAATCTAAAATTATAATATCATACCGAAATGCGGCATTCAATAATTCATAAAATACAATAATATCTGAATAATTTTAAAAACTATTGCGAAATGACATAAATCTAAGTATTTTTAAATAACCATTGATAAATGAATGCATTAATATACACGTAAATATGTGCTATACTAAATTACGTGGAGGTGATATCATTGAACAAGACACAAAACATTACATTATCATTACCTAAAGATTTATTACAGAAGATAAAGCATATAGCTATAAATAAACAAACATCTGTATCTGGTCTTCTAACTAAGACATTAGAAGAAATAGTTAAAAAAGAGGATTTGTATGAAAAAGCAAGATTGCACCATATTGACATATTAGAAAATAACATTGATTTAGGCACAGAAGGTAAAACAACATGGAATAGAGAGGATTTATATGAAAGATAATATTGGTTTGCAATTTGTTGATACGAATATTTTGGTCTGTTCCCACGACATATCTGCCGGCAGAAAACATGAAATTGCTAAAAAATTATTAAAAGATTTGTGGAATACGAGAAATGGCTGTCTGGGCACTCAAGTTTTATCAGAGTTTTATGTAACTATTACAAAAAAGTAAAAAGACCATTATCTCCTTCGCAAGCGTCACAAATTATCTCAGATCTTGGACTTTGAAAACTAGATACATCGAATGTCGAGGATATACTTGATGCGATCCAAATAAGTCAGCGTTATATGATTTCATTTTGGAATTCTCTTATAGTCTGCAGTGCTATAAATCTTGATTGCAGTATAATATGGATCGAAAATTTAAATTCTGGGCAGTATTTTGATAAAGTAAAAGTTGTAAATCCATTTTTGTAATATGGACTTACAACTATATAGCCTGCAGCAGGCTTTAAGGCCAAATTGTCCCATGCGATAAGCCAATATACACGCTAGTCTCCCAAAAGTTAATAACTGATATGTAAAAAATTTATTTAAAAATACTTTTCAAGAGCTTAAACAAACTTATGCTAGTTCTATTATATATCCGATTATATGCTGCTTTTTTAGGATTTGTCAACCATCCATATCCTCTTGGAGCCTTTATGCCAAGATTATGCCTTATAAATCTTTTTACACTTGTCCTTGCTGCAATGCTCTTTTTAAGGCTTGGTTTTCTAATACCGTACTTCATTGGCAATTCCTCCTAACCCACAATCTAAATTATTTACTATCAATGTACACAGTCGAAATGCATCCTTATACTTATATTAATATTATAACATATGCAATGGTCAAATTAAGTCATCACCTAAAGTCTATCTTGTAAAGTACAACTTACCATTCATCCAATCTATCAAGCATCAATAATGATAAGTTACAAGGCATCTTTTAAAATGCCACATAACTTATCATTACATTAATCAAAGTGTATATTGCTTAAGCGGCTGACCTGAAAATTTACATCATCTGAAAATTCAACTCTTCCAGATAGTCTAATCCACACATTATTGCTGTCACGCCATATCGACGCAAGGTATCGATTATCTTTACCATAACACTAAACATCTATTGACAAATTAGAAAAAATTGTATAGTATTGATTTTGCAAATTAATTTTAAAAGGAGAGAATTTACTAATGACTTTTCAAGATAAAGTTGTATTGATTACAGGAGCTGCTGGTGGAATAGGCAAAGAAACCGCTAAATCATTTGCTGCAGAGGGAGCTAAATTAGCTTTAGTTGATTTAAACATGGATGCCCTTGAAAAAGCAGCACAAGATCTGAATTTACAAAAAGAAAATTACCTTCTAATATGTGCAGATGTAAGCAAAGAAGAGCAAGTTCAACAATATGTAAAAAAAGCAAAAGATCATTTTGGAAAGATTGATGTGTTTTTTAACAATGCAGGTGTAGAAGGAAAAGTTGCGCCAATAACAGATTACCCATCGGATTCACTTGATTTAATCATTGATGTAAACATAAAAGGCGTCTTTTACGGATTAAAGTACGTATTGCGTGTCATGAAAGAGCAAGGATTCGGTTCAATTATAAATACGTCTTCTATTGCAGGTTTAAAAGGTATGCCTAATACAAGTGCTTATAATGCATCAAAAGCTGCCGTCATAGCTCTCACAAAAACAGCTGCAATAGAATATGCAGGTCTTGGAATACGCGTCAATGCTGTATGCCCTGCATTAGTTAATACACGCATGATGAGATCTTTAGAAAAAGAATTTAATCCAGAAGATTCGCAAGCTGCTAAAGAATTTTTAACTAAATCAGTTCCTCTAGGTCGCTATAGTGAGCCTAAAGATGTATCTGAAGCAGTACTATTTTTAGCTTCAGAAAAAGCTTCTTTCATCACAGGAATTGCTTTAGAAGTAGTAGGCGGAATGACTGCATAAATAATACTCAAAAATTCAAAATAAACATCATGCTTTGACAGCATCACGATAAACGAAAACTATCACGATAGACAGTAGGAATCGTGGTATAATTAGAGTGTACGGCACAGA
>NZ_JAGGLT010000026.1 GCF_017874545.1 Thermoanaerobacterium butyriciformans | reverse complement strand
CTCTGTGCCGTACACTCTAATTATACCACGATTCCTACTGTCTATCGTGATAGTTTTCGTTTATCGTGATGCTGTCAAAGCATGATGTTTATTTTTTTAAATTTTTGCTGCAATAATAAAATAATTAAAGGCATTATTGCTAATATAGACAATAATAACAATTAAATCACACCTTCCTTAGCTTTTTAACAATATTATACAAAAAAGACAATCAAAAAGTAAACTAAATTAATAATTTTTTTGAGTTCTTCCAATGCCTTGTTCCATGTCCTAAAATACCTTATAATAAATTTATAGGAAAGCTAAAACGTATACTTTTGTACTCTTTAATGCTATAATAAACTCAAAACTATTGATAAGATTGGTAAAGTTTATTAATTTCTATATTTAAAAAGTTGTAAGAAAGGAGATAGTATTTTGGCTATTTTTGCGATACTTTTAGCACTTATTGGACTGCTTAATTTATTCGCTCCACGCGTGGCATGGTTTGCCGCTATTGGCTGGAAAATCCGAACTTGACACAAACAAATTATAACGTAGTGTTTACATATAGTCATAAATGCTATATAATATGCTTTGAAGTATATACTGTATACATAAAAAGGGGGGGAAACAATAATGGCACATATTATAACAGATGAATGCATTAGCTGTGGTGCTTGTGCTGCAGAATGCCCTGTAGAAGCTATTCACGAAGGTACTGGCAAATACGAGGTAGATGCTGATACATGTATCGACTGTGGTGCTTGTGAGGCTGTATGTCCAACAGGGGCTGTAAAAGCTGAATAAAAATAAACAAAAAGTCCCTTTAGGGGCTTTTTGTTTATTTTGACTTTAAAATTTTAAAGTGGTATAATTTACTTTAATATATTAGAGTAAATGGGAGGAGTCATTATGCCTGTAGTATATGTTAATGGTGAATTTGTAGATAGTGAAAAAGCAGCTGTTTCTGTTTTTGACCATGGTTTCCTTTACGGTGATGGTGTTTTTGAAGGAATTAGAGCATACGATGGTGTTATTTTTAAACTTGATGATCACTTAAAGAGGCTTTACAATATGGCAAAAGCGCTTCTTCTGGATATTCCTTTAAGCAAAGAGGAAATGGCTGAGAAAATTTGTGAGACAGTAAAGCGCAATAATTTAAAGGATGCATACATAAGGCTTGTTGTATCAAGAGGAAAAGGCGATTTAGGTCTGGATCCTTATAAATGTTCTAATCCAACTGTAGTAATAATTGCGGATGAAATTTCTTTATATCCAGAAGAGATGTATCAAAATGGATTAAAAATAATTACTTCTACGTTCAGACGAAATTCAATTCAGACTTTAGATCCGCAAATAAAATCTTTGAATTATTTAAATAATATATTAGCAAAAATCGAAGCAGTAAAAGCAGGTTATCCTGAGGCGCTTTTATTGAATGTAGATGGTTATGTTGTAGAGTGTACAGGAGATAATGTATTTATAGTATCGGATGGCGTTTTGTATACGCCGCCATCTGCTGCAGGAGCGCTTGGAGGTATAACAAGGGCCACTGTAATTGACATAGCAAAAAAATTGGGAATACCATTTGAAGAGAAGTATTTTTCGCTTTTCAATGTATATACAGCGGATGAATGCTTCTTAACTGGTACTGCTGCAGAAGCCATTCCTGTAACTGAGGTTGATAAAAGAGTAATTGGAAATGGTAAACCTGGAGAAATTACGAAAAAAATCATTGAAGAATTCAAGAAAGTAAGAACTTTGTACGGAACAAAAGTATATTAAAGAAATCGAAGAAAACGCATGGATTGACCATGCGTTTTAAGTTGTTAGGAGGTTAAACGCTATAATGGAGAGAATGTACTATTATGACAGTTATAAAAGGTCTTTTACTGCTAATGTTGTTGATGCAAGTTTTGTAAATGGATATTATGAAATAATTCTTGATGAAACATATTTTTATCCTGAAAGCGGTGGACAACCTGCAGATACTGGAACTATAGATGGAATAAAAGTTGAGAATGTCATTTTAAAAAATAATAAAGTCATTCATATGTTAAAAGAAATTCCTAAAAATAAAAGTGTATTTTGTGAAATAGATTGGGAAAAAAGATTTGACAATATGCAGCAACATAGCGGCCAACATCTTTTATCAGCAGTATTTTATAAATTATATAATGCAGAAACGGAAAGTTTTAGCATAGGAGATGATTGTTCTCATATAACATTGACGAACAACAATCTTAGTGAAAGTGAACTTGCAGAAGCTGAAGAGGAAGCAAATAAGATAATATATTCAAATTTGCCAATTTCGACATATTTTGTAGACAATAAAGAGTTAGCTAAATTGCCTTTAAGAAAGAAACCAAAGGTTAATGAAAATATTAGGATTGTAGAGATTAAAGATATAGACTATTCACCTTGTGGAGGTACACATGTAAAAAGTTTAGGTGAAATAGGATTAATAAAAATTAGAAATTATGAGAAATCAAAAAAAGGTATCAGAATAGAATTTTTATGCGGTCTCAGAGCCATTAAAGATTATAATGTCAAGAATAATTGTATTAATACGTTAATATCATTATTATCTGTAAAAGAAGATGAAATTTTAGGGAAAGTGAATAAATTAGTTTTGGAGAATAAGGAATTAAAAAAGGAATTAAACATGATGAAAGAAAATATACTTTTATATGAGGCAGAAAAATTAATTAGTGAATCAGTTGATTTAAAAAAATACAAATTGGTGACAAAGACTTTTAATGATAGAGATTTAAAAGAATTAAGGACTTTATCTCAAATTGTTACAAAAGAAAAAGGGATTGTTTGTATTTTATGTAGTATTTCAAAAAACGCTAATATAGTTATATCGAGATCTGAGGATGTTAATATAAATATAAATTCGTTTTTTAATTCAGTATTAGATATAATAGATGGAAATGGTGGCGGAAATCAAAAAATGTGTCAAGGATGTGGAAAAGTAGAAAATATAGATAGAGCATTAGAGAAAGCTATTGATATCATATCAAATTACTGAAAAAATTTTAACTATTATGCAGGAAAATAATAACATTTATAGAATATATAACAATAATTAGAATATTCTATAGGAGTTGAATCAAAATGGAAAAAAGAGAATCGTCATCAGTGGAAATTTTGATAGAAAAAATAAAGCAAAAAATTTCAAATGATGACATATTGGGAAACATCTTAAATGGAGAAATATTGACAATTAGAGAAGGATGTGAAGATTGGGAGATTGAATACGGGAGAAATATAGTAGATATATATAAAAAATTGTCAAAATTAGTGGAAAAAATTAGATAAAATTTCTGCTTTATCCTATTGAATTTTTTGGTTCCTAATGATAAAATTGTATATGCGATTTTTAGAAAAGGGGAACTAATGATGTACAATAAAATATCTATATTAGAAGAACAGATAAGCAATTTACGAGATGAACTTGATGACTTAATAAAGCAGGAAGAAGTAAAATATGATATAGTGCTTGATTTGAGTCGAAAACTGGATGATTTAATCGTATTATATGTGACGACTAAAGCAAAAAAATATTTATCAAATGTTGATATTGTGCAATAAATATGTTATAATTATATCTAAAGGGGAGTAACTCTTCGTTAATCAGTCGTCAATACGGTGAAAACACCCGGCTGGTTAAGCAAATTTGCGAGTGAGACCTTTATTTTGTGGAATAATACAAAATAAAGGTCTTTATTTATATTATACAAAAATTAGGAGGAATACGATGAAGGAAAATTGGATTCTTGATATTGATGAAATTTCAAGCAATTTAAAGACAGATGTAAATAACGGACTTTCGACAGAAGAAGCTAAAAAGAGACTAGAAAAATACGGCCCAAACAATTTAAGTGAAAAAAAGAAAAGAACCGTCCTTTCAATGTTATTGGATCAATTTAAAGATTATATGGTAATTATTTTAATAATTGCTTCTATAGTTTCGCTTTTTCTAGGTGAGATTACGGATGCAGTAATAATTTTGTTTATCATTTTGTTGAATGCCTTCTTAGGAATGATACAAGAAAATAATGCCGAAAAATCTCTTGAATCTCTCAAAAAATTGTCTGCACCGGTATCTCGAGTATTAAGAGATGGGAAAGTTATAGAGATAGAATCACAGTATCTCGTTCCTGGTGATGTGGTGTTTTTAGAAGCTGGAAATTTTGTACCGGCAGATGGCAGAATTATAGAATCTGCAAATTTGAAAATTGATGAATCTGCTCTCACGGGTGAATCAATTGCATCAGAAAAAATAGCAGGTAAATTATCGGATAAAAATTTGAATATCGGTGATAGAATTAATATGGTTTATATGGGAACAATTGTAACCTATGGTAGAGGATTGTTTGTAGTGACAGAGACTGGTATGGATACTGAGATGGGTAAAATTGCAAAAATGTTGGACAATGAAGATAAAGTAAGGACACCACTTCAGATTAAATTAGAGCAGTTAGGAAAATATCTTGGTACAGGAGCTCTTATTATATGTGCGATTATATTTATAATCGGAGTAATGGAAAAAAGGCCTGTATTTGATATGTTTATGACATCAGTAAGTCTTGCTGTTGCTGCTATTCCTGAAGGATTACCTGCCATAGTGACAATTACTTTAGCTTTAGGCGTTCAAAAGATGATTAAGAGAAACGCTATAATAAGAAAACTTCCTGCAGTAGAGACATTAGGAAGTGCCAATGTCATATGCTCTGATAAAACAGGTACTTTGACACAAAATAAAATGACTGTTGTTAAGGTTTATACTGATTTTAAAGAGTTAGATTTAAATGATCAATATGACAATAAAGCTGATTTTTTATTAGAATGTTCAACTCTTTGTACTGATGCATTTATAGATGATAAAGGTAAAAGTTTTGGAGATCCAACTGAAGTTGCAATAGTATCTGTATTTGAAAAGAATCTTTCGAAAAAATCGGATTTGGAAAATAAATATCCTAGAGTAGCAGAAATCCCTTTTGATTCTGACAGAAAGATGATGACGACGATTCATAAAGCCCATGACAATAATTACAAAGTCATAACAAAAGGCGCCTTTGACAATGTTATAGAAAGGTGTAAATACATATTAAAAGACGGCAAAATAGAGAATTTGACTGATGATGATAAATCAAAGATTAAACTAGAAAATGAGAAGATGGGAAATAACGCATTAAGGGTTTTGGCAATATCTTATAAAAATACTGATGATATTCCCGAAAGGCTAAGCAGTGATGATGTGGAGAAAGATTTGATATTTATTGGGTTACTAGGGATGATAGATCCGCCTAGAGAAGAAGTCAAAGACTCTGTTAAGATCTGCAAAATGGCAGGCATTAAGCCTGTTATGATAACAGGTGACCATAAGATTACTGCTATGGCTATTGCAAAAGAATTGGGGATTTTAAATAAAGGTGATATGGCTGTAACTGGTAGAGAATTAGAAGCGATGACTGATGATGAATTGTATAAAAAAGTAAAAGATATATCTGTGTATGCCAGAGTTTCCCCTGAACATAAGATGAGGATTGTTAAAGCATGGCAGAGGAATAATGCAGTTGTAGCCATGACCGGTGATGGTGTAAATGATGCACCAGCATTAAAACAGGCAGACATAGGTGCTGCAATGGGAATAACAGGCACTGATGTAGCAAAAGATTCTGCAGATATGGTATTGACTGACGATAATTTTGCGACAATAGTTGCTGCGATAGAGGAAGGAAGGACTATATATGAAAATATAAAAAAGTCTATTCACTACCTTTTATCATGCAATATAGGCGAAATACTTGTTCTTTTAATTGCTACATTAGCAGGTATGCCAATGCCTCTTAAACCAATCCATATTTTATGGGTAAATCTTGTGACAGATAGTCTACCAGCACTAGCGTTAGGTGTTGAGCCGGCTGATAAAGACATCATGACCAAAAAACCAAGGCCTAAAAATGAAAACATCTTTGCTGATGGACTCATGTTTAGAATACCCATTGAAGGTATAATGATAGGATTAGTGTCATTTATAGCATTTTTATTTGGGTTAAGAGAAAATCTTACTAATGCAAGAACTATGGCATTTGCTGTTTTAACTTTTTCGCAGCTTTCTCAAGCGATGAATGCAAGATCCAACAAATCCATATTTAAAGTTGGCTTATTTAAAAACAGATACATGGTATTGGCTTTAGCTGTTTCAATATTCCTTCAACTTGTGGTTATATTGACTCCTCTTAATGCTATATTTGATATAAAAAATATAAACATATACGATTGGGATATTATAGTTTTATTATCGCTTTCGCCTATTATAATTATGGAGATAGTAAAGGCTTTATTTTTCAAGACAAAATAAAATATTAAAACCACCTTATGTGATATGCCACATATCAGTAAACAGCTAGTTTTTTTACTGTCTACTATATGGGCATATCAGTTAATAAGGTGGTTTTTATGTTACAATATGTGGATATAAAACAGCAGAGATAACTTGTATTACTACTGTTGCTAATATCAGTATTAACCAATCAAAACCAGTTCCTGAAATGCTGCCGTTTATAAGGTATCCTCGTAAAAGTTCAACAACGTAACTCAGTGGATTTATTTTAGCTATAATTTGTAGCCAATGTGGCATTATTTGTATTGGATAGATTGCGTTGCTGGCAAAAAACAATGGCATTGTAATAACCTGCCCGATTCCCATAAACCTTTCTCTACTTTTGACTATAGCAGCCAAAGCCATAGATAGAGAGGAAAAGAATGCAGCACCAAGTATGATGGTAAATATACTCATGATTATATTTAGCAAACTCCACTTGATATTTAGACCAAGCAAATATGATAAAAATAATATTATAATCACTTGACTTATAGCCCTTATTCCTGCACCAAATGCTTTACCTGTAACAAAAGCTGCTCTTGGGACTGGCATTGCTATAAGCTTTTGAAGTATGCCTTGATCTTTATCCCATATTATGCTTAAACCGTAAAATATCGATATAAACATCATAGATTGGGCCAAGATGCCAGGTGCCATAAACGTTTGATAATTTACATTTCCCGTAGGTATCGCACGTATTCTAGAAAATGCTTGGCCAAATATCAAAAGCCAAAGAACTGGTTGAACTGCTCTTGTAAGCAATTCTGTAGGATCATGCCTTAGCTTCCTAACTTCCATCTCTGCTATAGTGAATGAATTGAATATATAGTCGAGAATAATTTTCAGTGGCGATTTTGTCTTAACTGAATCTTTGGATTCTTTTGCGTAATTGACTTGTTTCACGGTAACTACCTCCAGATTCTAATTGATTTCCAGTGAAAAATGTAAATACATCTTCTAGGGTGGCATCGGGATTTCCGGTTTTTAATTTTAATTCTTCTGGCGTACCCATTGCTACGATTTTGCCACTATTCATTATAGCTATTCTTCCACATATAGCTTCCGCTTCTTCCATATAGTGGGTTGTTATTAAAATAGTTAAACCAGTTTCTTTTCTCAGAGTTTCAAGCACTTTCCAGACATTTAGCCTTGCAACTGGATCTAATCCTACTGTTGGTTCATCAAGTATTAAAACTTCAGGTCTGTGTATTATAGCCTGGCCGATTTCTAACCTTCGTATCATTCCTCCAGAATATTCTTTTATAAGGCGGTTTTCTGCATCTTTAAGATTCAACATATTAAGTATATAGTCAATTCTTTCTTCTCTTTCTTTTTTGTTAAGTCTTAGGAGTTTAGCTACAAAAAGGAGATTCTCATAACCAGTTAGAGTAGAATCAGCAGAAAGGGCCTGTGGTACATATCCAATGTATTTTCTTATTGTTGCACCGTATTTTTTTGCGTCGTACCCTGCAACAAATATTTCTCCTGATGTAGGTGGCATCAAAGTAGTAATCATGCGAATAGTTGTGGTCTTTCCGGCTCCATTTGGACCCAGTAAGCCAAATACTTCTCCTTTTTCAACGTTAAATGTAATTCCGCCAACAGCTTCAAAATCTCTAAATTTCTTTTTTAAATTTTTTATTTCGATTGAAAAATTCATCAAAATCACCTTCTTAAATTGTATCAATATTGTTTGACGTTTTTAACAATGTTTCGAGATTTTTATTTAACATATTTAAGTCTATATCTTTTGTACATTTAGTGACTATTTTTTTAAGAACCAATGTACGGTATTCTAAAATTTCATTTAGCAGATTAGAGCCTTTATCAGTTAATTTCAAAAAGACAAGACGCCTATCTTTTGTGTCTCTCCACCGAGATACTAAATCATCAGCAACAAGATTATCGATTAACCCTGTAAGGGTGCTTGGAGATAGTAGAAGTTGCGATTGCAGCTGTTTCATGGTGATGGCCTCATCTGAATGCAATTTGTTTAGAACCCAGAATCTGGACATTGTGATATTTTTGCTGTTTAAATAGTTTTTAGTTACGAGATTCATCTTATGGTTGATTTCACGCAACAGATATTCTAATGATTTTATTTCTGTATCCATTTAATCAGCCTCCCAAATAATTCGGAAACCGTACTTTATGATTATAGTATAAAATATCCTAAATGTCAAAAGTTTCATTTTCAGAGCAAAAATATTAATTGTTTGTATATTGTATTTATTGAATTATAACAATTGTATGGTATAATAATTTTAATTAAAAATGGGAGGTATGCATGTGAGAGAAAAAGACTTTAAAAGACTCGTCTATATAGCGTTAATGACTGCACTTATTACTGTAGGAACTATGGTTATACAGATACCTACACCTTATACAAAAGGATATGTAAATATTGGAGATTCATTTATATTTTTATCAGCTTCAATATTAGGGCCTTTTGCTGGATTCATCTCCGGTGGCGTTGGTTCAGCCCTGGCTGATCTTTTGTCAGGATATGCTGTGTGGGCACCGTGGACTTTTGTCATAAAGGGTGTAGAAGGACTTATAGTTGCACTTTTGCTTAAAAAACGGAGTGCAAAAAAATCTTTTGTGCGAATTGCGGTTTTTATTTTAGCAGCGATATGGATGGTGTTTGGTTATTACATCGGTGGCGCCGTTATGTATGGTTTTAAAGCAGCTTTAGCTGATGTACCAGGAAACATTATTCAAGGTATAGGCAGCGTAATTATCGGCTCCATTCTTGTTGAATCATTATCGAGAATAAAATATTTTAAAGACTTAAAGCAAGGTTAATGATAACTTGCTTTTTTCTTTACAAAAATGTATTATTTTATATAAGAATGGCTCAGGGGTGGTAATAAATGATAGATACAGTGATGTTTGATTTAGATGGTACTCTATTGCCTGTAGATACTGATAAAATGATCATGGATTATTTTAAAGCTATATCGAAGAAAATATCTGCTCATTTTGAGCCGTCATTTTTTCAAAATGCTCTTTTTACTGCCAGCATGGATATGATAAACAATTTAGATCCTGACAAGACAAACGAAGAAGCTTTTTTTGATTCATTTTTAAAAATAGTGAAATATCCAAAGGAAAAATTGATGACAATTTTTAATGATTTTTATGAAAATGACTATAAAAATTTAGGATTGGGTGTTTGCAAAAATGAGTACGTAAAGATGTCGGTAGAATTACTGAAGGAAAAAGGTTATGATATTGTACTTGCTACAAACCCTATTTTCCCAGATATAGCAATAAAAGAAAGATTGAGATGGGCCGGTCTTGACCATACATATTTTAGTTTTATAACATCTTATGAGATAATGCACTATTGCAAGCCTTATATTGAATATTACAAAGAGATTGTTTATAAACTTAATAAAGATCCACAGAATTGTATCATGATAGGAAATGATGTTGATGAAGATATAGTGTCTTCCAGCATCGGATTTAAGACATTTCTAGTAGATGAATTTATGATAAATAGGTCATCAAAAGATATTTCAACTATAGATCGCGGAAATTACAAGGATATGTACGCGTATATTAAGAGATTACCTGTTATTAGATAGGAGATGATTTGTGTGAAACTTACAATTCTTGGTTCTCATGGACCGTATCCCGGAGTCGATGGTGCATGTTCAGGCTATTTACTGGAGGATAATGATTTAAATGTACTTATTGATTGTGGCAGTGGTGTTATAAGCAGATATCAGCGATTTCATGATTTGCGGGATTTAAAGTACATAATACTTACACACCTACATTCGGACCATATGTCAGACATGCTTGTATTAAGGTATGCTGTAGACATTATGATGAGAAAAGGTTATATAAAAGAGCCGATAAATGTATTTTGTCCTAGTGAGCCTGTTAAAGTTTTGGAAGAGTTAAATTTTAATGGGGTTTTTAAAATTAAAAATATAAATGAGGATTTAAAGCTAAATACAGGGGATTTGAATATATCATTTAAAAAAGTGGAGCATCCTGTTAGTACTTTTGCCGTTAAGTTTAATGATGGTCAAAGGACTTTTGTATTTAGCAGCGATACGGTATACTGCGATAACTTGGTTTCCTTTGCCAAAAATTCTGATTTATTTTTATGCGATGGTAATTTATTAAATGGTGAGAAGGGACCGCATCTTACGGCAAGACAGGCAGCGGAAATTTCGAAAGAGGCTTTATGTAAAAAACTTGTTATTACGCATCTTTGGCCACAACATGCTGTAGAAGAGTATGTTAAAGAAGCATCCGAAGTGATACATGATGTAAATATAGCAAAACCTTTTGATGTATATTACATATGATGATTATGGATAAGCCGTTTTTACTTGTAGCTATTTTTTTATCTGTTGGCATCATTATAAGCAAATATCTAGAGATAAATATTGTTTTTTTATTTATCATACTTTGTGTGAGTTTAATTTTAAGTATTTACACATATCTAGAAAGAAAAGATTCTACAATTTTGTTGCTTTTGGCAGTCGCGATTTTTGGTATGGTTATTGGTGCAAACGCATTGTATTCCAAAGGCATGTACGACAATCTTGATAGTAAATTAGTTTCTTTTAATGGAATTGTATCAGATGTAATGGTCAAAGATGGGTTTTCAAAGTATGTATTAAAGCCCAAAAATAAAGAAAAAATCTTAATAACACAGTACGGAGGAGTATTTCCGAAAGATGGAGATTTGATTGAAGTTAGGGGTATAGTGCAATTACCGCAAGGCAAAAGAAATCCAGGTGGATTTGATTACAAATTGTTTTTAAGGAAAAATGGCATAACAGCATTGATGAGTGTAAATGGATATTCAGTAAAGATTATTAAAAAAAATGCAGACAGTATTATAGAAAGACTTTTTAGAAACATAAGAGAAAAGATAGTTGAAAATTATAGTGTATCGATGCCGAAGAATGATGCTGATTTTGTGTCGTCTGTTATATTAGGTGAATATAATGTGGAAGACGATATACTCAATTCTTTTAGAATTACAGGTATTTCACATATAATTGCAGTATCGGGTTTCAATTTTGGATTATTGACTGTTTTTATGATGTTTGTTTTAAATATATTTCATATAAGGAGATACTCTGCTCCTATTATAATTCCTTTGCTGATTATTTATACATTGATTACAGGTTCTCCACCATCTGCAGTAAGATCTGTTATAATGGCTTCCATGGCTTTAATTGCATCATCAATAGGCAGGAATAACAATCCAATCAATGCAGTATCTTTTGCTGCAGTAATTATACTTTCTTTTAATCCATTGATGCTTTTTGATATAGGGTTTCAGTTATCATTTGTAGCAACATTGTCTATATTGCTTTTGTATAAGCCTGTTAAGGATATACTGAAAATAAAAAATGAAAAATTAAAAGAAGTTGTGTCTGTTACTGTTGCTGCGCAATTGGGTACAATACCGATTACAATATATTCGTTTCACAACATTTCAATTATTTCTCTTCTGCCTAATGTTATAATTGTTCCAATTGTGAGTATAACGGTCATTTTAGGATTTTTATCTGCTTTAATTGGACTTATATTTTCGCCTTTGGCTGTTATTTTAAATATGATTAATACGCCTATAGTCGAATTAATATTATTTCTCACAAAAATTTTTGCAGAAATTCCGCATGCTTCGATAAACATATCTGTGCCGCCATTTTATTTGGTAATATTTTATTATACAGCTTTGTTTATAATGATAAGCAGTTTAAGCAAAATAAATAAGTTAAAAGTCACATCGCTAATTTTGGTTACATCAATGACAATATTGTTTGTTAGCTCATCAATACCTAGAAATCTTGAAATAACTTTTCTTGATGTAGGACAAGGAGATAGTACATTTTTAAAGACTCCTGATGGTGAAAATATATTGATAGATGGTGGTGGAAGGCCTGAATATAATGGATCTTCTTTTGATGTGGGACAAGATATACTTTTACCTTATTTGCTTTATGAAAATGCTACATTATTAGATGCAATATTCATATCACACACAGATTCGGACCATATTGGAGGAATACTTTCAATTTTAGATGATGTAGATGTAAAGAGGATTTTTATCGGTCGCCAAGTGCAGGAAGATGAAAATTACAAAAGACTTATGTATATAGCAAGTAAGAAAAAGATACCCATTTTTCAGTTGTCAAAAGGTGATACTATAACTATTGACGGAATAAGATATTACGTTTTGAGTCCTAGTTCTAATATTATTAATGAAAATCCGATAAACAATAATGCTTTAGTCTTTAAAATGGTATATAAGAATGTCAGTATCTTATTTACTGGCGATATAGAGAAAGAAGCTGAAAATGCATTGATAAATGATAATATATCGTCAGATATTTTGAAAGTTGCACATCATGGTTCAAATACGTCTTCACAAAAGAATTTTATTGATAAGGTAAATCCTAAAATTAGTGTTATAATGGTTGGAAAAAATAATTATGGACAACCAGATGGTGAAGTAGTAAAATATTTAAAAAGTAAATCGCAACTTTTTAGGACAGACAAGGATGGTGCTGTAATTGTAGATACAAATGGCACATATATTCATATCAAAAAAATGGTCGGGGACTGATGAACTTGAATTACGCTGAATTTTTAGAAATTGTAAATAAAAGATTTTCACCTGCTTATGTATTTTACGGTGAAGAGAGGTTTCTAATAGATGAAGCAGTTAAAAGGTTAAAGAACAAATTGCTAACTGATGGTACAGACATCATGAATTTGTCCATTATAGAGAATGTAGATGACAAAAATATTATAGACAGCCTTGAAACGCTTCCGTTTATGTCTGATCATAGGCTTATTTTGATAAAAGACGATGAGTTTTTTAAAAAGTTAAATGATAGTACTATAAATAACATTATAAAACATATAGAAAATGGTGACACAAATAATTGTATTGCATTTATATTTGGCGATAAAATTGATATGAGGAAAAAATTATTTAAAACAATAAGCAAAGTAGGTGCAATAGTAAATTTTGAACATTTGAAATATGAAGAAGCTGTCAATTATGTAGGATTTTTTGTAAGAAAGTACGGCAAAGTCATTAAGAAACCTGTGGCTGAATACATTGTCAAAAATATAGGTGTAGATTTGTACAGGTTGTTAAATGAAGTAAAAAAGTTTGTATCATACAGCAATGATAAAGAGATACTGCTGGATGATGTGAAATTCTTGATATCTTCAAATATGAGTGAAAGTATATTTAGATTAGTCAATGCTATTGGCTTAAGGCAGGAAAACACAGCAATTTATGTTTTGAATAGAATGATTGCTAATGATGAAAACCCTATAGGTATTTTAGCGATGATTGTAAGACAATTTCGAATTCTTCTTAAAGCTAAATATCTTTTAATGCAAAATGCTGATAGAAAGGAATTACAGTCAAGACTTGGCGTTCCCTACTTTTCTATCAACGACATTATTGAGCAATCAAAAAGATTTGAAGAAGATGATTTGATAGATGCTTATGAATTGTGTTTAAAATGTGATAGAGAGTTAAAATTAAGCTATGATGGCAATGTCGTTCTAGAATCACTTATAAGAAAATTATGCAATTAAAAAAGCGTACTACGTACGCTTTTTTAAGCATTTAATGCGTTAAACTTTGCATATAATCTTGATTTTTTTCTTGCAACTGTATTTTTATGCAATGTTCCTTTTGAGTAAGCTTTGTCAAGCTCTCTAATTGCGTTAATTAATGCAGCTCTAGTATTATCTATATTACCTTCTGCTAAATTCTTTTCGAATTTAGAAATAGCCGTTCTTACTCTTGATTTTACTATTTTATTTTCTAATGTTCTTCTTTTTGTTACGAGTATTCTTTTCTTAGCGGATTTTATGTTTGCCAAACCATTCACCTCCTCAAATCAATCAAATGTAATTTTACCACGAAAAAACATTTTTTGCAATATAATTATCATGTAAGCCAGGTAGACGTGAATTAACAGTTTTTTTGTGGCGAATAATATTTTTTAAATTGTCAATTATATTTATAGGAGGTGATTTTATGTTAAAAGCGATAATAAGGTTTGTTGTGTCAGCAATTGTTTTAATGATAGTAGGTTACCTAGTTCCTGGTTTTAGTGTTGCGGGATTTTGGGGTGCTTTGATATCGGCAATAGTAATAGCATTACTAGGCTATATAGTAGAGGCGTTGCTGGGTAAAAATATTTCACCCAGAAGTAGAGGTATAGTTGGGTTTGTAGTAGCGGCAATTGTAATATATGTATCACAGTTTATAGTTCCGACGATACATGCTACTATACTAGGGTCTATAATAGCTGCATTTGTTATCGGGCTTGTTGACGCTTTTATCCCTACAGAATTGAGGTGAGATTATGTTCAGCATAAGGACAGATCTTGCTATTGAAGCTCGTGAGCTATATAAAGATGGACATGCTGGAGAGATACCTGGAGTTTCAATCGATGAAAAGGAAGAAGATGGCATTAAGACAGTCAAAGTAAGTATATTAAATGATGAAGGCGCTAAAGCAATGGGGAAACCAATAGGTGATTATATAACGATAGAGGCGCCTGATTTGAGATACAGGGACATTGAGCTTGAAGACAAAGTTGCACAAAAACTTGCGGATGTTGTAAAGGAAATTTCAAATGTTAATGTGAATATTAAAACACTTGTCATTGGCCTTGGAAATTGGAATGTAACGCCAGATGCATTGGGACCTAAAGTTATAGAAAATATTGTTGTGACGCGTCATTTGAAGGAACTAGCTCCTCTGCAATTTGGCGATAATATATGTTCTGTAAGTGCAATGGCTCCAGGTGTATTGGGTATTACCGGTATAGAAACTGCAGAAATTGTAAAGAGCATAGTTGATAAGATAAAACCTGATTTAGTTATTACTATTGATGCTCTTGCATCTAGGCGGATTGAGAGATTGGCTACAACAATACAAATATCAAATACAGGTATTAGCCCCGGCTCTGGAATCGGAAACAAAAGATCGGCTATTAACATGGAGAGCTTAGGGGTACCTGTTATTGCTATAGGTGTACCTACTGTAGTGGATGCTGCTACTATTGCCAATGATGCTATAGATTATTTAGAAAGTGCATTAATAAAAAATACAAGCAGCAATAGTCCACTTTATAATGTATTAAAAAACATGGATAAGGAGGATAAATACGCTCTTATTAAAGAAGTATTGACTCCTGAAGAAAATCTCATAGTTACGCCTAAAGAAATTGACCTTCTCATAAAAAACATTTCATCCATACTGTCGCGGGGAATTAATTTAGCTTTGCAGCCTAATTTGACAGTAGATGAGATGAATCAACTTGTACATTAAAATTGTAATAAAGCACTTCTCTTGTGAATATTTTATAGTATAAAAACAAAAGAGAGGTGCTTTCATTGTACAGAAGTTCATTAAGGTATTATCGCATTAAAAAGATCTCTTTTCTTATTTTATTGCTTTTTAATATCTTGTTCTATAGATGGTTGATGACTGACAATATAAAAGCATCAAGTATAAATTTTGTTACGGAAGCATTTGCAGAGGAGTACAACAACATAGATGGTGTATTCATAACTGCTTTAAATTATACAATGCCTGCAGTTGATGTAAGCTACAAAACGCAAGGTTTTTATAATAGAGATTTAACTATTGCTTCAATGTTCAATCTTAATCAAAACGATCCACTTAAAATTTTAAAATATCAAATTCCCATCATATCTCAAATAGATATTGACACAAATAAAAAGGTTTCTACAGAACAAATTACAAGTAATCAAAAAGACACTGCTAATAAAAACACAGATAATAAAGTTACAGATACAGCCTCAAAAAATAATGCTAATACACCTGACAAACCAACTGCTAACGGTACTACACCTGATAAACCTTTAATACTGCTTTATCATACACATACAATGGAATCGTACGTCGCAACTGAAAAATACAAATATATAGCAAAATATGGCTATGATAGGACAAATGACCTTAATTACAATGTAGTCAGGGTTGGAGATAGTTTAGCAAATTATTTGCTAAATGATTACGGAATAGCCGTATTGCACGATCGTGCCATACACGATTACAATTATGATCAATCATATTATAATTCTTCTCTTTCTGTAAAAAAATACCTAGATGAATATCCATCGATAAAAGTCACGATAGATTTACATAGAGATGGATATGGAAGTGTCATGCAGCCTGGAGTTGATAGTATACCGGTTTTAAGCAATTTATCGAATCAAGCGTATAGAAAAAAATATATTATGGATATAAATGGGCAAACTGTAGCAAAAATCCTATTTATTATTGGTTCTAGAAGAACTGTTGAAATGAAAGAAGATTGGAAGAAAAATTATGAGTTTGCTAAACAAATTAGCGACAAGTTAAATGAATTATATCCTGGTATATCCCTAGGAATAGAAGTTCATCAATATGCTGAATATAACCAGCATTTTTCAGAAAAAGGTATATTGATTGAGTTGGGTAGCAATTACAATACTCTTGAAGAAGCTTTAAATACAACGCCATTTCTTGCAAAGGCTATATATGAAGTATTAAAGGATGATGGGCTTGACAAATAATGAAGTCTTTACTTCATTATTTGTTCTTAAAGTATTTTTCTAAGCCATCTATTATGGCATCAGATAATTTTGATAAATATTCTTTGCTTTGTAGTAGGTTTTTGTCGTTAATGTTTGTAATAAAGCCAAGTTCTACTAAGACACCTGTCTTTTTTGCATTCGTTAATAGAAAATAGTCTGCAATGTTTGGATTTCTATTTACGCCTGCGGCAACATTTAGAGGCTCTTGTATATATTCGGCTAATGATTTGCTATTTTCATTTGTGTTTGAATAAAAGACCATAGGGCCTTTTACATATGGTGCATTTGAAACTGCATTAACATGAATGCTTAAATAAATATCTATTTTATTATCATTAATCATGGTTACTCTTGCTTTTAAATCTCGTCTATGCCTGTAGTCATTATCGTTACAAAGGTTCTCTAACGATACATCTTTATCTCTAGTCATAATTACTTTAGCACCATGACTTATTAGTTTTGATTTCAAAATCATTGATGCTTCTAAATTGATGTTTTTTTCTAATAGATTGCCTGAACTGGTACCTCCATCAATACCACCATGCCCTGGGTCTATGAGTATTGTTTTTCCTTTTAATTCATTTGTAGTTGAAAATGCAATCAAAGTATTGCTAATAAATAGCAGTATTGTGGATAAAAGTACCACAGATATGGTACAATATATATAATTAAATTTTTTAAGGCTGTCATAAGTAGATATTTTTTTCAATTTTAATGCCTCCAATCTAGTTTTATGTTAAGACGAAATGAGGCTTATTATACTGTATATAATTAAAATAATTGGATTAATTTACCGTATTAGGAGGTTGCAATGAGAAGAAAGTCAGTGCTATTTTTGATTTTGATACTTTTGTTTTTAAATATCTATTCTATTGGATATGCTAAAACGGATGTTAGAAGTAAAAAAGCAGTAATATTTATATTGAATAGAGTTACGATTAAAGATTATTTAGAAAATGATTTAAAAAACATTAATAAAATGATTGATAATGGTACATATGGTCTTATGACTGTTAATGCAGATGGAGGCAGATCTGAAGAAAATGTGTTTATGACAATCGGCACAGGTACACGTGCTGTCGGCTCAAGTTTTGCTTCTTTAAATTTTAATTCATGGGAGTCTATTGAGGGCAATAAGGCTTCAACTATTTTTCAAAGGAATACTGGTGTATCTCCTAAAGAAGGCCAGATTTTAAATTTAGATATAGCACAAATTATTAGAAACAATTCTAAAAGAAATCATATTATAAGGCCGGGACTTTTAGGAGATGAACTAATGAAGGCAGGATATAGCATTGCTGTATTTGGCAACGAGGATACAGATATTGATTATAAAAGATATGCTCCTTTAATAGGCATGAATTACAGCGGTATCGTACCTTATGGAGATGTCAGCGAAGGAGTGTTAAAAAAGGATCCTTTAAGACCATACGGTATTTCTACAGATTACAACAGGATGTATGAAAAATATGTTGCTGTTAAAGATAACATAGATTTAACTATTTTTGATTTAGGTGATACTGCAAGAGCGAATGATTATCAAAAAAATGGACTTGATAAAATAAACGCACAAAATAGAAAGAAAGCATTGCAAGATGCGGATAATTTCATTGGCAGGATACTATCTACTGATGACCAAAATACTTTATACATGATTGTGACACCACTGCCTCCGTCAGCAGAAATGGGACAAAATGATTTTTTGGCACCTGTTGTAATGTACGGGAACGGTATTGATTCAAACAAACTTATAACTTCTGATACGACAAAAAGGACTGGCATTGTTACAAATACGGATGTATTGCCGACAATATTAAGTTATTTTGATTTAGATGTACCAGCTTTTGTAACAGGGCATAAATTGTATTCGTCAGGTGTTGATGGCAGCCTAATACAACTTAATAATCTGGAAAAGCAGTTGACGTACAACTATACATATAGATCTCCTTTTTTAAAAACGTACGTCGTACTGCAGATTGTTATATTGATATTATCTATAGTTGTCTTAATATTTTTCAGAAAATACTCTGTATACATGAAACCCTTGCTGCTTTTAATACCTATCATGCCTTTAAGTTTTTTACTGCTGCCTATTTTTAATTATACAAGTGTACCTATTAGCATTTTAGAGATTGCTTCAATGACGCTGTTTTTTGCTTTAATTTTCTATAATATAAATAGCAAAAGCAGTTTTCGATATTTTTCTATTGCTCTTTTGACAGGGGCTATTTTAATCATTGATATGTTAACTGGTTATAATCTTTTAAAAAATTCTTTCTTAAGCTATGATGTCATTGCAGGAGCGAGGTTTTATGGAATCGGGAACGAGTATATGGGAATCTTGATTGGGGCAACATTGTGCTTTAATCTTTTATCATTTGAGGTGTTTAATAAAGCAAATAAAAAATATTTAATATTTGCTAATGTACTAATATATATAGCTGTACTCTACTTTATAGCATCACCTTCTGTCGGGACAAATGTCGGTGGCAGTATAGCTGCGTTTGCTGCTTTTTCTGTGTCTACTATGTATTTATTTGGGAAAAGATTAAATTTAAAAAATATTTCATTGGTTGCTATAAGCATAGTTGCTTTGCTGCTTTTAATGTTTTATGCCGACTCTTTAAGACCAGTTTCACAGCAGACCCATATAGGACAAACATTTAATCTGGTTAAAAATGATGGACTTTACCCGCTTTTTCAAATATTTATAAGAAAAATAAGCATGAATTTGAAGCTCTTTAGATATTCGATTTGGAGTAAGGTATTGATTACTCTGATATTTGTGCTTTTTGTGCTTTT
This sequence comes from Thermoanaerobacterium butyriciformans, assembly GCF_017874545.1. Lineage (GTDB taxonomy): Bacteria > Bacillota > Thermoanaerobacteria > Thermoanaerobacterales > Thermoanaerobacteraceae > Thermoanaerobacterium > Thermoanaerobacterium butyriciformans. Next base: position 28,127 of record NZ_JAGGLT010000026.1, on the reverse strand, counting down.
TTATAAACCGATGGGATCCATGAAGAAAATTTTAAATGAGCACAGATTTATTTATATATGCTTTTTTTCAACGATAGTTGGAAGCATTTTTGCCCTTATTTTTAATGATTCAGGCGTTGTTGCTGCTGCAACTATGATGGTTTATACAGGACCAATGCTTATTGATTTTATTATCGATGAGAATAGAGAAATTGAATCTAGGAGCTGATATAAATGGATAAAATAAAAGTCATGCATATAATAAGGGCAGCTGAAGGAGGAATGAAAAAGCATTTATTGTCTATACTGCTTGGCCTTGATAAAGAAAAGTATCAATTGGCAGTAGGATGCTCTTTTGACAAAAACACAAGTGATTATTTGCATGAAAATGGAGTCTTAGTTTATCATGTTGATATTAGCGATGGATTAAATGTTTCAAAAGATGCAAATGCGATTATTAAAATTCGCAATATGATAAAGGATTTTAAGCCGGAAATAATTCACTTTCATGGAGCAAAAGCGTCTCTTGTCGGAAGATTAGCATGTCTTGGATACAACTTAAAGATTGTTATGACAGTACATAATTTTCCAGAATATAAAAGAATGACTAAGATAAAGAAGGGACTTTATCTTAGTATGAATAAATACTTAAACAAGAAGACGAATGCAATAATAACTGTATCAGAAGCCTTAAAGAGAGCAATTGTAGATGAAGAAAATATAGATCCTAAAAAAGTCGAAGTAATTTACAATTGTGTTGACTTATCTACGTATCAAGATAATCCATCTCTTGATTTGAGAAAAGAATACAATTTAGAACCAGACACATTATTAATCGGTTGTATTTCGAGATTAATACCATCTAAGGGCGTGCAAGATTTGATTAAAGCATTGGAAATACTTAAAGGTAGAGTAAAAGTTTTTGTATTTGTGGTAGGCGATGGGCCGTATCTTAATTATTTACAGGGTATAGTACGAAAAGCAGAACTTGAAAATATTCGTTTTTTGGGTTATAGAAATGATATAAAAGATTTTTTAAAAAATATAGATATTTTTATTTTGCCTTCACACAGTGAGGGCTTCGGCATTTCAGTGATTGAGGCGATGACATTGGGTGTGCCGGTAATTGCAACAAATGTAGGGGGAATACCAGAGATAATAGAAAATAATGAAGATGGAATAATTGTGAATCCTGAAAGTCCAAATGATTTGGCGAATGCCATCAAAGTTCTTGCAACAAATGGTGATTTGAGAAATAAATTTTCAAAAAAAGGTAAAGAATATATCGTAAATAATTTTTCGAAAGAAAAAATGTTAAATGATATAGATATTTTGTATGAAAATCTTAGGAGGAAATGAAAAGTTTGAGCAGAGTTAAAGAAAGAAAGGAAAGATTAAGAAAAAAAAGGCGTATATACTTTCTTTTATCAATTTATATAATCTTTATTATGCTATGCCTATTTCGAGTTGACTATACATTTAATACACTTACAACAGGGGAAGCTAAACAAACCTTATTTAAGATTAATATTGAAAGAAGTTTCATTGACATAACACTTTTGGGGGGAAATAAGCAATTTTCACTAAAAGGTGTACTTGATATTTTCAAATCTCTTTATAACTAATTTTTTATGCTATAATATTAATATGTGTGAAGGAGGTTTGAAATGTCAAAGGTTAAGAAGGAAAACATAAGAAATTTTTGTATTATTGCGCATATAGACCATGGGAAATCGACGCTAGCAGATAGATTGATTGAAAGAACTGGTGTATTGACGGAAAGAGAGATGGAAGAGCAGGTTTTAGACAGCATGGATCTTGAAAGAGAAAGGGGTATAACGATAAAACTACAGCCTGTCCGTCTCATATACAAAGCAAAAGACGGGGAGGAATACGAGTTAAATCTTATAGATACTCCTGGCCATGTTGATTTTACATATGAGGTATCAAGAAGTATTGCGGCCTGTGAAGGTGCTTTGTTAGTTGTAGATGCTACACAAGGAATTGAAGCACAAACGCTGGCAAACTTGTATTTGGCAATAGAACATGATCTTGAAATTGTACCTGTTATAAATAAAATAGATCTTCCATCGGCAGATCCTGATTTTGTAAAAAAAGAGATAGAAGATGTGATAGGAATAGATGCACAGGATTCACTGCTTATTTCTGCAAAGGAAGGAATAGGTATTGATGAAGTGCTGGAAGCTATTGTAAAAAGGATGCCGGCACCATCGGGAGATCCTAACAAACCATTAAAGGCTTTAATATTTGATTCATTTTACGATAATTATAAAGGAGCTATTAGTTTTATAAGGATCTTTGATGGTACGTTAAAACAAGGCGATAAGATAAAGATGATGTCGACGGGAAAAGAATTTGAAGTGACAGAAGTAGGAATTTTCAGACCTAATTTAAGTCCTGTTGATTTCCTGTCTGCCGGTGATGTAGGGTATGTTGCAGCAAGTATAAAAAATGTAAGCGACACTCGAGTTGGCGATACTATAACAAATGCCGAATTTCCAGCATCAGAGCCATTGCCGGGATATAAAAAAGTCACACCGATGGTTTACTGTGGAATATATCCGGCAGAAGGGGAAGATTATGAGAATTTAAAAGATGCACTCTTAAAACTGCAATTAAATGATGCATCTTTGACATTTGAACCTGATACATCGGCGGCTCTAGGATTTGGCTTTAGGTGTGGATTTTTAGGACTTTTGCATATGGACATAATACAAGAAAGATTGGAAAGAGAATATAATCTGAATTTAGTGACAACAGCTCCAGGCGTAATTTATAAGGTATACAAGACAAATGGTGAAATAATTGAGCTTGACAACCCAGCAAATTTACCTGAGCCAACGGAGATAGACCATATAGAAGAGCCTATAATTACTGCTACGATAATGTCGCCGACAGATTACGTTGGGCCTATAATGGAGCTGTGCCAAGATAGAAGAGGTGTATATCAAGGTATGGATTACCTTGAGCCGACTAGAGTGCTTATAAAATATGATATTCCTTTAAATGAAATAATTTACGATTTCTTTGATGCCCTAAAATCACGGACAAAAGGTTATGCTTCTTTAGACTATGAGTTAAAAGGTTATAAGACGTCAGAGCTTGTAAAGTTGGATATACTTATTAACGGTGAAATTGTAGATGCTTTGTCTATGATAGTTCACAAAGATAAGGCTTACGAAAGAGCCAGGAAGATGACTGAAAGGCTGAAAGAGAATATACCAAGGCATCTTTTTGAAATACCTATACAGGCAGCTATAGGATCAAAGATAATAGCTAGGGAAACTGTAAAAGCGCTAAGGAAAAATGTGCTGGCAAAATGCTATGGCGGGGATGTAACAAGGAAGAAAAAGTTACTAGAGAAACAAAAAGAAGGTAAAAAGAGGATGAGGCAAATAGGAAAAGTAGAAATTCCTCAAGAGGCATTTATGTCAATTCTGAAGCTTGATGATGACAATGATTAGATCGGGTATTTATATTCATATTCCTTTTTGCAAAAGAAAATGCTATTATTGTGACTTTAACTCGTATGCCAATATGGAAGATAGTTTTAAGCCTTTTAAAAAAGCTGTAATAAAGGAGATTAGAAACAGAAAAGATGAACTAAAAGATATATTTACATCTATATATATAGGGGGAGGTACGCCTAATGTCTTGCCTCCCTTTTATATAGAAAATATATTAGATGAAATTTACAAATATTATGATATTAGCAATGATGCAGAAATATCTATAGAATTAAATCCTGGGTTGATTGACGATGAGAAACTTAAGACATATAAAAGAATTGGCATAAATAGAATAAGCATAGGTTTGCAGGCTTGGCAGGATAGGTTGCTAAAGAAAATAGGCAGAATTCATACGATACATGATTTCATAGAAAATTATAATATGGCAACTAAATACTTTGATAATATAAATATTGATATTATGTACGCACTGCCAGATCAGACATTTGATGACTTTAAAGAAACATTGTCAAATGTAGTATCATTAAAGCCCACTCATGTTTCATGCTATGGACTGATTTTGGAAGAAGGGACAGTATTTTATAAGTTGTATAAAGAAAATAAGTTCATGCTGATAGATGATGAATTTGAAATGATGATGTATCATTATAGCATTGAATTTTTACAGAAAAATGGTTATAAACATTATGAAATATCAAATTATGCGATACCAGGTTATGAATGTCGTCATAATACACTCTATTGGAAGGATTTACAATATGTAGGTTTTGGTCCTGGAGCCTATTCTTTTGTAGACAATAGGCGATGTGGAAATGCAAAAAACATAAAAAATTACATAGAAATGGTAAACCATACAGGATATGCGATTGAAGATATTGATGTGCTGGATGAGAAAGATAAAATGTCTGAATACATGTTTTTAGGGCTTAGAATGATGGATGGCGTTTATGATAGAGATTTTAAGACTAGATTTGGAAAAAGCATGTTTTCGATATTTAAAAATGCTATTGATAAAAATATTGAATTAAATCTTTTAACCAGAGAAGGTGACAATATTAAATTAACACAGAAAGGTATAGATGTATCAAATAATGTGTTTGAGGATTTTTTGATTTAGAGTATTGACAAATATCCACAATAGTGGTATTTTTAAATCGTGATTAGCACTCTCAAGCTAAGAGTGCTAATAAAAGAATTTGGGGTGGTGAATATGCCGTTAGATGATAGGAAGAAGAGGATATTAGAAGCAGTAATTAATGACTATATTTTGACGGCAGAGCCAATTGGATCACGTACAATAGCAAAACGCTATGACCTTGGTGTAAGTTCTGCAACAATTAGAAATGAGATGGCTGACTTAGAGGAAATGGGTTATCTCGAACAGCCACATACATCGGCAGGTAGAATCCCATCAGATAAAGGATACAGATTTTATGTTAATAATATATTAGAGCACTATTTAAAAGAAACATATGATTATGAATTTGAATCTTTTAATGAAGTGTTTGCAGAAATTGACGAGATTGTAAAAAAGTATGCAAAATTGTTATCAAGTATTACTAATCACACCATTGTAGTAAAAATGCCACGAATTGATGAAAACACGATTAAGAGAATACAGATATTGCCTGTTGATTCTAACAAATTAATACTTCTTGTAATGACGGAATCAGGCATTATGAAAAATTATTTAATAAGCCTGAAAGATAATATTGATAGCAATTTATTTGAATTTTTAAATAACCTCATCAACAATAAAATGACTGGAAAAAGAAAAAGAGAAGTTGATAAAACGTTAAGGGATGAAATTAAAAAAGAGTCTGGTAGTGCTATGGGTTTTATAGATAAAATTACAGATACTATTTTAAATAGCTTAAAGCAGATGGATGAAACAGATTTGTATTCGGAAGGTATTTCTAATATTCTTAATTTTCCTGAATACAAAGATCTTTTTAAGGCTAAGACATTTTTTGATTTGATTGATAACAAGGATATAATGAATTCGGTATTAGAACCTGAAGATGACTCAATAGAAGTTACTATAGGTAGTGAAAGCAAATTTGAAGAAATGTGGGATTTAAGTATTATAAAATCCACTTACAAAATAAATGGTGAAATTGTTGGCACTTTTGGCATAATAGGACCTACAAGAATGAATTACAAAAGGCTTATAAATGAGATAAATATGATGTCTAATGAACTATCAAAAGTTTTATCGTATATATATCAAGAAAATAAGAGGTGAAACAATTGGATAAAGAAAAAGAAACGATAGAATATCAAACCAATGAAGAAGAAAATAATAATGGAAAAGAAGTTGCACATGATAATGAAAATTTAAACAGCGAAGATAGTGCTGACATTGATTCTTCTCATAATATCAGTGAAGATGAGAAAAATGTAGAAAGTGATAATTCAAATGAAGAAAAGAACGATGACGAAGGAGAAATTGAAGAATTGAAAAATAAGTTAAAACAAAAAGAGGAAGAAGCTAACGAGTATCTAGAAATGGCTCAAAGATTAAAAGCTGAATTTGAGAACTATAGAAGGCGAACAGAAAAAGAAAAAGCAGATCTCGTTGAATATGGTAAAGAACAGGTGATACTAGATATATTGCCTGTTATAGACAATTTTGAAAGAGCTCTTGAAACTCAATATGATGATAATGGCGAAAATGCTTCATTCAAAGAAGGTATTAACTTAATTTATAGACAATTTAAAGGTATTTTAGAAAAAATGGGTGTGAAAGAAATAGAGTCTTTAGGCATGATGTTTGATCCATACAAACATCACGCTGTAATGCAGGAAGAGGCAGAGGGTAAAAAAGAAAATGAAATAATCGAAGTATTTCAAAAGGGATACATGTTTAATAATAAAGTAATAAGACCAAGTATGGTCAAAGTAGCAAAATAAATATTTAAATAGGAGGAAAAGACGATGGGAAAAATTATAGGAATTGATCTTGGTACAACTTTTTCGTGTGTAGCTGTGATGGAAGGAGGACAACCAGTAGTTATACCAAATTCTGAAGGAGCTAGAACTACACCATCAGTTGTTGCTTTTACAAAAGAAGGTGAAAGATTAGTAGGTCAGGTAGCAAAAAGGCAGGCTATAACAAATCCAGAGAGAACAGTAATGTCCATAAAAAGACATATGGGTTCAGATTATCGTGTTACGATTGATGGAAAAAGCTATACACCACAAGAAATATCAGCTATGATTTTACAGAAGTTAAAAGCAGATGCTGAAGCATATCTTGGAGAGAGAGTAACCGAAGCAGTAATAACTGTACCAGCATATTTTAATGATAGCCAAAGGCAGGCTACTAAAGATGCTGGTAGAATAGCCGGATTGGATGTAAAGAGAATTATCAACGAGCCAACGGCTGCGTCATTGGCATATGGATTAGATAAACAAGGAAATCAGAAAATTATGGTGTATGACTTAGGTGGTGGTACATTTGATGTTTCCATTCTCGAGATAGGAGATGGAGTATTTGAGGTTCTAGCAACTAGTGGTAACAACCACTTAGGTGGTGACGATTTTGACCAGAGAATAATGGATTGGCTCGCAGATGACTTTAAAAAAGAATATGGAATTGATTTAAGAAATGATAAGATGGCAATGCAGAGATTAAAAGATGCTGCTGAAAAAGCAAAGATAGAGCTTTCTTCTGCTACGACAGCTAATATAAATTTACCGTTTATAACAGCCGATGCTACAGGACCAAAACATATAGACGTTAACTTAACAAGAGCAAAATTTGAGGAACTTATAAATGATTTAGTACAATCTACAGTTGAACCAGTAAATCGTGCATTAAGCGATGCGAAGCTTAGTCCATCTGATATAGATAAAGTTATTTTAGTTGGTGGCTCAACAAGAATACCATTTGTTCAAGAGACAGTAAAAAGAATAATGGGAAAAGAGCCTCATAAAGGCATAAATCCAGATGAATGTGTTGCAATTGGAGCTGCAATTCAAGCTGGTGTATTAGGTGGCGAAGTAAAAGACGTCCTTTTGCTTGATGTTACTCCGCTTTCGCTTGGTATCGAAACACTTGGCGGTGTATTTACAAAGTTAATTGAGAGAAATACAACAATACCTACAAAGAAGAGCCAAATATTCTCTACCGCAGCAGATGGACAGACATCAGTTGAAATTCACGTGCTGCAAGGTGAGAGACCGATGGCCCGTGATAATAAAACACTTGGTAGATTTACGCTGACAGGGATTCCGCCAGCTCCAAGAGGTGTGCCGCAAATAGAAGTAACATTTGATATTGATGCTAATGGTATTGTCCATGTATCTGCAAAAGATTTAGGTACAGGGAAATCTCAGAATATAACAATTACATCCTCTTCCAATTTAAGTGAAGAAGAAATTAACAGAATGATGAATGAAGCAAAGCAGCACGAAGAAGAAGATAGAAAGAGAAAAGAAGAGATTGAAGTCAGGAATAATGCAGATTCTCTGATTTATCAAGCTGAAAAAACCATGAAAGATTTAGCAGATAAGATGACGCAACAAGAGAAAGATGATATAAATAAAGAGATAGAAAATGTTAGAAAAGCTCTTGAAGGCAGCGACATTGATGCCATAAAAAATGCATCAGAGAAATTGTCACAAGCATTTTATAATGTGTCATCTCGCATATATCAGCAAGCCGGTGGTGCTGGTCAGACAAATAATTATACTGGCAATAACGGAACATCTAATAAAGATAACGTATATGAAGCAGACTACAAGATGGAAGATGACAACAAAGATAATAAATAAGAACCAGGGCAATCCTGGTTCTCATTCGTGTTAAGAAGGGCAGGTGATAAAGATGGCGAAAGATTATTATGCTATATTAGGTCTTGACCGAAATGCTAGTGATGATGACATAAAAAAAGCCTACAGAACTCTTGCAAAAAAATATCATCCTGACTTGAATCCCGGCAATAAAGAGGCAGAGCAAAAGTTTAAGGAAATAAATGAAGCATATCAAATCTTATCTGACCCACAGAAAAAAGCGCAATATGATCAGTTTGGAGATGCTGCATTTAACCAAGGTGGGTTCAATCAAGGAGATTTTAGTGGATTTGGTGGCTTCGACCACGGTGGATTTGACTTCGGTGGATTTGGTGATATTTTTGGCGATATTTTCGGTGATATGTTTGGAGGAAACACTAGAAGGAGGACTGGACCGCAAAAGGGGAAAGACATCAGATTAAATTTAACATTGACGTTTGAAGAAGCTGCATTTGGAGTAGAAAAAGAGATTGAAGTAGAAAGATATGAAAAATGTGATAGATGCAATGGTACAGGTGCAAATCCTGGCTCGAATCCGGAAGTATGTCCGGATTGCCATGGTACCGGCGAAGTTAGAATTACACAGAATACGCCATTTGGAAGGATAGTAAATGTTAGAACATGTTCCAGATGTCATGGAGAAGGTAAAATAATTAAAAATCCATGTTCCAAGTGTCATGGCACAGGAAAGGTAAGAAAGACGAGAAAACTGAAAGTCAATATTCCTGCTGGAATTGATGAAGGACAAATGGTATCATTAAGAGGAGAAGGTGAGCCTGGAGAAAGAGGTGGAGCAAATGGCGATCTCTTTATAGTCATAAATATAAAACCTCATAAAATATTTAAACGTGACGGATTTAATGTATTGGTTAAGATGCCAATTAGTTTTGTAGATGCAGCACTTGGTGCAGAGATAGAAGTTCCAACTCTGGATGGCAAGGCTATATACAATATTCCACCTGGTACTCAGACAGGAACTGTATTCAGATTGAGAAATAAGGGCATACCTCATATTAATGGTAGAGGTCGTGGCGATGAATTCGTAGAAGTTTATATTGACGTTCCCAAAAAGCTGACAGAAAAGCAAAAAGAGCTATTGAGAGAATTTGATAAACTTAGCAATGATGGCGGTAGAAAATCTTTTTTTGAGAAAGTAAAAGATGCTTTTGGAGCATAAAAAAGGGTGATATGATTGAAATGGCTTGAGGTAAAAGTTACAACTTCAGTTGAAGCAGAAGAGGCTATAACGAATATTATGCATGAAGTTGGTGCTGGTGGTGTCGTTATTGAAGATCCTAATGATTTAAAAATGCTAAATGACAGTGAGTGGGATTATGTTGATCCTGATATGATTGTAAACAGTGATAAGGTTGTTATTTCAGCTTATTTTCCATTAATGCCAAATACAATAGACAAAGTTAGCATTATAAAAGACAGGATAATGGGGCTAAAGGAATATAATTTAGACATAGGTGATTTTACATTTGAAACATCGGAAGTCGATGACGATGATTGGGCTAACAGTTGGAAAAAGTATTATAAACCTTTTAAAATAGGGAAACGCGTTGTCATAAAACCATCATGGGAAGATTATAAGCCAGAAGAAAATGAAATAGTTGTTGAACTAGATCCAGGCATGGCATTTGGTACAGGTAGCCACGAAACGACAAAGATGTGTATAGAATTTCTCGAAGATAATGTAAAACCTAACAATGTAGTATTTGATGTTGGATGTGGCACAGGTATTTTGTCGATTGTAAGTTCAAAACTGGGCGCAAAAAAAGTTTATGCAGTAGATCTTGATGATGTAGCTATAAAAGTGGCAACTTTAAATGTTAAATTGAACAATTTAAATAATGTTGAGGTCCTTAAAAGTGATCTTTTACATGAATTAACTGGGAAAGCTGATTTAATAGTGGCAAATATAATAGCTGATATAATTATCAAAGCTACTTACGATATTTATGAAAAACTTAATGAAAATGGAATATTCATATCTAGCGGTATAATAAAAGACAGGAAAGACGATGTTTTAGATGCTATTTCGAATTATTTTGATATAATTGATATAAAAGAAGATGGTGAATGGATTGCTATATTATCTAAGAAAAAGTGATTTGCTGTGAGAAAATTTTTTGTAAAAAATGAAGATATAAAAGATGGGATTGCAAGAATAAATGGTGACGATGCACATCATATAATAAATGTTTTAAGATTTAAGATTGGAACGAAATTGATAATTTCCAATGGAAAGAATCAATACGTTGTTTCCGTTATTGATATTGAGAATTCCTCTGTTATATTAAAGATAATTGAAGAGTATAATCAAGTTGTAGAAAGCCCGGTTAACATTACATTGTATCAAGGACTTCCAAAGTCTGATAAGATGGATTTGATTATTCAGAAATGTACTGAGATTGGCATCAAAAAGATTGTACCTGTTGAGACTGAATTTTCTACAATAAAAATAAAAGAAAAAAATATATACAACAAAATCAGCAGGTGGAAGAAAATTTCTCTGGAAGCATCGAAGCAATCGGGCAGATCCATAGTGCCCGATGTTTTAATGCCTGTGGGTTTTAAAGATGCATTAGAAAGTCTGAATGAATTTGACTTATGCTTAATACCTTACGAAAAAGAGACTAATATGAGATTGAAAGATGTTTTAAAGAAAAATTTTGACGCAAAAAATATTTGTGTATTTATAGGACCTGAAGGAGGATTTTCTGAAAATGAAATAATGGCAGCCATAGAATATGGTGCAATACCTGTCACATTAGGCCCGAGAATCTTGAGGACAGAAACTGCAGGTATTGTTACTAGTTCTATTATCTTATATGAACTTGGAGATTTGGGATAGAATTGTATTATTTTTAGTAGGAGGAATATTTGAAAGTGGCAAAAGCAAATTTAGCTCTCAATAATGAAGAGTTTTATAATATATATGGCCGCAAAAAAATCGTATCCTTTTTTACTTTAGGGTGTAAGGTCAATCAGTATGAGACAGAAGCTATGGTTGAGATTTTTAAAAATTTAGGTTATGATGTAGTAAACTTTAATGAATATGCAGATGTTTATATAATAAATACTTGTACTGTAACCGGCAGGGGAGATATGAAATCAAGACAGGAGATAAGAAAGGCAAAAAAAATAAATCCGGATTCTATAATTGCTGTAGTAGGGTGCTATTCTCAAGTAGCATCAAACGAGGTTCTTGATTTACCGGAAGTTAATGTCGTTTTGGGTACAAAAAATAAAGGCGAAGTCGTCAAATTAGTGGAAAAAGTTAGCGGTGATAGAGAAAAGATAAACGCTGTAGAAAATATATTTGACAATAAAAAGTTTGAAGAGCTAAAAATATCAGCACAAGAAGGACATACAAGAGCATATTTAAAAATCCAAGATGGATGCAATCAATTCTGCACCTATTGCATTATACCATATGCAAGAGGACCTGTAAGAAGTAGAAAGCCTGATAATATTTTGGATGAAGTAAAAAGATTACGTGACAATGGATATAAAGAAGTAATATTGACGGGAATACATGTAGCATCTTACGGAAAAGACTTGGAAAATATAAATTTGCTTGATATAATAAAAATGATTCATGAAGTTGATGGAATAGAAAGAATACGAATGAGCTCTATAGAACCGACGTTTTTAACGGAAGATTTTATTAAAGAGGTGGCATCTTTACCAAAATTTTGCAGACATTATCATGTATCTCTTCAAAGTGGCTCAGATAGTACGCTGAAGAGAATGGGGCGAAAATATACTACAAGTGAATACAGGGAAATAATAGATAGGATAAGGAAACATATTAAAGGTGTCGCAATAACTACTGATATTATGGTAGGATTTCCTGGTGAAACTGACGAAGAATTTAACGAAACCTTTAATTTTGTAAAAGCGATAGAATTCAGCAAAATGCATGTTTTTAAATATTCGAGACGGGCAGGGACAAAAGCGGCAAACTATCCTGATCAAGTTAAAAATTCGGTTAAGGAAGAAAGAAGCAAATTGCTAATTAAACTCTCTGAAGAAAATGAAACAAAATTTTACAAAAAGTTTATTGGTACTGCTTTAAATGTATTATTTGAGCAAAATGTCAAAGATGTTGAAGGATATGTTGAAGGACTTACCGACAATTATATAAGAGTTGCAGTTAAATCAGATTTAAAAATCAAAAACAAAATATTACCGGTTAAATTAATTGAAGCAAAAGGAGATTTTGTAATTGGCAAAATAGTTGAAGGAGGTGAAAAGAATGAGTGATTGTATATTTTGCAAAATCATAAAAAAAGAGATAGATTCAAAAATAGTTTACGAAGATGAATATGTAGTTGCCTTTCCTGACATTAATCCACAAGCGCCGGTTCACTTGCTTATAGTGCCGAAAGAGCACATAGAATCGCCGCTAGAGATTAATGAAGATAACAAAGATTTGGTAGGGCATGTTTATTTAGTTGCTAAAAAGCTTGCCAGTCAATATGGCATTGATAAAAAAGGATACAGGATAGTGTCAAATTGTGGCGATGATGGTGGACAAACAGTTCATCATATACATTTTCATCTTCTAGGTGGAAGATTTATGACATGGCCTCCAGGGTAAACATTGACACAAATTGGTTTTAGGATTATAATATATTAAGATATCCCAATAATAATCGTAGCAATATACGCAGTTTACATTCGGCAATTTATCCGGAGGGAGGGAGATTATAGTGTCAGAAGTTCGAGTTGGAGAAAATGAGTCCCTTGATAATGCATTGAGAAGATTTAAACGTCAATGCTCGAGAAGTGGCGTGCTTTCTGAATTAAGAAAAAGGGAACATTATGAGAGCCCAAGTGTAAAACGCAAAAAGAAATCAGAAGCAGCTAGAAAAAGAAAGTACAAATTTGGCAAGTAAGGAAGTGTATTTATGGCCCTTAAAGAGCAGATATACAAAGATATGGTTGATGCAATGAAAGCAAAAGACACATTCAGAAAAAATATATTAAGTATGGTTAGATCTTCAATATTGCAAGTTGAAAAGGATACTGGAAAAGTACTTGATGATGATGGGGTCATTAATGTAATTTCAAGGGAAATAAAGCAAAGAAAAGAAGTTCTGCCCGAATATGAAAAAGGTGGAAGGCAGGATTTGGTTGATAAAGCTAACCGTGAAATTGAAATAATGCTTGAATATATGCCTCAGCAGTTGTCTGACGATGAGATTGATGAAATTGTTAGAGGCGTTATAGATGAGATTGGTGCTTCAAATAAAAACGATATAGGAAGAGTTATGAGCAAAGTAATGCCTCTTGTAAAGGGCAAAGCTGATGGCAATAAAGTTAAAACTATAGTTTCACAGCATTTGCAGTGAGAAAAAAACTTGGTACGTTAAAGTATCAAGTTTTTTGTTTTTAATCTAAATGTATAATGTAGAGCATGGAATACAAAGATCCATGCTTTTTTTATTTTTTTATATTGAAATCCTAAAGAGAATGTTTTTACTTAATAATTCATAAAATTTAACGGGAGGGGGCTTTACCATGAAGTCAAACACAATAAAAGAAGGAATTTTAAATTTAGTTGACTTTCCGAAAGATGTGTTACTGAACCTTCCTAAGATAACCGTAATAGGTAATACGCAAATAACAGTTGAAAATCATAGAGGCATAATAGAGTATATACCAGAAAGAATAAGAATTAATTCAACAATAGGAATGATTAGAATATCTGGCAAGAACATGATTATAAATTCAGTTATGACAGAAATCCTAGTAATCACTGGGAAGATAATCAGCATAGAAATAATTATATAGAGATGCAAAGTTTTGTACAAAAATGTTAAAAAATCATGCAGTGTTTTTAGCCATTCTAGTGAATATTACGAGTTATCTCAATTTCCCAGAAGGAGGTATTTATTTGCTAGCGATAAAATTGTGGAATTTTTTATACGGGTATGCTATTATAAGAATTGAAGGTTTATCAATTGAAAGATTTTTAAATCTTGTTATATCGAAAAACATATATGTGTGGGATGTAAAAAGGACAGACCATAGTACTATAGTTGCAAAGATTAGTTTAAAAGGTTTTAAGTTGTTGTTGCCATATGCAAAAGTAACTAAGTGCAGAGTATATATTGTCGAAAAAAGAGGTCTTCCGTTTATTATTTTATATTTGCGAAGACGAAAAATGCTTGTAATAGGTGCATTGTCATGTATTATACTGGCATATATTTTTTCAATGTTTATTTGGTCTGTAGAGATTGTAAATCCGAAAAATGTAGATGAAAGTTCCATAATATCAGAACTCGATAAATTAGGTCTTAAGCCTGGTATTTCTAAGTCAGCTATTGATATACCAAAGATACAGCAAGAATTTTTAATCGATGAAAAAGATATATCTTGGATAGGAATCGATATTAAAGGAACAAAAGCTATCGTGAAAGTTGTAGAAAAAACTACACCACCAGCGATTTTACATGACAACGTACCGTGTAATATAATAGCTAAAAAAGATGGTATAATATATAAGATGGCAGTATTAGAAGGAGATGCTGTTAAAAAAGTTGGCGATACTGTAAAAACAGGAGATGTATTAGTATCAGGTATAGTTGAAAGACCAAATACTGATACACGATTTGTGCATTCAATGGGTACAGTATTGGCAAGGACTTGGTATGAAGGTTATGCAGATGTAAGTTTAATACAACAAAAATACGAAAGAACCGGGAAAAAAATTACTGTAACAAAAATATCAATGGGGAATAGTAATTTAACTTTATCGCCCAGTAAGATTGATTTTAAAAATTATGATAAAAAAGTAAAATTAATAACATCAAACTATTCGCCTATAAAGATAACAAGTGAAACGTATTATGAGACTGTGCCGGTTGAAAAGAGACTGACGAAAGATGAAGCAAAAAGACTAGCAATTGACAAAGCGTTGGAGAATATAAAACCGGCTTTTGGGAAAGATGCTAAAATAGTAAGCAGGCAAGAAAAGATTACTATGGTAAATACTAATGTATTACGGGCTGACGTTATAGTAGAAGTAATAGAGGATATAGGGACTCAAGAGAATATCAATTATAATACGGAGGTAAAAATTGAAAGAAGTAACAATTGATATTAATAATATAGAACAAGCAGCAAATCTTTTTGGAAAATTTGACGAAAATATAAAATTGATAGAAGAAGGAATGGATGTAAAAATTGTAGTTCGCGACGATATGATTAAAATTAGTGGTGAAGATAGTAACGTTGATGGTGCAGAAAAAGTGTTTAGTGAACTTATTGACATTATTAATAGCGGTGAGATAATAACGGCTCAAAATGTATTATACGCTATGAGACTAGTTAACATGGGAGAGGAAGAAAAGCTAAAATCAATATTATCTGACATTGTTTGCATAACATCTAGAGGTAAACAGATTAGATGTAAGACATATGGTCAAAAGAGATATGTGAATGCCATAAGGGATAATGAGATAGTTTTCGGGATTGGTCCAGCAGGTACAGGTAAGACATATCTGGCTATGGCTATGGCTGTTACATCTTTAAAGAACAAAGAAATAGGGCGTATAATTTTGACTAGACCTGCTGTAGAAGCTGGAGAACGGCTTGGATTTTTGCCTGGTGATTTGCAAGAAAAAGTTGATCCATACTTAAGACCATTGTACGATGCCCTGTATGATATATTAGGAGCTGAAACATTCCAAAAGTACATGGAGAAGGGCTTAATAGAAGTTGCACCACTGGCTTACATGAGGGGACGGACTTTAGATGATTCATTTATAATACTTGATGAAGCACAAAATACCACTCCCGAACAGATGAAAATGTTTCTTACAAGAATTGGCTTTGGTTCTAAGGCTGTTATAACTGGCGATATAACTCAGGTAGATCTGCCTAAGGGAAAAAGATCGGGACTAAAAGATGTTATAGAGATATTGAATGGAATAGAAGGCATAGAATTTGTTTTACTAAAAGAACAAGATGTCATAAGACATCCTCTAGTCGCAAAAATAGTGAAGGCATATGAATCTTATGAAAAGTCTAAAGAAAGAGACAGCAGCACAGAAGAAAAAAGCTCGTGGGAGGATTAATTTGGATGTTAATTAAGGACATGCCGATAAAAAAAATACTGTTAAGTCAAAAGGCATATTTAATATACATTACATTGATATACCTAGTTGTAACAATTTTTTTGTTCTACACAGCCATAGCTCCACCAAAGTTTGATATTAAAGCAGGAGATGTTGCCCAGATAGATATTAAAGCGCCAAAAGATATTGTTGATAATTTGGCAACACAGAAAAAGATTCAAGAAGCAATCAATAGTGTCAATCCAAAATATGATTATGATGAAAATGTTGCACAAGAGTCGTATGTGAAACTAACCGACTTTTTTAACAAATTAAGGAATATAAGAAAATCCAATGCACAACCTGATGAAAAGCTAAATACATTAAAAGAAACGCTTCCAATTAAACTAGATGAACAATCACTTAAAGCTTTGTTATCTGCGGAAGATAATACTATAATCACTGCTGAATCATTGGCGATCTCTACTGAAAAGGCTACAATGTCGAGGCAGATAACTGATGACGCTTTATCTGGAGCACTAAATAGTGTAAAGAGTGTTGTTGACAATTCGGATTTAAGTCAGGATTTGAAACCGATAGTTTACACTATAATATCATCGGTGATTTCTCCTAACATGATATATAATGCAAGTGAGACGGAACTTGCCAGGAAAGAAGCTGCTGAAAAAGTAGAGCCAGTCGTTTACAAAAAAGGACAAAACATCATTGTAAGTGGGGAAGTCGTTACGAGTGACCAAATTCGGGTTTTAAAGGCTTTGGGCTTGTTAAAAAATAACAGCGGGATAGACATAGCTATGCTTTCTGGGATTATTATGCTATTATTGTTGTCTTTGTTTATCACTATATACTATATAAATAGGCTTAATAAAAAAGTGAAAGAAAAGAACGCATATATTCAAATACTTTACTTGTTGGGAATTATATATTATTTTATTGTTATTGCATTAAAAAATATAAATCCGTTATTGATACCATCTGAAATGTTAGCATTATCTGTATCTGTAATATTAGACCCATTTATTGCTATAATGCTAAATACTTTCTTTTCAATCATTGGTGGAATGATGTTGAATTTTAATCAAGCCTTTTTTATCATGTCCATATTTGGAGGTACCATTGGAGCCATAAAAATGGTAAATTCTAAACAAAGAATTGATTTCGTCAAAGCAGGTATCTACGTAAGTGCTGTTAATACATTATCTATATTAGGTGTAGGTTTGATAAATAGTAATAATATTGTATCTGTTTTAGAAAACAGCTTGTGGGGAATTATTAGTGGTGCTTTCAGCGTGATTCTTGCTATTGGATTGCTTCCATTTTGGGAAGCAGGATTTGATATAATAACACCTCTAAAATTACTTGAACTTTCAAATCCCAACAATCCTTTATTGAAAAAATTGATGATGGATGCTCCTGGTACGTATCATCACAGTATAATTGTTGCTAATTTAGCAGAGGCTGGTTCTGATGCGATTGGTGCCAACAGTCTTTTAACAAGAGTAGGTGCATATTACCATGATATAGGGAAAGTAAAAAGACCTTATTTTTTCAAAGAAAATCAATTTACTGATGAAAATCTTCATGATAAAATATCTCCAGATTTAAGTACATTGGTGATTACGTCACATGTGAAAGATGGTGTAGAACTGGCTAAAAAGTATAAATTACCTGAGGATATTATCAACTTAATACGAGAACATCATGGAACATCCCTTGTAAAGTATTTTTACAGCAAAGCATTAAAAGCTGATGACTTATGTGAAGAAGACTCTTTTAGGTATCCTGGTCCTAAGCCGCAAACGAAAGAATCTGCAATTTTAATGTTGGCAGATTCTATTGAAGCATCAGTAAGATCCCTTCGTGAACCGACAGATGACGAAATTGAAACTATGGTTAACAAGATAATTGATGACAGGTTAAAAGATGGACAATTAGACGAAAGCAATTTAACATTAAAAGATATTAAAGTTTTATCTAAGTCTTTTTTGAATTCTTTGAACGGAATATATCATCATAGGATAGAGTATCCTGAAATAGAAAATAATAAAGCAGAGGTGTTACAATGAATATTTTGATTGATAATAGGCAGGATAAAGTTGATATTGATGGATTAGATAAAATTGTAGAAGATGTTATTAAAACAGCTTTAGAAGTTGAAGGCATTGTAGATGATGTGGAGGTAAGCGTATCATTTGTCGACAACGAAGAGATTCACAAATTAAATAAATATTATAGAAATGTCGATAGAGAAACAGATGTATTGTCGTTTCCTCTGGTTGAATTTGAAGAAATATACTCCGATATTGACGAAGAAAATAATGATGAATATGATGCAATAGGCCCTGAGCCAATTGGAGACATAGTGATTTCACTTGAGAAGGCGAAACAACAAGCGGAAGAGTATGGGCATTCTTTCATTAGAGAGGTAGCGTATCTTACAGCTCACAGTATGTTTCATCTAATGGGGTATGATCATGAGACAGATGAAGATAGAAAGACAATGAGAGAAAAAGAAGATGAAGTTATGAGACGTTTAAAAATAGAAAGGTGATATATTTTTGAAGATTAAAAAGTTAATAGATAGCTTTAATTATGCTATAGAAGGAATAATATATACATTTAAAACTGAAAAAAATATGAAGATACATTTTGCTGCAGCAATATTAGTTTTAATTTTGAGCCTCTTTTATAATTTTAGTAAACTTGAGATGATTGCCATAATTGTTACAATATCGCTTGTTTTGATGGCCGAAATGATTAATACAGCAGTGGAAACTATAGTGGATTTAATAACTGATGAGTACCATGTTTTGGCCAAAATTGCTAAAGATATTGCTGCAGGTGCAGTATTAATATCTGCTTTAAATGCAATATTTGTTGCGTATTTGCTTTTTTTTAACAGATTAAACCCATGGACGAATATTTTGCTTACAAAGCTTAAGAATTCTCCTGCTCATGTAACATTTATAACACTTATAGTAGTAATGATAGTAACAATAATTTTAAAAGCTTATTTTGGAAAGGGAACACCATTACGAGGCGGTTTACCTAGCGGACATAGTGCAATTGCTTTTTGCCTTGCTACTGCATCAACGTTTATATCTAAAAATATACTTTTATCGACTATAAGTTTTATAATGGCATTTATGGTAGCACAGAGTAGAGTAGAGGGGAATATACATTCTACATTTCAAGTAATCGTGGGATCAATTATTGGTATACTTATAACAGTATTATTTTTTCAGATAGTCAAATAAAAATATTTGAGGTGATGATATGGTATTTAAATCAGGATTTGCAGCATTAATAGGAAGGACAAATGTTGGTAAATCTACGTTATTAAACGCATTGTTAGAAGAAAAAGTAGCTATTACTTCTGATAAACCACAGACTACAAGAAATACAATTCAAGGTATACTGACAGGAGAGAATTATCAAGTAGTTTTCATTGATACACCAGGTATACATAAGCCGAAACATAAATTAAGCGAAATAATGATTGAATCTGTAAAAAAGACGTTATCAGAAGTTGATTTGATAATTTATATGATAGAACCGGATGTTGAGGTTGGACCTGGTGATAAATATATAATTGAGCACTTGATATCAGTTGATACACCGGTTATTCTTGTAATTAATAAAATTGATACGGTACCTTATGAAGCTGTTGATAAAACTATCGAAATTTTTAAGGCACAGTATAATTTTAAAGATATTTTGCCAATATCTGCTTTAAAAAATAAAAATATAGATTTATTGAAACACACAATAGTATCATATATGCCTGAGGGGCCTCAATATTTTCCTAGTGACTATATAACAGATAGGCCAGAAAAGTTTTTAGTATCCGAAATAATTAGGGAGAAAATACTGAATTATTTGGAAGATGAAGTGCCACATGGAGTATATGTAGAAGTTAATTCGATGAAAGTTCGTGAAAATAAAGACATTTTGGACATTGAAGCATTTATATTTTGCGAAAAAGAGTCACATAAGGCTATTATCATAGGTAAAAACGGGCAGATGTTAAGGAAGATTGGAAGCAGCGCCAGAACTGAGCTGGAAAGTCTATTTGGACAAAAAATATATTTAGATTTGTGGGTAAAAGTTAAAAAAGGTTGGAGAGATAATATTAGTATATTAAGAAGTTTCGGCTATGCGATTGACAAAAGATAATGATTAATGTTAGTATAGGTATGAAAGGTGGAATTTATTGATGGACATTGCAAAAATGATTGATCATACGCTATTGAAAGCTGATGCAACAGATATACAAATTAAAAAATTAGCGGAAGAAGCTATTGAATACGGTTTTGCCTCTGTTTGTGTAAATCCGTGTCATGTAAAATATGTCGCTGATATATTGAAAAACACTGATGTAAAGGTGTGTACAGTAATTGGTTTTCCCCTAGGGGCTAATACTGTCGAAACAAAAGTTTTTGAAGCAAAAGAAGCTATTTTAAATGGTGCGCATGAGATAGACATGGTTTTAAATATAGGAAAACTTAAATTTGGAGATTATGATTATGTAAAAAATGAGATAGAAGCTGTAACGGGTGCTGCTAAATCATTTGGAGATATAATCGTAAAAGTTATATTAGAAACATGTTATCTTTCTGATGAAGAAAAAATAAAGGCTTGTAAAATTACAGTGGATGCAGGTGCTGATTTTGTAAAAACATCAACTGGTTTTGGCAGCGGCGGTGCTACTGTACACGATGTAAAACTTATGAGAAAAACTGTAGGTGAAAATTTTGGTGTTAAGGCATCAGGAGGCGTAAGGACTGCAGAATTTGCAAAGGAAATTGTCGAGGCAGGTGCTAATAGGATAGGTACAAGTTCAGGCATACAAATTGTAAAGGGATGGTAAGAGTATGATCTTACATCTGATTTGGAACCTTTTTAAAAAAACAGGGAATATTGAATATTTTATGATTTACAAAGATTATGAACGTATTTATATAGAAAACAATAAATTTAAAAAGGATAAATTAGTATGAAGTTTATAAAAACCGAATCTATTGTTTTGAAAAGTAGACTTATTGGCGAGTCTGATAAAGTTGTTACGCTTTTTACAAAAACAAACGGAAAGATACAGGCAATAGCCAAAGGCGCAAGGAATTCCAAAAGTAGATTTTTAGGGTCTTCTCATCCGTTTTCTATTGGATATTATGTTTTATTTCAGGGTCAAAATTATTATTATGTGGATCAATGGGAATTAATTCATTCTTTTTTAAAGATGGATGATGACATTTTAAAGTTTTCTTATGCATCATATTTTGCTGATGTTGTTTATAAATTGCTTGAAGAAGAGGAAAGAAATATCAATGTCTATAATCTTTTGAAATATTCTTTGTTGTTGCTTGAAAAAGGTTCCGTCAATGATGATTTACTTGCAGTTTTATTTAACTTGAAATTTGTGACGTTTATGGGTTATATGCCTGAAGTTGATCATTGCGTATCTTGTGGGAAAAAAGAGAAGATTATGTATTTTTCACCGACTAAAGGCGGTATTTTATGTGAAAATTGCAAAAGCACGGCAGATGACATATTCTATTTGAAAAGAGATACACTAAATATATTAAGATTTTTACTTAAATATGGTTTCAATGATATAGGAAAAATGGTGGTACAAAAAGCAACTGTAGACGAACTAGACAGACTAATGACTAAATATATGGATATCCATTTTGACAAAATATTTCAGTCAAAGAATTTTTTAGATAAGATAAAAAACATGTAGGAGGTGATAAAGGTGGAAAATGATCTTGAGAAAATTGACCAGATTGTTGCAAGGGCAGGAGTTAGTTATAAAGAAGCGAAGGAAGCTTTAGAGAAAAGCAATGGTGATGTTGTCGATGCTCTTATTTATCTAGAGGAAAATAAGAAAAATTGGACAGAAAGCATATCTGTTGCTGGCTCCGAAGTTGTTGATAAAGTAAAGGAAATAGTTAAAAAAGGAAATGTGACAAAAATTAGGATTAAAAAAGATGATAATGTTATACTAGAAATTCCGATTACAGCAGGTGCTATATCAGCTATTATAGTTCCTCAGCTTACAATAATAGGAGCGGCACTGGCGTTTTTTACTAATTGCACTATTGAGATAGAGAGACCAAATAAAGAGATTACAGTTTTAAAAGAAGAAAAGGAATGAAATAAGATTAAATTTGTTATTTATTATATTGACATAATTTAAACTATCTGATATTCTAAAATAAATTGAGCATTGACCCTTTTTACCGTGTAGGAAAAAGGGTCTTGTTTATACATAAGAAGGAGTGTTTGTATATGGCTTTTGAAGTAACTATGGATAAAATAGTATCTCTTGCAAAAAATCGAGGCTTTATATTTCCAGGATCTGAAATTTATGGAGGATTAGCGAATACATGGGATTATGGGCCACTAGGGGTTGAATTTAAAAACAATGTGAAAAAAGTTTGGTGGTCAAAATTTATACAGGAAAGTCAATACAATGTAGGTATTGATTGTGCCATATTGATGAATCCCGAAACATGGGTAGCATCAGGGCACGTAGGTGGATTTAGTGATCCATTGATGGACTGCAAAGAGTGTAAATCAAGATTTCGTGCTGATAAACTTGTTGAAGATTATTTGAAAGAACAAGGACAAGAAGCTATTGTTGATGGTTGGTCTGATGAAAAATTAAAAAAATTCATTGATGATAATAATGTACCGTGTCCTGTTTGTGGTGCACATAATTTTACCGATATAAGAAAATTTAATTTGATGTTTAAAACATTTCAGGGTGTTACAGAAGATTCTAAATCAGAGATATATTTAAGACCAGAAACGGCGCAAGGAATATTTGTAAATTTTAAAAATGTGTTAAGAACAACAAGAAAGAAAATCCCTTTTGGGATAGGGCAAATTGGCAAGTCTTTCAGAAATGAAATCACTCCTGGGAATTTTACATTTAGGACGAGAGAATTTGAACAGATGGAATTGGAATTTTTCTGCAAGCCTGGTGAAGACATGGAGTGGTTTAAATACTGGAAAGAATTTTGTATGAATTGGCTCTTAAATTTAGGATTAAGGAAAGAAAATTTAAGATTCAGAGATCACAGTAAGGAAGAGCTTTCCCATTACAGTAATGCCACTACAGACATAGAATACAGATTTCCATTTGGATGGGGAGAATTGTGGGGAATAGCAGACAGGACTGATTTCGATCTTAGGCGGCACATGGAACATTCAGGAGTAGATTTAACATATTTTGACCCTGTCACAAATGAAAAGTACATACCGTACTGTATCGAGCCATCTGTAGGGGCTGATAGAGTAGCTTTGGCATTTTTGATAGATGCTTACAATGAAGAAATAGTAGAGGAAAATGATACTAGAGTTGTTCTAAAATTGCATCCTATGCTTGCACCAATAAAAGCAGCAGTTTTGCCTCTTTCTAAAAAGCTAGGTGAAAATGCGTATAAACTATATGATGATCTAAGGAAAGAATTTGTTGTCGATTATGATGAAACTGGAAGTATAGGAAAAAGGTATAGGCGCCAAGATGAAATAGGTACACCTTATTGCATAACGTACGATTTTGATTCCCTAAATGATGAATCGGTGACAATAAGAGATAGAGATACAATGCAGCAAATAAGGATTAAGATAAATGAAGTTAAATCATATTTAGAATCAAAATTAAAATTATAAAAAAAATCGGGCTATTGCCTGTTTTTTTTTATAATTTATGCTATAATATTATTGGACATAATTGTAATTAATTTTTAATTTAAAGTGGTAGTGTAAGTGTTTAGAAAACGTTAAGCTGAAAACTGTTGCTTAAATGGGAGTGAAATTGTCCCACGTGACTGATATAGTATCACCTAATATTTAGGAGGCTAAAATATTGTGGATGAGAATGTTGCTATTTATCTTGTTTCAGACTCCAGCATAGATACGGCAGAACATGTTGCTGCAATAGCTGCTTCTAGATTTGGCACCAATATAAATCAGATAAAAAAGTTTCCTTATGTTGGTGATAAAAATCAAATCGATGAAATAGCTATTGATGCGTCAAATAACAAAAATAGTCTTATAATACATACGATGGTAGTTGATGAGTTAAAAAGACATCTGCTCAATAAAGCTAGACAATATAATTTACGCATAGTAGATGTGATGGGACCGATTATGGATGCTATAGAAGGTACTACTGGTATACCACCTTCAGAGTTGTTTTTTCCTAAAAGGAAATTGGATGAAGATTACTTTAGAAAGATGGATGCAATTGAATTTGCGGTAAAACATGATGATGGGAAAGATATAAATGGTATATTATTGGCTGATGTTGTGATATTAGGTGTATCCAGGACTTCAAAGACACCGTTATGTATGTATCTTGCACATAAATATATTAAGGCTGCTAATTTTCCACTTGTACCTGAAGTAGATCCACCGAGGGAGTTATTTGAGATAGATCACAATAAAATATTTGGACTTATGATAAACATCGATAATTTGGTAGAAATACGAAAAGAAAGGCTTAAATCATTAGGGTTAGATTCTACAGCAGTTTATGCTGCTAAAGATAGAATAATTAAAGAGCTCAATTATGCTAAGGAGGTGATGGATAAGTTAGATTGTACAGTTATAGATGTAACAAATAAGGCTGTTGAAGAAACGGCAAGTATAATATTAAGTAAAATTAATAAAGGAGGACTATAAATGGCAAAGAAGTATGTTTATTTATTCAGCGAAGGTAATGCATCAATGAGAAATCTACTTGGTGGAAAAGGAGCAAACCTTGCAGAAATGACAAACTTAGGTTTGCCTGTGCCACAAGGATTTACTGTAACAACAGAAGCTTGTACCAAATATTACGAAGATGGCAAAAAAATATCAGATGAAATAGTAGAAGAAATCTACAAAAACATGGCTATTCTAGAGCAAATAAATAACAAAAAGTTTGGTGATAAGAAAAATCCGCTATTGGTTTCAGTGCGTTCAGGTGCAAGGGTTTCTATGCCTGGAATGATGGATACGATCTTAAATCTTGGATTAAATGATGATACAGTTATAGGACTCGCTGAAGCTACAAATAACGAGAGATTTGCTTATGATAGCTATAGAAGATTTATTCAAATGTTCTCTGACGTTGTTATGGGCATTGATAAAAATAAATTTGAAGCAATCCTTGATGCTGTAAAAGAAGAAAACGGTGCAAAATACGATACAGATCTAACTGCAGAAAACTTAAAAGAAGTTGTAAAGAGGTATAAAGAACTGTACAAGCAAGAGATGGGTGTTGAATTCCCCCAAGATCCAAAAGTTCAACTTCTTGAAGCTGTTAAAGCCGTATTTAGATCATGGGATAACCCAAGAGCTATTGTATACAGAAGGTTAAATGATATACCTAGCGATTGGGGCACTGCTGTAAATGTTCAGACAATGGTATTCGGCAATATGGGAAATGACTCAGGTACAGGTGTTGCATTTACAAGAAATCCTGCTACAGGCGAAAAAGCCTTGTTTGGTGAGTTCTTGATGAATGCTCAAGGCGAAGATGTTGTTGCAGGTATAAGAACGCCACAGCCAATTTCTACTTTAAAAGACATAATGCCTGAAGTGTACAATCAGTTTACAGAAATTGCAAACAAGCTAGAAAACCACTACAGAGATATGCAAGATATTGAGTTTACTATAGAAAGATCAAAGCTTTACATGCTTCAAACTAGAAATGGAAAAAGAACTGCTCAAGCAGCATTGAAAGTTGCAATAGACTTGGTAAATGAAGGATTAATTGATGAAAAAGAAGCAGTATTAAGGGTCGATCCAAAACAGCTTGATCAGTTATTGCATCCAATGTTTGACGCAGAAGCCATAAAAGCAGCAAAACCGATAGCAAAAGGCTTACCAGCATCACCAGGTGCAGCCGCAGGAAAAGTTTACTTTACTGCAGATGATGCAGTTGAGGCTGCAAAAGGTAGAGGAGAGAAAGTAGTTCTTGTTAGAATGGAGACATCACCTGAGGATATTGAAGGTATGGCTGCCGCACAAGGTATTTTAACAGGCCGTGGTGGTATGACATCCCATGCTGCTGTTGTTGCTAGAGGAATGGGAACATGCTGTGTAGCTGGTTGTAGTGCAGCTTTGATAGATGAAAATCAAAAGATAATGAAGATCGGTGATATTGTAGTTAAAGAGGGTGATTACATATCAATTGATGGAAGCACCGGTAATGTATATTTAGGAGAAATAAAGACTGTTCCGCCTTCTTTGACAGGTAATTTTGCAACTCTGATGAGTTGGGCAGATAAATATAGAAAATTAAAAGTTAAAGCAAATGCCGATATTCCAAGAGATGCAAAAGTTGCAGTAAATTTCGGTGCTGAAGGAATAGGCCTTTGCAGAACAGAGCACATGTTCTTTGCTGAAGATAGAATACCTGCTATGAGGGAAATGATAGTATCAAAGACCGAGGAGCAAAGAAGAAATGCCTTGAATAAACTTCTTCCTATGCAAAGGTCAGATTTTGAAGGATTGTTTGAAGCTATGGGAGAACATCCTGTTACAATACGTCTTCTTGATCCACCATTACATGAATTCTTACCACATGAAGATGAGGATATTAAAGAACTGGCAAATGAAATGGGAATGTCATTTGAGGATCTTAAAGCAACTGTGGAAAGCCTCAAAGAATTTAACCCAATGCTTGGTTTTAGAGGGTGCAGGCTCGCTGTTAAGTACCCTGAAATAGCTGAGATGCAGACAAGGGCTATAATTGAAGCAGCAATAAACGTATCAAATAAACTTGGCATTAATATTGAACCACAGATAATGATACCTCTTATTGGCGATGTAAAAGAAATGAAATATGTAAAAGACATAATCGTAAAAACTGCTGAAGAGGTATTAAAAGAAAAGAATTCGAACCTTAAGTACCAAGTTGGAACAATGATTGAAGTACCTAGAGCCGCTCTTACAGCAGATGAAATTGCAAAAGAAGCTGAATTCTTCTCATTTGGTACAAATGACTTGACACAGCTTACATTTGCATTTTCAAGAGATGATGCTGGTAAGTTCTTAGAATCATACTATGACAAAAAGATATACGAGTTTGATCCTTTTGCAAAGCTTGATCAAAATGGTGTAGGCAAGCTTATTGAAATGGGTACAAAATTAGGTAGACAAACGAGACCTGATTTAAGTGTAGGTATATGCGGAGAACATGGTGGAGATCCATCGTCAATAGAGTTCTGCCATAAAGCAGGTCTTGACTATGTATCATGCTCACCTTTCAGAGTGCCTATTGCAAGACTTGCTGCTGCACAAGCTGCAATAAAGGATGAAAAATAAATACCATAGAAAAGTGTAATTTTTTAGGCTGCTGGCATATTTTGTCCAGCAGCCTTTTACATATTGCTTTTTATTATTTTGCCATTTTTATCTATAACTTTATACTTCCCGGTATAAAAATCAATAAAAATCATTGAATAAGAGCTGCGTTTATTTGTTAATATCTCCCAATAAACTAATTCTTTTCTGGGACTTTCTGTTGTCTCGTGTTTTAACTCTATTTTCCAAATCTCATCGCATAACTTATTATTATTTACAATTGATATTGCATCTTCTCTTGAAATACCATTTTTTGAGTTAACAATATATTCTAAACGTGGATTAAAAAAATGAATTTGATTTATAAAATAAACATCATGCTTTGACAGCATCACGATAAACGAAAACTATCACGATAGACAGTAGGAATCGTGGTATAATTAGAGTGTACGGCACAGAG
>NZ_JAGGLT010000025.1 GCF_017874545.1 Thermoanaerobacterium butyriciformans | reverse complement strand
AAATTCTTATTTAACAATTTAAACATTATTTTTATTTATATACTAATTTTATCTTATAAGGAATATAATACTAAAGCTTATAGCAACTTTATAGATGTAGTCGTATAAAAAACTATTGACACAAATTAAAAAACATTATATAATGTCTATTGTGTTAGCGATGAAGACGTGCGGGGGTGGCGGAATAGGCAGACGCGTACGTTTGAGGGGCGTATGGAGTTATCCGTGCGGGTTCAAGTCCCGCCCTCCGCACCAAAATGAAAATAGATATTTTACATAAAAAAAATAAGCCTTTTGAAAGGCTTATTTTTTATTGTATCCAAATAACTTACCTATACCTTTTATTATGTAAACTATCAGACTTATTAGAAGATAAAGTATGAATAAAAGAAAAAGACTTGCACCAACTGTATGAAATGCATCTAAGATACTTACTTTAGATACTATTGATATAATTGTTGCTACTATCAAAATAGCAAGTAACTTATCTTTCATCCTCTCCACCTCCATCTATAATTTCCCTTATTATACTATTATTTTACAATAATTTTGCTTGAAAGACAATAATTGATACTTAACTATACTATATAAGCAGTAGTGAATTATTCGAGAGGTGGTTTTATGTCAAAAACTAAGGTTTCTAAAATTGTTAAACAAAAATAAGTTTTTAAGGCTTTTTTTATTACCATTTTAGCATTATAAGTGACATAAATATGATAGTTATAATGGTTGTAGATGTTATAAATATGGAGGCAAGTTTTACGTTTAAATTCCTCTCATCTGAATATATTACTGCTACTAGTGCTGTTGGCATTATTGAGCCTAGCATTATGGCTTTAATTGTCATTGAAGCTGTGCTGAAGAAAAGTGGCAGTGTAATAAACAATACTATACCAGGTATGTACTTTATAATAAGGCCTTTTATCAGTGATACTAATTCGTCTTTATCTAAATTAAAATCAAGGAAGTATCCGATTACGAAAAGGGCTAAGGTAGTATTTGGAAGTGAAATTTGTTCCACCAGATTAACGATTAAGCTTGGAAACTTAAATCCCAATATATTCAAAGTAAATGCAATAATATATGTATCAAATGGAACAAAGTATAAGATTTTTTTTAAAACTTTTTTTATATCTATTTTGCTACTTTGGGAGAATACATATGCAGCAATATATGCAATTCCAAAGACGTTAAATGAGTTACCCATGTCAAACATAGCAATGTGTAAAAGTCCATTACTACCATATATCTGCTGAATAAAAGGAAATGCAAAAAGACCGATGTTGTACCCACATAGTGAAATCATAAGCGTGCCTTTAGTTTCTTTTTTTAAGTTGGCATTTTTAAAAATTAAAAGCCCAATAAGAAAAGTAATAAAGCCCATGACAAATCCAGAAAATGTTAAAATGAATAGATTTGTACTTACTTTCGTAGTAAAAAATACTTTTGCAATGCTGGCAGGTAGAGTTATATATATGATGAAGTTATTTAATACCTTTCCAGTTTCATTTGGTAAAAATTTCATCTTTTTTACTGCATAGCCTAAAAAAATTATTATAATGCTTATTGATATTTTTTGAAGTATGATTATCTGACTCATCTAGATCCCCTTTCTGTATTGTTAAATAAAATTATACTATATTAGAGAGATTATTTATATAGATTGTAACAAATTTATAAATTTTTTATAAAATATATTAAGGAAATATTAAAAAAATATTAAAAAATTATTATGAAAACATTGACTTTATTAATAATATCTGATAAAATAAAAGAAACTTGTACATATTAGCAATCTTGCCGAATCCTATGTAGGTACGGAGGATTTTTCATGTTTGGGGTTAATCTGCCATATGCAGTAGGGGTACCTTCTATCCCGCACCCGTCAACTAACTCCGGAGGCAAAAAGGAAGGAGATTAGCTATGAATTGTCGATTAAGTAAATTAGTTTTTGGTGTATCCGTTTTCGGTATGACACTTGTAGGTTCTTCAATGTTGACGCATGTTTACGCAGATAGTCTTGGAACTGGCATTGTGACAGGAAATAATGTAAATATCAGAAGTGGTGGCAGTTTATCATCAAAAGTAATAACTCAATTAAATTGGAATGACGCTGTCACTGTACTTGGACAGGAAAATGGCTGGTACAATATAAAATTATCTAATGGAACTGTTGGATGGATATATGGGCAATACCTTTCTTTAAGATCATCATCTAGCACAGTGTCTAGAGGGGATGTTGATAGAAGTGTTGTTTCCAGGTTGATAGACTTTGGTAAGAAGTTTTTAGGGACTAAATATGTCTATGGTGGTGAATCACCTTCTGGATTCGATTGCTCTGGATTTACACAGTACGTCTTAAAAAGTGTAGGGATAGATCTTCCGAGAACTGCTTCAAGCCAAGCAACAGTTGGAACATATGTAGACAGAGGAAATTTACAGCCTGGTGATTTGGTGTTTTTTAAGACATTAGGTAGCAGCATAATAAATCATGCTGGTATATACATAGGGAATGGAGAGTTTATGCATGCCTCATCAGGTGCAGGAAAAGTCATGATAAGTTCACTTAACGATGGCTATTACAGCACTCACTATGCCACAGCCAGAAGAGTAATACAGTAAATAATATAGAGACAAAAAGGCACTTTCATGTGTCTTTTTTTGATGCATTTTTAGGTGATATCCTGACTTTTGCAGCAAAAAAGGATAAAAAAAGCCCCTAAGCCCTTAAAATGAAGGCTTTCGGGCTTTCTGTTTTTGTCAAAAAGTTGTAGTGGAAATGTCATTTTTTTACTTCTCCTAAAATTTTTTTAATCTCTCCTAATGTCATAATCTTTTTCCCAAAATCAATGCCTAATTCTTTACCTATATCTTCAAGAACATCATTATTAAAATCAAACAGATAATAATTTTCTTGTATGTAACTGCAGGATGCTTTTGCTAGACTCTCAAGTATAGCTGAAACAGAATATTTTCCCTTTAATCTATATTCAAGTATTCTCACAATTACAAGTGATATAAAGCATATCAGAAAATGAGCATCAATATGTTCCCTCAGTGATAAATAAACTGGTCTGCTTTCGATATCACTTTTAGTTATTTTAAAAGATTCTTCTATTTTCCAAAGACCACGGTACATTTCAATAATTTTATCATCAGATTCTTTGTATTCACTAGTAACTATTGCATAATATCCATCAAATTTTTCTTCTTCTTTTAGCCTTTCCTCATCAAATGTTAAATGCTGATGAGCACTTTCTAATATTTCGCCGGTTTCTTCATCAAAAATGAGATTCTTTACATATTTGGAAGCACCATATGATGTAGCTCTATTGTATTTTGCTGGATTTTTAATTAAGTCTTTTGCTTTCTCTATTGTAGCCGCTCGTTCATATTTCGCTTTTAAGGCATACTCTTCACTATAGAAAATAACCTGTTTTTCATCAACTACCTTTTTCATTTTTTTGCCTTTAGTGGTGGTTACTAATATTTCTCTTGGATAAAGTCTGGATTTTATCTTGAAGCTATCTCCTCTGTATGTATATCCATTTTCGTCAAGAACATATTTCTTAAATTCCTTATCCGCACAACGAACAGAATAGCTGAATACATAACCATTACCAGCAGATAAAGTATACCAAATGTTATCGCCAGTGATGATACCTTTATCAGCAACTACAATAATTCTTCCCAAAGAATAATCATGTTGTATTTTCCTTAACATAGGCATAAGTGTAGTTTTATCTAGAGCATTGCCAGGAAAAAGTTTATATGTAATAGGTATACCATTGGTATCCATAAATAATCCCATCTGCACAATTGGATCTGGCCTGTGTTCTTTAGAAACGCCTTTTTTACGCAATTCATCCTGTTCATCAATTTCAAAATAATAGTTGGTAACATCGTAATAAACCAGATTAGTATTTCGCTCATATAAAGACTTAATATGCTCATGAACCCAAAGCTGCAAAGCATCACTATGTTTGTTAAAAAAAGATAAACATCTGTAGATATCATCCAATGAAAAATCAAACCTCTCAAAGAATATATCTCTATTCTCATAAGTCTTTTTCTTTGAAGCAGGATACAATAAACGTGAAAATACGAGAAGTTTCATAATAGCATTAGCATCATACTCTTCTTTTGAATGACGCTGCCTGTTTTTCAAAAATTTGTCCAATTCAAGCTCGTGATAAATCTTACTAAATGCAGCGTAGCCAAAGTTTTTACGATTATTCGTATTAATCAAAAGTCTTTCATTAGGAGAAAAACTAAGAGTAATTGGAGCCTTTTTCATGGCTTTTTGTTCATTCAATTCTTTAACCTTTTGTTCAAAAAAAGCGATTGGATCATCGTATTGTTTTTGAAGTTCATCGAGGTATCCAAGGGATTCAATAGTAACAGTTCTTGTATGCCCTCTTTCTTTATCACGATATCCATCTGCAATAGATAAGTATATTCTACCGGAACTGCGTCTACTTTTCTTTAAATACACATTAAACTCCCCCCAATAAAATTCAATATAACTATATTATACCACAATCCGTAATAATCCGCAACCAAAATATGACAAAAATTTAAAAAAATTTTACCCGGAATCGTTAGTAAAATTGCTGGTTCTGGGTTACGCTACATAAAATTTTGCTGCAAAACTAGGGAAAAGGCACTTTCATGTGTCTTTTTTTGATGCATTTTTAGGTGATATTTATAGTTTGTTGACTATTTAAGCATATTAATATATCATTATATATTGTATAAAATTTGCATTTGTATGGAAGGAGTTAACCTAAATGGGGTTTGTAAGGGACGATATAAGGAATGTGGCTATAATAGCGCATGTTGATCATGGGAAAACAACTTTAGTAGATGGAATGCTTAAGCAAAGTGGCATTTTTAGACAGAATGAGAAAGTCGAAGAAAGAGTAATGGATTCAAATGAATTGGAAAGAGAAAGAGGAATAACTATTCTTTCGAAGAATACTGCCATAAGGTACAATGGTGTAAAGATAAACATAGTCGATACGCCTGGACATGCTGATTTTGGCGGCGAGGTAGAACGGGTACTAAAAATGGTTGATGGTGTATTATTGCTTGTAGATGCTTTCGAAGGACCAATGCCTCAGACCAGATTTGTATTAAGCAAGGCTTTAGAGCTTAATTTAAAACCTATAGTAGTTGTGAACAAAATCGATAGACCTGATGCAAGGCCAGAGGAAGTCATCGATGAAGTCCTTGATCTTTTTATTGAATTGGGTGCTGATGACGATCAGATAGATTTCCCTGTAGTATATGCTTCTGCCAGAGAAGGCATTGCTAAGTTAAGTTTAAAGGATGAATCAGTAGATCTGCGTCCTCTTTTTGACACTATCTTAAAAGAGATTCCGGCGCCAGAAGGTAATATAGATGATCCACTGCAGCTTATTGTTACCACACTTGACTATGATGATTACATTGGAAGAATCGCCATTGGAAAAGTGGTTAGAGGTAAAATCGTATCAGGTGAAAATGTAGCAATATGTAAAAGAGATGGGTCTTTGCAAAATGTTAAATTAAGCAATCTGTATCAATATGAAGGTTTGAAAAGGGTGCAGGTTGATGATGCTAAATTAGGTGATATAGTAGCTGTATCAGGTATAAGCGACATTGAGATTGGAGAGACGATAGCCGATCCAGAAAATCCAGAAGCTGTAGACTTTGTTGAAATAGAAGAGCCAACCATTTCCATGACATTTGGTGTAAATACGAGTCCGTTTGCAGGCAGAGAGGGCAAATACGTAACATCAAGGCATTTAAGAGAAAGGCTTTTTAAAGAGCTTGAAACGAATGTAGCGTTAAGAGTTGAGGAGACAGAGACGACAGAAGCATTTAAAGTATCTGGACGTGGTGAACTGCATTTATCCATTTTGATAGAGACTATGAGGCGTGAAGGATATGAGCTTCAGGTATCTAAGCCATCTGTGATTATAAAGGAGATAAATGGTGTCAAGCACGAGCCTATTGAGCTTGTTACTATTGACATACCAGAAGATTACATGGGTGTAGTCATGGAAAAGATGGGCTCAAGAAAAGGAGAGCTTATGGATATGCACACTTTAAAACCTGGTACATTAAGGCTGAAATTTAAGATACCCACAAGAGGTCTTATAGGATATCGCTCTGAATTTCTTACTGATACCAAGGGAAATGGGATAATGACATCTATAATCTATGACTATGAACCGTACAAAGGGGATATACCTACAAGATCGAGAGGGTCTTTAGTGGCTTTTGAAGCTGGCACTACAACGACTTATGGACTTTACAATGCACAAGAAAGAGGAACTCTTTTTGTAGGTCCAGGCGTCGAAGTGTACGAAGGCATGATAGTTGGTGAAAACTCCAGAAGTGACGATATAGATGTCAATGTATGTAAGAAAAAGCATGTTACTAATTTGCGCTCTGCTACTGCAGATGAGGCATTAAGACTTTCACCTATAAGAGAGATGTCTCTTGAAGAGGCTTTGGAATTCATCGCTAATGATGAGCTTGTGGAAGTTACGCCTAAAAGTATAAGACTTAGAAAAAAGATATTAAGCTCGCAACAAAGGTATAAAAATGCTAAATATAAACAATAAAAGGGGTATGACCCCTTTTTTATTTTGAACCATCGGATGTGTCATTCAATATTTTGCTTATGTAGTTTACGGTTTCTTCATAGGGCGGTATGCCACTGTATTTATTTACAGATTCTTCTCCCGCGTTGTATGCTGCTAAAGCCAATGCGGTATTGTTGTATTTATTAAGCAGTTGGCTCAGCAGTTTTGTTCCACCATCAATATTTTCTTCTGGGTTAAAAGGATTTGTAACACCTAAATACTGTGCTGTTGACGGCATTAACTGCATTAGGCCCATTGCGCCTGCGCTTGATACAGCATAAGGATTGTAGTCTGATTCGGCTTTTATGACGGCATCTATCAAATCTTTGCTGACGCCGTATTTTTTTGAAGCCTCATCTATATAGCTTTCTATTTTGTCTTTTGATACGTCAGTCATATCTGGCGTTTTATTATTAAAATCAATTGTTTCCGATTTTATATCTTCAGTTGAAGCAGTGCCTTCGCTTATCAATTCATTTAAGATGTTCTGAAATGAATTGCTTTTATCTACGAGGTTTATTTTTACAGGCAATCGCGATTGTATATCGCTAAATCTGCTTTCGATGATTGAATCTACAAAGTCCATTTTCAAAAACCTCCTCATAATTATCTATAATTCGACATAAAATTTAAAAATCCTTTTTCGCTTTAAAAAATGAGAATATAGTCTCAAATAATGAATGATTTGTAAAAAGGATTTTAGTGTTTGGTGTAGAATATATAATTAGGTGATTTATGTGTATACAGACGAAGAAAGCAAGAAAAATACAAAATTAGGTTTTAAAAGAGTTATATTGTTATTGCTTTTATCAATAGTAGCATCTATCGGAATAGGATTTATAATTTCTCAGTATGCCATAAAGCCATATCTGGCTAAGCTGTCTGAAAAAAATGTTTATTCTTATTCCGCGAAGATACCACAGCTTAATTATTACATTGTAAAAATAGGCCAGTACAGCGATGAAAAAGATGCTTCATATAATTTGAATTTGCTTACTATGAAAGGAATCTACGGAGAAATCCTTAAAGATGGTGAAAATTATATTTTGTGTTTGGGACAATTTATGGACAAAAAAGATGCCGATGCTTTTGGCTTAATGCTTAATAAAAGTGGCATTAAATCATCTATAAATTTATATGATGGACCTGTTTACCAGATATATTATGAAAAAAATTCAGAAAAGAATGTTAAGGAAGCAATTGACAATATAGATGTTTTTTTAAACAGTTTGTCACATTTATCACAGCTTTCGTACAAAATAGCTGTTGGAACTGCCAGCGAAAAAGATATTGACGATACAGAAAAGTACTTTAAAAAGTATAGCAATATGACTTATAATATAAATATAGATGAAAATTTAAAAAAGATTTTAGATGATACAAAGGCGATTAATAGTCAAATTTTAAACAATTTTGGTGATATAAAGATATCGTTTGAATTAAATGATGGAAATGCTTACAGGTTAACTCAGAAGCTTCTTATGGATTCCATAAAACAGTATTATGACAGCATGAGTTCTTTAAAATAGGGGAGTGTAGCATGAAACTTGAGGAAGTGAAAGAAATATTAAACGCGGAAGTGCTTTGCGGGCATGATAGATTATCTGAAGAAGTAAACACGGCATGTGGTGCAGATTTGATGAGCGATGTTTTGGCTTCAAAAGATGAAAAATCTCTGCTTTTAACAGGACTTACAAATGTTCAAGTTGTTAGGACAGCGGAGGTCTTAGGCGATATAGTGTGCATCGTCTTTGTGAGAGGTAAAAAGCCTGGACCTGAGATCTTAAAAATGGCAGATTCCGCATCGATAGTAATTATGAAGACAGATTATCCGCTTTTTATCGCTTGTGGTCTTTTATATAAAAATGGACTTGATTGTGGGAGTGAATTTTAATCGTGAAGCCGTATACAATGGATTTTGATGTTAAAGCAAGAGATTTTTCATCCGCAGGAGAATCGTCAAGCAAGTTCCGAAAGACGCTGCTTATGCTTTCAATACCATCTGACATAGTTAGAAGGGCATCAATTGCAGCTTATGAAGCCGAGATGAATATAGTTATTCATTCTTACGGAGGCAAGATGCATTTTGAAATATATTCTGACAAGATTGTGATAATTGCTGATGATACAGGTCCTGGCATAAAAGATTTAGAGCTGGCTATGAAAGAAGGATATTCCACAGCGCCAAAAGAGGTGATTGAGATGGGATTTGGCGCAGGAATGGGTCTTCCAAACATGAAGCGAAATGTCGACAATATGGAAGTAGTTAATCACGATGAAAGCGGAACAAAGATCGTAATGACGATTAATTTTTAAATTCTAAGGTGGTTGTTTTCAATGTATTTTCATTCTGTGACTCTTGATAAAGATAGATGCAAAGGTTGTACCAATTGTATAAAAAGATGTCCTACTGAAGCTATACGTGTAAGAGACGGAAAGGCAAAGATAATAAAAGAGAAATGCATTGACTGCGGAGAGTGCGTAAGGGTGTGTCCTTATCATGCTAAAGTCGTGGTGACAGATGATATAAGCATGATGGAAAATTACAAGTATAAAATTGTTCTTCCCGCGCCTTCTCTTTACGGGCAATTTAAAGACATGACAATAGGTGACATACTGGCATCTTTGCAGTCATGCGGGTTTGACGAAGTTTTTGAGGTTGCTTATGCTGCTGACATAGTATCGTATATAACTCGAAATATAGTAAAGACGAAAGATTACAAAAGGCCTATTATATCATCCGCATGTCCTGCTATTGTCCGGCTTATTCAACAGAGATTTCCTTCATTGATGGATAACATTTTAGACATAATGCCGCCTGTTGAGGTGGCTGGGAAGATTGCCAGAGATGAAGCTAAAAAGAAAACAGGGTTAAAAGATGAAGAAATAGGGGTGTTTTTCGTATCGCCGTGTGCTGCAAAAGTCACTAGCGTAAAAAATCCCATAGGCATTGAAAAATCGTATATAGATGGTGTTTTTTCTATGAGGGATGTATACAGCATGATATTAGATAAAAGAAAATTTGTTGAGAAGAAAATCGATCATATTTCATCGATGATAGGTGTCGGATGGGCAAATGCAGGCGGTGAATCGTACGGCACATCGTTGGAAAATTGTCTTTTTGTAGATGGAATTCAAAATGTCATAGGTGTATTGGAGGATATTGAATTAGGAAAATTAGACGACATTGATTTTTTTGAAGGTCTTGCTTGTGTTGGTGGGTGTGTAGGAGGACCTTTGACTGTCGCAAATAATTTCGTTGCTAGAAACAGGATAATGAAATTGAAAGAAAAATTAAACAAGGATGAAGTTACAAAAAAATATATAGAAGTTGATTTTAATGAGTTTATGCTAAATGTCAAACTTAAAAAAAGCGATGTCTTAAATTTAGATGAAGACATAGACAAAGCTATTGACATGATGAACTCAATTGATGAAATCTATAAAAGTTTGCCGGGGCTTGATTGCGGTTCTTGTGGTTCTCCTGGGTGCAGAGCTCTTGCGGAAGATATAGTAAAAGGATTTGCCAGCGAATATGACTGTATCTTTAAATTAAAAGACAGGATAAAAATACTGGCAGAAGAAATAAACAAGCTTTCTATTAAAATTCCGCCTGTAATAGGCAGTGATAAGGAGGTAAAGCATTGAAAGTAAAGGATATATTAAGTCATGAATTTACCTTGGTAGCGGGTGAGGGAGGCATAGAAAAGGAAGTAAGCAATGTCTATGTGTGCGATTTATTAAGCTTTGTTATGTCACATGTGAAAAGTGGAAGTGCATGGGTAACGATTCAGACGCATGTAAATGTGATTGCGGTCGCTGTTATGACAGAGATAAGCTGCATCATCATCTGTGAAGGCGAAAAACTTGATGAAAATGCTAAAGAAAAGGCTGATGATGAAAACATACCTGTTATAGCGTTTAATGGCAGTTCATATGAAGCAGCGATTAAATTGAGCGAGATGATTAAATGAAGTTTTACTATGACTTGCATATTCATTCATCATTATCGCCATGTGCCGATGATGATATGACTCCAAATAATATCGTCAATATGGCTTTAATAAAAGGGCTTGATGTAATATCTTTGACAGATCACAATTCAACTAAAAATGTAGAAGCCGTCCATGAATTATGCCGGCAAAAGGGAATAAAGTTTATACCAGGCATAGAAGTTCAGACAAAGGAAGAAGTTCATGTGTTATGTTATTTTTTTGATATTCTTGACTGTTTGAATTTTGGCGAAATGATTTATGACAGCTTAGACTGCGTAAAAAATAACAAATATCTTTTTGGAAATCAATTGATTATGGATAAAGACGACAATATTGTGGATGAAGCAGAAAAGCTGCTTCTATCTTCCAGCAGCTTTTCTGTTGATGAAATCTTTAGAATGATGGATGGCATTGGTGCTGCTGTGCCTGCTCACATAAATCGCACTTCTTACAGCATCATTTCAAATCTCGGTTTTATACCAGATATATCAAATCTTAAAACTGTAGAAGTGTCTTCGGCATCGATTGACAATAGCATTGTAGATGAATGTATAAAAAAGTACAAAGTGCTCACTTCTTCTGATGCTCATCATTTAGGACATATAAGCGAAAGGGTAAATTGCTTTGATTTAGATGACTTGGATATGGTAGTTGACTGGATGTGCAAGTAAAGAAAACATATCAAATTAGTCGGGATTTATCAGAAAATAAAAAAATTTTTATTTTTACCTGTTAAAAAAATAATTAACATATGGTATAATAATTATGTCCTATTTTGCAATTTTAAAGATTTTTTTAAAAGGAGGGTATTAGATGCAGGCAATCTACGAAAAATTCAGCGAAGAAAATATAAACAAGTTAAAAAAAGTTATAAACCAGTTGAAAGATACAGACGGTTCTTTAATTGCTGTCATGAATGAAGCTCAAGAAATATTTGGCTATTTGCCTATAGAGGTTCAGCAATTTATTTCAGAAGAAATGAATGTACCGTTGACAGAGATATTTGGCATTGCGACTTTTTACTCCCGCTTCACATTAAAACCGTCCGGGAAGTACAAAATCGGTGTTTGCCTTGGTACTGCTTGTTACGTAAAAGGTTCCGCGATGGTTCTTGACAAATTAAAAGAGAAGCTTGGCATAAGCGTAGGTGATGTGACAGGTGATGGCAAGTTTTCTCTTGAAGCCACTCGCTGTTTAGGTGCTTGCGGTCTTGCACCTGTAATGATGATAAACGGAGAAGTTTTTGGCAGATTGACACCTGACGATGTTGAAGATATATTAAAGAAATTTGATTAGATATGAAAGAGTTATCGCTTTACATTTTGGATATTGCCCAAAATAGCATAAAAGCCGGTGCAAAAAATATATCGATCAAGTTGGAAATTGATCATAAAAAGGATTTTATGCGTTTAAGTATTGAAGACGACGGATGTGGAATGGATGAAGAACTTTTAGAGAAAGCTTTTGATCCATTTACAACAACGAGGAAAGAGCGAAAAGTCGGATTAGGTTTGCCATTTTTTAAAGAATTAGCTCTTCAATGCGGCGGAGATGCAAAAATAAAGTCTCAAAAAGGTGTTGGCACTTATGTGGAAGGAACTTTTAAACTTTCAAGTATCGATTTAATTCCAATTGGCGATATACCTTCTACTTTAATTTCGCTTATAGTCTCTGATAGTGATGTTGACGTTTTGTTTGAAATTATATCAGATGGTAGAAAATTTTCATTTAATACTTTGGATATTAAAAAATTGCTAAACGGCGTAAAGATTACAGAGCCTTCTGTATTGCAGTGGTTAATTGAGTATCTTGAAGAAAACATAAATTGTGTCATGGAGGTGTAAATATGAAATCTATAGAGGAATTAGAAAAGATAAGAAAAGAGACATTGGAAAAGGTAAATCTTCGTAAAGATCGGAATGGCATAAGGATCACTGTCGGCATGGCTACATGCGGCATAGCTGCTGGTGCAAGGCCTGTTATGATGGCTATATTAGATGAGCTTGGTAAAAGAAATATTACGGATGTGGTTGTTGCTGAGACTGGTTGTATTGGCATGTGCAAATATGAACCTATGGTAGATGTTTATGTTCCGGGACAAGAAAAAGTTACGTATATAAAAGTTGATGAAAACAAGGCAAGGCAGATAGTTGCGGAACATGTAGTTAATGGACATCCGATTAAAGAATGGACTATTAGTAGTGTTGAATAAAGGAGGGCTGTAGATGTTATATAGATCACATGTTATGGTGTGCGGTGGTACTGGATGTACATCGTCAAATTCAGATAGAATAGCAAAATGCTTTGAAGAAGAAATTGCAAATAAAGGTTTAGACAAAGAAGTTCAGGTTGTAAGAACTGGATGCTTTGGACTTTGTGAGTTGGGCCCGGTTGTCGTCGTGTATCCAGAAGGAGTGTTTTACAGCCGCGTCAAAGAAGAATATGTTCCAGAAATCGTGGAAGAACACCTTCTAAAAGGAAGAGTTGTTAAAAAGTATCTTTACGGAGAAAGCGTCACAGAGGAAGGAATTAAGCCTTTAGAGGAAACAGCATTTTTCAAGAAACAGCAGAGAGTTGCTTTAAGAAACTGTGGACTTATAAACCCAGAGGATATAAAAGAGGCAATTGCATTTGACGGATATAAAGCATTGGCAAAAGTGTTGACTGAGATGACTCCAGAGCAAGTTATAGCGGAAATTAAAAAGTCAGGCTTAAGAGGTAGAGGTGGTGGCGGCTTCCCTACAGGTATAAAGTGGGAATTTGCTTACAACCAAAAAGAGACGCCTAAGTACGTCGTTTGTAATGCTGATGAAGGGGATCCTGGTGCCTTCATGGATAGAAGCGTATTAGAGGGAGATCCTCACAGCGTCTTGGAAGCTATGGCTATAGCAGGATATGCAATTGGTGCTAACCATGGTTATATTTATGTAAGGGCTGAATATCCTCTTGCAGTAAAGAGGCTTCAAATTGCGATAGATCAAGCAAGAGAGTACGGACTTTTAGGTAAAAATATTTTCAATACGGGATTTGACTTTGATATAGAGATAAGACTTGGAGCAGGTGCTTTTGTCTGCGGTGAAGAGACTGCACTTTTAAATTCTGTCATGGGAAAACGCGGTGAACCAAGGCCAAGGCCTCCATTCCCTGCTGTAAAAGGCGTGTGGGAAAAGCCAACTATCATAAACAACGTTGAAACTTATGCAAATATTCCTGCGATAATATTGAATGGCGCAGAATGGTTCGCAAGTATAGGCACTGAAAAATCCAAAGGCACAAAGGTATTTGCTCTTGGTGGAAAGATCAACAATACTGGCTTGGTGGAGATACCTATGGGTACAACCCTAAGAGAGATCATATTTGAAATAGGTGGCGGAATACCAAATGGCAAGAAATTCAAAGCAGCTCAAACTGGTGGACCATCTGGTGGATGTATTCCTGCGGAGCATTTAGATACACCTATTGACTATGATTCGCTTCTTAATATTGGTTCCATGATGGGTTCAGGTGGACTTATTGTAATGGACGAAGACAACTGTATGGTTGATATTGCAAAATTCTTCTTGGAATTTACCGTTGATGAATCATGTGGCAAATGCTCACCATGCCGCATAGGTACGAGAAGAATGTTGGAACTGCTTAATAAGATAACATCAGGAAAGGGCGAAGAAGGAGATATCGAGAAACTTGAAACTCTTGCTAATTCCATAAAGGCGTCTTCTTTGTGTGGATTAGGCCAAACAGCTCCTAACCCTGTTCTTTCCACTATAAGGTATTTTAGAGATGAATATGAGGCACACATAAAGGAGAAAAGATGTCCTGCAGGTGTTTGCCAGGCGCTTCTGAAATTTAGAATTGATCCAGATAAATGTAAAGGATGCGGCATATGTGCCAAGAATTGTCCTACAAACGCCATATCTGGAAAAGTAAAGCAGCCTCATGTGATAGATCAAGATAAATGTATAAAATGTGGAACATGTATGGATAAATGTCCGTTTGATGCTATATACAAGAAATAGTAATGAAAGGAGTGCAAAACATGGATAAAGTTCGAATAACTATTGATGGAATTCCTGCAGAGGTACCGGCTAACTATACAGTATTGCAAGCTGCAAAATATGCAAACATTGAGATTCCCACATTATGCTACCTTGAAGAGATAAACGAAATAGGTGCATGCAGGCTGTGTGTTGTTGAGATAAAAGGCGTTAGAAATTTACAGGCATCTTGTGTTTATCCTGTAAGCGACGGAATGGAAATATACACAAATACGCCTCGTGTAAGAGAAGCAAGAAGATCTAACTTAGAGCTTATACTATCTGCACACGACAGAAGCTGCCTTACATGCGTAAGAAGCGGAAACTGTGAATTGCAAGATTTAAGTAGAAAGTTTGGCATAGATGAAATAAGGTTTATGGGCGAAAATATAAAATATCAAAAAGATGAGTCATCACCTTCCATCGTAAGAGACC
The DNA here is from genome assembly GCF_017874545.1 of Thermoanaerobacterium butyriciformans. GTDB lineage: Bacteria > Bacillota > Thermoanaerobacteria > Thermoanaerobacterales > Thermoanaerobacteraceae > Thermoanaerobacterium > Thermoanaerobacterium butyriciformans. The sequence goes on along the minus strand of NZ_JAGGLT010000025.1, from coordinate 33,646 downwards.
CAAATAAATGCGTATTGTGCAGAAGGTGTGTTGCTACCTGCAACAATGTGCAGAATGTTTTTGCCATAGGCATGGTTAACAGAGGATTTAAGACTATTGTTGCACCTTCATTTGGCAGAGGTCTAAACGAATCACCATGTATTAGCTGCGGACAATGTATAGAAGCATGTCCTGTCGGAGCGATTTATGAAAAAGACCATACAAAGATGGTTTACGATGCGCTTTTGGATGAAAAGAAATACGTTGTAGTTCAGACAGCACCTGCTGTGAGAGTTGCACTTGGCGAAGAATTTGGAATGCCTTATGGATCAATAGTCACAGGTAAAATGGTGTCAGCTTTAAAAAGGCTTGGATTTGATAAAGTATTTGACACAGACTTTGCTGCAGATTTAACTATAATAGAAGAAGGCAATGAACTTTTAAAGAGGCTTAACGAAGGCGGCAAGCTTCCTATGATAACATCCTGCAGCCCTGGATGGATAAACTATTGTGAGAGGTATTATCCTGAATTTATAGATAATCTTTCCACTTGCAAATCGCCTCACATGATGATGGGTGCAATAATAAAGAGCTATTTTGCAGAAAAAGAAGGTATAGATCCAAAAGATATCTTCGTCGTATCAATTATGCCGTGTACTGCCAAGAAGTATGAGATAGACAGACCTCAAATGATAGTAGACGGCATGAAAGATGTGGATGCTGTTTTGACGACGAGAGAGCTTGCTCGCATGATAAAACAGTCAGGTATAGACTTTGTCAACTTGCCTGACAGCGAATACGACAATCCGCTAGGAGAATCATCCGGTGCTGGTGTCATATTCGGTGCTACAGGTGGTGTCATGGAAGCGGCCTTAAGAACTGTTGCAGATATAGTTGAAGGAAAAGATATTGAGAATTTTGAGTACGAAGAAGTAAGAGGATTGGAAGGAATAAAAGAAGCGAAGATTGATATAGGCGGAAAAGAAATAAAAATAGCTGTAGCAAATGGCACAGGGAATGCTAAGAAACTCTTGGACAAGATAAAGAATGGCGAGGCAGAGTACCATTTCATAGAAGTCATGGGATGCCCTGGCGGTTGCATAATGGGCGGTGGACAGCCTATACACAATCCAAACGAAAAAGATTTAGTGAGGAAAAGTAGATTAAAAGCCATATATGAAGCAGATAAAGACTTGCCTATTAGAAAGTCTCACAAAAATCCAATGATAACAAAGCTGTACGAAGAATTCTTAATAAGCCCATTAGGAGAAAAATCTCATCACTTGCTTCATACAACCTATAGCAAGAAAGATCTTTATCCTATGAATGATTAAAAAATCTCCCTTTTGGGAGATTTTTTTTGCCATAAATAACATATTAAAAAAAGATTAGATTATGTCGAAATACAAAATATTTATGTTATAATTAAAAGGAAAAGTTTTAAAACTAGCGAATTGAGAGAAAATAAACAGAAGGAGTGGGAAGATGAAGAGAAGCAAGGGAATTGGTACATTGTGCTTTTTGCTTTTGGTAGGTCTTCTTTTTGGTGGATTTGTTGGAGACTTCCTTGCTAAGTACGTTCATGCTTTTTCATACCAACAGATGATAGGAATGAACAGCCCAATAAATATCGACCTAAATTTTATAAGAGTATCGTTCCTGTTGGCTTTTAGGTTCAACTTGGGAACTGTGATAGGACTTATAATTGCTATATTTTCGTATTACAAGGTAAAATAACAGATAAAACTGAAAGTGGAGTATGCAGATATGGAAATTGTACTTGCGTCTGGTTCACCCAGGAGAAAAGAAATACTATCAAATATTGGTGTGGATTTTTCTGTAATGACAAGTGACGCAGAAGAAGTGACAGATGAAAAAGAGCCAGATAAGATTGTTATGGATTTATCGAGAAAAAAAGCATCATTCGTCGCAGAAAAATTAAATGGTGATTTTTTAATTATAGGAGCTGATACAGTAGTTTTTGCTGATGGAATTGTCCTTGGTAAACCTAAAGATAAAAGTGATGCATTTAATATGCTAAAGGCATTGTCAGGGCGATGGCATCAAGTCTATACTGGTGTTACGGTCATATCATTGAAGCAGAATAAAATGGTTACAGAATATGAAAAAACAGATGTGCGCATCAAAAACTTAAGCGATGAAATGATCTTTAGTTATATAGAAAAAGGTGAGTATATTGATAAAGCAGGTTCATATGCCATACAAGGTTATGGATCACTTATTGTGGATAAGATAAATGGTGATTATTTCAATGTTGTTGGATTGCCTATATCGAAATTATACGATATATTTTTAAAAGAGTTTAACATAAGCCTGCTATAAGGGGGATAAAGTGTGGGAGAGGAATCACGCATTACAATAAAAGATTTACCTGAGGATGATAGGCCAAGAGAAAGATTAATTAAATACGGCCCGTCTGTATTGTCAAACGCCGAACTAATGGCTATAATTATAGGGACGGGAAATAAAGATGAAAGTGCTATAATGCTGTCACAAAGGCTTTTAAGCGAAGGGCATGGGCTTAAATACCTGTTAGATACAGGTGTTGAAAGGCTTTCAGAGATAAAAGGCATAGGATTGGCAAAAGCCGCAAAAATTAAGGCTGCTATTGAGCTTGGACGCAGAATGGCCCTTGCAGGCTACAGTGACGGCTATATCATAAAGAAACCTGACGACGTGATAAGCTTGCTTATGGATGAAATGAGATACTTAAACAAAGAGCACTTTAAAGTAGTTTTACTGAATGTAAAAAATAAGGTGATTGCTGTTGACACTGTTTCAATAGGGAGTTTAAATACTTCTATAGTTCATCCGCGAGAAGTATTTAAAGCTGCCATCGAAAGGTCAGCATCTTCTATAATAATGGTTCACAATCATCCAAGCGGTGATCCCACTCCCAGCAGAGAAGATGTAGAAGTATCAGATAGGATTTATAAAGGTGGCAATTTAATAGGAATAAAGGTATTAGATCACATTATTATTGGTGATGGAATAGGTATAAGTTTAAAAGAAAAAGGCTATTATGATTTTGATAAATAAGGAAGGAGTTATAAAAAGGATGAAAGGATTTTCAAGGGATATAGGTATTGATCTTGGAACTGCAACAACGCTTGTTTACGTTCAAGGAAAGGGAATTGTGTTAAGAGAGCCATCTGTGGTGGCTATAAAAAATGACACACATACGGTTTTGGCTGTAGGTGAAGAAGCTAAAAAAATGGTTGGAAGGACACCGGGAAATATTGTAGCTATAAGACCAATGAGAGATGGCGTAATCGCCGATTTTGACATAACAAAGATGATGCTTGACCATTTTATTGGCAAAGTAAATCCGAGAAAGGGATTATTTAGACCGAGAGTGATAGTTGGAATTCCGTCAGGAGTCACAGAAGTGGAAAAGAGAGCTGTAATAGAAGCTTCATTGCAGGCAGGTGCAAAAGAAGCGCATACCGTGGAAGAACCGATGGCAGCGGCTATTGGTGCTGGTTTACCTGTAGAGGAGCCTACAGGAAGCATGGTTGTGGATATAGGCGGTGGTACTACTGATGTGGCAATTATTTCTCTTGGTGGTATTGTAACAAGCAAATCATTGAGGGTTGGCGGAGATGAAATGGATGAAGCTATAATAAACTACATTAAGAGAGAGTACAATTTGATGATAGGTGAGAGAACGGCAGAGGAAGTAAAGATTCAAATCGGTTCAGCTTTTCCAAAGGCAAAAGAAGAATCAATGGATATAAGAGGAAGGGATTTGGTATCAGGGCTTCCAAAAACTTTGAAAATTACGTCGACAGAAATTTTAGAAGCATTAAAGGATCCTGTTTCCAGCATTTTAGATGCAATTAAATTGACACTTGAAAAAACTCCACCAGAGTTGGCAGCGGATATAATGGATAGAGGCATAATGCTTACAGGCGGCGGTGCTCTCTTAAGCGGTATCGATAGGCTTATAAGGCAGGAGACAGGTATGCCCATCCAAATTGCTGATCAACCACTGGACTGTGTTGCATTGGGAACAGGCAAGATCTTAGAAGAAAGTTCTTTGTTTAAAAGGGTTTTAACACCTACCAGCAAGTTAAACTGAGAGGAGTGGGAAAGTGCCACGATTTCTCAAAAATAAGCAATTTATATTTGTGATTTTAATAGCCGTGGCACTTATATCCGCCATGGCATATACTTATGGCGGTGGACGCAATGTTACACCTATTGAATCAGCTATAGGCAGTATTTTATCTCCTGTAGAAAAAGTTTTTTATTCAATAGGAAATAATGTATCTAACTTTTTTTCTTCCATAAGAGAGATTGGAACATTGAGAGCTAAAAATGCAGCTTTGGAAAAAGAGATTATTAAATTAAATAAAAACGACATAATGCTGCAAGAATACATTAATGAAAATAACAGACTAAGAGATATTTTGAATTTTAAAGATAATAATAAAAATATAACTACTCAACCTGCTAATATTGTAAGCAAAAATCCTGGTAATTGGTTTAATACATTTAATATAGATGTTGGATCAGATGATGGGATAAAGCCAAAGATGGCTGTTTTAGATGAAAAAGGAAATATGGTTGGAATAGTAACAGACGTTGGGAAAAATTGGGCAAAAGTCCTGTCAATTATTGACGTAGATAGCTCTGTAAGTGCCATTGATGTTAGAACAAGGGACAATGGCATTATTCGAGGAGATTCCAATGGAAATCTAACTATGATATATATTCCAATCGATTCCAAGATAAGTAAAGGCGACATAATTACAACATCAGATATGAGTATGTTTCCAAGAGGGCTAATTATTGGTAGAGTAGAGAAAGTAGAAAAAGATGAGGGCTCACTTTTAAAACAAGCAATCATAAAACCTGAAGCAGACTTTGAAAGGCTTGAATTTGTACAAGTAGTGACAAACATGAAAACTACGGGAGATTAATTATATAAGTCTATGTACTTTATGGTGATTGACACAGATACAATGGAGGTTAAAATGAGGAGCATATATAAATACCTGTTAGTTATATTTGTTATAGTCCTTCAAGGCACATTATTTAGATATATTGCTATTTTAGGCGTTAAACCTGACGCCTTATTAATTTTAGTTATCGCCTTTTCTCTGTTAAATGGGACAAGAGAAAGTATTATATTAAGTTTGTTTGGAGGAATTCTTGTAGATGTACTTTTTAATAACGCCATTGGTTTTGTAACTATTTCCCTTCTTTCTGTGGCTTATTTAACAGGATTGCTGAGCAAAAATGTATTTAAAGAAAGTACATTTGTAGCATTTGTCTTTGTATTTTTAGGAACAATTCTTTACAATCTAATAATGGTATTTTCTATGCTCCTTATGAAATATGACATCAATCCATCTTATTTATTTAATGTCATTATTGTTCAATCTGTCTACAATTCTTTTATAACTATTTTTGCTTATAGGTATATTGTGATGTTTAACAGCTATATAAATACAAAAAAATTTTTTTTTAAGATCTAAAGGTGGTCAAATTGAGTGAAAGTTTAAAAAAGAGATTCAATATATTTGGATGGGTAATAGCCATAATGCTTGTTACTCTTGTGGGTAGACTGGTGTATTTGCAGCTTATAAAAGGTGATTATTATAAACAGCAGTCTTTAGGAAATGCTATAAGATCTATCACGATTACAGCTCCAAGAGGTGATATAGTCGATAGAAACGGTATTAAACTTGCAACAAACAGGCCTAGCTATTCTATCGAGCTACTGCGCAGCGATGCCAAAAATGTCAATTTAAATGATGTAATTTTAAGATTATTAAATATCCTTAATAAAAACGGAATTAAGTATAAAGATGATTTGCCTATATTTCTAGACAACAAAAACATGCCCTATTTCAATTTTCAAAATCCAGATGAAAGCAATGTATCTCAAACAGTTTTAAAACAGCGTGAAGCACAATGGAAGAAGAATAACAATATACCTAAAAATGCTACAGCATATGAAACGTGGGAAATATTGATAAACAAATTTAAGATATCAAAAGAACTACCTCCACAAGATATAAGAGGTATAATGGCGATACAACAGTTGATGCTGGAACAAGGATATACCCAATACAAGCCTGTAGAAATAGCGACAGATGCGAACCAGCAGACAGTTGCAGAAATAGAAGAAAATCATCTAGATTTGCCAGGTGTAATTATAGATGTTAAACCTATAAGACTTTATCCTTTTAAGACATTACTTTCCCAGACATTAGGATATATTGGACGTATGACAGCGGAAGAGTGGAAAAAGTATAGTAAGGAAGGCTATCAAATATCTGATCTAGTGGGGCACTATGGTTTAGAAAGCTACCTTGAAAAATATTTAAGAGGTACAGATGGAAAGCAGCAAGTGGAAGTAGATAACTATGGTAGATTAATAAAAAAACTGGATGAGGTTAGCCCGAAGCCTGGAGATACTGTTTATTTGACTATAGATAAAAAACTACAGCAAGTAGCAGAAGAATCACTAGAGAAGACTATGGAAAATATAAGAAAAACAAAAAAGGGTCCCCATGGTGAGTATTTACCGGCAAATATAGGAGCTGTCGTCGTTACAGACATAAATACTGGTGAAATTTTAGCACTTGCCAGCGTACCCGGTTATGATCCCAATATTTTTGCATCAGGCAATCCACCAAGCAGCGTAGTAAATGAATTGTTTAAACCGCGAAATGCTACTATCGACCCAAGCCCTATCTTTAACTATGCCACACAAGGTGCAGCGCCTCCAGGCTCAACATTTAAGATGGTAACTGCATTGGCTGCTTTGGAATCTGGTGTCACGACAGTAAATGAAAAATACGTTGATCCAGGTATATATCCTCCAACAGGTCAGGAAAACTGGCTGTATGGGGAATATGGAAGAACGCAAGGAGCTGTAAATGTATCTGAGGCCATAAAATACTCAACGGATACCTATTTCTACGAGATGGGAAGAAGAATGGGGATTGACAAAATATATGAATACGCACATATGTTAGGCCTTGACCAAAAAACGGGAATAGAATTATATGAGACGATAGGAACAATATCTAACAAGAAATTTAAAAGGGATTATAATTTATCAATATTGAAATCAATGGTTAAGTCTGAATCAAATCCAGAAGGTAAAATAACTCAAGAACAGTACGACAAAATAGTAAGTTTAATTGACAAAGGTAATTTTAGCGACTATTCTACGTTTTTAGAGCTAAAAAAAATGGGCATAACCGATTCAAAACTGCAGATGACTATATGGCAGTTGATGGATGCGACTAAGTGGACATTAGTTGATACGACAAATGCATCTATAGGACAAGGCAGCAATCAATTTACGCCTGTAGAAATTGCAAGTTATTTATCGACGCTTTTAAATGGCGGAACAAGATATAGATTGCATTTGGTGGATAAGATAGTTTCACCAGATGGGAAAATTGTTAAGGAAGAGAAGCCAGAAGTATTAGATAAGATCAGCATACCTCAGAAATACTTAGACGCTATAAAGCTGGGAATGAAAGGAGTAACTGAAGAAGGAGGTACTGCCAGTGCGGCATTTCAAGGGTTTCCAATACCTGTTGGTGGTAAAACAGGCACTGCTGAAGTAGGGTCTCATGGTACGAAAGTCATGCAGAATTATGCGTGGTTTGTTGGATTTGCGCCATATGATAAGCCACAGATTTTGGTTACCGCACTGATATATCAAGGTGGCTCTGGTGCATATACTGCATATGTTGCAAGAGATATAATGGATGCTTATTTTGGATTTGCCAATTCAAATAATAAGACGCAGACAAATAGTCAATAAAGCAATACTACCAATAATCATTAATTATTATTTAGATATGTATCATTGTTGTGTGAGAGGATTTTTTGTCCTCTTTTGTTTTTTTTAGAAGGAAAAATCTAAGTTATGGAGAATATTATAAGTAAGACTATATTGGGAGGGCAAAAAATGTTAAATGATTATGTAAAAATCCATGGTTCAAAAGATGGATTGGTAATTATCGCCAGTGATGTTTCTGATATAAATGTTTTAAGAGAAAAAATAATTAATAGAATTGAACGTTCACTAACATTTTTTAAAGGTGCACAACTTACGGTAAAAGTTCGCAATTTAAATGTAGATGAGAAAAGTTTGGATCAGTTGAAAGAGCTTATATTAGAAAATTATGGAGTAAATGTCAGATTTAAAAAGATTCAAGATAGGCACCTAAAAAATGTGACAGGTGAAAATGCAATTTTTGATGGACTTGATGAGGGAATGACCAAATTTTACAATGGAACTGTAAGATCAGGTCAAGTTATAAAATACTATGGAAATCTTGTTGTTTTAGGCGATGTAAATCCAGGCGGTATTGTACAAGCATCTGGAAATATTGTTATAATGGGGACTCTGAGGGGAATTGCCCATGCAGGCATATCTGGAAATATCGATTCCATAATTGCGGCATCTAAGATTAATGCCATGCAGCTTCGAATCTCTAACATAATTTCACGTTCACCCGATAATGATATTGAGGCTTTGTATCCCGAAATTGCTTTAGTCAAAAAAAACAAAATAATAGTTAAACCACTTTACTTATATGGAAAAATATAGTAAAATAAACAATTAGAAGAAATACAAGAATGGAGTGAAAATGTATGAGTGAAGTTATAGTTATAACATCTGGTAAAGGCGGAGTTGGAAAAACCACAACTACGGCTAATATAGGTACATATTTGTCAATGAAAGGATTTAAAACAGCATTGGTAGATACTGATATAGGTTTGAGAAATCTTGACGTAGTTATGGGGCTGGAAAATAGGATAGTTTACGACCTAGTTGATGTGGTAGAGGGACAGTGCCGTCTGAAGCAGGCATTAATAAAAGATAAGAGATTTGATGGACTTTACCTTTTACCGGCTGCTCAAACAAGAGATAAAACAGCTGTAAATCCAGAACAGATGCGGGCAATTACTGATGAATTAAGACAGGATTTTGATTATATATTGATAGATTGTCCTGCAGGAATCGAACAAGGCTTTAAAAATGCCATAGCAGGCGCTGATAAGGCTTTGGTGGTTACGACGCCAGAAGTATCTGCAGTGAGAGACGCCGATAGAATAATAGGGCTTTTGGAAGCATCGGATGTACGGGATCACATGCTTATCATAAACAGGATAAAGATGGATATGGTAAAAAGAGGAGACATGATGAATATTGATGATATAATGGATATACTGGCTATAGATTTGCTTGGTGTTATTCCAGATGATGAAAATATAGTCATATCTACAAATAAAGGTGAACCGATTGTTGTTGATGAAAAATCATTAGCTGGACAAGCGTATAGAAACTTGACACAGAGATTGATAGGGGAGGATGTCCCGCTTATAAATCTTGATATTAATTACGGAATTTTAGACAAGTTAAAGAATTTGTTTAAAATTTCTTCTAGTCGGTAGTGCCGGGAGGTGTAATAAATGGATTTATTTAAATCTTTTGGTGGGAAAAGCAATAGTAAAAATGTTGCAAAAGAGAGGCTGCAATTATTGCTTGTTCATGACAGAGCAGACGTATCTCCAAAGCTTTTGGAACTCATGAAAGAAGAAATAATGAATGTAATATCCAATTACGTTGAAATTGATGAAGATGGATTAAATGTAGAAATTACAAAAGAGAAAAAAAGAGATGATACACTTGTACCAGCTTTGCATGCAAATATACCTATAAAAAAGATGAAGAGAAATGTTAGATAACCGGTTTAAGCCGGTTATTTTAGCTTTTCAAATTTTACATATTTTTAAGAATTAAGTTCCTAAATTATATATAGTGAAATCATGTATTCTATGATATAATACAAAATGAAATCTTAATAATAGAGGGGAACTAATAGATTAATGTTTAACAAAAAGTTATGGAAGAATTTTGATTTTGGTCTGTTTATTACGGTTTTATTCATATGTGCATTTAGCGTTGTCGTCATATCAAGTGCATCACATGCAGTAGAAACGGGATCGTACAAAAATGTGATAGTTCAACTTATAGCAGTTTTGGTTGGAATGATTTTTCTGTTTTTTATTATATTGTTTGATTATAATCAGATTGCCAGGCTTTCAAAGATAATTTACGTTTTAAATATTTTAATTCTTATTTCTGTTCTTTTCATAGGGAAGGTAAGCAATGGCGCTCAAAGCTGGATTCATATAGGACCAATTGATGTGCAGCCATCTGAATTTTCAAAAATTGCCCTCATATTAACACTTGCAAATCTTTTTAATGAAATGGGTGAAATAAAGAGTTTTAAAGATTTGGTTGGTCCATTGATTCACGTTGGTATACCATTTATAATTGTAATGCTGCAGCCGGACCTTGGAACAGCTTTAGTTTTTTTAGCAATCTTTATTGGCATGCTTTTTATATCAGGTGTAAGGCCAAAAATTTTTGCGGGATTAATTGCAATGGGTCTGGCGATGCTTCCTGTGGCATATAAGATATTGAAACCATATCAAAGAAATAGGCTTTTATCATTTATAAATCCCAACCTTGACCCAATGGGTTCTGGCTACCACGTAATACAGTCTAAAATTGCAATTGGCTCTGGAATGTTCTGGGGGAAAGGACTTTACAACGGCAGCCAAACACAACTTTATTATTTACCTGAGGCATGGACAGACTTCATTTTTTCTGTAGTTGGTGAAGAATTGGGATTTATCGGTGCAACGGCATTAATAATTCTTTATGCGTATATGCTGTATAGATGCTGGAAGATAGCTGTTATGGCTAAGGATAAATATGGATGTTTAATAGCCGTTGGCATTATGTCGATGTTTACATTCCATATATTCGAAAACATTGGAATGACTGTTGGAATAATGCCTATTACAGGTATACCGTTACCTTTTATGAGTTACGGAGGCAGTTCAATGGTTGCTAACATGATTGCACTTGGGTTGTTATTAAATGTAGGTATGCGAAGGCAAAAGATTAATTTTTAAACTTAGTAAGAGAGGATGGTTAATATGAATATTGCATTAATTGCACATGATATGAAGAAATCTTTGATGATAGATTTTGCAATAGCGTATAAAGACATTTTAGAAAAGTGCAATATATACGCTACAGGGGCTACAGGTCAATTGGTTGAGGAAGCTACAGGGATTAAAGTTAACAAGTTTTTGCCTGGACCAATGGGTGGTGACCAACAGATTGGTGCTATGATTGCAGAAGATAAGATGGATTTAGTCATATTCTTAAGAGATCCATTAACTGCACAGCCCCATGAGCCTGATATATTGGCACTTTTAAGGGTATGCGATGTTCATTCAATACCCCTTGCTACAAATTTAGCTACTGCTGAGGTGTTGATTAAAGGACTTGATGCTGGACTTTTGGAATGGAGAAATGCCGTTAAATGAAAATATCATAAACTTCCTTCATATGTAATATAAATATAGAAAGAAGGAGGTTTATCAAATGAAACCCAACAAATGGCAATCTGGTAGTTATTCTAAAAATGGTTTAAACAATTTAAAGAAATATTTTGGTATGTTTGAAAACCAGTTGATAGTGTGTCTTTTGCTTTTAGGTGTTGCGATGCTTTTTAAGGCTATTAATGTTCCGATGACGAATAAAGCAGTGGCAGAAGTAAAATCTGTACTAAATTATAATTCAAATTATGAAAATACTAAAAAGGGACTTAAACTAGTTATGAGCAAGATACCATCATTAAAAAATGATGTTGTAAAAGTATTTTCTAATAAAACCGAAGATGTGAAGGATACAGTCACGCAAAATGTTAATAGTAAAATGATAAGGCCAATTAGTGGCGACATTGTATCTGTATTTGGGACAAAAGTTGATCCAAATTCAGGGAAAGAGATAAAAAATGATGGTATTGATATAAGTGTTACCAATGATGAGCCAGTAGAAGCTGTATTAGATGGAGAAGTTATGATAGCTGATAATTCTAATCCCGATTGGGGCAAGGTAGTTGTAATAAAGCATAATGGGGATGTTCGTTCTGTTTATGCGTATCTATCTGAAATAGACGTAAAAGTTGGTGATAAAGTATTACAGGGCCAGGTGATAGGAAGGACAGGAAGCGACAAGAATAAAAGCACCACTCTACATTTTGAAATATGGGAAAACGGGAAACCTGTAGATCCAGAGTCAAAGATAAATTTTAATGTTGTAAAAAGTGATGTGCAAAATGAAAATTGATGATCTTAAATTAAAGATAAACCCATTTACGTGGGTTTTTATATTGCTACTCATTATTACAGGTTTTTATATTGAGCTGATAAACATTATTTTGACTGTTGCAATTCATGAGATAAGTCACTACTACGTTGCCAAAAAGCTAAATGTGAACATGATACAAGTTGAAATATTCCCTTTTGGTGGAGCTGCAATTTTTGAAAGCGAAATTTTTATACGGCCTGATTTGGAGATTGTTATTGCATTGGCAGGGCCTTTGTCTAATCTTGTCTTTATTATGATATTGGTAATTTTAAGTGAAGTAACAAGCATTTCTTTTGACTACCTCATTAAAATAAATGTTTTAATGTGTGCATTTAATCTTTTACCAGGTGTTCCTCTCGATGGTGGCAGAGCTTTAAAGGCTATTTTATCCAGTTTTATAGGTATCACGAGAGCCAATAATGTAGCAGTTAAATTTTCTTATGTGATATCATTTTTGCTTATTTACAGTGGTATACTTATGATTATTAATGGCAATAAAAATTATGTACTTATAATTACTGCTATATTTCTCATCATTTCTGCAAAAAAAGAAAGAAAGTTGTCTGCATATTTTAATCTAAGAGATTTGGCTTATAAAAAAGAAGAATTTTACAAGAAAGGTTGTATGAATGTAAAACAGATAGCAGTCCTCGAAAACCAGAAGTTAATAAAGATAATCAATTGTTTTTTGCCATTAAAATATCATATAATAGTTGTGTTGGATAAAAATTTAAGAGAGAAAAAAAGACTTACTGAGACTGAACTTTTCGATTTTGCAGTCAGTAATGGACTATATTTAACGATAGGTGATATCTTAAATAAGCTGAAATAGGAGGTAACAATGTTAGATATTAAAGATAAGTTAGATAAAATATTGATGAAAGTGAGTAAACCTGCCCGTTATATAGGCGGTGAAATAAATTCTGTAATTAAAGATGTAAATAGTGTTGACATCCGGTTTGCCTTTGCATTTCCTGACGTTTACGAAGTCGGAATGTCGCATTTGGGATTGAAAATACTTTATCATCTAATGAACGATAGAGATGATACATATTGCGAAAGGGTATTTGCTCCATGGGTAGATATGGAAAACCTAATGCGAGAAAATGACATACCGCTTTTTTCACTTGAAACTAAAACACCTCTTAATATGTTTGACATTATAGGATTTACGCTGCAATACGAATTAAGCTACACAAACATATTAAACATGTTAGATTTATCTAAAATTCCAGTGAGAAGCAAGGATAGACATGGCTATCCATTAATCATAGCTGGAGGTCCTTGTGCATACAATCCTGCTCCCCTTTCTGATGTTGTGGATTTATTTGTCATAGGAGATGGAGAAGAAATTATCAATGAACTTTTAGATTTAGTTAAGGCTTGTAAAAAAGATGGAGCACCAAAAGAAGTGCTTTTAAGGCGTGCATCTAAAATTCAAGGTGTATATGTTCCATCGTTTTACAGGGAAGTATACAATTGTGATAATACTATTCGCACTATAGAGCCATTAAATGAAGATGTGCCTGCTAAAGTAAAAAAACGCGTAGTAAAAGATTTGGATAAAACGTATCATCCAGATAGACAGATTGTGCCGTTTATAAATACAGTGCACGATAGAATCATATTGGAAGTTTTTAGAGGTTGTACAAGAGGATGTAGATTTTGTCAGGCTGGAATGATTTACAGGCCTGTAAGGGAAAGGTCGAAGAAAACTTTACTTAAATTAGCTGACAAATTAATAAAATCAACCGGATATGAGGAGATTTCTTTGACTTCCTTAAGCACATGTGACTATTCAGAAATAGAAAGTTTGATATATGATTTAATTGAAAAATATAAAGATAGAGGCATTGGAGTAGCACTACCGTCTACCAGGATTGATGCCTTCTCTGTAAATTTACTAAATGAGATACAGAAAGTAAGGAAGACAGGGCTTACACTTGCACCAGAGGCTGGCACGCAAAGGCTGAGAGATGTGATAAATAAAGGTGTTACTGAAAGGGACTTGATAAATTCTACGAGAGAAGCCTTTAAAGCAGGGTGGAGGAGTGTAAAGCTGTATTTTATGCTGGGGCTTCCTAAGGAGACGATGGAAGATGTAAAGGGGATATCAGATCTTGCCCATTTAGTAGCTGATGTATATAAAGATGTGAATGGCAACACAAAGGGACTTAAAATAACAGTAAGCACTTCAACTTTTGTTCCAAAACCATTTACTCCTTTTCAATGGTGTCCTCAAGACGACATGGATACTATAATTAAAAAACAGAATTACCTAAAAGAGCTACTAAAGGGAAAGATTTTCCACTACAATTGGCATGAGCCGAAGATGAGCTTTTTAGAAGCTGTAATTTCTAAAGGCGATAGAAGAGTAGGACAAGCATTGATTAAGGCGTGGGAAAGTGGATGTAAGTTTGATGGCTGGGATGAATTTTTTAAATTTGATAATTGGCTTAAGGCCTTTGAAAGTGTAGGAATCGATCCAAGATTCTATGCTTATAAAGAAAGAGATTTCAAGGAGATATTCCCATGGGATGTGATTGATGCTGGTGTGAAAAAAGATTATCTTGTAAGAGAATACAAAAAGGCGTTGGAAGGAAGACTTACAAATGACTGCAGGTTATATTGTACAGGCTGCGGAATAAAAGATCTTGATGAAGGAGTTGTATGCTTTGAAACTGAGAAGTAAATTTGAAAAAGATGGTGATTTAAAGTTTATCTCTCATTTAGATCTCATGAGGGCGATTGAGAGAGCGATGAGAAGAGCTCAAATAAAGTTTTCACTTTCGAAAGGCTTTAATCCACATCCGCTGTTGTCTTTTGGACCGGCATTGATGATGGGTGCAACGACTCACGGAGACTATTTTGATGTAGTTTTAGAAGATGAAATAGATCCGGAGAAATTTAAAGATGATATGAATAGAACACTTCCAAATGGATTAAAAATAATAGATTGCTATAGAGTTGATGATAAGGACTTGCTGTCAGATAGAGTTGTAGAGGGTGAATATACAATAATTATTGATCTGCTAGACTATGGAAAAGACATGGGAGATATTATTGAAAGATTTTTGAACAAAGATGAAATATTAGCAGAAAAAGACACAAAAAGTGGTAAAAAGATGATTGATTTAAAAAAATACATTGAGGAATTTAAAATATTAAGTGTCCATGATGGCAAAATAAATTTATATCTACGGTTAAAGATTTCTGAAGGTTCACCAGGCCCGATTCATGTTTTGAAGGCTCTTGATGACTTTGCAGGTCATGTTTTTGATTTGGAGAAGATTCTCATAGACAGAAAAAAGCTTATATTAAATTGAGGTGAAATATTTGAAGCGGATTTTATTTGATATAAGTGATAAATTTGATCAAGTAGCGTATTTAGAAGATGGTACGTTGGTTGAGTATCACGTAGAATATCCTGATAATAGAAGCATAGTGGGAAATATTTACAAAGGAAAAGTTAAAAACACCATAAAAGGTATGCAAAGTGCCTTTATAGATATAGGTATAGGTAAAAATGCATATTTATTTATAAGTGATGTAAATAAAAAAGGCAAAGCTGATGAGAATTGTTCAATTACAAAGCTTATAAAACCTGGTCAAGATATAATTGTTCAGGTATCAAAAGATTCTATAGGGTTAAAAAATCCAAAAGTCACAACAAATATATCTTTACCTGGTAAATATGTTGTTTTGTTGCCTGAAACAGATTATGTTGGGATTTCACACCGCATTTATGATGAAGAAAAGCGCTTAGAGTTGATAAACATAGCGAAAAGAGTTAAACCAAATAATATAGGTATTATAATTAGAACAGCAGCGCAAAATGTAAGTGAAAAAGAGTTCGAAAAAGACATTTTGGCTTTATGTTATTTGTACGATGAAATAATTAAAAAATATAAATATGCCAACGCTCCTGAATTAATATACGAAGAGGAGAATTTTATTGTTAAGTATATAAGAGATTTGTCGTCATTTATGGTTGATGAAATAGTGATTAATGATGTTAAACAGTATGAAAAAACCTTGGATTATATAAAAAAGCAGGGGCAAAATGTATCTATAAAATACGAAGAAGGAGACTTAATAGGCTTATATGGTGCTGAAAAGCAAGTTGAAAAACTTTTAGACAAGAAAGTGTGGCTTAAAAGCGGCGGATTTATAATAATTGATAAGACTGAAGCATTGACGGTCATAGACGTAAATACAGGAAAATATGTAGGGAAATCTTCGCTTCAGGAAACTATATTAAAAACAAATATAGAAGCGGCTAAAGAAATAGCGCTTCAATTGAGACTGAGGGATATTGGCGGTATTATAGTTATAGATTTTATCGATATGGACAATGAAAGTGACAGGCAGAAGGTTTTAAAGGTTTTTGAAGAATCGTTAAAAAGCGATAGATCGAAATGCAGTATCCTGGGATTTACTCATTTAGGATTGGTTGAAATGACGAGGAAAAGAGTAAGATCAAATGTAAGCGAGTATTTGCAGGATAAGTGTGAGTGCTGCAAAGGTACAGGGTATATTGTGTCAAACAATATGCTTGTGCTTAAAATTAAGAGAGCAATTGAAAGAATTTTGAGAAATACTAACGCAAAAAAAATTAAAATAATTTCAAATAGAAGAATATTGAATTTAATTAGGCAAAATGATCTAGAGAAAAGATACAAGGAAAAATTTGAAATAGAAATAAATACAGTTTTAGATGATAAGCTTGACATAGATGAATTTCAGGTTGATTACGAATTATGATTGACAATTAATTATTATTATGCTAGAATACACTTTGTAGCCGCTCGGAACGGGTTTTTTAATGCTTCCATTGGGAATGCCTATGGAAGTACCTTGGTTTCGGCGAGACTGGTAAAGAGGAGGTGCCATAGTGTACGCAATTATAGAAACAGGTGGCAAACAATACAGAGTTCAAGAAGGCGATATTCTAGAAGTTGAAAAACTTGATTGTGAAGCTGGTAGTGTGTATTCTTTTGATAAGGTGTTAGCTGTAGCAAAAGACGATGGAACTGTAGATTTTGGCAAACCATATCTTAAAGATGTAAAAGTTGATGCAAAAGTTCTTGAACATGGAAAAGGTAAAAAAATCATAGTTTTTAAGTATAAGCCAAAGAAGAATGAGAGAAAGAAGAAGGGGCATCGTCAGCCGTTTACGAGAGTACAAATTGAGAAGATTATGTAAGTAAAATGATTAGGATTAATATATTTAGAGATGCGGATAACAAAGTACAAAAATTTGAAATCAAAGGACATGCTGGTTATGATGTTTACAATAGAGATATAGTATGCGCCGGCGTTACTGCAGTGGCGCAGACAGCTGTCCTTGGCTTAGAATCACTTAAAACAGTATCCATTAAAAAGAAGATAAGTGATGGATATATGTATGTTGAAATAGAAAATTATGGTACAAATGATGATAGCATTAGATTGTGTGCTATTATTGATACAATGATTTTAGGGCTTAAAGACATTGAAAGGGATTATTCTGCATATGTAAAAGTATTTGATAGGAGGTGTAATTGATGAGGCTACAGTTATTTGCTCATAAAAAAGGTATGGGAAGTACCCGCAATGGTCGTGACAGTGAGTCAAAGCGACTTGGTGTAAAAAGAGCAGATGGCCAATTTGTATTAGCGGGGAATATACTTGTAAGGCAAAGAGGTACAAAGATACATCCTGGAGTTAATGTAGGTAGAGGTAAAGACGATACATTGTTTGCACTTATTGATGGATATGTTGCTTTTGAGAGAAAAGGAAAAGACAAAAAACAGGTAAGTGTATATGAAAAAAGAAAGGAAGTCCTGGCATAAGCCGGGATTTTTCTTTTTTATACCAAGTTATATGGTATAATATATATAAATTATTTATTTAACTTGGGAGTGATACAAATGACAAAAGATGATGAAGAATATTTAGTACGATATATAAATTTAAAGAGGCATGAATATATAAATGATCTTCAGGTTTTGCTTGGTTATGCTCAGCTTGGAAAAACTGATAAAATTTTTGAGTATATTCAAAAAGTTATTGATAAAAGCAATGATGAACGTACTGTATTCAATAGCGGTATGGATAATATTATGAAATACATTAAAAATAAGATTGAAGATAAATAATTTAAAGTAGGTGATGGTGTGTTTATAGATAGTGCAAAAATTTATATAAAGTCGGGAAATGGTGGCAATGGTGTTATCTCATTTAGAAGGGAAAAATATGTGGCGTACGGTGGACCAGATGGGGGTGACGGCGGTAAAGGCGGTGACGTGGTATTTATTACCGATCCTAATATGTCCACATTGATGGACTTTAAATATAAAAGAAAATATGTAGCACCTAGTGGCGAAAATGGAAGCGGCAATAATAAGTACGGTAAAAATGCTGATGATCTATACATAAAAGTGCCTGTTGGCACACAAATACTTAGAGATGATACAAACGAGTTAATTGCTGATCTTACAAAACCTGGTCAGAAAGCTATTGTTTTGAAGGGAGGTAAAGGTGGAAGAGGTAATGCAAAATTTGCTTCAGCCACACTAAAGACTCCTAGATTTGCAGAAAGTGGTGAAGAGGGAAAGGAACTTTATATTCGCTTAGAATTAAAGCTATTGGCTGATGTTGGACTTGTTGGATTTCCAAATGCAGGTAAATCAACTTTATTGGCAGCTTGTACTAACGCCAGACCAAAGATAGCAAACTATCCTTTTACTACTTTATATCCAAATTTAGGTGTAGTTTATCATAAGGGGAAATCTTTTGTCATGGCTGACATACCAGGTCTTATAGAAGGTGCTCATAGAGGAGAAGGACTTGGGTACGACTTTTTGAAGCACATAGAAAGGACAAAATTGATACTGCATATTATTGATGTGTCAAATCCATTGTCAGATCCTATAGATGATTTTAAAAAAATCAATGAAGAAATGTACTTATACAATGATAAGTTAAAAGATATACCTCAGATAGTGGCACTGAACAAAATAGATGCATTAGACACATCATTAATTGATTTAGATGATATAAGCGCAAAAATTCAAAATTTGGGGTATGATGTTTTTAAGATATCTGCAGTAACTGGTATAGGTATTGAAAATTTGCTTGATAAGACTATTGAAATCCTTGATAAGTTTAAAGTTGATGTTGAGGAGAATACAGAAGATGTTATTATTTATAATATGCCAAAAGAAGAGGAAACCGTAGATATAGATATTAAAAATGGTGTATATTATTTAAGTGGTTCTAAAATTGATAGATTATTGAAAAGAGTTAATCTACAAGATGAACACTCTTTAAGGTACTTTGAAACGATATTAAAAAAATCTGGAGTAATAGACATGTTGAAGGAAAGAGGTTTTAAAGATGGTGATACTATAAATGTACGGGATTTTGAATTTGAGTATTACGAATAATCAAAATATCAATAGAGCTTCTTGAATGTTGTCAGTAGTTGCTTATTATTGTATAATTACGTATATAAAAAGCTAATTAATTGAATTTTAACTGGAGGATCTATTTAGATGACAAATAATTTTCTTAGGATTGGCATTATGGGTGGCACGTTTGATCCAATACATTTTGGACATCTTGTAACAGCAGAGGCTGTTAGGGATCAATTTAATCTTGATAAAGTAATATTTGTTCCATCAGGGAATCCACCTCATAAAGTCAAAAGAAATATTACAGATAAACATATAAGATACTTGATGACGATTCTTGCTACTGTTACAAATCCATATTTTGAAGTATCTGCTATTGAAATAGATAGGGAAGGATACACTTATACAATTGATACTTTAAAGGAGTTTAAAAAGATATACGGGGAAAATACGCAGATATTTTTCATAACTGGTGCAGATGCAATACTTGAAATTTTGACTTGGAAAAATGCTGAGGAGCTTTTGCAAATGTGCAATTTTGTTGCGGCAACAAGGCCTGGATATGCTGGTGATAGTATCAGCGAAAAAATAGGTTACATTAAGAAAGTTTATAATAAAGATATATTTCAAGTAACTGTTCCATCATTGGCTATATCCTCAACAGACATACGCAATCGGGTATATGAAGGTAGACCTATAAAATACTTGTTGCCTGAATCTGTAGAAAGGTACATTGAAAAAGCTGGGCTTTATAAAAGAAGGTGATACCATGAATCCTGAATTTTATATTGATAAACTGAAAAAATTATTAAATGAAGATAGATTTAAACATTCTCTAGGTGTGATGGAGACAGCGGAGAAATTAGCTATAAAATATAATGCAGATGTTGAAAAAGCAAAAGTAGCAGGACTTCTTCATGATTGTGCAAAAAATCTCAGCGATGAAGAACTTATTTCATTAGCCAATAAATACAACATTCAATTAGACGATGTTTTGTTAAGGTCACCATCTTTGTTGCATGGACCTGTTGGAGGATATCTTATTGGAGATTGTTTTGGAATACATGATGAAGAAATAAAAAGAGCTATTATGCTTCATACAACTGGAGACAAAGACATGACATTATTAGATAAAATAATATTTTTAGCAGACTACATTGAACCAAATAGAAATTTTGAAGGAGTAGAGGATTTGCGAAAAAAATCATTAAGTGATATTGACGAGGCTGTCATAATAGCATTAGACCAGACCATAAACTATGTCATCAAGAAGCATCAACTGTTATATGTAAAAACAGTGATTGCTCGTAATGATATGATTATTAAAGAAAATTCAACTAAAATACAGATTTAAGTTCGGAGGTATTACATTGGGTAAAGATAGTGCTGAATTAACATTAAAAATTTTAAAGATACTGGATGATAAAAAAGCTTTGGATGTAAAAGCTCTTTATGTGGGGGAATTAACCACAGTAGCTGATTACTTTGTGATAGCCAGTGGTACATCAACTACTCATGTTAAATCTTTGTGTGATGAGGTATTAGAAAGGCTGGAGGAAGAAGGCGTTACGGTAAACCATATTGAAGGGTATAATTCAGCTTCATGGATTTTGATGGATTACGGCAGCATTGTTGTGCATATTTTTACGAAAGATGAGAGGAATTTCTACTCTTTGGAAAGACTTTGGGGTGATGCTAAGGAAATTGCTCTTGACAACGTAATATTTGATTAGTATAATATTTTTAATATAAACCTCCAAGGCCTGCAGATGAAGGCAGGGAGGTTTTTTTCGTAATTTTTTATTCAATAAAATGTTTAATATTTAAATTAGTTTAATTTATATTTTGAAGTTTTAGGGGGGATAAAAGTGCCTACAAAAGTGCATCCGGCTTTAAAAAACATGATACCTATTGTAGACAGCATTGCAAAAACATTTGGGAAAAATTGTGAAGTTGTTTTATATGATTTTTCAAATTTACAAAGTTCTGTAATTGCAGTTGGTAATGGGCATATAACAGGTAGAGAGGTTGGAAATCCTATACCAGAGGTAATTTTGAAATCACTTAAAGCCAATAAAACTGAAAATGAAGTGAATTTTAAG
The DNA here is from genome assembly GCF_017874545.1 of Thermoanaerobacterium butyriciformans. Classification (GTDB taxonomy): domain Bacteria; phylum Bacillota; class Thermoanaerobacteria; order Thermoanaerobacterales; family Thermoanaerobacteraceae; genus Thermoanaerobacterium; species Thermoanaerobacterium butyriciformans. Next base: position 11,933 of record NZ_JAGGLT010000025.1, on the reverse strand, counting down.
ACAAAAGGTAAAGATGGCAAAATACTCAAGTCTACTATTGTTTATATCAAAGATGATGCTGGTAAACCTATTGGCTGTTTATGCATAAATATTGATATTTCTGAATATATAATGGTTAAGAATACGTTAGAGGACCTTTGTGAAATTAATAATGGTGAGGAAACGCCTGTAGAGCCGTACGGAGGCAGCGTAAATGACGTTTTAGAGAACATTGTAAATACTACAATAGAGAACTACGGCAAGCCAGTTAATTTTATGTCAAAAGAAGAAAAGGTCAATATGGTAAAAATGCTAGATGCTAAAGGTACATTTTTAATTAGAGGTGCAATAGATTACGTTGCAAAAATATTGTGCGTGTCCAGATATACTATATACAATTATCTTGATGAAATAAGAGTAGGCGATGATCTAAGTAAATACTGATGTTAATATAATATTGAAAAATTTTACGTAGGAATGTGCTGTGTTGCATTCCTATAACTTTTATTGCTACTCGATATTAAGAAGTATATTGTAATTAAAGGTGGCGTTTATTTTGAATATTGTATCTATTGAAAAGTGTGATTCCTACTCTGCTGATGAAGTAAGAAAAGCTATGGAAAGGTCTTATAAAAATCTTGGTGGTTTAGAAAGGTACATAAAAAAAGGCGATAAGGTCTTTTTAAAGGCAAATTTGTTGAAAAAAAACAAACCAGATGATGCTGTTACAACACATCCAGCAATAGTTGAAGCTGTTGCCAGTACAATAAAAGATATGGGGGCTATTCCTATTATTGGTGATAGTCCTGCAGGACCATTCAGTGAGAGGGCTTTAAGATCCATCTACGAAACGACAGGTATGATAGATGTTGCAAAAAGGACTGGTGCTGAACTAAATTACAATACTGATGAGATAGTTGTTAAAATATCTGATGGGAAACTTATTAAACAAGCGACTTTTATGAAAGCACTTATGGAATGTGATTCGATTATATCACTTCCAAAATTAAAAACACATGGTATGACAGTATATACAGGCGCAGTTAAAAATCAATTCGGTGCCATACCAGGACTTGTGAAGGCTGGGTATCATCTATCAATGCCTGATGTAAAAAACTTTTCAGACATGCTGATTGACATCAATGTCTTTTTAAAGCCGGTTTTATCGATTATGGATGCAGTCATTGCTATGGAAGGGAACGGACCATCGGCAGGTAAACAAAAAAAAGTAGGACTAATTATATCATCTAACGATGTTTTTTCTCTTGACACAGTGGCAACGTTGATAATCGGACTAAATCACGAAGACGCACCAACGGTTTTTATGGCACACAGAAGAGGGCTTGGACGTTTTGAAGATATAAAAATAAAAGGAATGAATATTGAAGAAGCTAAAGTCAGTAACTTTGATATACCAACTTTGAGAGGATTTAGTGTCACTGAAAAAATACCATCATTTTTAATGAAGTATTTAGATAAGCATGTAAAGCCGTATCCAATTTTTGATTATGATGTATGCAAAAGTTGTGGAATATGCGTATCTAATTGCCCTCCTAAAGCATTAAAAATGATAGATAAAAAACCTACTGTTGATCTTAAAACCTGTATAAGATGTTTTTGCTGCCAGGAATTATGTCCTCATAAAGCAGTAAGCATAAAAAGGCCATATATTGCAAGATTATTTTACAGATAAAAAAGGGGCTATGCCCCTTTATTTTATAAATATAAATCTGTTTTTTGCTCTTTTTCTTCGCCAAAGCACAACTGAAACTAAAATAGCAAATAATCCCAATATCAATTCAATATACGATCTTATCGTACCATAATCTTTTATTATTGTAGTTCCATCGCTATTGTAATAGGTTCCTAAGTAATTTTTGTAGACTGATTCATCTGCAACAAGCTGCACACTGCCAATACTTTTGCCATCAAAAGTGAAATCAATTTTACCCAATACAGCGCCTTTTTTAATAGGTGCTTTAATATTATCTTCTAATGTTATGTTTGATTTAATGTTGTTTTCTTCACCTTTGGGTACAGCGTAATAGAAAGAATCTTTTGCTATTAGAGGCAATTTGAATTTCACTTTTCCAACATCTGCATATGTTACAATAGAATCTTTTTCAAGAGGATTGACTAATGTATAATTGTTAAATCCGTAATTAAGCAATTTTATTGTATCTGACCATATGTTAGTTCCCACATCTCCCATTATGACCGATATTAACCTATGACCATTTCTTGTGGCAGAACCGACAAAAACTTGATTTGCGGCGATAGTGTAACCTGTCTTTACGCCATCTGCTCCATCATAGTGGAAACTTGAAGGTTTTATAAGTCTGTTGCTAATCCATAAATCTCTTGGCTTGTCAAACTTATTGGTAGGGGGTATCTGATAATGTATCGTGCTTACAATTTTTCTAAATGTCGCATTTTCCATTGCATATCGCGCAATTAATGCCATATCATATGGTGTCGAATAGTGATTATTATCTGGCAATCCATTAGGGTTGACAAAATGACTATCATTTGCTCCTATCTCTTTTGCCTTTTTATTCATCATATCAGCAAATACCTGTACACTGCCACCAATATGATCGGCAACTGCAATTGCAGCGTCATTAGCAGATTCAAGTAACATTGCATAAAGCAGTTGTTCCAACGTAAGCTGTTCACCAGGAACTAAGTAAATAGAATTACCATCGATATTCTTAACATCGTCGTTTACAGTTACAACATCGTTTAGTTTTCCTTTTTCTATAGCTATGATTGCAGTTAAGATTTTTGTTGTGCTTGCAGGATACATCTTTTGATGCATATTCTTATCGTAAAGCACTTGTCCTGTAGTGAAATCCATTAATACTGCGGTCGGACCCACTATCTGAGGTGGACTTTCAATTGCGTACACACGAGGGATAAAACTTATTAAAAATATAAATGCCATAATAAAAGTAAAAGTTTTTTTCATACTTTTGCCTCCATTTTGCGCTTATAATTTTAGTATACCAAAAAAATATAAAATTTAAAAAGGAATTTATATAAAAATGTAGAAATATTTATATAAATAAATAAAATCGGCGAGAGGTGAAACATGTTTAAATTAACTAAAAACCAACAGTATGGAATAATCATATTGCTTGCTGTAGTACTTTTTACAACAGGATATTTTATTTTTGAAAAAAATAAAAACAATGACAGTAACATTGATATGAGCTTAAAAAGCACTGATTCGGTCTTAAATGCAGGTAATACAAATGAAATAGTAAGCAATGAAAAGCCCAAAGAAATAAAAGTCTATGTGACAGGACTTGTTAAATCACCTGGTGTATATACAATGAAAGATGGTGACAGGATTGATGACGCTATAAAACTTGCAGGTGGTGCTTTGGAAGGTGCAGATCTTTCCAACATAAATTTGGCCGAGAAAGTGAAAGATGAGCAAATGATAAAGATACCAAAAGTTGGAGAAGATAATAGTTCCACAGGAGGAATCGGTGATGTTAAAAAAGCTGATGGCAAGATAAACATAAATAAGGCTACAAAAGAAGAGCTTGATACATTGCCGGGAATCGGTGAAGTCACTGCACAGCGTATAATCGACTTTAGAGAACAACATGGGAATTTTCAAAAAATAGAAGATATTATGAATGTTTCAAGGATTGGTCCAAAATTATTTGAGCAAATAAAAGACAAGATAACAGTAGACTAAAATGTAAATTTGTTCCATATAGAACATTATGGGGAGAAATTATGAAGAAATATATATCGATAATACTAGTTTTTTGCTTAATAGTTTCCGAAATTACGATAGTTTATTCTGACCCTGCATCTGACTTAAAAAATGCCCAGTTGGAAGAGAAAAAAATTGTTCTCGAATTGTTTAATTTAAACATGGAAAAAGCCAGATCATTAAGGCTTCTTGACCAAATTAATATGGAAATCATCAATATTAATGAGAAAATCGATTCTATGGAAAAAGAAATATCCAGCTTAAATCAAGATATTGTAAGAGAAAGAAATAACGTAAAAAGTTGGTTCAGATTCTTATATATGAATGGAACAAATACCATCTTATCGTTACTATTAATGTCAAATAATGCATCAGAGCTTTTGCATAGGTTAATATACATAGACATAATTACTAATTATTTTTACAGTAAATTAGATCACATAAACTACCTTTTGAAGAATAAAAAATCTGAAGAAGAAGCATTAAACAATCAGCGCAATGATCTAAAAAAGAAACTGGATGAACAAAAAAATATGGTACTTAAGATTGAACAGTTAGAATCTAGCAAAAATGCAATGCTAGTCAATATTAAAAGGCAAATTGGTGATTATCAGAAAATATTAAGCTTAAGTGAGTCGTTGGAGACTAGCATACCATCTCTTGATTTTTTGCTAAATAATATTTCTAAACTGCCTTGGGACAGTTTACAGCCCGATAACATTGATATCCAGTTTGATGCTGTTTCAGCTTCCCTCAGCGATGTATCGATAAGCAATATGATTGATAATTATGATGTCATGCTAAAAAATGTAAAAATTGCATTCGATGATAGTGGCTTTACATTAATTGATGGAGACAATTATACTTTAGAAGGGATCTTTAAAGTAGATGGGGGCAAAATAAATTTTAATATTGAATCAATTGATGTAAAGGGTGTTGAGATAACAGGAGAATATTTAAATAATCTCATTAAAAATTATAATACCGTTTTAGATTTTGAAAGTCCTTTAAAACAATATAAATTAGATAGTGTTGAGACAGCCAATGGTGAAGTGAAATTTAAATTGGTAAGAATAAAATAAGAATGTTTTTCTTTGACAACTTTGTATGGTAAACTTATATTAGATTTTGACGAGGAGGAATAGCGATGAAAGAAATAGTTTTAGCTGGAGGGTGTTTTTGGGGTGTTCAAGCTTATTTTGACACTATAGATGGTGTTGTTGAAACCAAAGTTGGTTATGCAAACGGAAACAAAAAAAATCCAACATACGAAGAAGTCTGCACAAACACAACAGGCTTTGCAGAAGCTTGTCACATAAAGTACGATGAAAACATAATATCACTGGAAGATTTATTAAGAAATTATTGGAAGATTATAAATCCAACACTTAAAGACAGACAAGGCAACGATATAGGGACGCAATACCGTACGGGCATTTACTATATTGATAGTGATGATGCTGACATCATAATAAAATCGAGGGATGAAGAACAAAAAAAATATGATAAACAAATAGTGACTGAAATTGAGCCATTAAAGAACTTTTATGATGCAGAAGAATACCATCAGAAATATCTTGAGAAAAATCCTAATGGCTATTGCCACATTCCAAGAGAGCTTTTTAAAAAATGATTAAATGAAGGGGCCTAAATATTAAAAATAGCCCCTTTTAATATTTAGTTAGATTTTTCGCTTTTAATTGAATGAGCTATCCTAGAGCAGGCAGCTGCTATTATTGCGGCAACCAGATCATCTATGAATGTATTGCATCTTTCATCCTTATGTTCATTCAAGATTCCAATTATGCCAAGTTTGATCTTATCTAAATACCCAAAGTTTGTAAGTCCTATTGAACCGTATATATTAGTAATACTTAATGCTAATATTTCATCAATTCCATAAAGGGGTTCATCTCTTTTAAGGATTGAAAGCAAAGGTTCCTCAAGCATGTTTTTTTCTGCCAGTTTATCAAGGGTTATACCTGTTAAAACAGCATTTTGAACTTCTCTTTTATCTAGAACAGAATTTAAGCTTTCTATTGCTTCTTCTCTTGTCAAATCATAATATTTCTTTTGAAGTTCTAAGACAAGATCTGCCATATCCTCAATAGTAACTCCTCGTTCTTTAAGCAAATTTACTATGATATCCTTCATAACGTACCTCCTAATATTGAAAATTTGGTATATAACCATATAATATGATGGATTGTTGAAAAATATTATATATTACAGTATAATCTAAATTAGTTTGAAATCCAATAGACAGTTGAAAGGGATGTTTATATGAGGGATGTTAGAGTAAGGTTTGCACCAAGTCCTACAGGTAATTTACATATTGGCGGTGCAAGGACTGCACTATTTAATTGGCTTTTTGCAAGGCATAACAATGGTAAAATGATTTTAAGAGTTGATGATACAGATTTAGAGCGTTCAACAGGAGATTCTATGAAGGCTATAATAGATGGGCTAAAGTGGCTTGGAATTGATTGGGATGAAGGACCTATATACCAGTCCAAAAGGTTAGATTTGTACAAAAATTATGCGGATAATTTAGTAAAAGAAGGTAAAGCCTATTATTGTTTTTGTACGAAAGAAGAACTTGATGAAATGAGAAATGAGGCCCAAAAAGCAGGCAAGCCTCCTATGTATACAGGGAAATGTCGAAATTTATCGGCTGATGAAGTAAAAAAATATATGGATGAAGGCAAGAAATATGTTATAAGGCTTAAGGTGCCGAAGGAAGGGAAAACGATCGTACATGACATAATAAGAGGTGATGTTGAATTTGACAATTCAACGTTTGATGATTTTATTATAATGAAATCTGACAATATGCCAACTTATAACTTTGCAACTGTAATTGATGACTATGATCTTAAGATAAGCCACATAATAAGAGGGGAAGAGCACCTATCCAATACGCCTAAACAGATTCTTATATATGAGGCCTTAGGATTTGAGAAGCCAAACTTTGCACATGTTTCTATGATATTAGCACCTGATAGAAGCAAACTCAGCAAAAGGCATGGGGCTACATCAGTACAGGAATTTAGAGACCTAGGTTATCTTCCAGAGGCAATCATAAATTATATAACGTTACTTGGATGGATTCCCTCTGATGGTGAGGAAGTATTTACGACTGAAAAAAGCATAAAAGAATTTACTTTAGATAGAGTATCTAAAAATCCTGCAATATATGATACGAAGAAGCTGACTTGGTTAAATGGTATTTATATAAGGAACTGTGATATTGATAGATTGACAAAAGAAGTCATACCGTTTTTAATTAATAAAGGTTTAATAGGCGATAACTATGATTACGATTATATTAAAAAGATTGTGAGTGCTATAAGAGAAAGAGAAAAAACTTTAAATGAAATCGCCGATGCGATGTCTTATTATTTTAATGATGAGTTTGATTATGATGAAAAGGGTGTAAAAAAATATTTTGAAAAAAATGGCGTTGATAATATACTTAAGGAAGCCATTAAAGTATTAGACAAAGTAGATGATTTTAATTTAGTTGAGACTGAGAAAGCATACCGTGATTTAATAGAAAAATTAGATATAAAAAGTGGGGATTTGTTTCATCCAACGAGGCTTGCTATATCAGGAAGGACGTTTGGACCGGGATTATTTGATATAATGGAGCTATTAGGCAAGGAAAAGACGATTGAAAGGATAAAAAAAGCTGTAAAGTACATTGAAAATCTTAAAGGAGAATAAGAGGACATTGTGTTCTCTTATTTTTTTAAGTTTAAATATAATTTTTATGGTTAACTTTTTACGATATTAAATTCAGTAATTTAAAAGGAGGCCATCTTATGGGTAAACTATATTTGGCATATGGAAGCAATATGAACTTTGCGCAAATGTTGAAAAGATGCCCTAAGGCAAAATTAATAGGTCCGGCAATCATTAAAAACTGGAAACTTGTATTTAGGGGTAAAGATAAAAATGCCTTTGCTACTATTGAGCCGTCAGATAATAGTGAAGTTCCTGCTCTTTTATGGGAAATAGAAAAGTCAGACGAAGATGCTTTAGATATGTATGAAGATTATCCGAATCTCTATCACAAAGAAATTGTAGAAGCAATATGTGAAGATAAGCCAGTAAAAGCAATGGTTTATATAATGAACCCGGGAAATGATATAGGAAGACCTAGTAAGAGATATTACAATATTATAAAACAGGGTTATATAGATGCAGGGTTTAATATTGAACTACTTGAAGAAATCTTAAAAAATTAACATAAACGTAACATGTACTTAATATCAACATAACATTTATCTTGTAATATTAAAAATGACAAGTATATATAAATTTTCAGGTTGGAGATGAAGAGAAACCGTTAATGTGATTGACAATTTCATAAATAAATTGTTAATCTCAATAGGTTTCTTTTTTTAATGCTATACGCGTTATTGATGAAATTCACATATAATTAGAATTTCTATAACTGCTATTGACAAAATTACTGTTTAGTAATTGTAAAATCACTGTTTAAGATGTAGGAGGTGAGATATTGAAAAAAGATGAGTTTATAGAAAGGCTAAAATGCAATAAATTGATTGCTGCTGTCAAAGAAGAAAAGCATATTGAAAAAGCAATTAATAAAAACTTAAGCGGTGTGTTTTTACTTACTGGGAATATCGGCGTTATAAAAAGATATGTAGACTTTTATAGATCTCATGATATGTTTGTCTTTGTTCACATAGAAAAAATAGGTGGTATAAGCTTTGATAAAGAAGGACTTGAATTTGTTGCAAATTATGTAAAACCAGATGGAGTAATTACAACTAAAAATAATCTAATAAAGATTGCAAAGAAATTCGATATATTGACAATTCAGAGGTGTTTCATGATAGACACAGATGCGTTAAAAAAGACGATAGAAATTTCTAAAGAAGCACAGCCTGATTTTATCGAACTTATGCCAGCTTTGATGCCTGATGTAATTTATGAATTTACTAAAAATGCAAAAGAACTAGTAATAAGTGGTGGATTAATTAAAACAAGTGAACACATGATAAATGCATTATTAAGCGGTGCAATCGCAGTATCAACAGGTGATCCAAAATTGTGGGATATAAACATATCAAAAATGTTAGAGGATGTGTCACAGTGGAAAAATCGGAAATAATTATAAAACATGGAAAAACTTTAGATGATAGCCAAATAAAAGGTAATGTTATAAGATTTAAAAATAATATTGAGCCATATCTATATCTTTTTCCGTCTACTATAATTTTTGCAGCATTTGTATTTTATCCATTCTTAAAAACTATTTATATCAGCCTATTTTTGACAGATCCACAAGGTTATTTAAGCCAATTTGTGGGGATAAAAAATTACGTGGATATGTTTAAATCAACTGATTATCTAAATAGTATTTATTTAACATTGAAATTTGCGGTTATGACAGTACCTTTTGAAATGATTATTGCATTTATTCTGTCAGTCTTTGCTAACGCAAAGCTTAAAGGTATTGGAGTGTTTAGAACATTATATGCATTGCCAATTGCAATATCATCGGCATCGGCTGCAATTATATGGATGCTTTTATTCAATCCCAGCATAGGATTTATTAATTACATACTTAGTTTTTTCGGCATTCATGGAATTGGATGGCTTACAGATGCAAATTATGGCATGTTCTCTGTATCAATAGTAAATGTATGGTTAAATATAGGCATTAACTTTGTATTTATGCTTGCAGGACTGCAAGGTATATCAAGGGAACTTTATGAAAGTGCCGAAATAGATGGGGCAAATATTTTTGTACAGCAGATTAAAATAACCATACCAATGCTTTCACCAACACTATTTTTTCTTCTTGTTATTAATATAATAAATGCTTTTCAAGAATTTGGTGTGATCAATATTATGACACAAGGCGGCCCTGTTAATTCTACAAATGTCATGGTTTATTCAATATATAGGGATGCATTCTTTAATTTTAGATTTGGCAATGCAGCGGCAGAATCGATAATTCTTTTTATACTGCTTTTAATATTTACATTGTTGCAATTTATATCTGGTGAAAAGAAGGTGTTCTACAAATGACAGATTACATGAAGTGGTTAATAAGGAGATTTTCACTTTATTTAGTTAATATTATTTTAGCAATTATCGTGATTTTCCCTATCATATATGCTTTGTCAATAAGTTTGATGCCTGCCAGTGAGGCATTTCAATATCCTCCAAAATTAATACCACATTCGCTGTATTTGGGAAACTACATTGAGGTCCTTAATTCTGTTCCGATACTAAGATTTATACTAAATAGCTTTATAGTTTCGGCAATTGTCACAATAGGGCAGATATTGACATCGAGCCTTGCAGCATATGCATTTGCATTTTACGAATTTAAAGGAAAGAATATAATTTTTGCAATATTTCTATCAACTATGATGATTCCCGGAGAGGCTATAATAATAGCAAATTACCTTACTATACGGCAATTAAACTGGTTAAATACATATGCCGGGCTTATTATACCATATTTAAGCTCAGCCTTAGGAATATTTTTATTAAGGCAGTTTTATTTAACTATACCGAAAGATTATTATGAGGCAGCGCAGCTTGATGGCTGCAAAAGGTTTGAATTTCTGATAAAAGTGGTAATGCCCCTTTCAAGACCGGCAATCGGTTCTTTAGCTGTATATTCTTTTTTGATGACATGGAATCAGTACATGTGGCCCCTCTTAATAACTAATACAGACAACATGAGAACAGTGCAGATAGGTATAAGCATGCTTCAGTGGTCTGATTCACAATCATTTGGACTTATTATGGCAGGCGTAATCATGATTTTACTTCCATCAATTATAACATTTATATTTGGACAAAAGCAGCTTATAGAGGGCTTAAATGCCGGAGCATTGAAAGGTTAAAATATTAAAAGAAAGGATGAAAAAAATGAAAAAGCTTAAGAGAATTTTATCTATTGCATTAATTGGAAGTGTATTATTATCAGCGACAGCATGTTCAAATGGTACAAAACAGGCAACAACATCTAATACAAAGACAAACGAAAACAAAGTTATAGAGCTTACATTCTGGCATGCAATGGGTGGTAAAGGCGGAGAAGCAATAAATAAGATGGTGAAGGACTTTAATCAATCACATCCAAATATCAAAGTTACGGCACAGTATCAAGGAACATATGATGATGCATTAAACAAGTTGAAGACATCTGAACAGTCAAAAGCAGGTCCAGATATTATGCAGGTATATGATATAGGCACTAAATTTATGATTGACAGTAAATGGGTAACACCTGTACAGAAATTTATCGATGAGGACAAATTTGATACATCTAAACTTGAGCCAAACCTTTTAAAATACTATACAGTTGATAATAAATTATATTCAATGCCATTCAATTCATCAACTCCAATATTGTATTACAATAAAAATGCATTTAAAGAAGCTGGAATAGATCCTAATAAACCTCCTAAGAATTTCAGTGAAATAGAAGAATATGGAAAGAAACTTTTAAAAAAAGATGCATCGGGAAAAGTTACGCAATACGGGTATTCGATGGCAATATATGGTTGGTTCTTTGAACAATTTATGGCAAAACAAGGTGCATTATATGCCAACAATGGTAATGGCAGAGATAAAGAGGCAACAGCCGTAGCATTTAATAATGATGCTGGATTAAATATTATCAACTGGTGGAAAAAACTTGTTGATGAGGGTATCGCAGGTAATTTTGGAAGGAAAACAGATGATACAAAGAATGCTTTTATTGCAGGTCGTACAGCAATGATAATAGAATCAACAGCATCATTAAAATCGATATTAGACGGTGTTGGAAATAAATTTGAAGTTGGAACAGCATATTTACCTGCGCTAAATGATAATAAAGATGGTGGAGTAGTAATAGGTGGTGCCTCATTGTGGATACTAAATAATAAATCAGATGAATACCAAAAAGCCGCATGGGAATTTATTAAATTTATGGTTTCTCCCAAAGAACAGGTATTTTGGAATGAAAATACAGGATATTTCCCTGTAACAAAGGAAGCTTATGATTTGCCTGAAATGAAGATGCACCTTGAAAAGTATCCGCAATTTGAAACGGCTATTGAACAGCTTCATTCAACACCAATAAACAGAGCAGTTTGTGTCAAGTAGTTGTTGGCAAATTTTTTTCTTCAAATTTTATTCACATAATGTTTAATGTATTGTGAATTTTCATGCAATTGTTTTTACT
>NZ_JAGGLT010000024.1 GCF_017874545.1 Thermoanaerobacterium butyriciformans | reverse complement strand
TACTCCCTTCGCTCGACTTGCATGTGTTAGGCACGCCGCCAGCGTTCGTCCTGAGCCAGGATCAAACTCTCATGTTTATATCCTTTTCTCTTCTTTTCCTTACTGGCTTTATCTCACTGTTCGGTTTTCAAGGTTCATTCTCTCGCCGCTTATCGCGACATCGTCTATATTACCACATTCATCTGCCTCTGTCAATATTATTTTCTCTGGTATTTTGTGGTACTTTGCCTCCGCTGCTTTCACAGCGACATGTGTTAATATACCACGTTTGAATTTGTTTTACAAACACGACTTTTGGTTATAAACTATTATTATAGGCAATTACATTAATATACCTTTATTATGCTCTTTTTTACGAATTTTTATTATATGAAAATAACCTTATTGAATCATTTTTACCTATGTGATATAAATTACTTAAACGATATTAGATTAGGAGTGTTGATATGACAAATGTTATTCTCAGAAATGAAAATTTAAAAAGGATATTAAGTGGTCATCCATGGATATACAAAACTGAAATTGATCATATAGAAGGTGAATATGAACCAGGCGGCATTGTAGATGTCTATGATTATAAAAAAAATTTTATAGGACGAGGATACATAAATCTTAAATCCATGATATCAATCCGCCTCCTTACATATGACAGAGATGAATTGATAAATGAAGAATTTTTTAAAAAGAGAATTTCAAATGCTTGGGAATACAGAAAAAAAATCATGAAGGATTTAAATTCTTGTAGAGTTATTTTTGGAGAAGCTGATTTTTTGCCAGCTCTTATTGTGGACAAATTCGGTGATTATCTCGTTATACAGACGCTTTCCCTTGGTATGGAAAGATACAAAAATTTAATAGTAGATACACTCGTTGAATTGTTGAAACCTAAAGGCATATATGAAAGAAATGATGTAAGCGTTAGAGAAATCGAAGGCCTTCCCAAAACAAAGGGCTATTTATATGGCAATTTTAATACGATTCAGCAATTTGAAGAAAATGGTGTAAAATTTTGGGTTGACCTAGAAAACGGTCAAAAGACCGGTTATTTTTTAGATCAAAAAGAAAATAGAGCTGCAATTAAGAAATACGTAAAAGAAGCCGATGTTTTAGATTGTTTCAGCCATACAGGCTCATTTTCTGTTCATGCGCTGCATTACGGTGCTAAAAGGGTAGAAACTGTCGATATATCACAGGCAGCTTTAGATATTGCGAAAAAAAATGTAGAGCTCAATGGATATTTAGATAGATGCCATTTTACATGTGATAACGCATTTGATTTATTAAAAAAATATGATGAGGGAAAGAAAAAATTTGATGTGGTGATTCTTGATCCACCAGCTTTTACTAAAAGCAAAGAAACAGTCAAAGATGCTATTAGAGGATACAAAGAGATAAATCTACGTGCAATGAAAATCATAAATGAAGGCGGATTTCTTATTACATGCTCATGTTCGCAGCATATAAGTCCCGACACTTTTCTCGATATAATTAAGGATGCAGCATATGATACTCACAAAAACATCAGGTTAATTGAAAAAAGAACACAGTCAAAAGATCACCCGATTTTACTAGCTTCCAATGAAACCGAATATTTAAAGTGCTTAATACTACAAGTATTTTAAATTGTCAAAATAAGAGGTTGATAACAGCCTCTTATTTAAACTTCCTACTTCCAGGCTTATCAATCGGTAACCCTTCTTTGCATAGCGGGCAGTCTTTACTTTCATACGATATAACATCAAGCGATATTACAGATTCGAATTTTATGCCGAAATCAACTTTGCCATTGCTTCTATCAACGATACTTGCAACACCGACAACATTTGCATTGTAATTTTTTACAAGTTCAATGACTTCTTTCACGGAACCTCCTGTTGTAACAACATCTTCTACTACAAGTACATTATCACCTTCATTTATTTCAAATCCTCTCCTAAGCTTCATAATCCCTTCTTCTCTTTCCGCAAACAGTGCTTTTGCACCTAACTGTCTTGCAACTTCATATGCAAATATAATTCCTCCAATAGCAGTTCCAATTACGATATCTATTTTTTCACCACTAAATCTTTGCACTATTTCTTTTGCAAACAAAGCACTGTATTCAGGATATTGAAATATTTTTGCACATTGAAGATACGTATCGCTATGTCTTCCCGACGTCAGCAAAAAGTGCCCTTTATTTAGTACTTTTAATTCACTTAATATTTTTAATATTTCTTTTCTATCCATCCTCACTTGTCCTTTCTTAGATATTTTAGTTTACCATAATATTTATACGTTAATACTATTGATTATCTGATTTATATCGGAAACATTGTTTTCGTTCATGTATTTTTTTATACCTTCAAGAATATCCATCGTACATGTTGGATTAATAAAATTATAAGTTCCAATTGCAACAGCAGTTGCACCAACTATCATAAACTCTATAGCATCTTCAGCAGAAGAAATTCCGCCCATGCCTATCACTGGAATTGACACGGCCTTTTTCGCTTCATAAACATGTTTAAGTGCTATAGGCTTTACTGCAGGTCCCGATAAGCCTGCAAATATATTTTTAAATATTGGTCTTTTTGAATTTATGTCAACTACCATGCCTGTAATTGTATTAATAAGCGACACCGCATCCGCTCCACCATCCTCAGCCGCCTTTGCATATATTTTTATATCAGCAACATTTGGCGTCAATTTTACAATCACGGTTTTATCTGTCACATATTTAACTCTTTTGGTTATTTCGTATATGCTATTGGGATTTACTCCAAATGCCATTCCACCTTCTTTTACATTTGGACATGAGACGTTAAGTTCCAACGCATGTACACCATCTATATCAAGTTTTTGAGCCATAGTTACAAATTCTTCTATTGTTTCACCTGCTATATTCACAATTATTTTTGTGTCAAATTTTTTTAAGAAAGGCAATTCATCTTTAAGAAACCCGTCTACACCAGGATTTTGTAATCCTACACTGTTTAAAATTCCTGACGGTGTTTCATATATACGGGGTGGTGGATTACCTTCTTTGGGATTTAAAGTAAGCCCCTTTACCATTATTGCTCCTAGCTTATTTAGATCAACGTATTGTGAATACTCTTTGCCAAAGCCAAATGTGCCAGATGCTACAAATACAGGATTTTTAAATTCTAAATTTCCTATATTAACTTTTAATCTCAAAACACCACCTCCTTAGCCCAAAAAACAGGTCCATCTTTGCAAACTTTTTTATAGTGGTATCCGTCCTCAGCTAGAGTCTTACATGCACATGTCATGCACGCTCCAATCCCACATCCCATGCGCTCTTCTACTGATATTTGGCACGGTATCTTATATTTTTCTGAGATATCTTTTATAGCATTTAGCATCGGTTTAGGACCGCAGCCATAAATTATATCAGCTTCATTTATAATTTCTTTCATGGCATCTGTTACATATCCTTTCATACCATAGCTTCCATCTTCTGTAGTCACTAATACATTGCCATATTTACTAAATTCATCTATAAGAAAGGCATCACTTCTAAAACCAAGTACGATATTAATATTTTTTGATTTTAATTTCTTTGAAAGAAATAGTAGCGGAGGTATACCTATACCGCCTCCAACTACAAGGATATTATTGAATTTATCAAATATGTCAAATCCGTGTCCATGAGGTCCCGTTACATCAATTTCATCATTAACTTTTATTTTTGAAAGATTATACGTTCCTTTACCTCTTACTTGATACATAACCGTCATTTTACCTTCATTATAATCACAGATGCTAAACGGCCGCTTTAATAAAGTACGCCCCCCACAGTCTATCATGACAAATTGTCCCGGCATAGGGATATCTTCAAAATGAAACTCCATCCTAAATACGCCGCTTTTTATTTCATCATTTCTTATGATAGTGTGTTTCATATTCCACCTCAACAAGCTATATACTTTCTTTTTAAAAGCGCATTATTTATCATGCCTCTCATCAGAAGAACTTCAGACCTTGCTGCCTGTGCATACTCATATTCAGAATAAACATCTTTCCAGTATTGACTTTTGTAAGCAAAGATAACTTTTCTGGAAGAGTTCACTATTGCGCCTAAATTATTTTCATCAAAACAATTTGTTACATCTTCTGCCGTGGCTCCTTGAGCACCATACCCAGGTACTAGAAAAATCGCTGATGGCATTTTTTCTCGGAGTATTTTAGCTTCTTCTCTATGGGTTGCTCCTACAACAGCACCTATTGAGCTATACCCTAGCTTGCCTTTCACAAGATTAGAAATCTTATTCACCATATTTGCTACATTCTCATATACAGTACCATTTTCAGTTTCTAAATTTTGAATTGTATATGACCCTTTATTTGATGTTTTCACAAGTATAAACAATCCCTTTTCATGCTCAATAACGTCGTGTATATATGGAGTAATAGTATCTTCTCCCATATATGGATTTACAGTAATTGCATCGATATATTCATTTTGTAGATATGCTTTAGAATACATCTCCGCCACATCAGCTATATCCCCTCTTTTCACATCCGCTATAACCATTAACCCCTTTTCTTTAGCGTATTTTGCTGTTTTGAAAAATATATCAAAACCATCCGGTCCATAAACTTCATAAAATGCAACTTGAATTTTCACTGCAGGAACTACATCAAAGATCGAATCTATTATTCCTCTGTTGAAATAATAAATAGCTTCAGATATTCCTTTAACATTATTTCCATACTTTTTAAAAGCTATTTCTTTTATAAATTCCGGAATACTTTCAATCCTAGGATCTAAACCTACAACTGTTGGATTATTTTTAGACTTTATGGCATTTATTAATTTATCTGAAAACATATTAAACACCTCTATTTAATATTTATTCATTTTAACGTATAATTATTCTATATATATTATACATTACATTCTTCAAATTTGCCATTGTTTTTATAAATTATTTTTCCGTCTACTAATGTATATTCAACAACACCAGTTAATCTTTTACCGTTGAATGGAGAATTTTTACCCTTTGATTTAAAATTATCTACATTTACCGTATATTCTTTGTTCGTGTCAACTACCGTTATATCTGCAGCATTGCCCACTTTTACTCCATATGATGTTTTTAAAAGCTTTGCTGGATTTATAGACATATAACCTACTAGATCTTCTAAAGTAATCAAGCCATTTTTTACAAGATATGTGTAAATTACAGAAAAGGCAATCTCGATCCCTGATATTCCAAATGCTGCTATCTCATATGGAACTTTCTTGTCATCTTTTGTATGTGGTGCATGATCTGTAGCGATAACATCTATTGTCCCATCTTTTAAACCTTCAATAAGGGCATCAACATCTTCTTTTGTCCTTAGAGGGGGATATGCTTTTGTGTTTGTGTCAAAACCATCTACAATGTCTTCAGTAAGACATAGGTTGTGAGGTGTTACTTCTGCTGTTATATTTACTCCATCTGCCTTGGCTCTCCTTATTAGTTCCACACTATCCTTTGTTGATACATGTGCAATATGAAGTCTTGCACCTGTAGATTTGGCTAATATTATATTTCTTGCAATCATAACTTCTTCTGCTTCATGTGGTATTCCCCTTAACCCTATCATAGTTGATATCAAACCATTATTCATGACACCTTCACCGCTTAACATTTTATCTTCACAGTGGGTAATCATCAGCAAGTCGTACATACTGCCGTATATCATTATTCTTTTCATAAGGCCGGCATTCATTATTGGATGTCCATCATCCGATAATGCAACAATACCCGCATCTTTTAATTTTACCATTTCGGAAATTTCTTCACCCATCATTCCCTTAGTCATTGACCCTATAGGTATTACCTTCGAATATCCATCCCTCTTTGCAATGCTTTTTATATATTCTACGACAACTTCATTATCTATCACTGGATTTGTATTAGGCATACAAGCAACTGTTGTATATCCGCCTGCAACGGCGGCATGGGTACCTGTCTTTATAGTCTCTTTTTCTTCAAATCCAGGCTGTCTTAAATGTGTATGCATATCCACAAATCCCGGTAAAACATATTTTCCATTGGCATCTATAATTAATGCATCATTTGACTCTATCTTTTTTTCTATTGCTTCTATTTTTCCATTATCTATTAAAATATCTGCTTTCTCATTTCCTCCATATCCATTTATTACTGTTCCACCTTTAATAATTGTTTTCATTATTTTTTCTCCTTTCACATAATAATTTTAAAAGTGCCATTCTAACTGCTACACCATTTGTTACTTGCTCCTCAATTACCGAATACCCTGAATTTGCTGTTTCGGATGAAATTTCTACATTTCTGTTAATTGGTCCTGGATGCATCAATATAGCATTATTTTTAGCAAGTTTCATCCTTTCAGATGTGATGCCAAAATATCTGGCAAACTCATCTTTTGATGGGAATAATCCGCTTTTTTGTCTTTCTAGTTGGATTCTAAGTCCCATTACAACGTCAACATCTTCTATGGCTTTATCTATGTCGTAATAGACTTTTGCACCTAATTTTTCGAAAGTTTTTGGCAATAATGTGGCAGGCCCTGCTAATCTAACTTCAGCCCCCAATTTTAAAAGTCCCCACATATTTGATCTCGCAACTCTAGAATGAACTATATCACCAATGATAACTACCTTTAATCCTTTAAATGATTCCTTTTTTTCTCTTATCGTCATCAAATCCAATAGAGCCTGTGTAGGATGCTCATTTAATCCATCTCCGGCATTTATTATAGATGCATTTAAATATTTTGCCATAAGATGCGGAGCACCTGACATATTATGACGTACTATTACAACATCCGCTTTCATTCTTTCTACTGTCCTTACGGTGTCAATGAGAGACTCACCTTTTACTACACTGCTGGTTTTAGTCTCTATATTTCCAAAATGTGCACCTAAATACTTAGCTGCCATTTCAAATGATAACCTTGTTCTTGTACTGGGCTCAAAAAATATTGTTATGATTGTTTTACCTTTTAAAATGTCCGAAATTTTTTCACCCTCTATAATTTTCTTCATTTCTTTCGCTGTATCGAGTATCTCTATTAAATCTTCCTTGGACATGTCACGAATGCCCAATACATCTTTTTTTATCACTTCTTATCATCCTTTCTTTTTTATTAAAAAATAGAGCAGTAACCATTTTTATTAGGTAAAAATGGCTCTGCTCCTAATACATAATAATATGTCTTTTGTGAATTTTACAAATTTAAAAAATCCCATAAAAAATCTCCCTTCCTTTTTTAATAAGTGGGAGAATCGCAATTCTCCCTTATCAGTCTCGCTGGACTAATTTAAAGGTTATTATTCAATTATTATAACTTTATTTACATTATCAACTTCTTCAAGCATCACACTTACAATTTCACTTTTTGACGTGGGAACATTTTTCCCTACATAGTCAGGCCTAATAGGAAGTTCCCTATGTCCTCTATCAATAAGTTCTGCTAACTGTATTGATTTTGGTCTACCTAAATCAATGACAGCATCCATCGCAGCTCTCACAGTTCTTCCTGTATAAATAACATCATCAACCAGCACAACAATCTTACCTATGACATCTACTCCTATATCACGTTTTTTAACAATTGGCTGCTCCAGTTTCGTTGTTAGGTCATCTCTATAAAGTGTTATATCCAGTGATCCTATAGGAGGCCTTTTCCCTTCAATTCTTTCTATATATCTTGCGAGCCTATTTGCAAGTGGCACACCTCTACGCATGATACCAATTAAAACGAGATTTTCTATTCCTTTATTTTTTTCTACAATTTCATGTGATATACGGATTAATGCTCTATCAATTGCCTTTTCATCCATTATCTCCGCTTTATAATTCAAGACTATACCTCCATAAAAAAACTTCTTGATAAAGCAAGAAGTTGATACACATTTTAAACTCCTTGCCAGCCTCGCAGGACTAGTTAAAGGATATTCAATCTTTCTTTTTAAATATAATATCACAATATTTTATATTTGTCTATAGACTTTTTTCAAATTTATTTATTCTACCATTAATAAGTTAATTGAAAAAGTAATTCAATCATCATTTGAAGACTTGCGAATATCATTTTATATATTTACGATATCCTGGCTATAAAAATCTGTAGAGCTGACATAACCCCAACCTTTAACCATCTGATATATGCCGTCATAGACCAAATCATTGTATGAACATATAGCATGAGGGATATTTCGATCGTTAAGTATACCGTCCAAAAGGCCTGCTTCTATCTCATTTTCTAATGTAGCTACTTTTTTAAATTTACTATTATTTTTCATGTATAACACCTCCTAACCAATTTATATTCCATATCCGTATATATATTTTATCATATTGTATTGATGTGGAACGCAAAAATTATTTGTGCTAATATAGATATGTACTAAAATTCTTAAAGGATGTGTTGCAGAATGAAAGAAGGAAAAGTACCGGCAGACGTGCTATCAAAGTTTGTTTATACAAATCTCGGCTTAAAGCGAAGCGATGTATTGGTGCATTCAGGCATAGGTGAGGATTGTAGTGTTATTGAAGTTGGTGAATATGCTGTTATACTTTCTTCTGATCCCATAACAGCTTCAAATAATCTAAGTGGCTATCTATCGGTAATCATTTCTTGCAATGATATTGCATCATGCGGTGCAAAGCCAATTGGTATTCTTGAAACAATCTTATTGCCGTCTGGTTCAAATGAAGAATTATTGTATGAAATCATGAAAGAAATAGATAGAGGTGCTAAAGAACTTAATATAGAAGTCCTTGGTGGCCACAGCGAAGTTACATCATCTGTTAATAAGCCCATCATATCTACTACAGCAGTAGGAATCTGTGAAAAAAACAAATTCATAAAGACAGGTGGAGCTAAATTAAATGATGATGTAATCGTCACTAAAGCTTTGGGACTTGAGGGAACATTTATTATTGCAAATGACTATTATGACATTCTTAAAAAGCATATTTCGCTTAAAACACTAGATAATGCTAAAAGTTTTATAAATGAACTAAGCGTAGTAAAAGATGGACTAATTTCGGCAGAACATGGCGCAAATTCTATGCACGATATTACTGAAGGTGGCTTATTAGGTGCAGCATATGAGATTGCTGAAGCATCAAAAAAAGGTATTGAAATATATAATGATTTAATCCCAATAAGAGAAGAAACTAAAATCATATGCAGCTTTTTTAATATAGACCCCCTTAAACTTATCTCAAGCGGATCAATGATTATTACATCAACAGATGGCAGTAAAATAGTGAATGAATTAAAGAAACACAATATCGAAGCAACCATAATAGGTAAAATTACAGAGCATGGAAAATTCCTTATAGATGGAGACAAAAAAATAGAGATACTACCTCCAGATTCCGATGAAATATATAAAATATCGAATTATAAAAACGGATTGTGAAGTTTTTCTTCTTTTATAGTAGTCATATCTCCATGACCTGGACAGACTATCAAATCATCATCTAAGACAAACAATTTATTCTTTATTGAATCTATTATTTCGCTGTAATTACCACCTGGAAAGTCTGTCCGTCCTATAGAACCTTTAAAAAGTGTGTCTCCTGAAAAGCAAACACCATCTACCTTATAACATAATCCACCAGGTGTATGTCCAGGTGTATGAATAGCATATATGGCGATACTATTATTTAATTCTAAAGTATCATCATCATTCAGCAAAATGTCAGCATTTTTAACAACTATTTTCTTAAAGCTTATATCAGATAGATTAAGGCTGGTATCTGAAAGCATAACTGAATCATCTGCTGAAATACAGACCTTTGCCTTAAATCTATCTCTAAAGAAATCAACACCACCTATGTGGTCAAAATGTCCATGCGTAATTAAGATATATTTTAAATTAAAACTATTTCCTTTTATATAATCTTCAATTTCTTTTGCCGGTATCCCCGGGTCTATCATTACGCATTCATTGCTACCTTTTACAGATAATACATAGCAGTTAGATTGAAATGGTCCCAATACAAATCTTTTAATATTAATGTCGTTTATCATTGTATTCTCTCCTCAAAATGTTTTTTTCGAGTCCAAGAGTATTGTCACAGGCCCGTCATTTATCAAAGATACTTGCATCATTGCACCAAATTTGCCTGTTTTAACTGAAAGTCCCATGTCTTTTAATTTTTCACAAAGCTTATTAAATAAATGTAGTGCATCATTAGGCTTTGCAGCATTCATGTAATTAGGCCTTCTTCCCTTTCTTACATCGCCAAGAAGCGTAAACTGTGACACAAGCAAAATTTCCCCACCTACATCTAATATGGAAAAATTCATCTTGCCATCATTATCATCAAAAATCCGTAAATTTGCTATTTTATCAGCAATATAATCTACATCTTCTAACGTATCATCTATAGAAACACCCACCAAGACAACAAGTCCTTTTGTTATTTCTCCCACTATTGTATTTTCAACAGTAACCTTTCCATGTAAAACTCTTTGTACAACAGCCCTCACTTTTATTCCTCCAATAACGTAATGTTTTATTTTTAAAAGCAAATTTTATGCACTTATTCTGTACACATCTGTAACACCATCGAGAGCTTTTAACTTATTCATAATCTTCTCAAGCTGTTCTCTTGATGTAATCTCCAAAGTTAAATTTATTATAGCCACATTATCTTTTGTCGTTCTGGCATTAACCGCTCTAACTGATATCTTTATGTCAGCAAGAATACTTGTGACATCAGTTAAAAGCCCATATCTGTCATTTGCCATGATCTGAATATCAGCTTGATATGCAATATTTTTGCCTTGATCCCATTCAACTTCTATTATCCTATTTTTGTCATACACATAGTCTTTTATATTGGGACAATCTTTCCTGTGTATTGATACTCCACGGCCTTTTGTAACATAGCCTACTATTTCATCACCTGGAACTGGTGAACAGCATTTTGAAAATCTAACCATGACATTGTCTTCGCCTTTGACGATAACGCCCATACCACCAATTTTAGGCTTCCTTTTTATCTCAACAACTGGTGTGTTTTGTTTTTTATTTTCACTCTCTATTTGTTTAAGTTCTTCTTTAATGCGTGGTATTATTTGATTTAAAGCAAGTCCACCAAATCCAATTGCAGCAAATAAATCTTCTTCTGAATGCATGTTAAGCTTTTTTAATACAGATTCCATTATGTCCCCTTTTAATTGTGATTGCTGTATTCCATGCCTTTTCAGTTCTCTATAAAATATCTCTTCTCCCCGCTCTATATTTTCTTCTCGTTTTTCTTTCTTAAACCATTGCCGTATCTTATTTTTTGCTTGTGAACTTTTTACTATTTGAAGCCAATCCCTGCTAGGACCTCTATCACTATTAGTAGTCGTCAGAATTTCTACAATATCGCCATTTTTAAGCTCATAATCTATAGGCACTATTTTCCCATTTACTTTAGCACCATTTAGCCTATGACCTATTTCTGTATGAATGCTGTAAGCAAAATCAATAGGTGTAGAACCTGCTGGAAGACTTATAACATCACCCTTAGGCGTAAAGACATAAACCTCATCTGTGAATAAATCTATCTTTAATGTCTCCATAAATTCTTTTGCATCTTTAAGCTCCCTCTGCCACTCCAATAGCTGACGTAGCCACGAAAGTTTTGCATCAAATTCATCTTCGTAAGACTTGCCTTCCTTGTATCTCCAGTGGGCTGCTATACCATATTCAGCAGTTCTATGCATGTCCCATGTTCGTATTTGTATTTCAAATGGTTCACCTTTGGGACCAATTACTGTTGTATGAAGTGACTGATACATATTAGGTTTTGGCATAGCAATGTAATCCTTAAATCTGCCCGGCATAGGCTTCCACAATGTATGAACTGCCCCAAGTGTGCCATAACAATCTTTCACAGTATTTACTATTACTCTTACTGCCATTAAATCATAAATTTGCTCAAAAGTCTTATTTTGCTGCTTCATTTTTTTGTATATGCTGTAAAAATGTTTTGGTCTTCCATCAACTTCGGCTTTTATCCCAATCTCATTTAACTTTTCTTTTAGTTTATCGATAAGTTCCTTTATCGATTCTTCCCTTTCTTTTCTTTTCTTTGCAACCTTTTCAACAAGACTGTAATAATCATCAGGGTGAAGGTATCTCAATGATAAATCCTCCAATTCCCACTTTATCATTGACATACCTAATCTATGAGCTATAGGTGCATATATTTCAAGCGTCTCCTGTGCTTTTTCCTTTTGCTTTTCTTCACTTAAATATTTAAGCGTACGCATATTATGAAGACGGTCTGCAAGCTTTATCATTATCACTCTTATATCTTTTGCCATTGCAATAAGCATTTTTCTCATGTTTTCAGCTTGCTGTTCCACTTTTGATTTATATTCAATCATACCCAGCTTTGTTACACCATCAACTAAATCTGCTATTTCTTGTCCAAATTCATTCTTTATATCCTCATAAGTGATAGATGTATCTTCTATGACATCATGAAGAAGCCCACTGGCTATCGTAGAAACATCAAGCTCTAAATTGGCAAGTATCATTGCAACCTCTACTGGATGGACAATATAAGGCTCCCCAGAATTTCTGTACTGCCCTTCATGAGCTTTCAGCGCATAGTCATAGGCTTTTAATATTAAGTTAATATCATTTTCAGTTTTGTCGTACTCCTTTACCTTGTTAATAACTTTTTCAATCATTATATAAGATCACCTTTAAAAACAGACATTTTAAAATTTTATTAAAGAAATTACATCATAGCCTTCAAGCTTTTTACGTCCATTCAAAAATGTAAGCTCCGTTAAAAATAATATACTATCGACAATTCCGCCTAATTCTTCTATTAATTTTGCCGCGGCAAAAATCGTGCCACCAGTAGCAAGCAAATCATCAACAATTATAACTCTCTGACCTTTCTTTATGGCATCCTTGTGTATTTCTAATGAATCCATTCCATACTCAAGTTCATATTCGTAGTTAATTGTCTCAGCAGGTAGCTTTCCTGGTTTTCTTACAGGTACAAATCCAACCCCAACTTTGTATGCCAAAGGTGCTCCAAATAAAAAGCCCCTCGCTTCTGGTCCTGCAATTAAATCTACATCTCTATCTTTTATCGCATCTGCTAACATATCAATTGAAAATAAAAATGCTTCTTTATCTTTTAGTACAGGCGTTATGTCTTTAAATCCAATCCCTTCTCTAGGAAAGTCCGGTATTTCTCTTATTAAAGACTTTACATCTTCCAATGTCATGCTGTTTCCTCCTTAATTTTTGTTTTCAATATTTCAAAAGCAAACCTCAAAAAGTTCTTCCTTGACAAAACCAATTTTTTTATTATTTTATCATCTTTAATGTCTACTTTTGATTCAATATTATTTCTTCTTAACACAAAAATATTATCACTTTCTTCAAATTTTATCAATCCAAAATTTTTTAGAATTTTTAGACACAGCATTACTTTTATTGAGTTTAATTTAAAATAATCATATACTTGATCTTTAAATACAATCGTGCTTCCATTTTTTTTAATATTAATATATACTTTTGCAAAATCACTCCTTTTCGGTATAATCTCAAAAATGTCTTTTAAATTAGCTTTGATGTCTTCCCTTCCATACAAAAGGTGTATCTTGCTGTTTTTATCGTTTGCTAATATATTATAAAACATTTTTGAATCAAATGGTATATCATAAAAAATTATATTTTTAAATACTGATTGTAAATGATCAACTTCTTTATTATTTGCATTCCACAAAATCATTTTTCCTGCATTGACTGCTTTGTTGCTTAATCTAAAATCACGATAATCATGGGCAATAAGGTAATTTATGAGTTTATTTAAATGATATCGAGTATTTACTATTACAACAACACTCTCATTGCTTCTGAACATTTTTAAAATATAAGATTGTCTGTCATCCATCTCCCTCATATCAATAAAATTTTTATTATCTATGGTTTCTGCAGTAAAATCACTAAAATTCATTATAATATTTAGTAAGTTTCTAAAAAACATCGTGTTTTTTTCTTTTATCTTGATATCTTTCGCAATTATCTCTACTTTCTTATTACCGTTCCACCCATTAATATTTATGTATCCTGCAATATCAATGATATATCCTTCTTTAAATCTATTATCTTCACTACTTACATGAAACATAATAATGTCATAGCAAATTTCATCTTTTTTAGCAATTATTCGTAAATGCTTGTTATTTCCAACAGTATAAGTTTGTTTTATATGCAAATCGTTTATAATATAAAGTGGCACAGGATTGCTATTGCCAAAAGGTTCCAACAAGCTTAGCTGATTAGCTCCTTCCAAATCTATCGTCTCGTTCTCTATAGAAGTCTCTATTTCAATGGTTGGTATTAAATCAAAGTCATTTAACTTGCTTTCTGCATATTCATTCAGTTTGTCTTTAAATCTTTCGATTTCATCTTTTTTTATAGTTATACCGGCAGCCATTTCATGTCCACCGAATCCAATGAGGCAATCACCGGCGTACTTTATAGCATCGTATATATTAAATCCATTTATGCTTCTTCCAGACCCTTTTCCTGTATCACCGGAAATACTTATAAGAATTGACGGCCTATTATACTTCTCTGTAATCCTTGATGAAACTATTCCAATAATACCTGGGTGCCAATTCTCGCTGGAAAGTACAATGAATTTTTCTTTATCTATGTCTATCTTTGTCTCAACTTGTACAATCGCTTCATCTAGTATCTTTTTTTCGAGTTCTTGCCTCTTTATGTTTTCACTATTTAAATACTCAGCGATTCTATTTGCTTCAATATCATCATCAGTTATCAACAATTTTACACATGACACTGCGCTTTCAAGCCTTCCTGCAGCATTTAATCTAGGAGCCAATACAAAACCAACATGATATGTATTTATATCTTTACTATTTAGCCCCGATACATTTATCAATGCCTTAAGTCCCTTATTCTGGCTATTTTTCATCATTTTTAATCCTTCTTTTACAATTATACGGTTTTCTCCTGTTAGTGGCACGATGTCTGCTACAGTCCCTAAAGCGACAATATCCAAATAATCAAGTGCATCATCTCCTATAAGAGCTAAACACAATTTAAAAGCAACACCTACTCCAGATAATTCCCTATATGGGTATGTACAATTTTTAATATGTGGATTAATTACACAAGTAGCGTCTGGCAAGACATCTGGAACTTGATGATGATCTGTTATAATGATTTCTATTCCCAATTTCTTTGCATGCTCAACTTCTTTTACCGAAGTAATACCACAATCAACAGTAATTATAAGACTTGTACCAGAGCTGTATATTTTTTCTATAGCATTTATATTTATCCCATATCCCTCATGTAATCGATCTGGTATATAATAATCTACATCAGCACCTAACTTTTTTAAAGTCTTATATAAAATTGATGTACTAGTTATACCGTCAACATCGTAATCACCATATATAGTGATTTTGTTGTTCCTTTCAATATGGTATTTTATAATGGATGATGCTTTTTCTATACCATTCAACAAATTAGGACTATGCATCATGTTAATATTTGGATTCAAATACTCATTTACTTTCTCTAAATCATCATATCCTCTGTTAATGATAGTTTGTGCTACATATTTTTTTAATTTATACTTTTTTGCTACTTCACTAACAAGACTTTCATTTGAGATTTTTTTTGATACCCAGTTGTATGCCATATTTTCGGCCACCTCACAAAATGCAATTATTTACGCCTTTTCTCAACAAAAATTATATTGTAGACAATCATCATACATAAAAAGAATGATATTAAATATCCTATCAACCCTACTGCATTATAACCATATATTTTATATCCACCATCAGAAGACATTATAAGTGATGATCCGATAATAAGTGATGCAGCTATTATGCTTATTATCATTTTATTTATCATTAAATTAAGATCATATTTCATTTTTTCCGTTTCTTCAATATCCAATTTTACCCTGACGTTGTCCTTTAATATTTTAGAAATTATGCTATGAAGCTTTGATGGAAGTTTTTTTAAATGAACGTATATTTTATGCACATCTTTTGCATTTTCATTTATTGTTTTTACAAAATTAAAATTACTTATATAAATTTTTCTAATAAAATCTCTTGCAATGTCAGAAATACTAAAGTCAGGGTCAAGTTCCTTTCCTACACCTTCTATAGTCGCTAACGACTTAAGCAGCAGTGTAAACTCGGCTGGCATCATTAACTTGTACTTATAAATGAGGGACATCATCTTTTTAACTGAATCATTTATATTTATGTTCTTTAACGGAGTATTGTAAAAATAACTGATCATACCGCTAAGATCATACTTTAAATTTCTTAAATTCGTTTCATCTCTAATCGCATCCATATCCGACAAAATTGAAACTACTTCATCTGTATCATTATCGATAAAAGCTTTAAAAAGCTCAACTATCATTTGACGATTTGATCTGTCTATATAACCTACAATGCCAAAATCTATATATGATAACTTGCCATCTGATTTGATAAGGATGTTTCCAGGATGCGGATCACCATGAAAAAATCCAAATTCAAATATTTGCATTAATATTGACATCGCACCGTTATATGCAATCTTCTTTAAATCAAACCCATTTTCAATTAATTTATGTTTATTTTTTACACTGATTCCATCTATGTATTCCATCGTCAGAACTTTTTTAGTCGTATACTCCCAATATATCTTCGGTATGTACACATATGTCTCATTAATAAAATTTTCTCTAAATTTGTCCGCATTGTTGCCTTCTAATGTATAATCTAATTCGTTTAACAGCGATTCAGATAGCTCATTTACTATATCCACAAAATCGACCGGCGAATCGGTAAGCCGTTCGTTTAAAATGTTGGCTATAGTCTTTAAGATGATAATATCACCATTTATTTTATCATATATACCTGGTCTTTGGACTTTTACTACTACATCATGGCCTTCCCTTGTCCGGGCCCTGTAAACTTGCCCGATTGACGCTGATGCGATCGGTTTTTCATCAAAGCTTGTAAATAAATTCGAAATGTCATCATTAAGTTCTTCTTCAATTATTTTCTTTATTGTTTCAAATTCAACAGGTGGAACATTATCCTGAAGCTTTGATAATTCAACAATTATATCATGCGGAAGCAAATCGGGCCTGGTGCTTAACAATTGCCCCATCTTCACAAATGTTGGGCCAAGTTCTTCCAGTGTGAGACGAATCCGCTCAGATAAAGCGGCAGGTAAATCATTCTTGCGAATGTACACAAATGGAATACTTTTCTTTTTCGACAAAACTTCAGAAATAAAACCAAATCCATTTTTCGTAAGAATTTTTAATATTTCTTTGTACCTTTTTATGTATTTTCTATTTGAAAAAATGCTAAATAATTTCATCTTTACACCTCAATAAAAATATAGCGGCAATATACCTAAAAGTATTATGCCACTAATAATGAAATTTACAGATTTTGATTGTCAATATTAGACTGGTTTATTTTACTCTCAAGTTCAGCTACTCTTTCAAGCAACAAATTGTATTCATCTCTGGTTACAAGATTCGCTTCTTTTGCTAACTGTTGAAAATTTTCGTAAGCTTTGTCCTTAATAATCTGTTTTTGCTTGTTTACTGAACTTAAAGCATTGTTTATAAAATTATTTTTTTCTTCTGCAGTAAGTTCACCCCGCTTTATAAGCTCTTGGGCTATCTCCTCTAATTTATCTTTCGTCAGAGAAACAGCACCGAGACCTGCAAGAAACATCTCTTTAAGCATGCTATCACCTCCTATCATGCCTTTTGGGGTTTATTTCCTACTCTGTTTCCTACTCTATTTTTTCCTTCTCTATCCTTAAATATTACCCAAAGGGGAGTAGCAATAAATATTGAAGAATATGCACCACTAGCAATACCTACTAAAAGAGGCAAAGCAAAACTCTTTATAGACGCTGGTCCTAAGAAGTACATAAGTATAAGCATAAGTAAAACTGTCATTACTGTATTTATTGAACGGGTCATCGTTTCATTTACACTGACATTTGCTATTTCCTTGTAGCTTGCCTTTCTCATCAATTTAATGTTATCCCTAATCCTATCAAATATAACAATCGTATCATTGATAGAATAGCCAAAAACAGTAAGTATTGCAGCAACGAATGGAGTATCTACGACAATCCTAAGCAGTGCATAAGCAGATATCAATATTAAAATATCATGTATTAAAGCTAAGACAGCCGCAGCACCCATTTCGAAATTAAATCTAAAGCCTATATAAATTAGCATCAAAAGAGAAGCAACTACACAAGCCAGCAATGTACCAAACTGCATTTCCTTACCTATTGATGCACTGACGTTTTGCGATGATACCAAATCATTATCAGATAATTTGTACTTTGACTTAAGCTCATTTATAATGGCAGTTCTAGTTTTATCGTCAAGGCTAGGCGTAGTAATTGATACATGTGTATTGTTTGGACCTATAGCCTTTACCTGCGATTCTTTAACGCCATTGCTCCTTAAAATATTTGTAATCTCATTATTTATAGTTGTCGTTACTGTTCTGTGCATGTCAAATTGAGCTACCGTACCACCAGTAAAATCAAGTCCCCAATTTAACCCCATCGTAAATAAAGCAATAAGCCCTGCAAGTATTATTATGCCCGATATTGTAAACCACACTTTCGTCTTTCCAATTACATCTATATTCCACTTTATATTATTCCATCTCATCGTATTCGCCTCCTTATGCACCGTATACTCTTATGTTTTTCGTAAATTCTGTTTCAACAACTGATTTTAATAAGAATCTAGAAACAGTAATTGCTGTAAACATACTGGAGATAACACCTATTATAAGCGTTAAAGCAAATCCTTTTACAGTTCCTGCCCCCATGAAAAACAAGACAAATGCTGCTATCAGTGTCGTAATGTTTGAATCAAATACAGCAACAAATGCTTTTCTAAATCCGGCGTCTAAGGAAGCTCTTATAGATTTTCCTGCTCTCATCTCTTCTTTCATTCTTTCAAAAATGATTATATTAGCGTCAACCGCCATACCTATTGACAAAAGCATACCGGCAATACCAGGCAAGTCCAACGTAACATGCAACAATGCGTATACGATAAAGTTTATTAAAATGTATATACCAAGAGCTATATCTGCTATCAATCCAGGCAGCCTATAGAAAGCTATCATAAACAATAAAACTATTAAAAGTCCATACATACCCGCTTCTTCACTGGCCTTTAATGCACTTGGTCCTAGTGTTGCACCAACAGAACTGTATTCAACCTGCTTTAATGTAACTGGAAGCGCACCGCCTCTTATGAGATTTGCTAAATTTTTAGCTTCATTAAAATCTTTCATGCCATTTATAACAGCTTGACCACCAGTAATTTGTTCCTTCACTACTGGTGCTGATATTGTCTTATCGTCAAGAACTATCGCTATTTGTTGACCTACAAATTTCCCAGTAGCATCAGCAAAAGCTTTTGCACCCTTGCTGTTTAAATCAAGTGTGACAACAGGTTCTTGTACACCAGCCTGACTCGTTTGATAGACTGCTTTTGAATCTTTAACATCCGCACCTGTTAATATAACCTTGCCATCCGGACCTACAAATTTAAGCTGGGCTGTCTGACCTAAATACGAAATAACTTGGTCTGGATCATTTACACCCGGTATCTCTATCCTTATCCTATTCGAGCCCTGTTGAACTATAAGCGGCTGTGAAACACCTAGAGAGTCTACCCTGTTTCTTATTATAGAGATCGCTCTTGTCATTGCATCCTGTGTTACTTTTCCTTCCGCTTGTTCCAGTACATAAACACCGCCCCGCAAATCAAGTCCCAGCCTTATGCTATCTTGAACTGGCTTAATTGAATAATTTCCGGCATTAATACCAAAAAAAGCAACATAAGCTACTATTACGGCAAGTACGATTACTGATAAAAATTTTGCCAATCCTCTCGATCTCATCATAATCCCCTTTCTTTTGTTCGCTATGTTTTATTATATTACTTTTATTGTAAACGGTCAATTATCAAATTGCTGTGGCTTATTATTTTTCTTGAACATCATTTCATATGCTTTTATTGCTATAGCACACTCAAATCTCTTTTTTTGCATTTCACATGACAGTTCATACGGTTTATTTATATCACCATTCATATTATAATTATTGGCAAAACATCCACCACTGCAATAAAATCTTGCCCAACACTGGCTGCACTCTTCTCTTTTATATATGTCGCTTTCCATGAATTTCTCTTGCAATAGCTTATTTTCAATTCCACTATCTACGTTTCCTAATTTATATAACTCATTACCTACAAATTGGTGACATGGATATATTTCACCATCTGGTGTTATTGCTGCGTATTCAAATCCAGCACCGCAACCCTGTAGCCTTTTCTTTATACAAGGACCATTATCTAAGCTGATTTTAAAATGATAAAAAGAAAATGGCCTTCCTTCATCAATCCTTTTTATATACTCTTCTGTAAGTCTATCATATTCTTTCAAAATTCTTTCCAAATGTTCTTGTTTCAATGTGTAATCTGTATCTTCCTTTTCTACCACTGGCTCTACAGATATCTCTCTTATACCCATGTCGGCCAAGTGCAAAACATCATCTGTAAAATCTAAATTTTTTGCTGTAAAAGTTCCTCTAACATAATGTTCTTTATTGCCTCTTTTAAAAACAAAGTTTTTAATCTTTGGAGCAATAACATCGTATGATCCACTGCCATCAATCCTTTTTCTCATACCGTCATTTATCTCTTTTCTGCCATCAAGACTCAACACTACATTAGAAAAATTCTCATTTATATATGTTGATTTTTCATCATCAAGCAATACTCCATTTGTCGTGATTGTATATTTAATAGTTTTTCCATGTTTTTCAGCTTCATCTCTTCCGTACTCAACTATTTTTTTTACAACTTCAAAGTTCATAAGTGGCTCTCCGCCAAAAAAGTCTACCTCCACAACCTTCCTATTGCCTGAATTTTTAATTAAAAAATCTATCGCTTTCTTTCCAACTTCATACGACATCAGTTTCCTGCCGCCTTTAAAATCCCCTGTAGATGCAAAACAATAACTGCATCTTAAATTGCAATCATGTGCCACATTAAGACAAATAGCTTTTATGACAGAGTTTTCTCTATTTATATCTAAATCCTTGTACACATCTTCAGAATAAAGAAGTCCCTTATTTCGTAGTGATTCTATTTCATCATATGCATCTTTAATTTCATCTTCAGAATATTTATTTTTCAGCAAACTAACTATAGTATTAAAATCATTCTCAGTGTACAAATCTAATATTTCATACGTCAAATCATCCACAACATGAATTGATCCACTTACAGGATCAACTACAATATTCATACCAAGTTGTTTATATTTATGTATCTTGCTATACATTTTAACCTCCTAAACATTTTAAATGGCAGTAATAATATATTACTGCCATCAGCCTATGTAAAATTTAATTTTGGCACTCCTGATTTGCAACAGTGCACGAAGTCTTGCAAGCAGATTGGCATGATGCCTGACATTCTCCACAGCCAGGTTTTTTCAGGCTATCTTTCAATGATGTTCTATTGATTGTTACAATATGTCTCATTTTCATACCTCCTCTTCCTAATTGATTATATCATATAATTTACGACAATAAAAGCTATAGATTAATACCTATCATACCACCAATAGCACCTAAAATAATTCCCCATAAAAGTTTTAAAGCTATGACTGAAGTTAATCCTGCTTCTTTTATAATATATGTACCTAGAAATAGCATAATCAAAACATATAGAAGACCGGCCAAGCCCCCATTTAGCCACCCTTTGCTTCTTGTATGACGCGCAGCTATTGCACCAGCCAAAACTATGCCAATTATCGTTATCAGCATTGTCAATGTAGGAAGTGTTAATTCTGAAAGAGGTGTGTACGTCAATATTAATGCATACACAATGAAAAATGCCAAAGTAATTATATAACTTACCAATAGCCCTATGATTATGCCAGGTATATTTAATACTCTATTATTATAATTTTGAACTTTGCCCTTCAAGTATGGCACCTCCCTCTTATTTATCAATAAATTTTATGCAGTAAAAAAAACAATATTACATTTTAATTTAATCCCATAAAAAAAATGCGGTTACCCGCATTTATGCTTATTTATTTTCACTTTGAGAGTTTAAAACTCTTCCAACTGACCATTTAGCTATCTTCAGTTTAACCTTATCAGCACCGACTTCAATCGTAATTGCATCGTCTTTTATGTTTAATATCTTGCCGTAAATACCGCTTTTTGTCAAAATCTCATCACCGGGTTTTAGTGCATCAATCATGGCTTTCTCTTTCTTTTCTCTTCTCTGCTGTGGCAATATTAGTAGAAAGTAAAAAATTGCCATAAAAATTACAATTTCGCCAATCAAATAAATCGTCTGCGCGTTCATTTTATTCCTCCTTATATCCATATTTTTTATAAAACTGTGATTTAAATTCAAGCAGCTTGTCTTGCCTAATTGCCTCTCTAATGTCTTCCATGAGTTTTGTCAAAAATCTTAAATTATGTATTGTTGCAAGCCTCGCCGCTAAAATTTCGTTAGCTTTAAACAAATGTCTGATGTATGCCCTTGAGAAATTCTTACATGCATAGCAATCACATTCACTATCCAATGGAATAAATTCTTCTGCATGTGGCGCATCTCTTACGATAAGCCTACCACTGCTAGTCAATACAGTACCATTTCTGGCCATTCGCGTAGGCAAAACACAATCAAACATGTCAACTCCTCTTATGACACCTTCTATCAAATCATCAGGACTTCCCACTCCCATCAAATATCTGGGTTTATCCTGCGGCAATAAATCTGTCGTATAATCAACTACATGATACATCAATTCTTTTTCTTCGCCAACACTTAGCCCTCCAATTGAATACCCCGAAAAATCCATATCAACTAATCTATTTGCACATTCTCTTCTTAAATCATCATATGTACCGCCTTGAACAATTCCAAAAAGTGCTTGTTTTTCTGTATTTTTATGTGCTTCTTTTCCTCTTTTAGCCCATCTTAAAGTCATCTCCATGGAGTTTTTGACATAGTCGTAATCAGCTGGATAAGGCGCGCATTCATCAAATGACATGATTATGTCCGCCCCTAGTGCATTCTCAATCTCTATGACTTTTTCAGGAGTCAAAAAATGTATCGACCCATCTAAATGTGAACGAAATTCAACTCCTTCTTCCGTAATCTTCCTTAATGGTCCCAAGCTAAATACTTGAAATCCACCACTGTCTGTCAATATCGCTCTGTCCCAATTCATAAATTTATGCAGTCCACCAGCTTTTTTTATAACTTCATGACCTGGCCTTAAATAAAGATGATATGTATTGCTTAGTATTATTTTAGTACCTATCTCTTTAAGTTCTTCTGGTGTCATCGTTTTTACTGTTGCTTGTGTTCCTACAGGCATAAATACAGGTGTTTCTATGTCACCATGTGGAGTATGTAATACCCCCAGCCTTGCTTTTGTCATTTTTTCCTTTTTTATCAAGTCATATTTTATCGCTGTCATTATATCCTCCCATTTTTAAATGATTAGCATTGCATCACCAAAACTATAAAATCTATACTTATTTTCTATTGCTATTTTATATGCATTCATGACATTTTCCTTACCTGCAAAAGCAGATATCATCATAATAAGTGTAGATTCCGGTAAATGAAAATTAGTTATAATACCATCTACGGCTTTATACTTATATCCTGGATATATAAATATATCAGTCCATCCACTACCGGCATGAATAACTCCATTTTCATCTGCTACTGTTTCAAGAGTCCTTGTAGAAGTTGTGCCAACTGAAATAATCCTTCCACCACTTTTTCTGGCATTGTTAATCGCCTGTGCCGCTTCTTCTGTAACAGTATAAAATTCGGAATGCATTTTATGGTTTTCTATTACCTCTTCTTTAACAGGTCTAAAAGTTCCAAGTCCCACATGAAGAGTTACAAATACCGTTTTTACTCCATATTTTCTTATGTCATCCAAAAGCTTATTTGTAAAATGTAAACCTGCCGTAGGTGCAGCAGCCGAACCTTCATGTTTTGCATAAACCGTCTGATACATATTTTTGTCTTCCAATTTTTTCTTAATATACGGTGGTACTGGCATTTCACCTAACTTATCAAGTACTTCTTCAAAAATACCTTCGTAGCTAAATCTAACAATTCTTCCGCCTACATCTGTGTTTGAAATGATTTCTGCTTTTAACTCCCCATTGCCAAAAATAAATTTTGAACCTATTTTTGCCCTCCTTCCAGGCTTAACTAATATCTCCCATTCATCTTTGCTTAGCCTTTTTAAGAGAACAAATTCAATCTTGCCACCTGTATCTTCTCTAACACCTATTAACCTTGCCGGTATTACCTTTGTGTCATTCAAAACCAATACATCATTGGGGTTTAAATAACTAATTATATTTTTAAAAATATCATGTTTTATCTCACCTGTTAACTTGTTTAAAATCATCAATTTTGATTCGTCCCGGTTTTTCAACGGCTCCTGCGCAATAAGCTCTTCAGGTAAATCATAATAAAATTCATGTAAATTCATATTTGTGCCTCCAAATATTACTGTAATTATTTATAAAGCCTTGTTATTAATTGTATCATAAACATCAATACCTTTATAGTAGTATTTTAATATATCAATATAATTATACCCATGATCTGCCATCCCACGAGCTCCATATTGACTCAAACCAACACCATGTCCATAACCGCTTCCATTTATTGTATATGCCTCAGACGAAACCTTTTGTCCGTTTATCTTGGCTGTGCCACTTCTACTTAAAACATATACATCACCACTGCCAACGGTTTTTACTCCATTAACAGATATAGCACTTAAATTAGGTAAAGATTTTTTTACAACGCCTTGCTGTGATAATATGTACGCTTCACTATCACTGCTTACACCATTGTTGTTTATTGTTATCATCGTACTTTTTAAATTAAAAAAACCTCTTATGTCGTTTTTGTTCAAAACATAGTTCCCTTTATCACCATAAATTGTAACTTGTATAGCTCTGCCTGTCCAACTTTTGCTTGTTACCTTGACATCGACCACATTTCCTACATCAATACCACTGCTTTTCAATTTTTGTTCAATAGAATCTGCAGTAACATCCACCAACCAATTATCAAGGGACTCATTGTAACCAAACACATATTTATCCTCAACACCTCTTAAATAAGGAACACTATTTGAATACACATTTTCACTATCTTCTGTATAACCTCCGCTATGAGAATGGAATATAGCTTCTATCGGCTTTCCATTATAAACAGCAATTACTCCCTTTGTATCATCAACAGCTTTGTTTGAATTTGGATTTTCACCGTCAAATCCATTATACGCCTGACAATTTACATCATTTGTTAAATCAAATCCATACTTACTATACTTGCCTAAATTATAGACAGCATAAGTTCTTGCTGCCACAGCTTGCGCTTTTAATGCTTCTATATTCCAAGAAGCCGGCATTTCCGCTGGTACAACACCATATAAATATTCTTCTAGAGGCAATACATTTATTGCAGTCATATCACTTCCTTGTTGCCTTATAAATTCATAATAACCTCTGTACTTTTTTCCATTAATAGAAATTGGATTATCACCAGTTAAGTTCATAAGATAAAGAGTATTGCTTCCAGCATACAAAAAAATAACTTTGCCATTCACAGCAATCACTATATTTTTATTGGGAGATACTATCTTTATATCCGGAAATTTCGCTATTAAACTTTTCATCGCTGAATTTGCATCAGATTGATTTGAATAAGGACCAAAGTAAATATGAAAACTACCGTCATATCCAACAATCGAATTTGGAATGCTTGAACTTATTTTTGATTGTTCACTGTCTGCTGTCGCTTGATCCTGGAAATTTCCCTCTTGAAGATAAAAATTGTCATCTTTCATCACTTGAACACTGCTTGAAGGTATGTTATATATGTATTTGATATTTTCGGCATTGTCATTTATTCCCACTTTAAAGCCACTTGCAGAAGACAATGAATAAGAAGACAAAGAGCTGGAACCATAAAAAAGTCCAATTTTAACTAAACTCGGCAGACTAATGCTGGCATCTACGTAGTTTAACGTACTGGTTAATATAAGTAGAAACAATAAAAAGACAGCTACATACTTTTTCGACCTCACATCAAATACCCCTTTACATTTTTATTTTCTAAAAAGCCACAATATAAACGTCAAAACCACACTAATTATAATAGACGTCATCAGCGGAAAGTAAAAAGTAAAATTGCCTCTTTTTAGAATAATATCACCAGGCAAATGACCAATTCCAAATTTTCCACTTAATAAAAATATTATACCTGTTATAACCAAAACAACACCAATGCCGATTAAAGCTTTTCCAAATTCTTGAAACATATCTACCCCTCATTCAGGAATACTGTAGTTTAAATATTCGTAAGCTAATCTTGTTGCAATCCTACCTCTAGGAGTTCTGTTCAAAAAACCAAT
The DNA here is from genome assembly GCF_017874545.1 of Thermoanaerobacterium butyriciformans. Lineage (GTDB taxonomy): Bacteria > Bacillota > Thermoanaerobacteria > Thermoanaerobacterales > Thermoanaerobacteraceae > Thermoanaerobacterium > Thermoanaerobacterium butyriciformans. Next base: position 23,602 of record NZ_JAGGLT010000024.1, on the reverse strand, counting down.
CTGCATCAAATACGGTTCATAGACATCTTCTATCGTTTCACTTTCTTCACCTATTGATGCAGCAATAGTATCTATCCCTACAGGACCGCCTGAAAACTTTTCTATAATAGACTTTAGCATTTTTCTATCGATGTGCTCAAGCCCCATATCATCAACGCCCAGCATATCAAGAGCATCTTTGGCAGTTTCAAAATCTATAAAGCCATTACCTTTTACTTGTGCAAAATCTCTCACTCTTTTTAAAAGTCTATTTGCTATCCTAGGCGTCCCTCTAGAACGACGTCCAAGCTCATATGCAGCTTCATCATTTATACCTATATTTAGTATAGCAGACGACCTCTTTATTATTTCACTTAAATCGTTGACAGAATAAAATTCTAGCCTCATAATAACTCCAAACCTATCCCTCAGTGGAGATGTCATTAATCCCGCTCTAGTCGTTGCGCCTATAAGCGTAAAATGCGGCAAGTTAAGCCTTAAAGATCTAGCGCTTGGTCCCTTTCCTATAATTATATCTAATTCAAAATCCTCCATGGCAGGATATAATATCTCTTCCACACTTCTATTAAGTCTATGTATTTCGTCTATAAAAAGAATGTCATTCTCCTGCAAATTAGTAAGTATTGCCGCTAAATCTCCGGCTCGTTCTATTGCCGGTCCAGAAGTTATCCTTATGCCAACGCCCATTTCATTTGAAATAATATTTGCAAGAGTTGTCTTGCCGAGCCCCGGTGGTCCAAAAAGCAGCACATGATCAAGAGGCTCATTTCGCATTTTCGCAGCTTCTATATAAATTTTTAATTCCTCTTTTATCTTTGTTTGACCTATGTACTCAGACAACCTTTTAGGCCTTAAAGAATACTCGGAGGCATCTTCTGGCGTAAAATTTTGTGTTAAAATTCTGTCCTCCATACAATCACCTTATTTCATAAGCTTTTTCAATGCCTCTCTCAAGGCATTTTCAGTATCAGTACAATCTATCCCATATAGTGCTGATATCGATTCTTGTCTGGTATAACCAAGAGATAAAAGTGCATTTAATACATCTTCTGATGCATCATCAATTTTAACTGATTCTGCATTGTTAATAAATAATTTGTCTTTAAGCTCCAGTATTATCCTTTGAGCTGTTTTCTTGCCAACACCTGGAGATTTCTCTATAATCTTTGAGTCACCATTTTTAATGGCATTATAAAAATTATCAATCGAAATTGTAGATAAAATTGAAACTGCTGCCTTTGGTCCTACACCATTTACAGCAATCAATTTTTTAAAAATTTCCATCTCATTTATTGTCAAAAAGCCATAAAGTTGAAATCCATCCTCTTTTACATGCAAATATGTATAAAGTTTTATTATATCGTTTGTATTGGGCAGCTCTCTCAATGTACTTGCTGGTACGATTATTTTAAATCCTATGCCCAGTGTCTCAACAACAACATAATCAATACCTCTTTCTGCAATGGTGCCTTTTATATAATCTATCATTTTAATAACCCCAATTTCCCATTCATAATATTACTATTGCAATGACAAAGGGCAACCGCCAATGCATCAGCCACATCATCAGGTTTTGGTATCTCATTTAAGCTTAATATAGCTTTAACCATATTCTGAACCTGTTTTTTTTCTGCCCGTCCATACCCAACAACAGATTGTTTCACCTGTAGAGGCGTATATTCGAAAACATCTATGCCACAATTAATTGCAGCTAAGATGGCAACTCCTCTAGACTCGCCTATAGTAATAACAGTCTTAGCATTTTTATTAAAAAAAAGTTCTTCAATAGCCATAACGTCAGGTTTATATTTCTCTATCAATGATATCGTACCATCGTATATGTCTTTAAGCCTTATACTTTTTTTTATACCTGCAACCGTTGTAATTGCACCATACTCTAAAACTTTAAATCTACCACAATCATCGTCAATTATCCCATATCCCATAATAGCTATTCCAGGGTCTATCCCAATAATCCTCATCTAAAAGTCCTCCTCGTATAATATTTTAACATCTATCTTATACATAGACAAGAAAAAAACTCTCTAAAATTTAGGGAGTTTAACTGCTTAAATTTGCAAGTATTGAATATGCTTCGTCTATGTCTTTTACTACTATATTATTTAAAATCCTTTCTTTATCATTTGGATTTAAATTATTTACAAGTATATCAGTTTTTTCAACTAGTGAGCTTCCTCCATTACCATCGCTTTTAAACAATGACACATATCCATCTGAACTTGAAATTATGTAATAACCTGGCGGAAAACCATTTTCTTCCTTATACAAAACTATCATATCATTGCTAAATTTTTTAATACTCCAGTCGCTATAAATCTTAGCAATATCTTCTTTGCTCTTTCCGTAAAGTGAAGCGCTTATTTTTTGCTCTTCCCTTATAAGATCACCATTCCCTTTGTACAAAGTCTCAAAAAGCAATTTTCCATCAGGCACTATTGTCTCCCTCGTCATTGCACTATTAACATTTGTCTTTGTATACTGCGGTATTTTTGAAGGACGACTATAAAATTTAATATAGTATATATATCCAGCCAAAAAGATTATTACTATAAAAATCAGTATAATAGATATAGCTCTCTTTCCACGAAATTTCATAATATAACAACCTACCTTTTGTATCTTTAATCACTTCCACTTTTTGTAATTATAACCAATAAAAAAATTTTTTATACATAAAAATTTTTGAAGGATTTTGTAAAATTATATCGAATAATATCATTCGAGAGGAGATGGTTTATTATGCTAAATCAAATAGTTATATTTAAATTAAACGACGAAGAATTCTGCGTCGATATAATGGATGTTCTAGAAATAATTAGAATGCAGACTATAACAAAAGTCCCAGATGTACCAAGTTTTGTAGAAGGTATAATCAACTTAAGAGGCACTGTAATACCTATTATAGACCTTAAAAAGAGGTTAAAGTTGAAATTGACTAATTACGATGATGACACTAGAATAATAATAATCAAAATCAACGAAAAGTCTGTTGGCTTCATTGTAGATTCTGTAACAGAAGTGCTACACGTTGAAAACGACTCTATAAAAGAAGCACCAGATATTATTGCAGGAATTGGAAAAGAATATATTGAATCCGTAGTAAGCTATGACGATCGTTTAATTATAAACTTAGATTTAGAAAAAATACTTACAGAAAGTGAAAAAAAGGAAATAGAAGAAATGCAATAATTTCTTCTATTCCTTTTCATCTTCATCTGGCACATCGACATTATGATATATTTCTTGTACATCATCATTTTCTTCAAGTTTTTCAATGAATTTTTCAAATTTTTCATAATCGCTGTCGGAAAGCTTTACTGTGTTCTGAGGTATCATAGTTATCTCAGCAGATGATATCTCATACCCAGCACTTTTTATGGCATCTTTTACTGCCTGAAAATTAGAAGGCGCTGTCAATATCTCGTATTCATCGCCATCAGAAGAAAAATCATCGGCACCTGCATCTATAACAAGCATAGCTAATTCATCCTCATCAATGTTTTCATTTTTTTCAATAGTTATAAGACCTTTTTTATCAAACATCCAGGCAACACATCCAGAAGAACCGAGGCTACCTCCGCTTCTATCAAATATATGCCTTACATCACCGGCAGTTCTATTTTTATTATCTGTCAAAGCTTCAACTATTATCGCAGAACCAGCAGGGCCATACCCCTCATATATAACTTCTTCAAGATTTCCACCACTTAATTCGCCAGTTCCCTTCTTGATTGCCCTTTGTATATTATCATTTGGAAGATTATTAGCTTTTGCCTTTTCTATAGCATCTCTCAATTTACTGTTTGTCTCCGGATCTCCGCCTTCCTTAGCAGCCATTATTATATCTTTAGTAAGTTTTGTAAATATTTTACCTTTTTGTGCATCCATCTTTTCCTTTTTATGCTTTATATTAGCCCATTTTGAATGTCCAGACATAAAAAACCTCCTTTACTTTGTGCCAAAAATATTTTATCAAAAAACATCCCATAAGTAAAATTTTTAACTTTCATAATGACGTTATACAACTTTATAATATTTTCATCTCACATAAAAATTTTAAACCTGTACATATCTTATGTCAATTGATACAAGAATATATTATAAATAGTTTTTTGGGTGATAAAATGGCTAATCGAATAAATTTGTTAATAATAGGTTTTATTACAGGAATCTTAAACGGATTATTTGGAGCTGGAGGGGGTACAATTATTGTGCCTTTTATGGTTTTCTTGCTGGGAATAGAAGATCATAAAGCACATGCAACCGCAATATCCATAATATTGCCACTTACAGTATTGAGTTCTATAATATACATAAAAAATGGCATATTTAATTTCCCTACAACATTAAATGTTACTTTAGGCAGTGTTATAGGAGGATTGTTGGGGGCATTTCTTTTGAACAAAGTTCCAATAAAATATTTGAGAAAATTATTTGGAATAATAATGATAATCGCTTCAATAAGAATATGGATTATTAAATAAAGCATGTGAAAGGATCGTCACAATGAAATTATTTATAATAGGAATTCTAGCAGGAATTATAGGCGGCATGGGCATAGGTGGTGGGACAATATTGATTCCAGGTTTGACAATATTTGCTAGCGTTGAACAGCATCTCGCTCAAAGCGTAAACTTGCTATCGTTTATCCCAACTGCCTCCATCGCACTTTTATATCATTTGAAACAAAAAAACATAATGACAAACATAATTTTTTATATCATAATAAGCGGTTTGATTGGAAGCTTCATCGGCTCGTATATATCTATTTATATAAATTCATACCTTCTAAAAAAAATGTTTGCTATGTTCCTATTTATCATGGGAATTTATGAAATAATATCTAAGCAAAAGATAGGTGAAAGCAAAAATGAAAAAACACAAAATAAAAAAAACAAACAAGAAATTCAAAAAAAGTAAATTAAATTCTGAAATTTGCGAGAATTACTATGTTACAAATGATATCAAATGGGACGGCAGAGGCGAAACATGATTATTTTCGCCTATCTGTCTCCATCATTACACATGTATTGTAAACAACATTAAGTCCTGAATTATTGGCTTTTTTAATTAATTCATCACTTTCTGCTCCTGGCTGAAACCATATAATATCAACACCCAACTTTGATGCTTCCTCCACAAATGCATCACCTATCTTAGGTGATACAACCATGTCAACAACTTCTGGTACGACTGGTAATTTTGATAATGATTCATAGCATAAATCACCGTCTACAGTTTCATAATTGGGATTAACAGGATATACGGTATATCCTTTAAGTTTTAAATTTTTGTATATTTTGTATCCAAATTTCTCTTTATTGTCTGTTGCTCCTACAACAGCCCAAACCTTTCTTTTCAATGCCTCTTCAACATAATCCATTATATCACCTTCCATTTCATCTAATAATTTTTCGTAAGATAGTTGTTTATTCTCTCTTGAAATTTACCATCTATATAAGACGCTTCATCAATTGGCTTCACAAGCAAAACCGATGTATGAGAGTGTTTTCTTTTAGCCCGCGGCATTCTGTTGCCGCTTTCAAATGCTTCAATTATATTTTTTGCTTTAAAGTACCTTGCAATAGTTATTTCTTTTGAATTGCCTAAATGCCCACATGAAATTAATACTTTATAATAACTCATTTGAAGCACCTCCGAAAAAATTTTGGCAATTCAAATTGATTTTATTAAATTTATATACAAGGTACAAATTGTTTATTCTATATATTTATCATCTTTTTTATATAGATATATATCTTTACCTTCTTTCACAACTGACCTTGAATTTGTCAAATTCACAATATACTTTTCAAAATCTTCTTTCTCTTGAAACGGTACATAAACATTCAATGTAACTTTATCAGTATAATCAATATTTTTAATTATAAAATTATTTTTTAATAAGTCATTTTGCACCATTCCTAAAATTGTATAATCAATAGTAATATATATACTTTTAAAAAGAATTTTCTCCACAATTTTAGCAGCTTCTATCCCTAATTTAGCTCCTTTGACATATGCTCTTATTAATCCACTAGCTCCAAGCAATATGCCTCCAAAATATCTCGTTACAACAACAGCAGTATTCTTTAATCCTTCACTTTTTATAACATTTAAAACAGGTACACCTGCTGTACCTGAAGGCTCTCCATCATCGCTATATCTTTGAATTTCATCTCTATCGCCTAATATATACGCATACACATTATGTGTTGCATCTTTATGTTTCTCCTTTATACTCTTGATAAAATCAATTGCTTCTTCCTCATTCATCACCGGTTTTGCATGCCCTATAAATCTTGAACGCTTTATTTCTATTTCTTGGCATCCATATTCATATATCGTTTTATAATTATAAAGCAAATTACCACCTCACAATAATTATATCAAATAATCCCAAAAAAATAAAAGCCATATGGCTTTTATTTTTTTGACTTACGCTGTTACCTTGTTTAGAGATTTGTATTTGTAATAAGAAACGTTTACTAAGGCCCTATCTTGACTGTAAGTAATAAGCTCTAAAGCTTTGTCAATTGGATAAAATCCGCCACTCAAAAAGCCATCTTCAGAGCTAATATTAAATTCTACATCATCAGTGGACATTAGATACCATGTGATTTTATTATAGACAGGACGTTGGCGTGTAACAGAATAGAACTCATAGCTAGTTTCTCCTGCAGTAGATAAGACATTTAAAGATTTTAAACCAGTTTCTGCTCGTACCCTTCTTAATGCAGCATCAACGGACAATTCATTACTTCTTATTGCACCTTTAGGCAATACCCATTCATTTTTCTCATTTTTTAATAGGAATACTTCATCTCCTCTGAATACAACTCCACCAGAGCATTCCCTTATTAACATATATAAGCCCCCTAAGCTTTTTATATTTTATTGTGATTTTATATCACAATATTTGCTATATTATATAATATTCTTTGCAAACTTTTAAATTCCTTCTTAAAAAATTATTAATTTTATTTTTATTATTACAAAATTTGAGAAATTTATGTATAAATTATTTCAAATTTCCTAAATTAGTTAAAAATCTTTGTATAAAGTATCAGCTTTTTTAAAAAAATATATTTTGAAAGGAGTGATTACAATGCATATTATATACCATTGTTATGGCGGAACACATACATCGGTTATAGCTTCATATATCCATATTGGTGTGCTACCTGCAGATAAAGTGCCAACAAAGGAAGAAATTGAAGGCATTCCTATGTTTGACAGGTTAAACGGTCAAAATGATACAGGACATATAGTATCAATAGGAACAGATGAATATGGCAACAACGTATATTCTTTAGGCGTAAAAAATGGAAAAAAACTCGTGGAGCCAGCTTTAAAAGATCTATATTATCATTTATTCAATACAAATGATGGTTTGCTTATTATTGATACATCATCTGCTACAAACTGGATAATGAAAATAGGTGGTTTCACGTCCATAGCTTTGAAAATGCCTGTAATAGGAAGACCTCTTGTATCATATGGAGTGACAAAAGCATACAAAAACATAGTTCAAATTGTGAAAAATGTAAAAGCACAAGAAAGTGCTGAATACAATGCTATTAAGAGATAATAAAATCTCTTAATATATTTTTTTCTGCTGCACCTACTTGTGCTTTTATTTTTATACCTTTTTCATCGTATTCTTCTTTTAAAATTTTTGAATTTCTTTTTAAAAACAAATATTCTCTGTTTTTGTTATATGGAAAATAGAAATCTAATACGAACAAATCTTTATACGCAACATTATCAATAGCTTTTAACAATTCATCAATGCCAATCATTTCTTTTGCTGAAATGTAAATTTCATTATCTTTATTAACAGGCATTTTCTCCAACAAATCAGACTTATTGTATACATTTATGATAGGCTTATCAATCGCTTCAAGATCTCTTAAAACATTTTCTACAACTTCAATTTTATGTTTTATATCTTTTGACGTTATGTCTATCACATGAAGCAAAACATCAGCGTATTTTGATTCCTCTAACGTTGATTTAAATGCTTCCACTAAATCGTGTGGCAGCTTTCTTATAAATCCTACAGTGTCTATCAAAATGACATCCCTGCCTGATGGTAACTCAAGCTTTCTTGCTGTTGGATCAAGAGTAGCAAAAAGCTTATCCTCAACATATACAGAAGAATCTGTCAATGCATTCATTAACGTAGATTTCCCGGCATTTGTATATCCAACAATTGCTACAACAGGGATTTTATTTTTTCTTCTTCTACCCCGAAGTAATTCCCTGTGTCTTTTCATATCTTCTAATTTCCTTTCAATCGTTTTTATTCTCTCACGAATATACCTTCTGTCTGTTTCCAGCTTAGTCTCACCAGGTCCCCTTGTGCCTATGCCGCCACCTAATCTAGATAAATCATTTCCTAGACCTTGAAGCCTAGGCAGCCTGTATCTTAACTGGGCAAGTTCAACTTGAAGCATACCTTCTGCTGACTTTGCTCTTTTCGCAAAAATATCCAAAATAAGACTTGTCCTATCAATGACTTTCCTATCAATGGCTTCTTCTATATTTTTAATCTGGCTTCCTGATAACTCATCATTAGCAATGACTAAATCGATATCCATGTTGTCTACAAATTGTTTTAATTCTATAAGCTTCCCTTTCCCTATATAACTAGTTCTATCTATATTAGATCTTGATTGTGTCATTATGCCCACAACTTCTGCACCGGCTGTCTCTGCCAGCTCTTTCAATTCATCCATGCTCTCATTATCATCATCATTTATAATTACTCCTACTAATACTGCCTTTTCTCTACTATCGTCTATTTTATTATCCATATATTTCACTCCACACATATATTAGATACATATATATTATCCCGTATTAATATAATAATCAAGATTTCCAAATTAGGTATTGAAATTTTATTTTTTATATGATAATATATCTAATGTGACGTGCCGAAGTGGTGAAACTGGCAGACGCGCTGGACTCAAAATCCAGTGGTAGCGATACCGTGTGGGTTCGAGTCCCACCTTCGGCACCAATATTAAAGCCTATGGGAGCCGATTTATGAAAATCGGTTTTTTTATTGCTGTTGTCTGTATGCAAGTGCTATCCCATGCAATGTTTTATTTTTTGACCTAGTAAATAATTATCAGATACATTATGTAAAACAACTTTTCTTCTAGTTATTTGGCTTTATGAGAAAATAATGACATGCCTTCATTTTTCCCTCATATTGGATCCTTATAACTAAATTCCTCAAAGATTATTATGCTATAGCATAATATGGAGATTCATATCAATATCTAAAGAAATGATAACTTATAAAGCCTTTTCAAAATCAGCACATTTAGAGTAACCTCATTTTCAAAACCTCTTATTTCTTATAAGTATTTAAATAATCAGCAATCAGGTTTGCAGCTTTCTTACCAGATAAAAGCATTCCTCCAAAAATAGGACCCATTCTATGTCCGCCATATACGTTATTCGCAGCCATTCCTGCTACAAATAATCCTGGTGCTATCATCTTTGTATTGTTAATTACCTCTTCTTCTCCTCGCTCAGCATTCATAAAAAACTCTTTTATCATATCAACTTTTCTTCTTTTGTTATAAAAGCTTACAAGAACTGCATCATGCCCTGTAGCATCTAAAACTGCTTTTGAAACAAGCACCATAGGATCTACAAAAAGTTTTTGAAGCTCTATCGTAGAATTGTTAACAACTACTCCAGAAATTTTTTCGTCAATATAATATAAGTCTACAACTGAAATCAAATTGAAAAATTTAATATTACTAAAGGAAGTTGCCTTTGCAATTAGATTACTGGCAAAACTTATCGAAGATACTATTAAGGCATTTTCTTCTTCATTATATGGTATATTTAGCTCTTTCAAAATGTCTTTTACGTCTTTTTGCAAAACAACTCTATTAAAACTCATTGCACCTCCCCATATTCCTCCACCAGGTGAAAGTTTTTTATCAAGAACAGTTACCTTAAAACCATTTTTTGCAAGCAAAATAGCACAATAAAGACCTGATGGCCCAGCACCTGTAATAATTACATCTGATGAAACAGCATTGTAAAGATCCTCAAAATAACTTTTGAGAATCAATCTGCTTATTTTTTCATCTGAAATAGGATTTTTAATATTTTTCATCGTAAAAACCATCTCCTTTATAATCAACTTTTTTTAATTTTTAAATTAAAAATGCCTACCCAAATAGGTAGGCACAAATTTCTTCTTCCGTGCTTCCCTACGCAGGCATTACCCTGACAGGTTCAAAAGGTCGGGAACAGATCCCCTCTCAGCCACTTTTTGGCTCCCTAGCACTTGAATATAATTAGTTTTCAATAATTTGTATAAACCAATTATACTACAAATTCAAAAAAATTCAACAATTATTTTAAAAAAGCAAACATTTCTACTGTTCAACGAAATGGGGTTAGAAATTACTTTTTCAATTAAGTATCAATTAGTATTTAACTATACAATTTTCTAATTATTCGTAAACAATAATTTATCTTATGATATAATTAATAAAGGTGATGTATATGAATAAAAATGATATATATGTAATCTACGGAAGCAATGGTAAGGAAACTGTGAAAAATCTTTTAAAAACAATCAAAATTGAAAATGAACTTAATAAAGATATGTTAATTGGGCTAAAACCAAATCTAGTAGTAGCAAAAGTTCCTGAATCTGGTGCAACCACGTCCACTGATATGATATGCGGAATCATTGAATATCTTAAAGATTTTGGTTTTAACAATATTGTTATTTTAGAAAGCTCATGGATTGGAGAAAGCACTAAGAAAGCTTTTAAAGTATGTGGATACGATAAAATATCAAAAAAGTATAATGTTTCTCTTTTTGATAATAAAGAAGATTCTTTTCACATATATAATGTAGATGATTTTTCGGTAAGTATTTGTGACAAGCCAATGTCTTTAAATTATCTTATAAATTTGCCAGTATTGAAAGGTCACTGCCAAACTAGAATTACATGTGCATTAAAAAATATGAAAGGCTGCATTCCAGATAAAGAGAAAAGAAGATTTCATTCGCTTGGTCTTCATAAGCCAATAGCTTATCTAAATAAAATTTTAAAACCTTCTCTACACATTGTCGATGGATTAATAGGTGACCTTGATTTCGAAGAAGGTGGTAATCCGGTGGAGATGAACCGCATTATAGCCGGTAAAGATCCAGTTTTAATCGATTCTTATGCTGCTGAATTAATGGGTTATAATCCATACGATATAGAATACATAAAAATTGCAGAAAGTATAGGTGTAGGAAGTGCAGTTCTGCAAAAAGCAAATATAATAGAATTAAATAGTGATGATATTGCACAAACGCATTTTACAAATCCAGGTAGAAAAGTTCAACATTTATCAAAATGGGTTGTAGAAAATAATTCTTGTTCAGCATGTTATGGCAGTTTAATTCATGCATTAGGTCGTCTTGATGAACAAGGACTTTTAAAATATCTCGAAAAAAGGATATACATTGGTCAAGGATTTAAAGAAAAAGAAATTGATGGAATAGGGATCGGAATGTGTACCAGAAATTTTACACATTCCGTTAATGGCTGTCCACCAAAAGCTAAAGATATATTAAATTTTCTTATGCAGCAGCTAAAACGATGAAAAAATATTGATAAACTATGCTAGAAAAATATCAATCGTTTAAAAGCACAATAATTAATAAATTAGCTGCTTAATCGGATTTGCAAAATTATTCCTACAGTTAGTTAATCTGATTACTCAGCATTATGCTTTTGAATGTGAAGTCCACATTCTTTTTTATCTGGATCTTCCCACCACCATCTTCCGCTTCTAACATCTTCTCCAGGCTTTACAGCCCTTGTACAAGGCTGACATCCAATGCTTCTGAAGCCTTTATCATAAAGGCTGTTGTAAGGGATATTTTCTTTTTTTATATAATCCCAAACCATATTTTCTGTCCAAAATGCAATGGGATTTATCTTATATATAGAATGATTATAATCCCACTCAAATATATTTACATTCTCACGAGTTACAGATTGCTGTCTCCTTAAGCCACATATCCATCCATCAACCGTAGCAAGAACTCTTTTTAGGGGTTTTACTTTTCTAATTTCACAACATTTTTTCCTAAGATCAACGTTTTTGTAAAAAAGATTCGGACCATATTCTCTAATCAGTGGTTCTAAGTCATAATTTTCAGGAGTATACACTTCGTAATTAAAATGATATTTCCTCATTGTTCGATCCATCAGATCATAAGTTGATTGAAAGTGTCTTCCAGTATCGATAAAGAATATCCTTGCTTTATTATCAATCTTCAATAGTATATCTGTTAAAAGCTGATCTTCTATTGAAAGACTTGAAGCTAATGCGACACGAGATGCACCAATTTTATCATAAACATACTTTATAATCTCAAATGGGCTTTTATTTTTATATTCATTATTTAATAATTCAAGATCTAATTTATCTATGCTCATTATATCTCACCTCATAATATAAAAATTTTACATCAAACCCCATCTACACCTTATTGATCTTTCTATTCTTCCAAATACAAATTTATCTATGATTAAGCCTAAACTTAAAATTATCAGCATTACAGCAACAACCTGGCTTATATTAGATGCATCTTTTCCTTTTGAAAGAATCTGTCCAAGACCTGTTGCAGATACCAACATCTCACCAGAAATCAAACCTCTCCAGGCAAATGCCCATCCTTCCTTAAGCCCTGACACTATACTTGGAAGTGCGGCAGGAATGATCACATTTGAATATAATTTATATCCTTTAGCCCCCATTGTCTTAGCTGCTTTTAAATAAATCGGATTTATATTTTTAATGCCTGAATCTACAGCAAGGCTAATGGAAAATATAGAACCAATAGCAATTACAAAAATAATTGAACTTTCACTGTAACCAAACCAAAGGATTGCAAATGGTATCCATGCAAGATTAGGCAAAGTTTGTAATCCTAATATCAACGAACCAAAATTTTCTTCAATATATTTAAAATGAATCATCAGAAAACCTACGAAAAAACCAATCACAATAGATATTAAATATCCAATTACAAGCCTTCTCATGCTGGATAATATTGCATATATAAGCGTTTTGGTTTTAAATAATCTAACGATTAAAAGGAAAACAGAAATTGGAGAAGGCACAACATTTGCACTCCAGATTTTTATAGTTTCTACATTTATTTTATAGACCAATTCCCATATCGCTATCAGCATTAGATAGAAACAAATCTTTTTCAATGCTCCAATCGCTGTCGTATTCAGCTTTTGCAACTTTTTCTACCTCCTCCTTTAATTCGTCCGTTATTTTTCTTACATAGTAAATTACATCTGGACTTTCTGGTCTTCTCGGTCTTGATAGTTCTATCTTAAATTCTTTTTTAATCTTTCCCGGATTAGCGGACATCACAATAACGCGATCCGCCAATACCACCGCTTCTTCTATATTATGGGTGACAAAGACAATTGTCCTTTTTGTATCCATCCAAATTCGCTGCAATTCCATCTGTAAAATATCTCTTGTTTGACTGTCTAAGGCCGAAAATGGCTCATCCATTAAGAGCACCTGAGAATCAATAGCTAATGCTCTTGCAAGTGCAACCCGCTGCCTCATGCCACCAGACAATTGATGAATATACGAATCTCTGAATTTTGCAAGATGGACCATCTTTAAGTATTTCATAGCTTTTCTTTTTCTTTCTTCCTTTTCTATGCCTGCCATTTTCATCCCAAATTCTACATTATCCATTACTGTAAGCCAAGGAAAAAGAGCAGATTCTTGAAACACGACTGCTCTATCTATACCTGCATCCTTTACTACGCTACCATTTAAAATAATTCTGCCGCATGACGCACTTTCAAGACCGGCAATTATATTAAGCAGCGTAGACTTGCCGCAGCCGGAAGGGCCAACAAGGCATACAAATTCTCCTTTGTTTATTAAAAGATTGACATTATCCAGTACTAAATTCGCTTTTGAATTAAATCCAAAACTTTTTGATATATTCTCAACAATAAGAGACAAATCAAACACCTCTTTAGTTCCCGCTTTTAAACGGCTTTATATACAATCCGCTTATTAGCCATAGGATCATACCATTTATTTGCGAAATCAACTAAGCCGTACTTTGACTTCTTAAAATCATTTTTAAAATTGATAAAATCATCTTGATTTTTTACATTTGCTAAAAATCCATCACTGCTATATACAGGATAACCTTTATACTCATATTCATTTAAATTGATTAAATCAACCAATCTACCGTCTCTTATTAAGGCAGATAGCTCATTATTCAAGTCAACAACATCAAAATTATCAGGGTAATAATACGTATCTCCATTTATAGGCAACCTATCTCCTATTTTGTATGATTTTCTTTCAACAGCTACTTTTTTTATCTCATTAGATGGTATTAAATAATAGTATTCATCAAAGCACGTTATTGGAAGTTCCACATTTCCTTTTATAAATTTATTTGCTGCATCTAAAATTTCCAATCCATTTATTATTCCTCCACCGCTTATATCATAGCCATCTACAATGACAAAACGCCCTGTTACATGATTATTTCTAAATTCATCAAAGCAAATTTTATCTTTGGTTTTTATCACGACTTCAGCAACTTCATTAGTATTTACTTCCTTTGCGTCGTCATTTGAAAAAAGCGTAGAAGCATCTATAACTTTATTAATTGCGGCTATTTCACATTCTGTTTCTTGTGTAACCAATTTAAGTTTATATCTTTTATTTACTATCAGCCTGTTTTCACTCATCCAGAATATATTCGCCTTAAACGTATCCCCTACCAGTGGAGCCTCATCGTCCTTGCGGGTTATAAATTCTCCCCTTTTATAAAAAAACTCATCAAAAAGCGTAATTCCAACTGACATTCCCGCTTCAGCTTTTGTCGTCTTGTCTTTTTCTTGCCAGTATTCGATGGATTTTATTTTAGACGTTCTTTTACTTGGATATATTACTATTTCATCTCCCACATTTAGTACGCCAGATTCTATTCTGCCAGCAATAATCCTCCTATTGTCAAATTTATAAACGTCTTGTATAGGCAGCCTCAACGGCTTATCGGTTATCTCTTTGTCCTTTTCAAAAATATCTAATGCATCTAAGACTGTGTCGCCTTTATACCATGGCATCTTTTCTGAACTTAAAGCTATATTCTCACCATGAAAAGCGGATACGGGTATATACTTTTGTGGAAAGACATTAATGCTTTTTAAAAAGATATCCATATCGCTTTTTACATCTAAAAATTTTTCTTCCGAATAATCTATTAAGTCCATTTTATTAACCAGAACATAAACTTTTTTTATGCCCAACAACGAAAGAATGTACCCATGCCTTTTAGACTGTTCTCTTACACCTTCATTGGCGTCGATAACAAGCAGCGCGGCTTCTGCATTGGCTGCGCCAGATATCATGTTTTTCAAAAATTCTACATGTCCTGGTGCATCTATTATTACGTAATCTCTCTTTTTCGTGTGAAATTGAATTTGCGTCGTATCGATGGTTATGCCTTGTTTTTGTTCCTCTTCAAAAGCATCTAATAAATACGCATATTCAAATGGCTTACCGGTTTCTTTTGATATTCTTTTTACTTTTTCAATGGCCCCCTCCGGCAATGACTTTGTATCGTACAAAAGCCTTCCAATAACTGTCGACTTTCCGTGATCAACGTGTCCTACTACCACTATTTTGAAAATCTCTTTACTTTCAACCATTTTTATCCTCCTTACATATAACCGTCTTTCCTCAATTTTTGCATAGCATAAGCATCTTCTCTATCTTGAGCCCTTCCAGCCCGTTCATTGATATTTGTGTGCTTTAATTCTTCTATAATTTCATCAACTGTTGAGGCATTTGAATCTACTTGTCCTGTGCATTGCGCACATCCAAGGCTTCTATACCTTTTGCCGTTCTTTGCAAAATACAAATCAACAACCGGTATATTTTCCCTTTTTATATATTGCCAAATATCTAACTCAGTCCAGTTCAATATAGGATGTACTCTGATATGATTACCTTTCGGGAAATCTGTCTTAAACTGATCCCAAAGCTCTGGAGGCTGGTTTGTGTAATTCCACTCAGACTCTTTATTTCGTTCACTAAAAATCCTCTCTTTCGATCTTGAACCTTCTTCATCCCTTCTCACACCCACAATCAATCCTTCAAATTTATACTTATCTATCACATGCTGCAATGCATCTGTTTTTAGTGCCTTACAGCAAACTAATCTGCCTTTTTCCGGACCCATGCCATTATTTATAGCATCCCAGTTTGTGTAGACGATAAGGTCGAGATTATACTCCTTCGCAATCTTATCTCTAAATCTTATCATTTCGGGTATTTTATATGTCGTATCTATATGAATAAAGGGAAACGGGCAATGTCCAAAAAAAGCTTTTTTAGCAAGCCACAACATTACTGTAGAGTCTTTCCCAACCGACCACAACATTCCAAGTTTGCCAAAACTTTTATAAGCCTCTCTTAATATGTATATACTTTCAGCTTCCAACATATCTAATCTATCCATATTAACACCTCACAAAATAATTATTAGTAAACATATCGTAATACTTATAATTTAAGTAAAAATTATAACCCATCAATAGCCTGCATAAAATCTTCTTTTAAATCTTCTATATCTTCCAGTCCAACACAGATTCTTATTAAATCGTCAAACACTCCCATGAATTCTTTTTCTTCATCACTGCTTTCAGCAAAAATCGTAGATGATGGATGAATTATAAGCGTACGTGTATCACCTATATTCGTGATATTTGTTGCATACTTTAAAGAGTTAATCATTTTATACGCTTTTTCTTTAGAACCTACACGAATTGTCAATACAGCACCAAATCCATCACCAAACTGCCTTTTAGCAATATCGTGAAATGGGCTTTCTTTAAGCCCTGGATAGTTAACTGATAGCACTTTATCAAATTTTTTCAAAAAAACAGCTAACTCATAAGCATTCTGGCATAGCCTTTCCATCCTTATTCCAAGCGTTTCTAAACCCAAATTATTAAGATATGCATTAAATGGAGACATACACGCACCAATATTTCTAAAAAGGCCTTTCCTAAGCTTTGCCAGATAAGCAAATTGTCCATATTTTTCGAACTTTTTAAGCATTGAATATTTATTAAAATCCCAATTGAATTTACCAGAATCGACTATAACTCCACCAATAGAATTTCCATGTCCATTTATAAATTTTGATGTTGAATGTATAACGATGTCTGCACCCATTTCTATCGGTCGAATTAAATATGGAGTAGTTACAGTATTATCAACGATTAAAGGAATTTTATTTTCGTGTGCCAGAACTGAAAGACTTTTTATATCAGGAACATCTAATTTAGGATTTCCAATCGTTTCGATATAAATCAATTTTGTGTTATTAGTTATTGATCTTTTAAAAGCGTCTATGGAATTATCTTTTACAAATTTTACAGTAATACCAAAGTTTTTGAAATCTTTAAATAGTTCATAAGTCCCGCCGAATATTCCTGAACCAGATAGTATTTCATCACCAGTCTTCAAGATATTTAAAATAGCTAAAGCTATAGCAGCCATTCCTGAGGAACATGCAACTGCCCCTATTCCGCTTTCCAGTGATGCAATCCTTCTTTCAAAAGCTTCAATGGTTGGGTTATTTATTCTCGTATATGTAAAGCCATATTCGCTGCCTTTAAATATATTCTCCAGTTCCTCTGCCGAATGGCTAAATGATGTAGATTGATATATAGGCGTCAATGAGGCTCCAGTCTTTTCATCAGGTCCATAATTTAGATGTAATAGCTTTGTATTAAACCTCATTGACAAGGCCTCCCTTTTTAACAAATATCGTATAAGTCCCATCTCGGTTATTTATAACATTTAATATTTTATGTCCCTCATCTTTAAAGCTGGATGGCACATTCTTAATCGGCTCTCCTTCATTCATTCTTACTTCAAGGATTTGCCCATCTTCTAAATCTTCTATAGCCACTTTTGCTTTGACAAAAGTAATAGGGCATACTACATCAGTTATATCTATAAAACTGTCAGCTTTTATATCTTTCATGACTATACTTCCTTTCCAAAATTTTTAATCTTCAATTAAAATATCTTCTTCATAGCTATTCCCATCCTCAATTATGAAACTCTTTAAGACAGGGTTTTCTTTTTCCATCAGTGACAATATTAAATAGCTGAGTTTACTGTCAAATGCCAATCTTTTGTCTTCTTCAGAAGGTCTCGCAGGTGATTGAGGATGACTGTGGAAATTCCCAATAAGCACAAATTTGTTTTCTCTGAAATGCTTCAAAGCCTCAAATTGTTCTTTCGGATCCATTGAAAAGTGCTCAGGACTTCTATCTATATTAGTCAGTAAACGAACTTCCTTAACAAATTTCTTTTCACCATCTACTATTCCTGCAAGTAAGCCACATGCTTCAATAGGACTTTCTTTCTTCGCATGATCCAACATTTTTTTATAATCATTCTTTGACAGTATTATCATTTGTAATCCTCCTTAAGATCGCATTGTGGCCCTATATAATCTATCAGCTCTTTTATTGAAGGATGGACACCACAAACTTGACAGCTCTTTCTCCTTGATATTTTTATCTTCCTGAATTCCATTTTTAGCGCATCAAATGTCAATAAATAGCCTGTTAAAAGTTCGCCAACTCCAAGTATATATTTTAATGCTTCTGTCGCTTGGATCGTACCAATTATCCCACCCATGACTCCAAGCACTCCTGCCTGTCTGCAAGTAGGAACGGCATCCTTCGGCGGCGGATCTTGAAAAACACATCTATAACACGGTCCTTTACCAGGTACATATGTCATCGTTTGACCTTCAAATCTTATTATTCCGGCATGTGAGAAAGGTTTCTTTATAAGCACACAAGCATCATTTATTAAGAATTTTGCCGGAAAATTATCCGTACCGTCAATTATAAAGTCGTAATCTTCATCATTTATGATATCAATTATGTTTTTAGAGCTTATCCATTCATGATATGTTATTACATTTACATCAGGATTCATCTCGTTGATTGTCTCTTTGCCAGATATAACTTTGTCTTTGCCAATGTCCTTTGTTCTATGAATTATTTGCCTTTGAAGGTTGGATAAATCTACCTTATCATAATCTACTAATCCTATTGTTCCAACACCTGCTGCCGCAAGGTACATAGCTGCCGGTGCTCCAAGTCCACCTGTTCCTACTATCAAAACCTTTGAATTTAATATTTTTCCCTGACCTTTGGCGCCAACTTCTTTTAATATAATATGACGCGAATACCTTTCTAACTGTTCATTGGAAAAATTCATCTACTTCCTCCTCCCATGTAATAGAGGAATTCAACTGTATCTCCGTCTTTTACAATTATTTTATCAAAATCATCTCTTGACAATATTTCATCATTAAGTTGAACCGTTACATATTCTTTCATTTTAACGTTTAATACATCTAACAATTCCCTTACAGTATACTCTCTGTCAATTTTTTGATCATTGCCATTTACTTTGATATTCATAGCTACACTCCTCACTTTTCATCTTCATTTTCTAAAACCTCTTTTTTGAAATTTTCAAGTCCGACTCTATTTATTGTGTCATAAAGCCTTTCTTTGCTGATCCCATTGCTCTTGTAAAAATTCATTGTTTTCTCAATAATGTTTGGTATTTTTTCTACATCAACAAGGTCTGCAATATGGTATCCAAAGTTGTACTTTTTGCCAAACTTGCCGCCCACAAAGACTGCTACTCCACTTCTTTTTTTCTTCCATGCATCCATTGGACACACCCTTATGCATGAACCACAATAAATGCATTTATCATCGTCTCTTACAGCAAGACCATCTTTAATCGAAATTGCTTTCGCTTCGCAAACATCCGCACATAGTCCGCAACCTGTGCATAAATCCTCATTAAGTTCAGGCTCTACCTGCCCTTGAAATCCGATATCGTTAAATTGAGGTTTAGTACAATTATTAGGGCAACCTGAAATGCCCATCTTGAATTTATGTGGAAAACCAGGTGTTGGGAAAAACTCGTCATCCAGTTTTTTTGCTAAACCTTGCGTATCAATTAATCCATACGGGCAAACAGTACCTTTGCAGGCTACAATCGGTCTTACTCTCGGTCCACAGCCAGCCATTGCAAGTCCGATTCTCTCAACTTCTTCCTTGACTTCTTGTAATTTAGTGTAGTGCACCCATGGAATCTCTATCCCCAGTCTTACTGTAAATGTGACATATCCCCTACCATACTTTTCAGCAAGTTCTGATACTTTCCTCATCTGTTCAGCAGTTATATTACCAGCGACTACTCTTATTCTTATCGAATAATAGTCTTTTTGCTTTTGTTTAATAAATCCACCATCTTTTAATGCCTTCACTAAATCATCATTGAAAATCATTTTATCCTCCTTTTAATTCATAGTAAACAGATATGAATTTATGGATTTCTTTTTTATAATTTAACACATCGTTTTATTAATGTCAATCTAATTTTAATTGAACTGTTAAACACAATTTTGATAATGTGTTCTGTACATCAATCAAAAAGTTGATATAATATAAATAAAATAAAAAGTGAGGTGTTATCATGAGACTGCTAAAGAGGCCAAGAAGGCTTAGAACAAATGAAGTTATAAGAAGGATGGTAAAGGAAACGTCTATAAGCGTAGATGATTTGATATACCCTATGTTTGTCGTACCTGGTGAAAATATAAAAGAAGAAATTGTGGCAATGCCTGGAGTCTATCGTTATTCTGTAGACAACCTCGTAAAAGAGGTTAAAGAAGTATATGATTTAAGAATACCCGCCGTACTGCTTTTTGGCATACCATCAAAAAAAGATGAATTAGGCTCTGAAGCTTACGACGAAAACGGAATAATTCAACAAGCCATAAAATCCATAAAAAATGCAATACCTGAAATGCTTATTATAACAGATGTGTGCATGTGCGAATATACAAGTCACGGCCATTGTGGCATTGTAAAAGATGGCTATGTACAAAACGACGAAACGACTTCATACATTGCAAAAATCGCTTTATCCCATGTGATAGCGGGTGCAGACATCGTAGCACCTTCTGACATGATGGATGGGCGTGTAAAAGCAATAAGAGACATTTTAGATGAAAATGGATATGTAAACACACCAATAATATCTTACAGCGCTAAATATGCATCGTCATTTTATGGTCCTTTCAGAGAAGCAGCAGAATCAGCACCGCAATTTGGCGATAGGAAGTCATACCAAATGGATCCTGCAAACTCTGACGAAGCTTTAAGAGAAATCTCACTTGATATAGAGGAAGGTGCTGACATAATAATGATAAAACCAGCACTGCCGTATCTTGATATAATAAGAAGGGCAAAAGATACCTTCAATATCCCAATCGCAGCTTACAATGTAAGCGGTGAATACTCAATGATAAAAGCCGCATCTCAGATGGGATATATTGATGAAAAATCAGCAGTTTTGGAATCATTGACTGGAATAAAAAGGGCTGGCGCTGATATCATAATAACCTACTTTGCTAAGGATGTTGCAAAATGGCTTACTATCCAATAATGTTGAATATTTTAAACAAAAAATGTCTTGTCATAGGTGGTGGTAAAGTAGCTTACAGAAAAATATTATCTTTACTTGAATTTGGCGCAACTGTTACAGCATTATCCTCGTATTTTACAGATGAGATCTTGGAACTGCCTAAAAACCATAAAGTTAATTTGATAAGAAGAAGCTATCAAAAAAATGATGTTGATAATTACTTTTTGGTTGTTGTAGCAACAAATGATAGAATCATAAACAAAGAGATTTCTAACGAATGTAAGAAAAAAAATATACTTGTGAATGTAGTAGATGACAAGGAGCTTTCTACATTCATAGTTCCTTCTGTCATGAAAAAAGGTGATCTTACTATATCTGTATCAACAAATGGGAAAAGTCCGTTATTAGCAAAGCGAATAAAAGAAATGCTTGGCAATATGTTTGAAGATGATGTTGAAAATCTTATTGCTGAATTAAGCAATCTGAGGGATAAACTCAAAACAACTTCTGCTACACAGGAAGAAAAAATAAAATTATACGACGATATCATAAATAAGTACAATATTTTGAGAGGGAATGATAAAAAATGAGCTATGAAATGTCGAATATTCTCTTTGAAAAAGCCAAAACTCTTATGCCTGGTGGCGTAAATAGTCCCGTAAGGGCATTTAAATCCGTTGGAACAAATCCCATTTTCATAAAAAAAGGCTTTGGCAGCCATATAGAAGATGTAGATGGAAATACATATATAGATTACGTTCTCTCATGGGGTCCACTTATACTGGGTCATTGTAATCCCCGCATAGTCAATGCTTTAAAAAATCAGTTGGAAAGTGGCACAAGTTTTGGGGCTTGCACCGAAATAGAAATCAAATTAGCTGAAAAAATCAAAGAAGCTGTACCATCTGTGGAAATAATAAGAATGGTGAATTCGGGTACAGAAGCTACTATGAGCGCCATACGATTGGCAAGAGGATACACAAAAAGGAATATCATAGTAAAATTTGAAGGATGTTACCACGGCCATTCCGATAGCCTCCTCATCAAGGCAGGGTCCGGTGCTCTTACATTCGGGACACCAGATTCAAAAGGCGTAACAAGTGAAATAGCTAAAAACACCATAATAGCAAGGTACAACGACAGTGACTTGATAGTCGAGATATTTAAAAAATATGGAGAAGATATCGCCGCAGTTATTGTTGAACCTATTGCAGGAAACATGGGCACTGTTCCGCCTAAAGAGGGATTTTTGAAGACTTTGCGGAAAGT
Source organism: Thermoanaerobacterium butyriciformans (assembly GCF_017874545.1). Taxonomy (GTDB): domain Bacteria; phylum Bacillota; class Thermoanaerobacteria; order Thermoanaerobacterales; family Thermoanaerobacteraceae; genus Thermoanaerobacterium; species Thermoanaerobacterium butyriciformans. The sequence goes on along the minus strand of NZ_JAGGLT010000024.1, from coordinate 712 downwards.
CACAGAGTCATATGGTTCACTTCTCATATTCGACGAGGTTATGACTGGATTTAGAGTATCTTACACATGTGCTCAAGGGTTATATAACATTAATCCGGACATAACAACATTTGGAAAGATCATTGGAGGCGGTTTGCCTGTTGGCGCTTATGGTGGAAGAGAGGATATTATGAGGATGATATCGCCTGATGGACCTGTTTATCAAGCAGGTACATTATCAGGAAACCCTCTTGCAATGGTGGCAGGGTACGAAACATTAAATGTATTATCAGAAGACCCTTCTATCTATGATGAACTTGACAAAAAAGCTGACAGACTTTGTATGGGATTATATGAAAGCATGAGGCAAAATGGCATAAATGTCAAAATAAATCGAGTCGGTACAATGATGTGCATGTTTTTCACAGAAGGCAATGTTTACGATTTTGAAACAGCCACTAAATCAAATACAGACTTATTTGCTAAATATTTCAAAGCCATGTTAAAAAGAGGCATATATCTGCCACCGTCTCAGTATGAAACTTTTTTCTTATCCACTGCTCACACCAATGAAGACATTGATAGAACAATAGAAGCCAGCTTTGAAGCAGCGAGAGAAATTTCAGCATAGCAAATGCAATCGAGTAGGAGCTGAATAATTATTTTATTCAGCGTCCTCTCACACCACCGTACGTACCGTTCGGTATACGGCGGTTCATTAAGATTTAATGTA
>NZ_JAGGLT010000023.1 GCF_017874545.1 Thermoanaerobacterium butyriciformans | reverse complement strand
AGCGGAGGTTAAAAACCCGTTCCCATACCGAACACGGAAGTGAAGCCCTCCAGCGCCGATGGTACTGATAACTCGGGAGAGTAGGTCGCTGCCGGATAATATATTCCTCAGTAGCTCAATGGTGGAGCAACCGGCTGTTAACCGGTAGGTTGTAGGTTCGAGCCCTACCTGAGGAGCCAATACGTGGCCCCGTGGTCAAGTGGTTAAGACATCGCCCTTTCACGGCGGTAACATGGGTTCGAATCCCGTCGGGGTCACCAAAATTAAGGGCCTTTAGCTCAGTTGGTAGAGCGGTCGGCTCATAACCGATTGGTCCGGGGTTCGAGTCCCTGAAGGCCCACCATAAAATTAAATAATTATTGCGGCCCAATAGCTCAGTTGGTTAGAGCGCCAGCCTGTCACGCTGGAGGTCGAGGGTTCGAGCCCCTTTTGGGTCGCCATTATCATACATATGCCTCGATAGCTCAGTCGGTAGAGCAAGGGACTGAAAATCCCTGTGTCAGTGGTTCGATTCCACTTCGAGGCACCAGCAGGAAATAGAAGCTTCAACAAATCTGTTGAGGCTTTTTTATTATAGGTTGTTTGCAATCAAAAATGTTCTTAATATTCTTAAAGTTATTTAACAAAGGAGTTTAAGTTCTTAACTATATTATAGGCAAATACTCATTCAGCTAATTTTTGATATTTAATTTAATTAAAATAACTAATATAGAAAACAGCAATAATATGGCTAAAATGATAGTACCTCCTATAGTGGGGTTTTTAATCAAGATTATTTATAATTACTCTTTGACTACAAACCATAATAAGAAATTACTTGAACTTGAAATAAAAATGTGATACCATTTCTATTGTAAAGCTTATGGAAACTGCGATTTTAGTCTTTAAAGTAGGGTTTTTGGTGTTTAAAAATAGAATAAATCTTGCAGTGGGACAAAGGTGTTTTATTTTTATAGGTGTGCCTTTGTTTTATTTTTAATATTTATGTTTTTATGCTTTAATTAATCATTGCTTTATTACGTTAATTCTATAAAAATAGAAAGAGGGAAGCTTATGAAATATCAAGTGGATATTAATAGTGACATTGGAGAAAATTTTGGTGTTTATAAAATAGGTATGGATGATGAAATAGTAAAATATATTTCTTCTGCAAATATTGCTTGTGGGTTTCATGCAGGTGATCCTAATGTGATGTCAAATACTGTTGCAAAATGTAGTAAAAATGCTGTAGGTGTAGGTGCTCATCCTGGATTTCCTGATTTATTGGGGTTTGGAAGAAGAAATATGGATGTATCACTTACAGATGTGAAGAATTATATTATATATCAAATTGGTGCACTACAGGCATTTGCAACAAGTTTTGGAATCAAACTGCAACATGTAAAAACACATGGAGCCTTGTATAACATGGCTGCAGTAGATGAAAAACTTGCTATAGCAATTGCAGAGGCAATAGCTTCAGTAAATGAAAATCTTATATGCATTGGGATGCCTAATACAGCCATGCAGATGGCTGCTGAAAAAGTAGGGTTGAGATTTGCTTGTGAGGTTTTTGCCGATAGAAACATAAATTCTGATGGTACTTTAGTTTCAAGAAAGCTTACTAATGCTATTATACATGATGAGGAATTGGCTTGTAGAAGAGTACTTCAAATGGTTAAAAAAGGAGTATGTGAGGCTATAGATGGTACCATTGTAAAAGTGAAAGTTGATACTATATGTGTCCATGGTGATAATCCCAAGGCTGTAGAGTTTACTAAAAAAATAAAAAAGATTTTAGAAGAAAATGGAGTTGAAATAATACCAATGGGTAAGTTTTTATAATACAGGGAGCTGATTTTCAATGTATGAAAAACCTAAAATTCTCTTGTGTGGTGATAAAGCTATTATAGTTGAATTTGGAAATGAAATAAGCGAGGAATGCAATAAGAAAGTAGTAAATCTTTATAGGATGTTAAAAAAAGAAAAATGTGGGGGAATCATTTCTATGATTCCAACATATAGATCCTTGCTTATTAAATATGATCATTTTAAAATTGCTTACGATGAACTATTAAAATTGATTGAATTAAATGATAAGAATGAGAATGAAAATTCAGAAGAATTTAGGCCTAAAATATATGAAATTCCAGTAGTGTATGGGGGAGAATTTGGACCAGATTTAGATTTCGTAGCTAAATACCATAACATAACTTCTGAGAAAGTAATAAGTATTCATACACAACCTCTTTATAGAATTTATATGGTTGGTTTCACAATGGGATTTGCGTATTTAGGAGGTATGTCTGAAAAAATTGCTACTCCACGATTAGAAAATCCGAGAACTGAGATAGAAGCTGGGTCAGTAGGCATTGCAGGTAACCAAACAGGCATTTATCCGCTTTCTAGCCCTGGCGGCTGGAGGATAATAGGGAAAACTCCAGTAAAATTATATGACCCAGATAGAGAAAAACCGATTCTCTTTGAATCAGGTAATTACATAAAATTTGTGCAGATAACAGAAGAAGAGTATTACAGAATTAAAAAAGAAATAGAAATGAAAACTTATCAAATTAAGATATGTGATTATGTGTGATTATAAAAAATTATTTAAATTATTGAAATAAAATTTAAGATGTAGGGTTAAAAGTAATTTTTGAAAAAAAGAAAGGATTTTATAAAGTAGGTGAAAAGGTTGAAATACTTTAAAGTATTAAATCCAGGTCTCTTTACAACTGTTCAAGATATGGGTAGATTTGGATATGAAAGTCAAGGAGTTCCTACATCGGGAGCGATGGATGAATTTGCTTTAAGAATCGCCAATATATTAGTGGAAAACGATGAAAATGCTCCATGTCTGGAAATAACATTGATGGGGCCAACTTTCGAAGCTTTAAATGATGCTATGATTTCAGTAACTGGTGCTGAGATTCAACCTTTAGTGAATGGTTTTCCACGACCATGTTGGTCTTCATTTCCTGTACAGAAAGGTGACATTGTATCTTTTGGGCCAATAAAGTCTGGCTGTCGAGCATATCTTGCAGTGGCAGGAGGATTTAAAGGAGACTTAATAATGAATAGTGTTTCTACTTACATTAGAGGAAAGTTAGGGGGGATAAATGGGAGACAGATAGAAAAAGATGATGTCCTTGAGGGTGGAGTTTCTAAGCCAGGACTTCAAGCGAAAAAAGTCCGAGATGAATATATACCTTCTTATTCTAATGAAGAAGAGATAAGAGTAATATTAGGACCACAAGACGATTATTTCAGTGAAGAAGCTGTAAAAATTTTTTTGACTTCTACATATGTAATTACAAAAGATTCTGATAGAATGGGTTACAGACTTGAAGGGCCTGAAATTAAAGCTAAGGAAGGGCATGACATAATTACGGATGGGATTTTACCGGGTGCTATTCAAATTCCTGGAAATGGAAAACCAATTATAATATTGAAAGATGCCCAAACTACGGGTGGCTATAAAAAAATAGCAACAGTTATTTCATTTGATTTGTCAAAACTTGCTCAATTAAAACCAGGAGACAAAATAAGATTTAGAACTATTGACCTTTCTGAGGCGCATAAAATTCTTGCAGAAACTGAAAACAAAATAAATAAGATTAAGGAAACTTTGAAAGTATTAAAATATTTTAAGGTAAAAGTAAACGAGAGATATTATGATGTCGGTGTGGAACCACTTTGACATATTTTTAAAGGTCCTCGCTATTATAAGAAGATAAGTACTCTAATTTAAACAAAAAGTTTAAAACATACATAAATTATTGCATATGTATTAAAAAGGAGAGGTGTATTTTGAAAAGAGGCAAATATTCTTCAAGCATGTTAATAGGGGCAGCATTTCTAATGGCTACTTCTGCTATAGGGCCAGGATTCTTGACTCAAACGGCAGTGTTTACAGAGAAATACCTTGCAAGTTTTAGTACAATAATTCTCATCACTATTATTGTAGATATTATAGCTCAAGTGAATATATGGCGAATAATCATAGCAGCGGGAAAGTATGGACAGGAAATAGCTAATGACGTTTTCCATGGCTTAGGATATTTTATAGCCTTTTTAGTATTTATAGGAGGAATTGCATTTAACATAGGGAATATTGCAGGTACAGGCATGGCTTTTAACACTATGTTTGGGATAGATCCACGTATAGGCGCAGCTATTTCTGCAATAATTGCTATTGCAATCTTTTTATCTAAAGAATTTGGAAATGTAATGGATAGATTTGCACAAGTTTTAGGAGCTCTAATGATTTTGTTAGCGACATATGTGGCAATAGCAGCACATCCTCCCGTAGGTGAAGTCATTATTAGAACAGTTACACCTAAAAAAATTGAATTTCTTCCTATAATTACATTAATCGGTGGTAGTGTTGGCGGTTACATAACATTTGCAGGTGGGCATCGTTTACTACAAGGTGGTGTGAAGGGTATTGAAGCTGTAAACAATGCTACAAAAAGTGCCACTTTAGGAATAATTGTGGCAGCCATAATGAGATATGTACTATTTTTTGGGGCTCTAGGAATCGCTATAAAGGGTGTAAAATTTGACTCTGTTAATCCAGCGGCTACTCCTTTTCTCACAGTAGCAGGAACTTTTGGCTACAAGATGTTTGGCCTAGTATTATGGGCCGCAGCAACTACTTCAGTTGTAGGATGTTCCTTCACTTCCCTTTCTTTCATAAGAACATTCTTTAAATCTGTAGATAAATACTTTGAAAAATATATTATTTGGTTTATAGTTTTTTGCACTGTTGTCTTTGTAATTGTAGGAAAACCTGTAACTTTACTAATATTTGCGGGCGCAATAAATGGATTAATACTGCCATTAACTCTTGGTTCAATGCTTTTAGCTTCTCGAAATAAAAAAATCATAAGAGATTATCAACATCCACCTATATTTACGATATTAGGAATTTTAGTATTCATTTTAACTCTATATGGGGGTATTAGTTCACTCTCAGAAATAGCACAACTTTTCAAATAATTAATATTTTTAAAATCAATATAAATTAAAATCCTGCTCAAGGCAGGATTTTTTTACAACGTAAATTTATCTTTTATACTTTTTCAACTCGCAATCAAAGAGCTTTTTGATGTTCTAAAAGCTGGAGCTGGCAAAGGGACTTGAACCCTTGACCTGTTGATTACGAATCAACTGCTCTACCGACTGAGCTATGCCAGCACTACACCTATATAATATAACATGAAAATAAATTTTTATCAAGTACAAATTTTGCTTTATTTTTGCCACATAAAATTAACAAATTGTTCAATTATTTGATAAAATTATTATATATAATTAATATAAAATCAAATTTATATGGATTTTAGATGAAAGGAAGGTTGTCAAAATAATGAAAAAAAGATACATAGCCATCATCGTAATTTTAATTATCATTGCAGGTACAACTTATTATTTTGCGAGAAAAAGATCTACACCAACAGTGGCAAGAACGCCGTATGTAACAGTTACACGTGGTAATATATCAATGCATATAGATGGAACAGGAAATCTCGATGCAGACAAGAGAGTGATAACTTTAAAAGGTAATGGTACAGTAAAAAAAGTCTATCATAAAGTAGGAGATAAGGTAAAAGCTGGTGAACTGTTATATCAAATAGAGGATGACAATTTGAACCAGCAACTTCAAGATGCTTTAATAAATTTAGAATTAGCGCAAGAACAACTTGATAACGACACAAAGTCTTATAATGATACTATTTCAAAGCAAAATATAATATCTTCGTATTCAGGTATCGTCGATAGTATAAATGTGAAAGTAGGTCAAGATGTAAATCCTGGAACGGTGATAGCTGTTATAACTGATTATTCAAATGCATCTATAAAAGTTCCCTTTAATGGTTCGCAAATAAATAATATAAAGGTTGGACAGAGTGCAGATGTTTATCTTTATAATTCGTATACTACAGTAAAAGGAACTGTAACGGATGTATCAACACAAGCGGTACCTGTTAATGGTGCATCATATTATTATGTTACAGTAAGCCTGCCAAATCAGGGTGCATTGACAGATGGTATGACAGTACAGGTAACCGTACATACCAATGTTGGTGATGAAAGAGCAATTCAAAATGGAACATTAAGTGTTAAAAATTCAAATACCGTGACAGCGTCAATACAGGGAACAATTGCAAGTATAAATGTAAAAGAAGGACAGAAAATAAGCGCTGGAACATTAATAGCTACATTAACGAGTGATGTAAATGATATACAAATTAAAAATGACAATTTAAAGTTGCAGCAAGCGCAGAGCAATTATGATAATATTCAAAATCAGATAAATTCTTTGAATATTTATGCACCTATTGACGGAGTTATTATATCGCAGAATATAAACGAAGGTGATGAACTGTCTGGTCAATCAAGTTCAAATTACAGTTCCAGCGGTAATTCTGGAGGCAATTTTAATACAAGCAACAGCAGCAGTACCTCTGTAAGCAATCTTTCGTCTGTTACTGATCAATCAGATACAGCAGTAATAGTAAATAACAATAATTATTCTGTAGATGTGCCAATAGACGAAATAGATATAAGCAAGATAAAGATAGGGCAGAAAGCAACGCTTACAACAGATGACTTACAAGGAGAGACATTTGAGGGAACTGTGACAGAAATATCATCAATACCAACAATACAAAACAATGTAGCATCGTATGATGTAACTGTATCACTGCCGTATACAGATAAACTAAAGCTTGGTCAAACTATGAATGTGTCCATCGTTGTTGCCCAGAAAGAAGACACATTGCTGCTCCCTATAGAAGCAGTTCAGACGAATGGAAATAACAAGTATGTAATCTTGTATAATGAAAATAACTCAAATAGTAATGGAGAACAGGCAAGGAATATAAAGCAAGTTCAAACAGGACTTTACAATGACAAATATATAGAAATATTGAGTGGGTTGAATGACGGTGATAAAGTATTGATATTTGGTGCTGCGACATCTTCGACAAATAATAATAATCGTAGTGGTTTTAGTAGTTTTGGTGGCGGAAACTTTGGAAACAGAGGCTTTAGCGGAGGATCGGGAGGAGCTGGTTTTATAGTGAGACAACAATCTGGCGGGAATAGGAGTAGAAATTAACTATGGAAGAAAATAGAGAAAGAAACAAAAATGTGATTACGATGAAAAACCTATCAAAAATATACAAGATGGGAGACAATATAGTAAAAGCCCTTGACAACGTAAACTTAACCGTTGATGAAGGAGAATTTGTATCAATTGTTGGACCATCAGGCTCAGGAAAATCAACACTGATGAATATAATAGGGTGCCTTGATGTCATGACAGAAGGAGAGTATTACCTAAATGGAAACGACACGAGGGAGCTTAATGAAAACGAACTTGCTGAATTAAGGTCCAGCGAAATAGGATTTATATTTCAAAGCTTTAATCTTCTTCAGAAGCTGTCAGCATTAGAAAATGTAGAACTGCCAATGATATACAAAGGTATACCTGCAAAAGAAAGATACAATAGAGCAGTTGAACTATTGACGATGGTAGGGCTGGAAAAAAGAATACACCATAGACCTACGGAACTATCAGGAGGACAGCAACAGAGAGTAGCAATAGCGAGAGCTCTAGCCAACAACCCACACCTTATACTAGCAGACGAACCAACGGGAAACCTGGACTCCCAAAGCGGGAAAGAAGTCATGAAAATAATAAAAGAGCTAAACGAAAGAGGTAATACCATAATACTGATAACACACGACATAAACGTAGCAAACCAAGCAAAGAGAACTGTAAAAATCATGGACGGCAAAATATATGAATAAAAGGAAGTGTGTAAAATGGCGTTGATGCAAGCAATAAAAATGTCCTTAAAGAGCATAATAGACAACAAACTAAGATCATTTCTGACCATGCTTGGAATAGTAATAGGCGTAATGTCAGTAATAGGACTAGTAAGCTTAGGACAAGGAGCAACAGAAGGAGTAACATCCCAGATAAAAAGCATGGGGTCAAACCTGATAATGGTATCAATAATGGGCAGGGGTATGGATACATCCCTGTCCTACAACCAAGCTATGTCAATAGGAGACTCCCCATACATAAAAGAAATATCACCAATAATGAGTGCAAACGTATATGCCAAGTACGGAGACCAATCATACGAAGAAAACATAAACGGGGTAAATGAAAACTACATGTCACTGAGAAATTTAAAACTAAAAGAAGGACGATTCATACTATCAATAGACAATGACATGAGACAGAAAGTAGCTGTAATAGGAAGCAATGTAGCCAGCGATCTATTTGGATTCACAGACCCACTGGGCAAGACAATCAAGTTGGACGGAAACAACTTCACAGTAGTAGGAGTATTAGCATCAGGCGGTTCGTCAATATCAAACTCGTACGACGACTCAATATTCATACCAATAAAGACAATGTTCGTATTTCAGAGAAACAGAGGAATAACGCAGATATACCTAAGTGCAACTGAAGAACAATACGTAAACATAGCACAATATCATGTAGAAAACATGCTAAACACCATATTCAAAGGAGATACAAATGCATATAGAATACTAAATCAATCAGACCTCTTATCAACAGTAAATAGTGTAAGCAACACATTATCAATGATGCTGGGAGGAATAGCAGGAATAGCGCTAATAGTAGGCGGCATAGGCATAATGAACATAATGTTAGTATCAGTAACAGAAAGGACGAGAGAGATAGGCATAAGAAAGGCATTAGGAGCAAAGAAAAAAGACATACTGCTGCAGTTTATGATAGAATCACTGACGATAAGTGGAGTTGGAGGAATAGTAGGAGTAATTTTTGGTTTTATAGCATCGTACTTGATGGGGCATTTTATGAACATGACAGTAAGCCCTTCAATAAACACGATAATAATATCATTTTCGTTTTCCCTCTTAATAGGGCTGTTCTTTGGAATGTATCCTGCCAACAAGGCAGCAGGACTAAAGCCAATTGAAGCTTTGCGATATGAGTAAAAATTAAAGTTTATTAATATTTTCAACTAATTAATATTGTCTCTTTATTGACTTTTACTTTTTGTAATATCATAATAAATTATAGGTAGTGAAAATTATAATTTAAATGCCAGTTAAGGGGGTATATATATGAAAACTAATTTTACTTATTTCATGCCGACAGAAATTATTTTTGGACCAGGCACACTGGAAAAGCTAGCTACTGTTAAATTGCCGGGCAAGAAAGCCTTATTGGTCATAGGTAGTGGCAATTCAATGAGAAAGCATGGTTATCTGGATAGAGTTGTTAATTACTTAAAACAAAATGGGGTTGATTACGTCGTCTATGATAAAATATTACCTAATCCAATTGCAGAGCATGTTGCAGAAGGTGCAAAATTGGCTAAGGAGAATGGATGTGATTTTGTCATAGGATTAGGTGGCGGCAGCACAATAGATTCATCAAAAGCTATAGCTGTCATGGCTAAGAATCCTGGTGACTATTGGGACTATGTATCCGGCGGAAGCGGAAAAGGCATGGAAGTCAAAAACGGGGCATTGCCTATAGTTGCCATACCGACAACTGCAGGTACAGGCACAGAATCTGATCCATGGGCTGTTGTGACGAAGACAGAGACGAATGAGAAGATTGGTTTTGGGTGCAAGTATACATATCCTACACTTTCCATCGTTGATCCTGAATTGATGGTGTCTATTCCGCCGAAATTTACTGCTTATCAAGGCATGGATGCATTTTTCCACTCTGTAGAAGGATATCTCGCAACTGTCAATCAACCAGGAAGCGATGTTTTAGCACTTCAATCAATAAGCCTTATTACAGAGAATCTTCCAAAAGCTGTGGAGGATGGAAACAATATTGAGGCTCGTACAGCATTGGCATGGGCAAGTACGGCAGCGGGAATAGTAGAATCATTGTCATCATGTATTTCGCATCATTCGATGGAACATGCTTTAAGTGCATATCACCCTGATATACCACATGGAGCGGGTCTTATAATGTTATCTGTATCTTACTTTAGCTTTATGGCTTCAAAAGTTCCTGATAGATTTGTGGATATTGCAAAAGCCATGGGCGAAGATATAAATGGTGCTACAAAAGAAGAGCAAGCTATGTCTTTTATAAAAGGTCTAAAAAAATTAATTAAAAATATAGGAATGGAAGATTTAAGCTTGTCAGGCTTTGGGGTTAAAGAAGATGAAGTAGAAAAACTAGCTAAAAATGCAATGGATACAATGGGAGGACTATTTCAGGTTGACCCGTATAAGCTGTCACTAGAAGAAGTAATGTCCATATACAAAAACTGCTTTTAAAACAATATGATATGGTAAATTAAAGGCTGCTTATTTATTTTTAAGCGGCCTTTCTCCATCATCATAATTGACACAAAAATTCTATCGAGTGAAGATTTTTTTTAAGCTTACTATACTTGACAATGTTTGATATTTATTATAAAATAAAAAAGTCGTTGTTGAGATTTGCTAAATAATCTTGGAGGGATACCCAAGTGGCTAAAGGGGGCAGACTGTAAATCTGTTGGCATTTGCCTTCGCTGGTTCGAATCCATCTCCCTCCACCAAATATGACCCATTAGCTCAGTCGGCAGAGCACCTGCCTTTTAAGCAGGGTGTCCCGCGTTCGAATCGCGGATGGGTCACCATTTTTATATTGAAAATAAAATAGACTAGAGAAGGAGCTTTCGCGGCTCCTTTTAATATACCTTAAAAACATTTTTTGCGATATAATTTATATATAATTAAGTTTGAGAGGAGTTTTAATATGTTAATGAGAAAATTGACGGAAGGTGAAGAAAGGTTATTAAAAAAATTTGTGACGAATTTATACGGCCCGGTTTATTTTATACATTCACTGCCAGAGTTTATAATCCCTCCTATCAATTCTAAAGTAAGCAGGAAGGATACTAGCTGGAGGTTAAATATATTAGAGTCTCTGACATCAGGAGATCTTGATATAAATGATTTTCTTACGACTTCTGAAATTCCGATGGATGTGGCGATACAGAAAGCCAAGGCTTTTCATGAAAAGTGGGTAGAAAAGTTTGGCCATTCTTCCATAGCAGAACAGAATTTGATGCATCTTTGTATAGAGGATACTTCTAGATACTTATCTGGTGACATAGAACTGATGAATAAAAGGCCTTCGTTTATTGAATGGAGCCAAAGATATCAAAGGCCAACCAGAGACAGGTTTATAATTCCTCCAGAACTTGAAGATTATCCGGATTTAAAGGAAAAGTTTATAAAAGTTTGGAATATTTCTTTTGATGCATATGAAGCTCTTATATCTGAACTTACGGAATTTTTGAAGTCAACTGTCGAGAGGAATGAGCATGAAAGTGATAAATCCTACATAAATAGAATAAGCAAAATAGCTTTTGAAGATGCTCGATATGCACTTTTACTGTCTGCTAAAACCAGCTTTGCTGTCGCGTTAAATGCTCTTGACTTACAAGATATAATAAGAAAACTGCTATCTCATGGCACAAAAGAAGCGGAAGTATTAGCAGAGAATATCATAAATGAAGCAGAAAAAATAGCACCAAGCATGATGAGACATTTAAGCCCGTCAAAATATCAATTGGCTGTTAATAAAGATATGGAGAAAATAGCTAAGGGTTATAATTTTAATAATGATCCAGAAACATCAGATGTTGAGTTGATTGATTATACAGGTAAGAACGGCGAAATGACATTTCTTGATATACTATCAATGCATATTCTCTTTTCATACACTGGAAAACCTATTGATGGAATAATAAAAACGGTTAAAGCTCTTAGCAGAGAAGAAAAGGCTTCTATAGTAGAATCTGCAGCATCAAAGCTGGATCAGTTTGATCATCTGATAGAACCTTTTAGAGCTGTAAGGTATAAATTTCAGTTAAAAATAAGTGAAGCGGCATGGCATCAATTGTTAAGACACAGAATGATTAATTTCAATGCTTATAAACCTACGATTGAAAATGGATATACTGTACCACCCAATGTCGAAAAAGCTGGGTGTGTTGATGTGCTAAAAAGGGCAATTGATGAATCTGAAAAATTGTACATGGAGTTGTCTGAAAAATTACCTAATGTATGTCCTTACATCGTTACAAATGCGCATAGAAGGATTGTACTGATGGATACAGATCTGTGGGCATTTGACCATTTTGCTAATTTAAGATGTACACCTGAAGCCCAGTGGGACATAAGAAATATTTCATACAAAATGCTTGATCTCATTAAAGAAAAAACACCTGAAGTATCAAAGTTTTTAGCCAGAAGGAAACAGTCATAAGGTGGTGATGATATGGAGACAAAGTATAAAGCTATAAGTTTACCTCAACTTAATAACCTTAAGCCTTCCTTGGAGTCTACTGCATTGAAGCTTATGGAAGAAGCGGGAGAGTTAGCGCAGGCGATAGGCAAATTTAGAGGATTAAATGGAGAAAATATAACAATGTCTAATAAGGATGTGGCAGAGAAAATCTCAGAAGAACTTCTGGATGTTGCGCAAGTAGCTGTATCTATGATGTTTGTCTTGGAGGATCAATATAGTATAAGTATTGATGAAAAGTTGAATGAGCATATCGAGAAATTGAAGAGAAAAGGATATATCAAATGAGAATTTAAAAATATACGGCATCGTCGTATATTTTTTTTTCATATGCGCATATTAAATTTGAAACTTATGAAAGGAGGAATTGAATTGCCACAGATAACAAGCAAAGAATTGATGTATCTAGATGATGTGCTTTCGCTTCAAGAGCATATGGTAAAGTGTTTAAACGATAGTGCCACAAGACTTAAGGATCAGCAACTAAAAGCACTTTGCCAGAATTTAGCCAGCAGATGTCAAAATAGTTTTAACTCTATTGTGAAAAATTTAGGATGAGGAGGTGTACATATGATAAGTAATACAGGTATAACAGATAAAGACATTATGATGGGAGTGCTGGGCGATTACAAACTTGCTATCGAGGTACTCTCGCATGCAGCGACTGAAGCTGCCAATGAAAGCCTCAAAAGGGATTTTATTAATGCTTTAAATTCAACATTTGAAGAACAAAAGCAAGTATGGAATGCTATTAATCAAAGAGGTTGGTATTCAGTAAAGCCGGCACAACTGCAAGAAATACAGGAGACGAAAAATAAATTCAGACAGCCAGCCGGCGTTATGTAAAATCAAAAAAATATGGTACAATAATGGAAGTAGTATTGAACTACTTCCATTATTGTATTGTGATAGGAGTGATTATTGTATGTACGATCTAATCATACTAGGCGGTGGGCCGGCAGGACTTGCTGCAGGACTCTATGCTTGCAGATCTAAGTTAGATACTGTCATGATAGAGCAGATGTATGTAGGAGGCCAAATTGTAACAACATATGAGATAGAAAACTATCCAGGCTTCGACGGAATCAGCGGCCCTGACCTAATAAATAAAATGGAAGCGCAGGCAAAAAGATATGGACTGCAGATTTACAATGAAGAAGTTGTAGGCCTCGATATAACAGGCAAAGTAAAGAAGGTAACCACAAATAAGAAGACATATGAGGCAAAAGCAATAATATTGGCAACAGGAGCAACACCTAAAGAATTAGGCTTTGATAAAGAGAGAAAATTCAGAGGCTCTGGTGTTTCATATTGTGCTACTTGCGATGGTGCCTTTTATAAAGATCAGGTAGTTGCAGTTGTAGGTGGTGGAGACACTGCCATGGAAGACTCCAATTATTTGACTAAATTTGCAAAAAAGGTTTATGTTATTCATAGAAGAGATAAGCTGAGAGCTTCAAAAACTCTTCAAGATAGAGCATTTGCAAATCCTAAAATAGAATTCATTTGGGATACTGTTGTTAAGGACATACAAGGAGAATACGGTGTTGAAGGACTGATTTTAAAAAATGTCAAGACGAATGAAGAAAGCACTCTAAAGGTTGACGGTGTGTTTATTGCTATAGGTTTAAGCCCGAATTCCGATTTAGTAAAAGGTATTGTAGATACAGATGAGTATGGTTATATATTAACTGATGAAGACATGAAAACAAATATACCGGGTGTTTTTGCTGCAGGAGATGTCAGAAAGAAGACATTGAGGCAGGTAGTAACCGCTACTGCAGATGGTGCTATTGCAGCTTATGTGGCAGAAAAATATATAGATAGTCTGGAGTAAAAAAGGCCATCCAGTTATTGGATGGTCTTTCCTTTTTCATCGTTATCTTCACTTGCTTTTTTCTCTCTATCTTCATCTGTTTTTTCACTGTCTTTTTCTGATTTATTTTCATTCTGCGCTTGAGGATTGCCATTATTTTCAGATTCTTTTACAACAGGTATTATTATTCTCTGTCCCGGGTATATAAGTGAAGGATTTTGGATATCAGGATTAGCCCTCAGGATAGCATCTACAGTTGTATTGAATCTCATAGCGATTGTATAAAGAGTATCACCGGGTTTTACTACGTATACCATTCTGCCTTCCTTTGGATGTTCATATACAGGTGGTGAAGGTGGCATAGGTACAGCTTTTGATGGACATGGGATGATGATAGTTTGACCTGGATAGATCATATTAGGATCTGCAAAATAATTTGCCTTTAATATCTCATCTAATGAAATACCGAATCTATTTGATATACTCCATAAAGTATCTCCTGGCTGTACAACATAATAGGTCGGACAAGGCATATATTGCGTCGTAGGTGCTGACGGCGGCATGTTGTACATTTCACCCATTGAGGTCATCGATGGTGTAGAGTACATTTGATGTGTTTCTGACTCAGTTTGTATAAGTTTATTAGCACCAGGTACGAATAGCATTTGTCCGGGATATATTGTATAGGGATATAGTATGTTATTTACATAAATTATAGATTCATATGAAACGCCAAACTTTTGCCCTATCATATAAACTGTATCACCTGGCATTACTGTATAGTATACTCCGGTAACAGGTATTATGAGGGTTTGACCGGGGTATATAAGGGATGGATTTACAATATTGTTTCTCGATATTATCGATTCGACAGAAGTATTAAATTTCTTAGCAATTGAAAATAAAGTATCACCTGACTTTACAACATACGTAAACTCTAAAGTAATCATATTGATTCCTCCTTTCTCTATTCATAATATGTAATTTAAATCTTATGGTGACATAGTTATATTGAAATCTGAATATTTTATAATGTAATTAACTATATCCAGTAAAAAGATAAAGGAGTAATGTGGATGAAACCTAATAGATACTTGCTACTTTCCGGCTTAATACTTCTACTTGTCTTCATTATCACTTTTTTGAATAAATCAATTGAAACTATAAATTACATTCCTGTAATGAATAAAATAGTGATAATCGATGCTGGGCATGGAGGAAATGATCCTGGTAAGCCTGGGAAATATGGAAAAGATGAAGATGAGCTTAACCTGGAAATAGCTTCAAAACTTAAGAACCTAATAGAAGAAAGCGGTGGTATCGCACTTATGACGAGGGAAGACGATACACTAACTGATAGCGATATAATGAAAGATTTAAAAAACAGGGTGTATGCTGGCAATGATGTGAAAGGAGATATTTTGTTGAGCATTCATCTTAATAGTTTTCCCGATCCTAAATATAAAGGTGCACAGGTTTTTTATCAAAAAAATTCAAAAGAAGGTAAGCTTCTGGCAGAGATAATACAAGACGAATTGAAAAAAACTTTAGATCCTAATAATGACAGAATGGCAAAAGAAACAAGCACTTTTTACATATTAAGACATGCAGAGATGCCTGCTGTCATTATCGAGTGCGGTTTTATGTCCAATCCGGAAGAAGAGAAACTTTTAAATGACGAAAAATACCAGTATAAAATTGCATGGGCTATATTTAAAGGCATTCTTAGATATTTTAAAGAAAAATCATGATTGAATTTCTACATCCTTGTTTAAGGAAAATTTTTTTTGTATACTTATAGTAAAGAAACTATAGAATTTGGATAAAATATTTGTGTATTACAGATATTAAAAACTATGGAGGAATTATGGAAACGATAGTTAAAATTATTGACAATATAAACAAAGTGATAATAGGAAAGACAGAAGAAGTGAAATTGGTGTTGGTGGCACTCTTATCTGGTGGACATGTTCTCATAGAAGATGTTCCAGGAGTTGGGAAGACATCATTAGTTAAAGCATTGGCGAAGTCAATTAATGCTGATTTTAAGAGAATACAATTTACGCCAGATCTATTGCCATCCGATGTTATTGGCGTTTCTATTTACAATCCAGAAAAAGGAGTATTTGAGTTTAAACAAGGACCTATAATGAGTCAAATATTGCTGGCTGATGAGATAAACAGAACATCACCTAAAACACAATCAAGTCTTTTGGAGGCAATGGAGGAAAGGCAGGTTACAGTAGATGGAAAGACTTACATGTTGCCTCGGCCTTTTATGGTAATCGCCACACAAAATCCTATTGAATACGATGGTACATTTAGACTTCCCGAAGCACAGCTAGACAGATTCATGATTAAAGTCAATTTAGGATATCCAGATATTAAACATGAGATTGAGATGCTTAAAAGGTTTGAGGAGTTAGATCCTCTTGAAAATTTAAAGCCTGTTGTATCGATAATGGAAATATTGAAAATGCAAGATGAAGTAAAGTCTGTCTATGTTGATGACAGCATTCTTGATTATATTATTACGATTGTCAACAATACCAGAAATTTATCGACTGTGCTTCTAGGAGCAAGTCCGAGAGCGGCAATTAGTTTGATGAAGGCGTCGCAAGCCAAGGCTTTTATAGAAGGACGCAATTATGTTCTGCCTGATGATGTGAAATATTTAAGCGTGCCAGTTCTGTCACACAGAATAATATTAAAAAATGAAGCGAGATTTAATGACCTTGATGAGAGAAGTGTGATAAAAGATATCTTGAATGTGACAAAAGTTCCGGTGGTAAAGAAATATGCGTAATTTTATTCTTTTGTTGTCATTTACAACAGTATCTTTTCTGTTTGCAATATTTACTGGGGGAGAAATACTTTATTACATCTTCTTTGCTCTTTCATCAATTTTATTATTAAGTGTTTTATATTCCATAATAGGTAGAGAATCAATCGAGCTAAAAATTGATATAAAAGACAGTGAAATCCATGTTGGAGATAAAATTGGATACAAGATAAAGATTAAAAATAAATGGTTTCTACCTTTGATATTTATAGCTATTGATGATAAAAATGAAAGCTTTTTTCCCATAACGACGAATTTAAATCCATTTCAAAAGAAAGCAATAAAAAGAAGCATCGAGTGTAAAAGAAGGGGGATATATAAGATAGGTCCTGTTAAAATAAAATTAAGGGACCCTTTTGGCATATTTGAGGTTAAAAAGACGTTTAATAAAAAGCATAAGATAATTGTATATCCCAACGTATATGATATTTCGATTGAGCTGCCTGCAATTGCGGAAATAGGTAGAGCTGAAGGCAAAAATAAGCAATACGAAGATTATACAAACTTATCAAATTTAAGAGAATACATTGACGGTGATAGCCTTAAAAGGGTTCATTGGCGAATATCTGCAAAACTACAGAAATTGTATGTAAAAGAATATGAATATACGGCATCAAATGAAGTTTTTATAATATGGGATTTGTATAGACAGCATTACAAAGAGGACTATAATGGAATGATAGACGAAAAAACGGCAGAGTGTGTACTTTCCATTGCAAAATATTGCCTTTCCAATGGTGTACCTGTAAGCCTTGTCGATTATGAATCAAACAATCTTTTGGCGAAATGCAAAAGCATAAAAGATTTTAGTATTTTTAAATTATTGACTCTTAAATTGTTTCCGACTTATGATAGTGATTTCAATGAAAAACTATTGAATAATATAAGATGTGTTTCTAGAGAGTCTACATTGGCGATAATTACACCATATGTTGATGAAAGAACTGTATTTACACTGTCAAATATTAATTTGCATCAAAATGTAATTATATTTTATACAAATAAAGAGCCAGTAAAAGAAGAAATAAAAAGAAAATTAGATTGTTTGCGAATAAAACTTATTCCTTGGGGAGATAAATATGAAGATATACGCAAAAAAGTTCAATATATTTGAATATATTATAAATGTTATCTTATCAGTAATACTGTCATTGTCGATATTTGTGGGCTTGAACTTTAATGTAAGTATATTTGATATCATATTTTTATCTTCCGTATTCGTTGTTTTACTGACATTTCTTTTTAAGCGGCCGCAACTTATTATAGCATTTCTTTCATTGTTCATTTTAGTAGATTTATACTATTTTTACATGAAGAAGGATGTGCTTACAAAAGTCGTTGTAGATATTGATAGATATATAAATTGGCTTTACATATATATGGGAGAAACAAATTGGCCTGACGGATTTAGCCAATTGACAAGCAGGTATTTTTTGACGACTGCTATATTAGGTATTTTTGTCGTTGCACTGATTATTACTTTTTTAAACAGCATCTTAAAGAGTTATTTTTTAACGATGCTTTTCGGTGTATTAGTATGTGTTTTTCAGTGGTATAATTATGTCGATAAAGCGTATATTTATTTAATATTTTATGTTGCTGTAAGTTTTATAAATATGTCAATAAATTATTATCAAAAGGCTGGAAATGGCAAAGCGTCAATTGTAAGCCTGCTTATAATATCGATGGTGTTTTCTTCTATAAGCACTGCAATTGCATATGCACTGCCAAAAAGTTTTCAACCTGTTGTGTGGAAATCAATGAATGATAAATTCTATGCTACATTTCCATTTACAAAAACATGGAGAAACGGTGTAGGAAATGAAGGCACTACAACGACTTTCAGCACTGACTTTAGTTCATTTTCTCAGGATCTGGGTGGGCCGAATAGTGTAAGTGATCAAATTGTTATGAGGGTAAAAGCTGATGAAAGCACATACTTAAGAGGTGAAGTTTTTGATACTTATGAGAACAACAGATGGACAAATTCTGAGATCCAGCACAATTTTGGAAATGACAATTATTTTCCGCCTGCCTTTTCAAAAGGTATAAAATACACCATAAAAAAGTTAGAAATTTATCCGGTAGCGATGAATACAAATATTATTTTTTCGCCTTGGCAGCCGTATCATGTAAGTATTAACAATATATACGACAAAAGCTCTTTAACATTGATATCTATGGGAAGAAGGATAAAAAATCCTTATGTTGTTGAATATTACAAACCTGACATAAGTGCCAAAGATTTAGAGAATGATAAAGCTGTTACCAGCGATGATATGAAAAGGTATCTTCAATATCCTGATAATTTGCCTGAAAGGGTAAAAGAATTGGCCTTAAGTATAACTAAAGATAAGAAGACTGATTACGACAAAGTAAAAGCCATTGAGCAGTATCTTAGAAATACGTATAAATACAATCTGGATGTTCCTGAAACACCACATGGAAGAGATTTTGTCGATTATTTTCTTTTTGATTTGAAGCAAGGCTATTGTACGTATTTTGCAACTTCAATGGTTATCATGTTAAGGACTATAGGGATACCGGCGAGATATGTTGTAGGCTTTAAAATGCCTCCTCCACCTATTTTCGGGGATAATTATGATATTGAAGCATCATATGCCCATGCGTGGGTTGAGGTACACTTTCAAAACAGCGGCTGGGTTACATTTGAGCCAACAGCTATTTATTCCGAGACATTTTCTCAAGCAGCAGGTGCTAATATCGGGACACCATCTTCCACTCAGCCAAATACCAATACCGGTAATGTAGCCATACCGAAAACAAGTGTCAACCAAAATAAGACGCAAAGTAATATCGTCAAAAACCAGGCAGAAAACAATACAATTCCTCGCAGAAATATGTATGCAACCATAGTAGTATTGATTGCAATATTAATATTAGCCATCGTGGCTGCTATTAAATATGTTTTGCTAAGAAAATATCTTGGCTCTAATAAAAATGCATATGTATATTATTACAATAAAATACTTAAAAGACTAGGGAAAAGAGGTCTCAGAAAAGATGACAGTGAAACAACTTTAGAATATCAAGAGAGAGTCATGAATGCTGGATTTAAAGATTTTGACAGAGTAACAAAAGTATACAATGATTTGGTGTATGGAAATTTGGAGCCATCTAAAGACGATGTTGCATATATAAAAGAGTACTTAAAAAGGAATATCAGGAATAGAAAAAGTTTAGCATGAATAATTCTGATGATTTGTTCGATTGACACAAATGTTATTTTAAATATATAATATATTTGGTGTGGTTATTATTTCTCCTGATAGGAGGCTTGCTGATGGTTTTAAGTTACGAGCCTGGGGTAAAAAGCAGGATCATGGTTTGCGTTACGCCTCAAAAAAGTTGCCGAAGGCTTGTTGAAAGAGGAGCAGAGAGGGCAAGAGAGACAAATGGGGAATTTTGTGTTGTGTATGTAAATAGAAACAATGATATATATAAAGATTTGAAAGAACATAAGATTTTAATTGAACTCTTTGAGATGGCTCAGAAGTTGGGTGGCAGAGTATCTATATTAGTGGGCAGAAAGATATCTGATACATTAGCTGAATTTGCAAACGAAAACGATATTACAGAGATAATAGTTGGCAAATCATTAAGGTCTGCTTTTGAAGTACTGCTTCATGGGGATGTAATAAATCCTCTTATAAAACGTGTTGAAGAAAAAAATATCATAGTGGAAGTCATAGAATGACAATCATTCTATGACTTTTTCTATATTTAAATATTAAAGTTTATAGGATTTTGCGGATTATTATTGTATAATTATTATGAGCAAGTACTAAAATTATATTAGTTTACAATTTTGCCTCAAGAGGTGAGCTTTTTGTTCAATGGCCTTATAGAAATAATAAAGACAATGAAAATAAATGATATTGTCGACATAGCAATAATAGCATACGTAATGTATCGCCTTATCTTAGTCATAAGAAAAACGAGAGCAGAACAGTTGTTTAAGGGAATTATAATACTTTTAATATTGACGAAGTTAAGTGAATGGCTGCAGCTTAGGACAGTCAATTATATTTTAAGCAATGCAATGACTGTAGGCGTGATAGCACTTTTAATAGTATTTCAGCCGGAACTGCGAAGAGCTTTGGAATCACTTGGCAGAAGCGAGTTCATAAAGAGAAACTTCTTTATCATAAACGATGATGTTCAGGATATAGAGGATGTCATAAGTGAGATATGCGATGCTGTTCAGTTTTTGTCTAGATCAAAAATAGGAGCACTTATAGTTTTAGAAAGAAATACAGGGTTAAATGAACTGATAGAAACAGGCATATCCCTTGACTCTAAGATATCTAGCGAGCTTCTAATAAATACATTTATACCAAATACTCCACTTCATGATGGTGCAGTTATAATAAGAGGCGACAGAATAATGGCTGCAGGATGTTTTTTGCCACTTACTGATAATCAGAATTTAAGCACAGAGCTTGGTACAAGACATAGGGCTGCAATAGGAGTGACAGAGATATCAGATGCTGTATCAGTCATAGTTTCTGAGGAGACAGGTACCATCTCATTGGCTCAAAATGGGAGAATCTCTAGACATTTGGATATAAAGACATTGAAGGAAGTTCTTCTAAGTATGTTTAAAGTAAAAGAGAGCAAAGGACCCAATTGGTTTAAATGGGGGAATAAACATGCTGAGTAAAAATATCACAATAAAGATACTTTCAGTTGTTTTAGCCTTTATATTATGGCTTTATGTTATGGGAGAGAAAAATCCTGAAATATCATACGATATAGGCAATATTCCTGTAAATATTGTTAATGTGAATACCCTTGATAA
This sequence comes from Thermoanaerobacterium butyriciformans, assembly GCF_017874545.1. GTDB lineage: Bacteria > Bacillota > Thermoanaerobacteria > Thermoanaerobacterales > Thermoanaerobacteraceae > Thermoanaerobacterium > Thermoanaerobacterium butyriciformans. The sequence goes on along the minus strand of NZ_JAGGLT010000023.1, from coordinate 30,177 downwards.
AAAAGGATTGACATTGGTTGGTGATAAGAACTTCACAGTGACAGTGAGAATAAAGGGAAGAAGAAGCGACGTTATGAGTGTAAGGCCTTCTGATATACAGGTGGAAGCAGATGTAAGCAGGATAATAAGTAAGGGGATAAATGTGGTGCCGGTACAAGTTATTTCACTGCCTAAAAATGTGACATTTGTTTCAGCAAATCCATCTGAGATAAAGCTGGATGTAGATAAAGTAGCTAGAGTGCAAATGCCTGTTCACGTCAAGGTAAATGGCACTGTTATGGATGGATATGCAATGAAGCCGGCTATATTGACCCCTGGTGAAGTTATAGTTAGTGGGCCGGAAAGCAAAGTTAACTTAGTAAAAACTGTAATTGCTCAAGTAGATATGTCAAATAAGTCAAAGGATGTAAATATATCTGTTCCAGTTGAGGCTGTAGACAGCGATAACAATGAAGTCAAAGGAGTTGATTTAAATCCCCAATATATCAAAGTTGAGATAGATGTAAATAGAGCAATAAGAGTGCCTGTAAATGCTAAAATATTTGGCAAGCCAATGGACGGGTATGACGTAGCGGAAGTTAACGTCCTACCTGAGTATGTGTACATTACAGGAGAAGATTCTGTCTTGAATTCTATAAAAAGTATTGATACAAAGCAGATAGATATATCAGGGAAAAACGCATCTTTCACTGAAAATGTACCTTTTGACCTTCCAAATGGTATTAGTCTTGTCAAAACCGGCAGTACGGCAAAGGTGTATATCGATATTGAAAAAATAGTTACAAGCGACATTACACTCAGCAATATCGATGTGAAGGGTGCAGACAATAAAAACGTGACTGTTTCAAATTCCAATGTCGTAATAACAGTGACAGGCCCTGAAAATGTAGTAAATTCGGCGACTCCAAGTGAATTTAGTGCTTATGTAGATGTAACAAATGCTTCACCAGGCACCCAGACATTGCCAATAAATGTTACAACAAATTTAAATCTAAAAATAGTTAAAGTAAAACCAGAGACTGTAGATGTGAATATTCAATAAAATGAATTTATTGCTTATTTCTTTTAGAGCAATGGGCCAAGAGTATGCTAAACAAAGGATGATTATAATGGATTATAAGAGACTTACGATTGTTCTTGGACATTATGGTACAGGCAAGACTGAAATAGCCATAAATTATGCAAGATATATTAAAGAAACTGGACAAAATGTAGATATTGTAGATCTAGATATAGTAAATCCCTATTTTCGCCCCAGAGAGGTGAGAAAAGAGCTCTTTGATAAATGGGGTATTAAAGTAATCGGTGTTGATGAAAAGTACATGAATGCTGATATACCAGCATTGTCTAGAGATATATACAGTGTTATTCAAGATAAAGAAAAGCATGCTGTGTTTGACATAGGAGGAGATGATGCAGGGGCAATTGCATTTGGACAGTATCACAACATCATATTCAATAAAGATGTCGATGTCCTATTTATCGTAAATGTCAATAGGCCTTTTACGAAAGACGCAGATTCGGTGATAAAATATATAAAACTTGTTGAAAATGCGGCAAGAATTAGAGTGACTCATCTCGTTAATAACACACATCTATCATATGATACATCTATAGAAGATGTCATAAAAGGGCAAAAAATAGTAGAAGATGTGTCTAGGATAACAGGAATACCTGTTAAAATGACTACTGCCAAAAGAGATATTGCCGAAAAACTTAATAAGATGGGTTATGAGGTATTCCCTATAGATTTATACATGAAAGCACCATGGAATAAAATTTGATGGAGATGATAAAAAAATGAAACAAGTCATATTTAACGAAAACTTATGCAAAAGCTGTGAACTATGCTTGGAGGCATGTCCAAAACATATAATTGAGATGGATCTAGACAGGCTAAATGTCAAAGGATATCATCCAGCAATAATAAAACCCGAAAACATAGAAAAATGTATAAGCTGTGGGTTCTGTGCAATCATGTGCCCTGATACAGTCATAACCGTTATAAAGTGACAAAGGGGGAAAATAAAAATGGCTAAAGTATTGATGAAAGGAAATGAAGCATTAGCAGAAGCTGCTATACAGGCCGGTTGCAGGCACTATTTTGGTTATCCTATAACACCACAAAACGAAGTAACAGCATACATGGCAAAAAGAATGCCAAAAGTAGGAGGAGTATTTCTGCAGGCAGAAAGCGAAGTATCAGCCATAAACATGGTATACGGAGCAGGTGGAGCAGGAGCAAGAGTCCTAATCACTTCATCAAGCCCAGGAATAAGTCTCATGCAAGAGGGAATCTCTTATATAGCCGGAGCGGAAATACCATGCGTAATAGCCAACGTAATGAGAGGTGGTCCAGGACTTGGAGGAATACAACCTTCACAATCAGACTACTTCCAATCAACAAAAGGCGGAGGTCATGGGGACTACAAACTAATCGTCTTAGCACCATCAACAATACAAGAAATGGCAGACCTTGTCCAACAAGCCTTCGACATAGCTGACAAATACAGAAATCCAGTCATGATACTGGGAGATGGTATGTTAGGACAGATGATGGAACCTGTCGACTTTGACAACATAAAAAAAGGAGAAAACCACATAGAAGAAAAAACATGGGCAACAACAGGCATGGGTACAAGAAAGAAAAAAAACATCATAAACTCCCTTGAACTAGATCCACAAATGTTAGAAAAACACAATATAGAACTGTTTAAGAAATATGAAAAAGCCTCAAAAGAAGAAGTGCGTTATGAAATGACCAACTGTGAAGATGCAGAGATAATACTGGTAGCATATGGCACAATTGCAAGAGTTGCCAAAAACGTAATCGAATTAGCAAAGCGAGAAAACATAAACGTAGGACTAATAAGGCCCATATCACTGTGGCCATTCCCAGTTGAACCATTTGAAAAAACTGTGAATTATGTTAAAAGATACCTATCAATAGAAATGAGTATGGGACAGATGGTAGAAGACGTAAAGCTAGCAGTCAATGGACGAAAACCAGTGTACTTTTACGGGAGAGCAGGAGGAATGGTACCAGAACCAGCAGCTATACTAGAAGAAATCAGAAAAATATCAGGAGGTGCAAAATAATGGCTGTCGTATTTCAAAAGACCAAAGGCCTTACGGATGTCCCATTTCATTACTGTCCCGGTTGTACACATGGGATAGTCCACAGGTTAGTAGCAGAAGTAATGGAAGAACTAGGAGTATTAGACAAAGCAATAGGCGTTGCACCTGTAGGGTGTGCAGTTTTTGCCTATGAATATTTTAACTGTGACATGCAAGAAGCAGCACATGGGAGAGCACCAGCAGTAGCTACCGGTATAAAGAGGGTTCATCCAGACAGAGTTGTATTCACATATCAAGGTGATGGCGATCTAGCTGCAATAGGCACAGCAGAAACAGTACATGCAGCAGCAAGAGGCGAAAACATAACAGTGGTATTTATAAACAACGCCATATACGGAATGACAGGAGGACAGATGGCGCCTACATCTTTGATAGGGCAAGAAACACTTACAACACCGTATGGGAGAAAACCGGGGAACAACGGTTATCCGGTGAAGATGTGTGAAATGCTGTCGACACTTGATGGAGCATCCTACATCGAAAGAGTATCAGTATACGACGTAAAACACGTACTACAAGCAAAAAAAGCAATCAAAAACGCATTTACAGCACAAATAAACAAAAAAGGATTCTCCATGATAGAAGTGCTGTCAAGCTGTCCAACAAACTGGGGCTTATCACCAAACGAAGCACTAAAATGGATTAAAGACAAAATGGAACCGTATTATCCATTAGGTGTATATAAAAACACCTTGGAGGAGGTCAAACAAAATGGATGAAAAAATAATATTTGCAGGATTTGGTGGACAAGGAATCATGTCAATGGGACTTATAATGTCATATGCAGGTATGATGGACGGGAAAAATGTATCATGGTTACCGTCCTATGGACCAGAAATGAGAGGTGGCACAGCTAACTGTCATGTAACAATATCTGATGAACCAGTAGGATCCCCAATAATAAACGAGGCAACGATAGTTGTGGCAATGAATAGACCTTCTCTAGAAAGATTTGAAAAAGATCTTGTGGCAGGTGGCATACTGCTTATAAATAGTTCATTAATAGACATAGGCCCTCAAAGGAGCGACATTGAAGTATACAGGATTCCAGCAAACGATATTGCAAATCAGATGGGAAATCTCAAGATTGCCAATTCCATAATGGTTGGAGCATTGATGAGTTTGAAAAACATAGTAAGTGAAGATGCTGTAGTAAATGCATTTAAAAAAGTCTTTGAAGGAAAAGAAAAACTGATACCAATAAATATACAAGCATATAATAGAGGTAAAGAGTCTATTAACTCCCAATTTGCTGTAAAATAAAAATCTTAGCTAATTATTTCCCAAAGGAGATTCCGGTTTATCGTTTTTTTATTTTAGATAGAGAACTTTTTTTGCTAAGTCATCTATTATAATTATGGGTGATATTGATGATATTGTACAATTTGATAAAGATGATTACAACTGGGCTGCTTGCTTCATTTTATAGTTTTAGCGTAAAATTTATAGATGATATGCCAAAAGGACCGTGTATATTTGTAGCCAATCATAAGAGCATTTTAGATCCTATCGCATTGATAGATGCGCTTGATAGGAGAGTTTTCTTTCTTGCCAGCAAGGATTTATATAAAATTCCAATTTTAAATTTGATTTTAAATGCTTTAGAAACAATACCTATCAAAAAAAATTCTGCAGATGTAAGTGCTTTAAAAAAAGCCATCAAGATGCTTGATGATGGACGATCGATTGCTTTGTTTCCTGAAGGTGGAATATCTTTGGATAAAGGTGTAAAAAAGATTTACAAAGGTGCAATGTATCTTTCGTATAAATCTGGGTTTCCTATAGTGCCTGTGGGAATAAGTGGAACTGACGTAGTGCTACCTATTGGAGAGTATTTACCTCACAGTGGGAAAATTTCTGTAACAGTTGGTAAAAGCATATATCCAGATTTATCGCTTAAAAAAGCTGAATTGCTAGAAAATATGAAAAATGCGGTAGTAAATGCCCTAAACGACCTTACAAGTTTTCATTCAAAATAGGATTTTAGGTGAAATTTTACGTGGATGCAAGACTATAATTTGAACTTTTATGAAATTAGAGTGAATATATAGCAAATTGCATTGACTTAATCGGTGTGATAAAATATTATCGTATATCGTATGATTTTTGATTACTGAAAGGAATGGATTATATGGCTAGATTATTCGGAACAGATGGTGTGAGGGGTGTTGCCAACAAAGATCTTACACCGCAGCTTGCATTTGAGCTGGGAAGGGCCGGCGCATATGTTTTGACGGAATGCTCCAGAAGGCCAAAGATTTTGATAGGACGTGACAGCCGCGTATCTGGCGATATGCTAAAGAGTGCCCTTACAGCAGGACTTACATCGGTTGGAGCTGAAGTCATAGATGCAGGTATTATACCGACACCCGCTGTTGCATATTTAACAAGGCTTTATAAATTAGATGCAGGAGTAGTTATTTCCGCATCACATAATCCTGTAGAGTACAATGGAATAAAATTTTTCAATAAAGATGGATATAAACTTCCGGATGAAGTAGAAGACAAGATAGAAAAGATAATAAATGAGAATAGCGATTTACCAACTCCGACAGGATTGGATGTTGGGAATGTGATAGAAAGCAAAAGTGTTCAGAGGGATTACATCGAATTTTTGAAGTCTACCATAAACTGCGATTTAAGAGGCTTGAAAATAGTTTTAGATTGTGCATATGGTGCCAGCAGCACGGTTGCACCAATACTCTTTCATGAATTAGGTGCAGATGTAATACTTTATGGTTCGCATCCAAATGGAGAAAAAATAAATGTCAAGTGCGGATCTACGAATCCAAAGGTATTGCAGGAGATTGTAGCTGGAACCGGTGCAGATGTAGGATTTGCTTTTGATGGAGATGCAGATAGATTAATTGCAGTTGATGAAAAAGGCAACATCGTTGATGGAGATCACATAATGGCTATGTGTGGCATATATCTTAAAAGTAGAGGTAAATTAAATAAGAATACAGTAGTTGTGACAGTGATGAGCAATATAGGTTTGGATATAGCGCTAAAACAAAATGGCATAGATGTCGTCAAAACAAAAGTGGGTGACAGGTATGTATTGGAGGAAATGGTTAAAAACGGTTACTCAATAGGTGGCGAGCAATCAGGTCATATAATATTTCTTGACCACAATACAACAGGAGATGGGGAGATTACTGCTCTTAAGGTTGCTGAACTTCTTGTCTCAAGTGGCAAAAAACTATCAGAATTATCAGGAGTAATGGTTTCATATCCACAGGTTTTGATAAATGCCAGAGTCAAGAATGAATTAAAATACAAATACATGGATGATGAAGACATAGCTAGAGAAATAAATAAATTAGAAAAGGAGATGCAAGGCGAAGGACGAGTTCTTATAAGACCGTCAGGTACAGAGCCATTAGTCAGGGTAATGGTAGAAGGGAAAGATCAAGAAAAGATTGAATCGATGGCAAAAGAATTGGCTAGCTTGATTGAAAAAAAGCTTAATTAATGGTGCTTATTAATGCAGGAGGTATAATTTACTTCCTGATTAATATAAATTTAAATATGCTTTTAAGGATTGACAAAATCATAAGACTATGAATGTTGAAAAGGGGGAATGCCAATGAAACACACAACTGAATAGAAGCGCCTGGGCTTAGAGGAAACTCTAAGTTGACGAGGACAGGGTTTATCGAGTTATCGGCGGATGCCCTGCGGTCTCCTGCGATCGATAAAAAACCGGGAAAACCATGGGTGACCATTGGCATAGAGCGGTTTAAGCAGGGAAAACTAAATATAAAAATATTGAGAGGAGATTTTTACTATGTGTGGAATTGTTGGATATATTGGTGATGAACAGGCGACACCAATATTGATTGAAGGACTTAAAAAGCTTGAGTACAGGGGGTATGATTCTGCCGGCATAGCTGTCATAAACGATGGCAATATAAATATAAAAAAGGCAAAAGGCAGAATAAGTGAACTAGAAGAAACGCTTAAAAAAAACAATCTTTATGGTTCCATAGGAATAGGTCATACTAGATGGGCAACACATGGAGAACCATCTGATATAAATTCACATCCACATTTGTCACAGTCTGGGGTAATTGCCGTTGTTCATAACGGTATAATAGAAAATTACCTGCCATTAAAGAAAAGGCTGATAGAAGAGGGTTATACATTTAAATCAGAGACTGATACAGAAGTTGTTGCAAATCTTCTTGAGTACTATTACAAGGGAGATATAGTAGAGGCTGTTATGAAAGTCCTCGATAGGATAGAAGGATCTTATGCGCTTGGCGTACTCTCAAAAGACTATCCAGATATGATAGTTGCTGCAAGAAAGGATGCTCCACTTATAGTTGGCCTGGGAGATGGTGAAAACTTTATTGCATCAGATGTACCAGCCATATTGAAACATACGAGAAAAGTGTACTTCCTTGATGATAAAGAAATTGCGATAATTAAGAAAGACAGTGTCAAGATAATAGATGCATTTGGCAAAGATGTGCAGAAATCTGTATTTGAGGTAAAATGGGACGTTGAGTCAGCAGAAAAGGGCGGATATGAGCATTTCATGTTGAAAGAAATTCACGAACAGCCCAATGCCATAAAAGACACATTAAGAGGTAGGATAGTAAATGATGGTGAAATTGTATTAGACAAGGTGAAAATAACAAAGGATGAGATTGACAAGATAGAGAAAATATTTATTGTTGCGTGTGGAACTGCATATCATGCAGGTGTTGTTGGGAAATATGCCATAGAGAAATTTGCAAGAATACCTGTTGAAGTAGATATAGCTTCAGAATTTAGATATAGAGAACCAATTATAAACGAAAGAACATTGACAATAGTAGTAAGCCAGTCAGGTGAAACAGCAGATACGATTGCGGCACTTAAAGAGGCTAAAAAGCATAATTCCAGAGTAATAGCAATCACAAACGTTGTTGGAAGCTCTATATCGAGAGAAGCAGACGATGTAATTTATACTTGGGCAGGACCTGAAATTGCCGTTGCATCTACAAAAGCGTACACGACACAGTTAGTAGCCTTATACCTCATTGCATTAGATTTGGCATTGAAGAAGGGAACAATTGAAAAAGAATATGCAAAACAAATCTGCGATGAATTAAAGAAACTTCCTGAGAAGGCAGAACGCATATTAAATTACAAAGACGAGCTTCAAGAATTTGCATCAAATCATTTTAATACGAAAGACGTATTCTATTTGGGAAGAGGTCTTGACTACGCTGTTGCTATGGAAGGATCTTTAAAGCTTAAAGAAATATCATATATACACTCAGAAGCATACGCAGCAGGTGAATTAAAACATGGAACATTAGCATTGATCGAAAATGGCACATTAGTCATTGCATTAGCAACACAGGAACATCTTTTTGAAAAGATGCTCAGCAATATAAGAGAAGTAACAACAAGAGGCGGTTACGTGCTTGCATTTGCAATGGAAGGAAATAAGCAATTAGAAGGAATCGTCGAGAAAGTCATATATTTACCGAAGACGATGGAAGAAGTAGCTCCAATAATCACAGTAATACCGCTGCAGCTTTTAGCATACTATATGGCAGTTGAAAAAGGATGCGATGTTGATAAACCTCGTAACCTTGCAAAAAGCGTAACCGTAGAATAAAACATGGGATGGCTCTAATGTACTTGTCTATTTGAAATAAACTTCGCAGTAACTTGAAAGTTCTTCCGTGGACGAGGATAGGTTTAAGGGAAAAGGTATAAAGGTAAAGACTCAAAAGCATTGAAAGAAAAAGGGTAGAGAGGATTTTAGATAAACAAAATCCAAACTCTGCCCTTTCTTTATTATTTTTTCACGGAACAACTTTATTTCAAAGTCTGGAAGTGTGAGAAAAAGAATGTACAAAATTATATTGTAATGGTGTTTATATTAATAAGTACTAAATTATCATTTATAATAAGAGTTAAAAAAAATAATGGTTATTTCGATATTTAAGTTAAATAATTTTTATGTTAAGTATAAAACTATTATTAGAGGGAGCAATTGAAAGTGAGTAAAGAAGAAATAATCGAAACATTAAAAACAGAGTATAAGGACATATATCTTCCAACGAAAGAGTTGCCTAAACCATATTACGAAAAAATTCAAGAAGTTAAGGTTATTGTTTTGGGTTGTGACCCAAGTAATAAAGAAGGTAAATTATTCAATACGGTTTTTGGACTTGATGAGAGCTTAAAATATTTTGAGAGCGTTAATAAAAATTTGGGCGAAATTAAGTTGTGTAAATCTGATATATATGCGCAAAATTTATGTCAAAATTACTTCAAAAAAGAAACGTATGAAAATAAGAAATATTGGTTAGAAATTGCTAATAGATTATGGATTCCTTATCTGAAAGATGAATTAGATGCATTATTTTCAAGGGATATTCCAGTTCTTGCAACTTCTGAAATTATACTTAGAAGTTTATGTTATCCAGAATATTATGTCGGAAATGATAACGAATATTACTACAAAAATGTTAAATATATAAAAGAACATGAAAACAAATTAGGAAGAAGGATTTTTCCGTTTTTTAGACATTATAAATACTCCTTGAAAAATTGGAGAGAATATGCTGATTTTATTAAAAGTGTCATACAACTGTTATAATTGTATACAGAAAATAAACTCTGCTTAACAATAATAAAGTTGACTCTATGATAATAAAGTTCATTCCAAAACCCCGTAGTAAATGCAGAATAACACCTGATTTGCTGCGGGGGTTGCTTTTGGTGGGGGAGATGGCTAAGGTATAAGGGCTAAGTTATTATATTTTTCAATATATCCTTGTACAAAAAGTGGAATATAATTTTGTACAATGTACTAAGATGTATTCGAAGAACTGTTAAAATATTCAATTTTTGACTTTAATCTATATGAAGATCTTTTTATTGATATAATATATGAATGATGAAGTAATCTATCCAATATTACATTAGCTATTGTTGCTGATCCAGATACCTCTGCCCAATTAGAAAAGGGCATATTAGCTGTAATAATAGTACTTATGCTTTTCATACCTTTTAGATTAGCTGAAAAGATATATTTGAAGCATCTGTGCCTATTGGTAAATACCATATTTTGTCTATTATTAACACTTTGTACTTTGAAAAATATTTTAATCGAATCTCTAAACGGTTTTCTGTTAATGCCTTTTTTAATTGAGACATTAATTCTTGAAAATGAATGAAATAGGTAGAATATCTGTGCTTAGCACATTTATGTAAATGAAACCAATTATAATGGAAAAGGTACTTATGAAAATAGAATTTAATGTATAATGGTAATAGAATACGATTAAGAAATGATAGAACATTATGTGGAAAAGTATTACCATATTTTAATTTGGGGAGGAAAAATAAAATGGATAATGGGATAATGAATAAATGCTGCTGTGGCAGCAAATCTCAATCAACATATAAAATAGAAAATGACAATACATGTCCTGTGTGTAAAACATCAGGAATCAAAGTAAAAAATATTACGGTAAAGCATAATTATAGTACACTTTGCAGGTTATAGGCATATTACAATTTTACCATTTAATCTGTACAAAATTTATTTTAATGATATAATGATAGTATAAAAAGTGGACCAGAAAGAAGGAAAAGTATGGCTAATGAGTTAGAATATAAATCCACAATTAAATCAAGACCGTTTCTTTTTAAGGAAACAAAAAAGGCTGCAGAACTTATAAATAAAGGGCTTAAGGAATTTGAGATAAAAAATAAAGCGAAAAACGATAACATATTTCAGGTGAATACAGAAACAAGAAGAAGTGAAATTGCGTCAACTGTGATGCGAAGGTTAAAGGCACTCGATGATTTTTTGATTGATAAATTGGCAAATGGAGAAATCGATACGAGTAAACAAATAGTTGTCTATGCCATTATGAAAACAGACCGATTGTTCTTTGAATTTATGTATGAGGTGTTTAGAGAGAAGATACTGCTTCGGGATTTTACCTTGCAGGACAAGGATTTTAATATATTTTTTGACAGAAAAAAGGAACAAAGTGAAAGGGTGGCCTCATGGGATGATTATACCTTCTATAAGTTAAAGCAGGTATATATTCGCATCTTGTTTGAGGCTGGTTTTATAAAAAATCAAAAAAATGATAGAGAGATTACCAGGCCAATTGTTGAAGAGGATGTAGCATATCATCTTAAAGAAATTGGAGATACAAAATACCTTAATGCACTGACAGGGGAGATGTAAATGAAAACCATTTATGACAGGTTAGATGAAATAATGCAGCGTATAACGAAAGAGTCTTTCAGGGAAAATACAGGTCTCGGAAATGAAGTCGGGTATTACATATTCGATTATGAACCCAAATATGAAATGCTTGTTAGAGATTACGCGCAGTTTCTCAAACAAAAAATCAATGGGGGAAACTACGGCTTTACTATAAAAGAATTTGACCTGTATGAAATAATGCTGGAACTTCTTGAGACAAAAGGTTATCTTGAGAAGAACTTTAAGATGGAGCAGGATAAGGGAAGTGAGTTTGTATTTAACGCTACGAAAAAGGCATTAAGGCTTACAGAGAAGAACGACCTTATTATCCAGTATATCAGGGATAGGGTCAAAAAAGGCGACGTAGTATTTATCACTGGCGTGGGAAAGGTATGGCCGATTATCCGCTCGCATACGGTGCTAAATAATCTTCATCAGGTTTTGGATGAAGTTCCAGTAGTTATGTTCTTTCCAGGAGTATACGACGGACTTGAACTGGTGCTGTTTGAAGAAATAAAAGACGACAATTACTATAGAGCCTTCAAACTTGTAGAAAGATATTGATTTTTTAAGGGGGATGTACATATGCGTATAAAAGAAATGTTTTATAAACCAATAGACAGGGATATCAAGGGAGTTATTAAGGTTGGCCAGGGCGATGACAGCAATGTATACCAGGAGCTTGAAGAATATGTTGTCACAAGGGAACTGGCAAAGCACTTTAACGATTTTTTTGAAGCATATAAAAAGAGTATTGTAGGTACTACCGACAAAATGGGGGTATGGATTTCTGGATTTTTTGGAAGCGGTAAATCCCACTTTCTCAAAATACTCTCTTATCTCCTTGAAAACAAAGAAGTCAATGGAAAGAAGGCAATTGAATACTTCAAAGACAAAATCCAGGACAGTATGGTTCTGGCCGATATGAAATTGGCAGGGGATACGTCTGCCGATGTGATTCTCTTTAACATCGATTCCAAGAGCGATTCTGACTCTAAAGCCAACAAGGATGCCATTGTCAAAGTGTTCAATAAGGTATTTAACGAAATGCAGGGTTTTTGCGGTTCCATGCCGTGGATAGCAGACTTAGAGCGACAAATGGTAATGGATGGCGTTTATGAGGATTTTAAAAAAACATTCAAAGAAATATCGGGAAGAGAGTGGCAAGATGCAAGGGAAGATTTTTACTATGAGGAAGATGCCATTGTTGAAGCCCTTTCAAAGAGTACCAAAATGAGTATCGAGGCAGCGTGGAACTGGTATGCCAAAGCCGAGGAAAATTATACATTAAGCGTTGAGAAGTTTGCCAGAAGGGTAAGGGAGTATATTGAAAGGAAAGGAAAAAACCATCATGTTATTTTCCTGGTAGACGAAATCGGGCAATATATCGGAGATAACTCCCAGTTGATGCTCAATCTCCAAACCGTTGTTGAGGACCTGGGAACGGAATGCGGCGGCAAGGCCTGGGTCATTGTGACAAGCCAGCAGGATATTGACTCTGTTACAAAAGTAAAAGGCAATGACTTTTCAAAGATACAGGGTAGGTTTAATACTCGTTTAAGCCTTTCCAGCGCCAATGTTGATGAGGTAATCAGAAAAAGGATACTTCTTAAAAACGATGTGGCTAAGGATACATTAAAACTCCTTTATGAGAATAAAAATGCCATACTTAAAAACCTTATTACCTTTTCAGCAGACACTCCAGAGAAGAAGGTATATAGGGACAGTGAGGATTTTGTAGAATGTTATCCCTTTATTCCATACCAATTTAATCTTTTGCAGCAGGTATTGACTTCTATTAGGATACATGGTGCGTCAGGCAAGCATCTGGCAGAAGGTGAGCGTTCTATGATTAGTTCCTTCCAGGAATCTGCTATCAAATATATGAACCATGAAGAAGGAGCCCTCATACCTTTTTCAGCCTTTTATGACACCATTGAAGCCTTCCTTGATTCTAATATAAGGACGGTTATTATCCATGCTCAGGAGAACGGAAATCTGAATGACTTTGATGTAGAACTTTTGAAAGTTCTTTTTATGATTAAATATGTTAAGGAAATACCTGCGAATATAGAAAATCTGGCTACTCTCATGGTAAGCCATATTGACGAAGATAAGATAGACCTTAAAAAGAAAATAGAGGATTCTCTAAAGAGACTGATAAAGGAAACACTTGTTCAAAAAAATGGAGACCAATACATCTTTCTTACCCATGAGGAACAGGATATCAACAGAGAGATAAAGAATATCAATGTAGATTTGGGAGAAGTTATCCAGAAAGTTTCTGAAATCATCTTTGAAGAAATCTATACCGATAAAAAGTATAAATACTCCTCAAGATACAACTTTAGCTTTAACCAGGTTGTAGACGATAGATTTTTCAGGGGCAATCAGGGAAATGATATAGGCCTTAAAATTATAACCCCCTACTATGATACGGGAGTAGAACTTACAGATAATGAACTTAAACTAATGTCTGCAAGGGAAAACAACTTAATTGTTAAACTTCCCAATGATACCACTTTTCTCGACGAAATGGAGGAAGTATTGAAAATTGAAACCTTTCTGCGTAGAAAGGGAGGCACTTCACTTATTCAGAAGATTGAAGAAATCAAGGATAGAAAAAGAAGGGAACTGGTAGAACGTAAGGAGAGGGTAAAATTCCTTCTGACCGAAGCCATCAGAAATGCAGATATGTATGCCAATTCCCAGAGGCTTGAAATTAAGGAAAAGCATCCTGTTGATAGGATAAATGACGGCTTTAAGGTGCTTATTGAAGGGATTTATACGAAACTAGGCTATATTACCTATTTTACCACCACTAAGGACTTGTACGATATATTTGCCGATAATGAACAGATTGCATTAAATGGTGTGGAATCCCCAAATAAACTTGCCCTTGATGAAATGGCAGGCTATATAGAAAGAAATACTACAAGAAGTATACCTGTAACCATGAAAACAATCCTTGGCATATATGGAAAAGCCCCTTATGGATGGCTTGAGGAGGATATTGAATGGCTGGTTGCCAAACTATTTAAGGCACAGGAAGTGAAACTTCAATTAAACAGCCAGTACCTCGATGTTCAGGACAGGGAGATTGTCAAATACCTGACTAAGAGGGATTATGCCGACAGGCTCCTTATTGAAAAAAGGATAAAGGTACCTGCACACCAGATTAACAATGCCAGAGAACTGTGCAAGGAACTGTTCAATATTACTGCTGTCCCTTCTGATGAGGACGGATTCATGAAGAGGTTCAAAGACCTGGCAAGGGATGAAATTGCAAAGATAAATGAATTGCTAGTGTACTACAAACAGTCCAAATACCCTGGACAGGATATTCTCAAAGAGGGAAAAGAAGCTTTGGAGAAGATTTGTAAAATCCATGATTCAAAAGAGTTTTACGATGAACTTCAGAGAGAAAAGGATGTACTTTTAGACTATGCTGATGATTCCGTAGATGTTAAGAAGTTTTTTGGCAGCAACCAGAAGGAGTTCTTTGATAAGGCTGTCCACAAGATAAATGTGTACAACAGCAACAAGACCTATGTATTGGACAAGGAAGTCATAGACCTTATTGAACAGATGAAAAAGATTGTAGAAAGGAAGGAGCCGTATTCCGATATACATAAACTGCCAAGCCTTATAGATAAATTTGTAGCCAGGTTTACAGAACTTTTGGAAGAGGAGTGTAAGCCTGTAAGGCAGGTAATAGAGAGTGATTATAACAAGGTTCTTGAGGAATTGAACAAGTACGAATTCAAACCTGTACTTTTTGACAGGTTCAAAGGTAGATTTGATGACCTCTTAAGCAGACTGGACCACGCCAACAACTTCTATGAAGCCATAGCAATGAAAGAGGAAAGCGACAGGCTCAAGTTAAGGTGTTTTGATGAAATTGATGCGGAAATCACAAAAAGGAAGCCTGTCGAACCTCAAATAATACCTGAAGAACCAGGTAAGCCAACAGTTGTAAAAGATCCGCCAAAGCAGTATAAGAAAACAGTAAATATCAGTATTGCCAATATCCTGCATGGAGCAAAAAGCATTGAAAGTGAGTCGGACATAGAGGATGTTGTAAATGAAATAAGGTACAGGTTAAAAAGCGAGTTAAAAGATGGCGTCATTATTAAACTTGTATAAATGGAGGCAGTGACATGGATAAAACAGCAATAAAAAACTTTGCAGTATGGGCCAGAAAAAAACTTATTGAAGATATAAAGCAGAAGGCTTATGAGATAGGAATAACCGAGAAGGAGATTAAAGAACCTGAAATTACCACATCCGACACAATGATAATTGGAGACAGAACTTTGAACAAGGCGGAAATGGAACAAAGAAAGAGCCTTGTGTCGAGGATAAAAGGAAAGGGATTTAACAATGTGATAGAGGAGGTGGCATACACCTGGTTTAACAGAATTTTAGCCTTGCGTTTCATGGAAGTAAATGGGTACCTGCCTACAGGGGTAAGGGTATTGTCGTCGATTGAGCCAGGCAAAAAAGAACCTGATATTATTAAGGAAGCCCTTAATACTGACCTTGATTTGGATAGGGAACTGGTGTACAGGTTGCAGGATGCCAATGATACGGAAGGCTTATATAGGTATCTCCTTGTTAAGCAGTGTAATGCCTTAAATGAAATCCTTCTAGGACTTTTTGAAGAGATAGAGGATTATACAGAAATCCTGTTGCCTTCAAACCTGCTTGCTGAAGGTTCGGTCATAAGGCAACTGGTAGATAATATATCCGAGGAGGATTTTAAAGACCAGGTGGAAATCATCGGCTGGATGTATCAGTACTATATCTCCGAAAAAAAGGATGAAGTATTCGAAGGGCTGAAGAAGAATATAAAGATAACCAAGGAGAATATTCCTGCGGCTACCCAGTTGTTTACTCCTGATTGGATTGTCAGATATATGGTGGAAAACTCTCTGGGGAGGTTGTGGCTTGAAGGACATCCAAACGAAGAGTTGAAGAGTAAATGGAAGTATTACCTTGAGGAAGCAGAGCAGGAACCAGAAGTTCAAAAACAGTTGGAAGAAATACGGGCTAAAAGCAGGGATATAAAACCAGAGGACATCAAGGTGCTGGATCCTGCTATGGGCAGCGGGCACATTTTGGTCTATGCCTTTGATGTGCTTTACGATATTTACAAGAGTGCAGGGTACTCCGAGAGGGATATTCCAAGGCTTATTCTTGAAAACAATCTGTACGGACTGGATATAGACGACAGGGCGGCTCAACTTGCCTATTTTGCAGTCATGATGAAGGCCAGGAGCAAGAGCAGAAGGATATTCAGGGAGAAGGTAAACCTTAATATATGTTCTATACAGGAAAGCAACGGTATATCCAGAGAAGCACTGGAATTCTTTTTGAAGGGTGCCGATGAAAAGCTTAAGGCGGATGTGGAGTACTTGGTGAAGGTTTTTTACGATGCAAAGGAGTATGGGTCTATACTTGAGGTAAAGCCTGTTGATTTTGATGCTATTGAGAGAAGGATAGAGGAAATAAGGAATGGAGGAACAGGGGATTTATTTGAGTATCAATATAGGAATATAATCCTTGAGAAGATTCCAGCATTGGTTAAACAGGCAAGGATTATGAGCCAGAAGTATGATGTGGTAGTGACTAATCCACCATATATGGGCAGTGGTGGAATGAATGGAAAACTGGCAGACTTTTTAAAGAAAAAATATCCTGACAGTAAAAGTGACCTCTTTGCTGCTTTTATGGAAGTTCCGTATGTTAAACGAAATGGTATGTTAGCAATGATTAACCAGCACTCATGGATGTTTTTATCCAGTTTTGAAAAGTTAAGAGAAAAAATTATTTTAACCAAAACTATTATCAACATGCTTCATCTTGGTCCAAGGGCCTTTGAAGAAATTGGTGGTGAAGTAGTACAGTCGACTGCTTTTACTTTTAGAGATAGGTATACAAAAGGATACAAATCAGTTTATATAAGACTCGTTGACATAAAAGATGCACAGGAAAAAGAAAATGTGATGCTTTCGGCAAAAGATAATAATAAATTGTATTTTATTGCTGTATCAGATAATTTTAAAGCAATCCCAAGTATGCCAATTGCCTATTGGATAAGTGAAAATTTAATCAATTCTTTTAATAATAAAAAACTTTATGAATATGCTGATGTACAAGAAGGATTAAAAACTGGAGATAATGAATCATTTATTAGAAATTGGTATGAAATAAACAGTTTAGAGATTAACATTTTTGGCGGTAATAAGTGGGTGCATCATACAAAAGGAGGTGCTTATAGACGTTGGTATGGAAATAATGAAGATGTTTTGTTTTTCAAGAACAATGGTGAGAAATTAAGAAAGTTTGCTAAGTCATCTTTAACTGGGCAACTTAACTATTTTAAAGAGAATATAACATGGTCAAGAATAACGTCTGGAAAAAGTAGTTTCAGATATACTCCATGTGGTTCTATACCCAATATGGCAGGTTTAGCATTATATCCTCATGATAATATTTATTATTTCTTAGGGTTATTAAATAGTAAAGTTGTAAGTGAACTACTTTGGATTATAAATCCAACGCTCAACTATCCACCGGGTACTGTTGCAAAATTACCGATAACTATATCTAATATCTATAAGTCAAAAATTGATACCATTGTTGAGGAAAATATTTATGTTTCCAAAACCGACTGGGACTCTTTCGAGACTTCCTGGGATTTCGAAAAGCACCCGCTGCTCACACATAAGGGTAGTAGCACAAGTATAGAACAAGCCTTCAACAACTGGTCAGCCTTTGCAGAAAAACAGTTCAAACAACTTAAAGCCAATGAAGAGGAACTAAACCGTATATTCATCGAAATATACGGCCTGCAGGATGAACTTACACCAGAAGTTGAGGACAAAGATATAACCATAAGAAAAGCCGACAGAGTAAGGGACATCAAATCTTTCATATCCTATGCTGTAGGCTGCATGTTTGGAAGGTACTCTATTGATGCAGAAGGCCTTATTTACGCTGGCGGCGATTTTAAAGACAAGTGGAAGTGTGAGGACGGGCAGTGGAAAGTAAGAAAGATAGTAAAAGATGAAGAAGGCAAAGTAGTCGAGGATACGTGGGTCGATGCTGCCTTTGCACCTGATATGGATAATATTCTGCCAATTACCGATGACGAATACTTTGAGGATGATATTGTAAGCAGGTTTGTGCAGTTCCTCAAGGTAACATTTGGTGAAGATACTCTGGAAGAAAACCTGGACTACATTGCCGATACACTAGGAAGAAAGCCCTCTGAGACTGCAAGGCAGGCTATAAGAAGATACTTCCTCAAGGATTTTTACAAGGACCATGTGCAGGTATACCAGAAAAAGCCTATCTACTGGCTCTTTGATTCTGGTAAGCAGGATGGCTTTAAGGCACTCATTTACATGCACCGATATGATGAGTTTACTGTGGCCAGGGTGAGGACTGACTACCTGCATAAACTGCAGAAATCCTATGAAGCAGAGATTAAGAGGCTGGATATTATCATTGACTCCAATGTCTCTCAGAAGGAAAAAGCTAATGCACGAAAGAAAAAGGAGAAGATACTCAAGCAAATGGAAGAGTGCTTGCAATATGACCAGGTAATCGCCCATGTTGCAAACCAGAGAATAAAGATAGACTTAGATGACGGGGTAAGTGTAAACTATGCTAAATTCCAGGGGATTGAGATACCTCAGGGAGAAGGCAGAAAGCCATTGAAGGCGGACTTGCTGGCGAAAATATAGAGAAAAGAGTGTGATATTATGCATTTAGCTCAGATAAAAACGCTTCTTGAAGATACGTTTAGTAAGGAATTAAGCGAAGGCAAGAAACGCCATATCGTTTTCTGGTATGACGATGATGGGGAATTCAAGGAAGATATAGATGAACTAAATCTTGAAAATGCAAAGATAATTAAATTAAGTAAAAACAACTATTTCTACGTGAAGTATCAATTAGAGAAGGTGGATACAAATTCCAACTACCTTCTCTATGCTCCCTTTGAGAAACCGTCCCCAAAAGAGAACTACTTATTGGATGTATTAAAATATAGTATGGAATTTTCTACCGACAAGGCTGCTGTCATCATGAGAGACTTGAATATTTCAGATGATAGTTTAAAAATCGTGTTTAGAAAATATATAAAATTCTTTAACAACAAAGACAGATACAAGATTTTTAAAGGATATGAAATAGAAAGGTATACAGAGGAAACAGTGGATGTGGCTGTTCTGTCGGCATTGTGCAGACTGCCTTATCCAGATTTTGATGAATGTTTAAGAGTACTTTTGATGGAAGAAGATTTAAAAAACAACAAGTACATCGAGGCTATCGAAAAGTTTGGAAGATTAGACGTACTGTGGAAACTTGCTGATAAGTACTATGGATATAATGATAAGGAACCTACCCTCGAAAAACTGGCCGTATTCATGCTGGTTACAAATGTTGCATATTCCCTTAATGGTGAAATACCTGAAACATGGAGAAAATATGTTTCTTCAAGAAAGGCTGACTGTGTGGTATTTTTGAGCAACTTCATGAACCACTCTCTTTACTCCGCTTTCTATGACAGGTTGGCAAACAGTATGGAAGAGAAACTGAAAGTACGTGAATATATTGATAACTGGGAGATGGAGGACTATATCAACTGTGATACTTTCAGAGCCTTTGACGAAGCAATCATAAAGAAAATTAAAGAGCAACTGCTTATCAGTATAGGAGAATTTGAAAGGTACAGAGATATTATTCAGGCCAGGAGGACAAAGCACTGGTACAATTTGTTTAAATCTGAGTATGAGTGTATTTACTGGGCTATCGAGTTATTTGACTGCTGGAAAGATGTAAGTCAAGACATAAGGCAGTATACCCCTTTAGAGTTTATTAAAAAATATACAGAGCAGTATTATAGACTGGATACTGCCTACAGAAAATTCTATGCTTCTTTCGATAGGATACAAAACAAGGAACTGTTGATGGAATTAAAGGAGAAGGTTGAGAATACCTATGTCAACGGATACCTGAACATACTCTCCATCAAGTGGTCTGATAGTATGGAAACTTTAAATGGGAACTGGAAAATTCCTGGCATGGTTATGCAGAAAGATTTTTATAGTACCTACATAAAACCATTTGAAAGCCGTGGTGAAAGAGTATTTGTTGTTATTTCAGATGCGCTCCGTTATGAGGCTGCCAGGGAGTTTTGCGATATGCTCAATAAAGAAAGGAAAGGGTCTTGTGATATTGTATTCATGCAGGGCAGTATACCATCCAGTACTAACATTGGCATGGCAGCCCTTTTACCCCATAAGGCCATTACAATAGACGAGGATTATAAGGTATATGTGGACGGTATATCTTCAGAGGGAACGGATAACAGAAACAAAATTCTAAATAATTACAGTCAAGAATCCATAGCAATACAGTATGAGGATGTAATTGAGATGAAGCGGGATGACTTCCGCAAAACCTTCGGAGGAAAAGATTTAATCTATATTTACCACAACACCATCGATGCCAGAGGTGACCATGCTCAGACCGAAAGGGAAGTTTTTGATGCGGTAGAAGAAGCCTTTGAAGAATTAAAGGTGCTGATAAATAATCTTGTAAATAATGTTACGGCAACCAATATCATTATTACAGCCGACCACGGATTTATATATAAACGTGGAGATCTTATAGAAAGTGATAAGGTGGCAAAAGGTTCTATCGAAGATGCCTATGAAAATAGACGGTTTGTATTGAGTACAAAGCCTTTGGAGCTGGAAGGAACCTTAACCTTTAGCATGGAGTACTTACTTGGACCCGATACCAACCTTAACTTTATAACTCCAAGAGGAGTAAACAGGTTTAAAGTGCAGGGTGCTGGAGCCAACTATGTACATGGTGGTACATCCCTGCACGAGATTATTATTCCTGTAGTCATATTTAAGAATGGCAGGAGCAAGAGCAGTAAAAATGAAGTGAAGAAAGTTGATGTAAAACTCACAAGCATTACGAGGAAAATAACCAACACTATATCGTATTTGGAATTCTTCCAGACCGAGAAGATAGAGGATAAGCGTATACCATTGAGGCTCAAAGTGTATTTTATAGATGAAGATGGCAACCGCATATCCAATGAAAATATAATTATTGCCGATAGCAAGTCTGAAATTTATGAGGACAGAAGTTTCAGGGAGAAGTTTGTATTAAAGAACAGAAAGTATGATAAAACCAAGAAATATTATCTTATTATGGAA
Source organism: Thermoanaerobacterium butyriciformans (assembly GCF_017874545.1). Taxonomy (GTDB): domain Bacteria; phylum Bacillota; class Thermoanaerobacteria; order Thermoanaerobacterales; family Thermoanaerobacteraceae; genus Thermoanaerobacterium; species Thermoanaerobacterium butyriciformans. Next base: position 8,556 of record NZ_JAGGLT010000023.1, on the reverse strand, counting down.
GATGAAGAGGAAACGATAGAAAAGATATATGATAAGATACCGTTTATTATTGATATAGCCATATCCAATGATGACTTTGGGTTTTGAGGTGAGGAGAGTATATGGATGAATTAAGCAAAAAACTAAATAAATATTTTGCTGGTAGGGTTGTAAGAAAGGACTTAACAAAAAAGATAAAAGAAGGAGCAAATGTACCCGTATATGTCCTTGAATACCTTTTGGGCATGTATTGTGCAACAGATGATGAAGAAGGTATAGCCGAAGGCGTTGAAACCGTAAAAAGGATTCTGGCTGAAAATTATGTGCGTCCCGATGAAGCAGAGAAGGTAAAATCTAAGATAAGGGAAATAGGAAAGTATACTGTTATTGATAAGGTCGGTGTAAAACTCAATGAAAAGAAGGACGTATACGAGGCCGAGTTTTCAAATTTGGGCATAAAGGGTGTGGCCATATCCCCGACATATGTAAAACAATACGAAAAACTCCTGTGTGGCGGCATATGGTGCATCATAAAGATGGACTACTATTATGATGAAGAGGCTAAAGGTGTAAGCCCATTCAACATCAGCAGCCTGACTCCTATCCAGATGCCCAATCTGGACATGGAGGAGATTTTCAACGGAAGAAAGTATTTTGCAAAAGATGAATGGATAGATATTCTGCTCAGGTCCATAGGGATGGAACCTACAAGATTCGAAAAAAATGTGAAGTGGCATCTTCTGGCGAGAATGATACCCCTGGTGGAGAACAATTACAATCTCTGCGAACTGGGTCCCAGGGGCACAGGCAAATCCCATGTTTATAAGGAGATTTCTCCAAACAGCATCTTGGTATCGGGAGGGCAGACGACGGTAGCAAACCTATTCTACAATATGGCTTCAAGACAAATAGGCCTTGTAGGACTTTGGGATTGTGTGGCTTTTGACGAGGTAGCAGGCATTACATTTAAAGATAAAGATGGAATTCAGATAATGAAGGATTACATGGCTTCGGGTTCCTTTGCCAGGGGGAAGGAAGAAAAGAATGCTTCTGCTTCAATGGTATTTGTGGGGAATATTAATCAAAGTGTAGATGTACTGCTAAAAACATCCCACCTCTTTGAACCGTTCCCTGAGGCAATGGCCAATGATACTGCATTTTTTGACAGGATGCATTATTACATACCTGGATGGGAGATACCCAAAATGCGTCCAGAATTCTTTACAGATGAATACGGTTTTATTACAGATTACGTATCAGAGTTTATGAGAGAGATGAGGAAGAGGTCATTCTCTGATGCATTGGATAAGTTCTTTAAACTGGGCAACAACTTAAATCAGAGAGATGTTATTGCAGTAAGAAAAACAGTTTCAGGGCTTGTAAAACTCATATATCCTAACGGTGAGTTTACAAGGGACGACATTGAAGAAATACTGCGTTATGCATTGGTAGGAAGAAGGCGTGTTAAAGAGCAGTTGAAAAAAATTGGCGGTATGGAGTTTTATGATGTCCACTTCTCATATATAGATAATGAAACAATGAATGAGGAATTTGTTTCGGTTCCCGAACAGGGCGGTGGCAAAATAATACCTGAAGGTATGGGAAAACCTGGGCACCTTTATACCGTTGCCAGAGGGAAATCAGGTATGATAGGGGTTTATAAGATTGAAACACAGGTTATATCAGGTACTGGTAAATTTGAAAGGACAGGCCTTGGTTCTGACAGAGAGGCAAAAGAAAGTATCGAGACAGCCTTCAGATACTTCAGGGCAAACAGTAAAAATGTAAGTGGAAGTATAAGTGTTACCACAAAGGATTATTTGATGCATGTACAGGATATACATGGAGTGGGCATGACATCTGAACTTGCATTGGCAGCCTTTGTTGCCCTATGTTCAGGGGCATTGGGTAAGCCGCCACAGAGCCAGTTGGTTGTTCTGGGTTCACTCAGCATAGGCGGCACAATTATTAAGGTTGAGGAATTGGCAAATGTGCTGCAGGTATGTTTTGATTCGGGTGCCAAGAGGGTGCTTCTTCCCATGGCATCTGCGGTGGATATTCCAACCGTTCCGCCTGAATTGTTTGCAAAGTTTCAGATTTCATTCTACCAGAGTCCAGAGGATGCTGTATTTAAGGCACTTGGGGTAGAGTAGTTTGAGTTTGTACCATGTTAGAATTATTTTTTATTTATTATACTAATAGAAAGTTTACAAAGAACTATCTGCCTGTATTGTGTAAGGAGTGAAAAAGGATGTTAATCCCGATAAGTATAGAAGAAAATAAAATTAATACTAGTGATATTGAGATTAGCAATTCTACTTTTAAAGATTTGAAGTTAAAGGAAGAGCATATAGAAGAGTTTCTCAGGAAAAATATTGAGGTTATATTCAGTGAAGAAGAAAGTCTTTTAATAGTAGGACAGCAAGTTAACAATAAAGAAAAAGGACGAAGTGATTTAACTGCAATAGATGAAAATGGCAATATTGTTCTTATAGAGATAAAAAGAGATGCTGATGATATAAAGAACAGAAAAGAAGCATTTGAATTCCAGGCAATTAGGTACGCAGCAAGTTATGCAAAAATAAAGTCACCAGATGTTTTAGTTAATAAAATATTCTCAAAATATATTGAAAAGCATAAAGACGAATTTGATTTGGGCGATTTAACACCTGCTGAGAAAGGGAAAAGAATAATAAATGACTTTCTAATAAGCAATAATTCTTTAAAAACCTTTAATCAAAAGCAAAGAATAATATTAATTTCGTCATCATTTGATACTCAAACATTATCTGCTGTGGCTTGGTTAATATCAAATAATGTTGATATCAGTTGCTTTAGTATTATGCCGTTAAAGATAAACAACCAGGTGTTTTTACAGGTTGATAGGATTCTTCCCCCTTCAAGCATAGAAGATTTCTATGTAGATATTGAGGATAATAAAGAAGTTGAAATGGGGAAAAACTCTACTGAAATTAGCAGGACCAATCTTCCCAGAATACCTAAATTGTTTGAATGGGGTTTGCTAAAAAAAGGTGATAAGTTGTATATAAGAAATCATGATAAGGAAACATCATTGGCTGAAGTTATTGACCAAACATTTGTTAATTATAAAGGCAACAAGATTACCTACAATCAGTGGGGCCAAGATGTAACGGGGTGGTCATCGATATGTATATACGAATGGGCAGTGAAGTTAGATTGTGATAAAACTTTAGACAGCCTAAGGCGGGAGAAACTTCAAGAGGCAGAGAGCAAAGAATAAATGCATGTATAAAAAGGTGAAATAAATGATTAAAGATGTTACAATTATATTATGGCTGAAAGTCAAAAATATTTGTAAATTGGACAAGTAAAGTGTTAGGAAGTGTGTTAAATGGATAGATATGAACGCATACTCGGAGGGCTTTTTGGTGTTGCTTGCGGAGATGCTCTCGGCGGAACGCTGGAATTCATGCCAAAGGATGAGATTGAAAGGAAATATGGATATCTAAAAGATATTATAGGTGGAGGCTGTTGGGATTTAGCACCTGGAGAAGTGACGGATGATACAATGATGACTATTGCTGTGGCAGAAGGCATCCTGGACAACCCGCAGAATCCTATTGAAGATATCGGAAAACACTTTATTGAATGGTATGATAGTAAACCCAAAGACATTGGCAACATTATCCGAATTGCACTTAGCGAGTATAAACGAAGCAATGACTGGATGAAAACTGCCTACTATGCTCATCAGGCAACAGGTGGTATGAGTGCTGGTAACGGTTCACTTATGAGGTGCTTGCCAGTTGCGTTATATTATAATGATGTTGAAAAAATGCTGGGGATAACTGCTTCTCAAAGTGTTCTTACCCATTATGACCAGAAAGCAACAGATGCCTGCCAGTTTTATAATCTGTTAGTTTACCAGTATCTAAATGATAAGGCTAAAATACCACCTATTAGGGAATATATTGAAAAGTATCCAGAATATAAGCAGGTATTCCAGTTATCAAAAGATGAATTGAAGCCAACGGGATATGTGTTTGATACCTTGATATGTGCATTATGGTGTTTTATTAACACTTCTTCCTTCGAGGATGCTGTATGTGAAGCAGCCAACCTTGGAGGAGATGCGGACACTATAGCAGCAATTACAGGAGGAATGGCTGGGGTGTACTATGGCTATGATGCTATTCCCGATAGGTGGAAGGAAAAGATATTGGTAAAAGACCAGTTAATTTCTATTGCACAACGGATTTTAAAAGGGTAATTCCGTCTACCAGCCCAGCAAAAGCCATACGATTCAAAGATAAGTTAGACCAGTGGAAGGTTGTTTTATCGTATTTAGGACTTATTGATAAGTATGGATTAAATGAGGAAAACATTTTAAAACAGTTGCATTCAATGAACATAGAAAAAGGAGCAGAGGATTTTGTTATTTATATACTATAACGACTCACATTCCACTCTGATTGGCGAAATTAAGGGCAATCAGGTAGTTTTAACTAAATATAATAAAAGCAATTGCTTTTAAAGAAATGGATAACTCAGATATTTTTGAATTTATCAAGGAACAAAGTGATTAGGATTAAAAAATAAGGCTTTGTGGATAGGGTTGTCTATCCTGCAAGGCCTTATTTTATTAGAATCTGGGTATCTCGGATTTTACTTTTTCCATGAAAATCCTTTATAAGTAATAAAATATTACATAAACACATAAAATATTGACACAAAACTAATATTGATGTAATATAATATTACAAAAAGGAGGGATTAAATATGTCAAAGGAGATTTCTATCGGACTAAAAATAAAGGCTGCTAGAGAGGCAAGGGGATTAAGCCAGATTGAGGTAGTAGAAAGACTTGCCGAAAAGGATATTAACATGAGCAGGGAAACATTGAGCAAAATAGAAAACGGCAACAGGATTGTGTCGGCCGTAGAGTTAAATGCTCTATGTAAGGTTTTAAATATAGATATAAACATTCTTTTTGAAGATGAAGAAGACGATGATTTAGTTACACTATTCAGGAAGAAAAATTTTTCAGAAAAGACGATTGAAGAAGTGGAGAAACTTCAGGATATGATAAAGATGTTTATTTACCAAAAGAAAATATATAATGGAGAGTTTAAACCACAAAAGAGAAAGCCACTGTGGGAGGAGTGTTAAAATTGCGAAAGAATAATTTGAATCTCCCAGAAGAATCTTTCAGACTGCAAATCAAAGATTTGGCAGAAGATGTGAGAATGAAATTTGCGAGGAAAGGGCTTTCTGATATATTTGATATTCTTTCAGAGGCTGCATTTTTAATAAGAAAGCCATTGGATACTGACGAGTTATCAGGATTTAGTACCTATTTTGAAGAGCAGTTTATTGTTTATTTAAACAGTAATTTTACTTTGGGACATGAACGCTATACTGGTGCTCATGAACTATACCATCTTATTTATAATGCTGACATCCTGAAAAAAGAAAAAATCCTTTTGGATGATGAAAAGCATAAAGCGGAAGATACGAAAGCGGATGTATTTGCTTCCGAATTTTTAATGCCTGAGGACTATGTGAAAGAAGTATTTTATAAAATTGTTAATGTAGATAAAAGTAATGTCTTGCCAAGGCATATCATTAGAATGCACAATTATTTTAAAGTAAGTTATAAGGCTATGTTAAAAAGGCTTATCCAACTTGATTTATGCTCTATTGACAAATATGAGGAACTTGTAGATATCTGTTCACTAGAGAAAACAGAGATGCTCCAATCTTTAACCAGACGGGAAGGTTACAGTATAGACTTGATAACTCCATCAAAAGAAACATATGTACCAAAAGAATATATCGAGTTTGTAAAAACCAACTACGAAAGAGGGAATATCTCGTACAAGAACATGAAAACCAGCCTTGAATTTATCGGACTTACTCCTGAACAATTCGGATATGAGTACCCCTTGGAAGAGGACTATTAACATGAGATATACAGGAGCCATATCTGATGCTGATATTCTAATTAATTTAGCTATGGTTAACAGGTTGGACATTTTAGAACTTTTATTTAAAGAAATCATCATTCCTCAATTTGTATATGATATTGAAATAAAGAAAAATGCAGGAAGATATTATGGTGTGATTAACGAAGCCCTTCATAAAGACGGGAGTATATTTAAGATAGTAGATAGGAAGAAAGATATATCTATAAACATACTTGCAAGAGATATCATCGAAGATAAGAAAAAGGTAATCGTCCCAGGAGAAAGTGAATGTGCAGGATATGCCCATGCATTGAGAATTCCAATAATAATATCAGATAATTACACTGAATTTAAATGGTTAGATGAGTTCGTTACCCTAACACACAATAATATTTTGGAGAGATTACAAAAAACGAAGCAGAAGATATTTTTAATAATATTAATAGCAAATTGACGCACCCAACTAAAGATAAATTTGAAGACCAATATGAGAAATCCATAAGAAGGTTTGAGAGAAACGGTTGGGAAGGATATTTGGGCATAAAAAGGCACGCATATGTAAAAAGGAATAAGGGTTAAAAGAATTAGGTTAGATGGAAGTAGTAATTGTTAGAATGTAATTGTGTTCTTCTTTAATATGTGCTACAATAGCGTTATTATTTAGGGAGTAGCAATATGACTAATATCCAAAATATAAGGTTCACTATACGCTTAATGGGAAGCAAATTGGGTATAAGGGGACTCATTTAAAGGCATTTGGATAGATGTCCTTTACCAAGCAGTATCTTGATTCTGTGAAGGAAAACGGGAGGGACTTTCGAAGGACAAAGTGGACTGTTCGGGAACTAAAAAACTAAGACGAAGTCCCGAAACCGTGGAAAGCATTAAGGGAGGCTGGAATTAAGGAGGAATTTTGTGAGGATATGTAGAATTATATATGGATAATAAAAATTTTGACGAAGGGTATCATTGCTGTTTCGAAAACATTTTTTACGGTGTTAGCGAAGAAAGTTATAAATTGAGTAAATTTTAAAATGAAAGAAGGGTTATATAGTGTCATATCATTTATTAATTAAAAAAGCATATAAATATCCACTACCAAAACAAGTACCTAATATGGATGGTTGTTATTATGATCACAAAAAAGGTTATTGGATTTCCAAAACCAATAACTTGCCAGTTATTTTGGATAAGAATTTTATAAAACCTAGGACAAAAAAAGAGGACAGAGAAACGGGGGAAGATCAAAAAGGTGAATGATGTTGAGCATTTAATAGTTTCTAACTCATTTGATTTTACATCAGATTACATATGTTATGAACTTCAACGTAGAGGACAAAAATATCTTCGAATTAACAGAGATAGATTTTCGGATTACTGTATATTTATTGATCTTTGCAAAGGTATTATGAATATATGCATAGGAAATAATGAGTACCAGGTAAAAGAATCATTTCTAAAATCAATATATTTTAGAGCACCTGTTTTTTTGAGAGACAGCTATAATCACTCATTGAGTTTAGCAGAACAATTGTATAGAAGCCAGTGGAGTTCTTTTATTAGGAACTTAATTTATTTTGAAGATATTCTATGGATGAATAATCCTGTTTCTACATATAAAGCTGAAAACAAAATTTTGCAATTAAAATATGCAAGCCAAATTGGTTTTGAAATACCACAAACATTTATAACAAATGAAGCAAAAATTCCAATTAAAGCTGAATCTAATTATATCGTTAAATCTTTGGATACAGCATTATTTAGAAAGGACGAGACAGAGTTATTTGTATTTTCTAATATTGTTAAAGGCAGTGAGATCCGAGAGTCTAATTTAATGGAAGCACCGATAATACTCCAAGAGTATATCTATCCCAAAATAGACTTAAGAGTCACTGTTATCGGAGAAAAAGTGCATGCCGTTAAAATTGTAAAAAATAACGAAGGTATTGAAGGTGACTGGAGAAAACACAAGGACGATGTACAGTTTATACCTTATGACTTGCCTAAAACTATTATTAATAGGTCAATAGAACTTGTAAAAAAGTTTAATTTGTCATTTGGCGCAATTGACCTGGTATATTGTAAGGGGAATTATTACTTTATCGAGATTAATCCTACAGGCGAATGGGCATGGTTAGTAGAAAATGCTAATCAAAGGATAGATATAGATATTGTTGATATGTTAACAAGAGGTGTATAAATGGTTGAATTAGTAAAAAAGATATTTCAAAAGATATTTCCTTTTGTAGCCAATGTACAAGATAATAATAAAATAAAAAACAAGTTGAACTTGCTCAGCAGCGTGAAAACAGATCTGGAATACATGAAAGAATATAATGCATTGTCCATTGATCAATTAAAGGATTTTTATAATGATACATTTGAGATAAAAAATAAACTTGAAGATAAAGCAAAAATAAATATAGTTGGTCTTACTATATCCATTTCTTTAATATTGGGGTTATCAAATTTAATTACAAAAATAAATGAAAGCTTTGGAATGAATTGGATAACTATAATTGTAATAATTCTTTCATTTTTATAATCATTCCTTTCGCTTCGCTCAAGGCACAAAACGTAATGAAATGTGCCACTTCGAGCTAATTTTGTTCTATAATTATGTCATAGG
>NZ_JAGGLT010000022.1 GCF_017874545.1 Thermoanaerobacterium butyriciformans | reverse complement strand
TTATTTTTATCGCAAAATCATTGTTATTTTTTGTATCTAATATCTAATTTATGTCATTGTATGCTGCTGGAAATTAGTTTCCGAAATCACTCTTACTGTCTAAATTACCTGTTGGTTCATCTGCAAATATTATATCTGGTTTGTTTGATAGTGCCCTTGCTATTGCTACTCTTTGCTGCTGTCCTCCTGAGAGTTCATTTGGAAAGCTTTTTATCTTGCTCTCTAGTCCTAAAATTTCTATTATTTCCGATATGTAGTCCTTATCTATTTTTTTATTATCTAATGATACTGGCAATGTTATATTTTCATACACGTCTATAACTGGTATAAGGTTAAAGCTTTGAAATACAAATCCGAAGTTTCGCCTTCTCAGTATCGAAAGTTTTTCTTCTGATAGATTAAATATATTCTCACCATTTAATAATACTTCACCTGATGTAGGCACATCTAGTCCTGCCATGCAGTGAAGCAGCGTACTCTTACCTGAACCGCTGGGGCCTACTATAGTAGTGAATTTTCCATTTTCTATAGAAACTGATACTTCCTTTAAAGCCTCTACTTTATTGTCACCTTTGCCGTATGTCTTAGTCAATTTTACTGTCTCTAATATGCCCATAATCTCCACCTCATCTTTTATTCGATTATATTTAGACCTTCTACTATATTAAGCTTTTCTACTTTCTTTGCAGATACATAAGATGACAATATGCATATAACAATAACTATAGCACTGTACAATAGTATTGGTATAACTGGAAATTTAAATTGCAGCCTTTCGCTTATGTTAAATCCAGCCTTGTACTGCCTGTTTACCAAACTGTAAAATGAATAAACGTTATAACTGCCTATTAAAGCCGCTATTATGCTGCTTAAAAGGCCATAAATAATCGATTCTTTTATTATCATGCTTTTAAGCTGCTTGACTGTCATGCCTATTGCTCTAAGTGTGGAAAACTCATTTGTACGTATCAATAAGTTGGTTTTTAGCGTATTATATACATTCATGCCTGCTATTAGTAATATCAATGCTACGATCACCATGTCTGATTTCAATACTCCCGTAAATCCTTTTTGGCTCTTTTCTATATAACTTAGCTTGCTTTCCACACCTGCAAAAGGCTTGTCCTTTAGAATCTTGTTTATACTATCATACACATAAGTGTCCTTTTCCGCCTCAGACTGCACACTGATCTGGTCATATGTACTTTTCCCTGAAATGGTCATTAAGTACTTTTGAGGAAGGATTATCTCCATCCTGGCTCCCCGTGTACTGTCACCTTTAGCTGTCCATTCCTGCTTTAATAGTGCACCTACTCTGATATTTTCCTCTTCATATGCTATTTTGCCATTTCTGATAACAGGAATCCTTATTGTCATGGTATCACCAACTTTTAAATCTTTTCTAATTCCCTCAAGCTTATGTTTAAAAATATCATAATAGTAATTAAATACTATTGCATTTGGATATTTATCTGATGAAGTATTCAGCGATGACATGTACCCTTTATCTATATACTTCTTAAATCCCTGCAACTGATCATCATCATAGCCTTTTACTTCTATCGTTGTTTCCACATTTCTATTTGTATCTGAAATTCCATTGTACTTTTTAAAGTCATTATCTAAATCATTTACATCAGATTCCAAAAAACCTTCCATAGATACCTTTGTACCTACTTTTTTCACTCCTTCTATCTGAGATATGGCTTTTACATCATCATTTGTATAACCTGTAAAATATAGATCTATATTTGGACCAAACAACAATTTAAAATCATAGTCATGCATGTTTAAAACATACGGTGTTGTATTATACACCGCATCTCGGTTGTTAAGAAATGCAATATCATCTATAAATAAATATCCTGCCATTGCTGCTGATACAACTATTATTATAGTCCTCCACTTATTTCTCCACACATTTTTATATGCCATCTCACCTGTTATCCCAGATATCTTTTTTATAAACTTATGGTATCCTCTATTTCTTTGTTTTCCACCTGATCTATCGCTCTTTCTCATAGCTTCTATTGGTGATATCCTTCCTGACATCCATATGGGTATTATACTTGATAATATGACTGTTGCTGTACCGACTATTACTGCATTCCATATGTTTTTCGCACTTATGTACACTGTTGATTGTGATACATCTAAAAATGCAAAGTTAAACAACTTCATCCCAATATATGAAAATGCAATACCCATCAATAGACCAAGAGATAATCCAATGATGAGAATAAATAAGCTTTGAAATCCTATTATCAGTCTCACTTGTTTCTTTGACGACCCTATAGCCCTCATCATGCCTATTTGTTTTATCATGTCTATTAAAGATATGTTAAACATGTTATATATAAGAAGAATCGCTGTAATTACTATCAAAATATTAAAATGACGTACAGAAGCATTCGTATTTTGAGAACTGTAATCATCAAGTGCTGTTACCAGTTGTATATTTAGGTCATAATCCCATCTTCCTATATTATACCTCTCTCTTATCTGATTCAACTGACCCGATAGATTAGCCTTTGATTTCAATTTGACGATTTCTTCATATGTTATAAGATTGTCAGGCAGTACATTTTTTTCACCTTCTTTAAAGTATGTAAATCCTCTCAGTGAATAGTATCCATCATAATATTGTTTGGGCTTATCTAATATCCCTACTAATTTGAACAACTTGTTTTCTATGTATATTTGGTTCAGGCCGTTTTCATCTTTATATTCCTTTTTGATTTTAAAATTTATTGTCTTACCCAGCTTTTCTTTAAGTCCCATCTTTTTTAAAGCCTGTGATTCTAATACTATTTCTCCTTGCTTATTTGGCAAATGACCTTTTGTAAGAGTGTATCCATTCATCTCTATGTAGTCTTTGTCTGTTGAATTTAATATCATTGAAATTCCATTATCAGTAACGAGATTTCCTAGATTAGCTGCTACTGCAGATTTACTTACGTCTTTATCATTTTTTATTTTCTCAGTCAAGTCTTTATTTAGATTAGTAAATATGCCCTGATATGTTCCATACATTTTGTAAATATTAGCAAGCTGATTTCTGCTCTGGCTTTCAAATATAACGTTAGTACCAAATACAAGCATTACTGCCAAGGCGACACCTAATACTAAAGCAATCGTCCTTCCTCTTTGTTTTTTCAGATATGATAATGCTAAATATATATATACCTTCATTTCTATCAACCCCTGTATTTATATAGTTCATGCATAACCTCCTCTATATAAAGACGTTTGAATCATAAGAATGACTCACACACATACCATATTGATTCGCCACAAAATCCCGTGCTGCAAAATATATAATTGCACTGATTTTTATAAAGAATCCCTCAGTATTAATCAATAAACACTTAACTCTGACAGAGTAATATCAATATTTCTGTACTTTGATTTTAAGTCATCTATTGTAGGTTTTAGTTCACCATGTACGAAATTTGTAGAAATCTTTACAAGTATTTTATCGCCTTTTTTAAACTCTTCTATATAAACTACTTTAGTGTAATCTTCATTGTAATAGCACAATTGAATAGAGTGATTATAAGGATTAGATGGATTAGGATCTTTTTTGTATTTCCATGCATTGAAGAATTTTAAGCCTGTGGGAAGTTTATCAGGTATAATTACATCATCTGATGCTTTTTTAGCATCTTCTATTGAGTTAAATATATACATGTTGTCAAAAGTATTATATACATATACAATTCTGGCAAATTTGGCTTTAAATCATCCTTATTTACTAATGTATTGAAATCTATATTATATGTTACTATTCTTTTGACATCTCCATTTAGTTCTTCATGTTTAACTATAAAATTTGTCTTTTTGTCAATCCAGTATGTGTCTGTTTTTATTCTAAACTTTGCTTTACTTTTTTTTATTTTTGTCTCAACTTTAATTACATTAGTGTCGATACCGTCTAAATTTTCACTGCCAACCAGTTTATAATTACCATATTTATATATATCGTCCACTTGCGATTTTAGTTTCAACACAGGTGATGCCAATGGATTAGTCCATTTCAAAACACCTTTTTTCGATTTTTTATCATAGTTCAGTGTCTTAGTGCCATCAGCAATCAATATTTGATCACACCCCTCCATTCGATAGCTTAATGGCCCTGCATATATTTCTTTCCAGAACTCCTTTTTTATCACTTTATTATTTTTTATATTTGTCTCTACTATGTTTGTATCAAGTACTATGGTTTTCACACTATTATAGGTCTTCTGCATTGCATAAACGATATTATAAGATGGTGATAAGGTACCATCTCCGATTTTTGTACCTATTAAAGGTAAATTAAATAATTGTATTGATGTGAAGAATATCAAGGTGGCAGCAATAAGCGATGACTTTCTCCTTCTTTTAGCTTTGATGCTTTTAATCACATCTTTGTCTTTATAATAGGTATCTTTTAAATCTTTTAAATTTTTTAGCAGTGATATCGTTTCTTCATCATCAAAAGCCGATTCACTGTTAATATTTAATTCATCAATAAGCTTATTAAGGTCATCACTATTCATTTCGCAATACCTCCTTTTTCATCAATTCACGCAATTTAATTATTGCTCTATACTGAATATTTTTTATGCTTGATGTACTCTTGCCCAATATCTTTGCGCAATCTTTTAGGCTGAGACCTTCTATAATGCGAAGTTCTATAACTGTTCTGTATTTTTCAGGCAAAGACAATAGGCAAGAATAAAGGCGATCTTTCTCTTCAAGATTTACAACATATTCTTCTAACATTACGTTATCAGAAAACATCTCCACATTCATTTCATTAAAATGTATATCACTTATTTTCTTTTCTCTGTATTTATCTATCATAATATTCCTAGCAATGCTTTTTAAATAAGGCAAAAAAAATTTTTTATCCCGCACGTTTTCAAAATTTTTAATTGCCCTCAAATATGTTTCTTGAACAATATCATTTGTATCATCCACATTATTCACTCTATAATAGACGTATTTAAATAATAACGGCCATGTTCTATCGCATAAATATTCAAGATCTGGATAATCCATTTTAACCTCCCACATAAACTGCATCTATAATATAAGACGTAAAAATTATAAAAAGGTCTCACATAAATATTTATGTAATACAAAATGTCAACTTAAAAAAAAAGAGATACTGTCGAGAATTTTATTTAACTTTTGAGGAACTTAATTAGATGTTTTAAATAATACAGTATTTCATTATTCATGATACTTTCTATCTTTTTTAAATAATGGCCACAATTCGCTATATCATCATATTCAAGGTATAATATAGATAATTTTACGTAAACTTTTATAAGTTCCTTTCTATTATCAATGTTTTCAAGAACATTTATTATTTCCTTATATAATAAGCATTCTAACAATACTAGCTAAGCCAGGTTTTCACCTGGCTTATAATCCTTCATTTGATAAGATCATTCAAACAATGCTCTGACAAATTTTTCTGAATCAAATTCTTGAAGGTCGTCAATTCCCTCTCCTACGCCAATAAACCTTACTGGTATATCAAGTTCGGATTTTATCGATATTACAATGCCGCCTTTTGCTGTACCATCAAGCTTCGTCAAAATAATTCCTGTTACATTTACTGCTTCTTTAAAGATTTTTGCTTGCTGTACCGCATTTTGACCCGTTGTAGCATCTAAAACTAATAAAGTTTCAATATTTGCATTATCAAATTCTCTTTGAGCTACTCTATATATTTTTTTTAGTTCCTCCATGAGATTTTTTTTGTTGTGGAGCCTTCCTGCTGTATCGCACAAAATTATGTCAGCACCTCTCGCCTTTGCCGCTTTTATACCATCAAATACTACTGACGCTGGATCAGAACCTTCTTCATGTTTTATAATTTCACAATTATTTCTGCCAGCCCAAACTTCTAATTGATCTATTGCTGCAGCTCTAAACGTATCTGCAGCTACAAGCAAGACCTTTTTACCTTCATTTTTATATTTATTGGCAAGTTTACCTATTGTAGTTGTTTTGCCAACACCATTTACGCCGACAATTAAGATCAGAGTTGGAGATGTTATATTAAATGGTCTTTCATTAACTTCCATGATATTGTATATTTCTTCTGCAAGTAGATCCTTTATCTTATCGGCTTCTTTTATCTTTTGCTCTTTTGCCTTAATTTTCATATTTTCTATAATTTTTTCAGTAGTAACAACACCAACATCGGCTAAAATCAAAATTTCTTCTAATTCTTCAAATAATTCATCATCTATTTTTCTTCCTAAAGATAAAATGCTATCAATTTTTGCCGTAAAATTATTTCTTGTCCTAGTTAAACCATCTTTTAATTTTTGATATAGCCCCTTTTTATCTTTTTCTAAATTAGCATCTTCTTTTTTGTTTTTCTTGAAAAAATTTAACATACTTTTGCATTCCTTTCTAAGCAGTTTCTAATTTCAATGATAATAATTTCGAGATGCCTTTCTCCTGCATCGTTACTCCATATAATGTATCAGCTACAGACATCGTACCTTTTCTATGTGTGACAACAATAAACTGTGAATCTTTAGAAAGTTCCTTCAGGTAGGATGCAAACCTATCAACATTTGCATCATCAAGTGCTGCATCAATCTCATCAAGTATACAGAACGGAGTAGGTCTTATTAATATCATAGCAAACAATAATGATATTGCAACTAATGCTTTCTCACCACCAGATAAAAGAGAAATATTCTGCAATTTTTTACCAGGCGGCTGAACATTGATCTCTATTCCGGTATTCAACAGATCATCTGGATCTGTTAAAATCAATTCAGCCCGTCCGCCACCAAACAATTTTTTAAATGTCTCTTTAAATTGGGCTTCAATTAATTCAAAATTATCTTTAAATTTTATTTTTATAATTTTATTTGTCTCGTCAATAATAGAGTTAAGAGAATTTCTTGCATCTACTAAATCATCATATTGCTTTTTTAAAAAATCAAATCTTTCCTTCACATTTTTATATTCCTCTATAGAATTTAGATTGACTACGCCCAAATCTCTTATCATTGCAGCAAGTTTTAATGAGCGTTGCCTCAATGTTGAAATGCTTTCATCGATTAAGTAGGATTTAGCATTTCCAATTGTTATTTCATAATCTTCCCAAAGGCGATTTTTAATATTCTCTATTTCCATCTCAATCTTTTGAATATTTAAATCCAAGCTTCGTTTTTTTTCTAATCTCTTTGAGTGTTCCTTCTCCAAAATAATTAACTCATTTTTAGCATCATTGATTTTATCTACTTTCTGATTCAACATATCTTCAAGTTTTTGTATCTTATCACTGGTCAATTTTAACTTATCTTTTAAAGCATTATTTTCCTCTATAGACTTTTGCTTAGCTTCTTCATAAATTATTTTAGAATTTCCATATTTATTAAGGTTGTTCTCAATTTCACTGATGTATTTTATCGTATTTTCATATTCTAATTGTTTTTCATTTAACTTAGAAATATCATTTTGTAAATTTTGCTCATATCTTGCCAATTCTATCTTTAAATTTGTAATTTCTGCCTCCAACTTACTTAATAAGCCATTATTATTATCACGGTTATCTTTGTAGTCTTTAATTATTTTGTCTAATGATGATTTTTTTTCACTGAGGATAGAAATTTTACCCTTATAACTTTCAATTTCTTTGTTATAGCTTTTTATAACTTCTTCTAATTGACTTTTTTCTATTTCGTTGTCTTTTATAGTAGCGTATATTTTTTCAATTTCGCTCTCTAAAGTCGCTTTGTTCTTTGTATATTCATCAAAAGTATTTTCTCTATTGTTAATATCCTTTAATACATTATCCAGCTTTTCCTTGATTGTTTCTGTCTTTCTTGTTAAGTCTTCTTTTGACTTTTCCAATTCTTTTAGATCTTTTTCTAATTCTTTACATCTCATACTTGCATATTTAATGTCTTCCTTGCGTTTTAATATGTTTTGAGATTTATGATTAATGCTTCCGCCAGTTATTGAGCCACCAGGATTTATAACTTCACCTTTTAATGTGACTATTTTAAATTGGTTTTTAAATTTTCTTGTCAGTAAAAGTGCCGTATCAATATCCTTTGTTATTATTACTCTTCCTAAAATAAATTTTATAGCTTTCTCAATTCTTTTGTCGTACTCTATTATATCAGAAGCCAATCCTACAACACCATCGACATTATCTAGCGATTGATCAAATGATTTATAGCTTATATTATCAAGGGGTAAAAATGTCGCTCTTCCAAAATTGTTTTTCTTTAAGATCGATATTAAATTTTTTGCATCTTCTGTAGTTTTTGTGATGACATCTTGAATAGCTGAGCCTAAAGCTATTTCAATAGCCAATGAATGTTCACTTTTTACTTTAATCAGCTCACCGACAACACCTAATACATTTTGCTTAACTTTGTTATCAGTTTCAATGTATTTCATTAAGTTCTTTATGCTGTAGCTATACCCTTCATAATCTCTGTCCATTTCTCTTAAGACTTTCAGCCTTGATAAATTACTATTGTATTCATTTAGCATTCTTCCATATTCTTCATTTTTGATTTTAATTTCATTTTCTAAAGCATTTAAATCAGTTTCAATAGAATTCTTTTCACTATACATTTTTTTTATTTCATCTTTAAGCGACTGTATATTACTGCTTATTTTAATTATTTCTTCTTTTTTATTGTTTATATCGTCAAGCAACATTCCTTGTGTTTTATTTAATTCATTTAATTTTTCCAATAAGTTATCTCTCATTATTTCAGTAGTTGAAAGATTGTTTTTATTTTCTGCAATCTCATTCAAAATGTCTACGATGTCTTCCTTAGCAGTTTCCACTTCTATTTGCTTCATATCAGCTTCTTCTTTTGTCGAATCATATTTCAAAGTCAGATCATTTAGATTTGCCTCTAATTCCATCTTTCTTGATTCTAATCTCTTTATATCATTTTTAATATTCTCTATTTCTTTCAATATTGTAGTAGATTTAATTTTACCTTCATCTAATGATTTTTTTAACCTATCTATATTTTCTTGGCTATTTTTAATTTTTTCGTTTAAAAGGTCTATTTTGCCATTTATAGTTTCCATATCATTTAAAGAATTAAAATAATTTTCTTTGTTTATATCTAATTCTTTCTTCAAATTGTTGATTTTTGATTCTTCATTATCAAGAGTTTTCTTTCGTTCTTCAATTTCCGATTGAAATTTTAATATCTCTTTTTCAATAACATCTTGTTCTTCTTTAAGATTATTTAGTTTTTTAAATAATTCCTCTACATCAAAATAATGTATTGTTATATCTACTCGTTTTTTCTCTTCTTGCAATTTTGTATACATTTCAGCCTTTTCTTTTTGCTCATATAGCGGCTCTAATTGATTTTGAAGCTCACATAATATATCATTTATTCTATTTATGTTTTCGTTAGTAGCAATCAACTTCTTTATGGCCTCTTCTTTTTTGTATTTGTACTTTGATATTCCAGATGCTTCTTCAAAAATTTGTCTTCTATCTTCTGGTCGTGATACTAATATCTCGTCTATTTTACCTTGACCAATGATAGAATATCCATCTCTCCCAATTCCTGTATCCATAAACAATTCATATACGTCTTTTAGCCTGCATTGAGTTTTATTAATATAAAATTCACTTTCACCAGATCTGAATATTTTTCTGGTAATAACGACTTCCGTAAAATCCAAAGGAAGCATGTGGTCACTATTATCCAACGTTAAAGTTACTTCTGCAAAACTTAAAGGCTTTCTCTTTTCAGTGCCCACAAATATTACGTCTTCTAATTTATTACCTCTTAAGCTTTTAATGCTCTGTTCCCCTAAAACAAGCCTTACAGCATCCGATATGTTACTTTTGCCACTTCCATTTGGACCAACTATCGCCGTTATTCCCTTTTCAAAATTTAATATAACTTTATCAGCAAAGGATTTAAATCCTATTATTTCTAATCTTTTTAAAAACATAAGACCCTCCAAGTTTTTAATGTTGAAAAAAGTAATTTATAAAAGATAATTAAAACCTGCATCAGCAGGTTTTAATTATCTTGGCTCTACTATGAACTTTATAGCTGTCCGGGTCTCCCCTTCTATTTCTATTTCTGAAAAAGCTGGTATAGTAATTAAATCTATACCATTAGGTGCCACAAATCCTCTTGCGATTGCTATCGCTTTAACAGCTTGATTTACGGCTCCTGCTCCAACAGCCTGTATTTCAGCTACAGACTTGTCTCTTAATACTGCTGCCAACGCTCCTGCTACAGATTTAGGTTGAGATTTAGCTGATACTTTTAGAACCTCCACTATAATAACCTCCTTAGTAGAATTGAAAATGAATACAAAATATATATTCTATATATATTTATCAAATCCTTCTTTTTATAAAAATTTTTTTAAAGATTATATAGTGGACTTATTTATGTAGTTTTCCATCGAGTCTTTATACAATTGACCATTAAATCCTACATATACACTATCTTCCGGAATATCAGATGTTTGAATTATCCTTATTTCTGTATTATATTTTGTTTCTAAATAAATCTTATTTCTCTTTTTTTGTCCTACTAAAGTTGATGTTGCCCGAGGATTAGTATAAATATCTACTAATCCATCTTCTATGCCGTTATTTTGAAATATACTATCTAAAATATCTTTCACAATTGATGATTTAACTAATTGCCCAAAAGCAGGGTGAAAAGGACCTGCCACAATATCACTATTAACATTAATATCGTCTGTTGCTTGTAAACCGATTCTAATCACATCTATACCATTTTTTTTAAATTTTATATACAGTATTTTTGACAATTCTACGGCACTTTCTAAATCAATCGGTTCATATACACCATTTCTATACATCTTTTCAAGATAAGTGCCTTTTACCACAAGAGTTGGGTAAATTCTTACAAACTCTGGCTGCAGAGAAATTATTTCATTAGCCGTTTTTAACGATTTCTGCTTGTTATCTCCAGGCAAACCTATCATCATTTGTAACCCTAATGTAAAGCCATATTGCTTTATTAATCTTGAAGCATTGCAAACATCATTTGCAGTATGACCTCTCAGGGTTTTCAGCAATACCTCTTCATCCATGCTTTGTACACCAAGTTCTATAATTGAGACACCATATTTTTTTAAATTTTCAAGAATAGCATCATCTATATAGTCAGGTCTTGTTGAAAGGCGTATTGCATCAATTTCACCAGATTTAATATAATTTTGTGCTATGCTTAAAAATTTTTTTTGCTTTTCTAAAGGTATTCCAGTAAAACTTCCCCCATAAAAAGAGACTTCAATATGCGATTCTCTTGGTATAGTTTTTAGATATTCCTTTATAGTATTATCTACATATTCTTCATCAACCTTGGATTTAAAACCAGTAATCTCATCTTGATTGCAAAACACGCATTTATGTGGACACCCTAAATGTGGTATAAAAATTGGTATAATATAAATATTATTCATTTCAATCCCATCTTATTTAAAGCTTCCATGGCAGCATATTGTTCAGCTTCCTTTTTGCTTCTTCCTATGCCTCTGCCAAGCTTATTTTCACCAACATAAACTTCTATTACGAACATTTTGTTATGATCAGGTCCATATTCATTTATTAGTTTATAGATTATTTTTTCTGACCCCATTTTCTGCGTAACTTCTTGCAGTTTTGTCTTATAATCACGATATATTAGTCCGCTTAATACTTCTTTTATTATTTCATCAAAAAGCCTTAAAACTATATCACTCGCAGTTTTAAGATCTGAATCCAGATAAATAGCCGCTATCAATGCCTCCATAGCATCTGCAAGAATAGACTCTCTATTGCGGCCACCAGTCATCTCTTCGCCCTTTCCCATAAGCAAATATTTGCCAAGATCTATTTCTCTGGCACATCTGGCAAGGGAAGGTTCACAAACTATTTCAGACCTGTACTTAGACAAATATCCTTCTTCTAAGTCGCTTCTGTTTTTATACAAGTATTCACTAATTATAATGCTTAAAACAGAGTCTCCTAAAAATTCTAATCTTTCATTGCTTATGCCTGCATTTTTGCTTTCATTTGCCCATGAACTGTGTGTTAGCGCATTTTTAAGCAATTTTTTGTTGTTAAAAACATAACGTATGTTTTTCTCCAGATTATTGTATTTATTACTGATTTCCATGATTGTTCCTCTTTCAATATTTTTTAAATACTAATGTTGCATTGTGGCCTCCAAAACCAAATGAATTTGATAAAGCATAATCTATTTCCATTTCTAATGCTTTATTAGGTACATAGTCTAAATCACATTCAGGATCTGGCGTTTCATAATTAATCGTAGGTGGAACAATTCCATTCTTAATCGCCAGTATCGTTGCTACTGCTTCAACAGCTCCTGATGCACCAAGCATATGACCGGTCATAGATTTTGTTGAACTAACTTTTAGTTTGTACGCATGTTGCCCAAATACATTTTTAATTGCCATAGTTTCATACTTGTCATTGTATTCTGTGGAAGTTCCATGGGCATTAATATAATCTATATCTTCGGGAACAATGCCAGCATCCTTTAATGCAAGTTTCATCGCCCTTGCAGCACCTTCGCCTTCAGGTGCTGGAGCCGTAATATGATATGCATCAGCAGTAGCTCCGTAGCCTACAATTTCGCCATAAATATGTGCACCTCTATTTAAAGCATGTTCTAGTGATTCAAGTATAAGCGTAGCCGAACCTTCTCCCATTATAAAACCATCTCTATTTGCATCAAATGGTCTACATGCTGTTTTAGGATCATCATTTGTTGACATTGCCTTCATCGAGCAAAATCCCGCAATTGCTAGAGGTGTTATAGCAGCTTCGCTTCCGCCTGTCACAATTACATCTGCATCACCTCGTTCAATAACCTTGAAGGCATCACCTATGGCGTTCGTACTAGATGCACATGCATTGACTATTGTCTCATTGTGGCCTTTAAGGCCAAAAGTAATTGATATAAGTCCTGCTGCCATATCTGCTATCATCATTGGAACAAAAAACGGACTTACTCTGCCAGGCCCTTTCTCCTTTAGTATATTTTGTTGATTTTCTAGTGTTTCTATACCGCCTATTCCAGAACCATATATAACACCGATTCTATCTAGATCTTCTTTTTCTAAATCAAGCCCAGAATCAATCAAAGCCATTTTTGCAGATGACAGTGCAAACTGTGTAAATCTATCCATTCTTTTGGCTTCTTTTTTATCTATATATTCAGTTGGTTCAAAATTTTTTACTTCAGCTGCTAATTTTGTAGGATATGAGGAAACATCAAATCTCGTGACTTTATCAATTCCAGATCTGCCGTTAATAAGTGAATCCCACAGCTCATCTATATTATTACCGATTGGAGTTATAGCTCCTATACCAGTTATTACAACTCTGTTCATAAATAATCCTCCGTTAAATAAATTATCGAATTAAGTCCCGCCTTTGCGGGACTTAGTATTATTTTTCAAGATTTTTCAGATACTCCACTACATCACCTACAGTTTTTATTTTTTCTGCATCTTCATCAGGAATTTCAACATCAAATTCTTCCTCAAGTGCCATGATTAACTCAACAATATCTAGAGAATCTGCTCCAAGGTCATCTATAAAAGATGATTCCATAGTAACTTCTTCTGGATCTACGCCTAACTGCTCTACAATAATATCTCTAATCTTTTCAAATTCCATAAAGTTCACCTCCTCTCAAAACACCCATATTAGAATAATATTACATTACCATTCCCCCGTCAACATTAATTACTTGTCCTGTAATATAATCTGAAGCATTGCTAGCAAGAAAAGACACGACATTTGCTATATCCTGTGGTTTTCCTGCTCTTTTTAATGGAATTGAATTTATCATTGTAGATTTTACAGAATCACTTAATATTTTTGTCATATCTGTTTCAATAAAACCCGGCGCAACTGCATTGACTGTAATGCCCCGCGATGCTAATTCTTTAGCCAAAGATTTTGTCAATCCAATAATTCCCGCCTTTGATGATGCATAATTTACCTGTCCAACATTTCCAACAATACCTACTACTGAGGATATATTTATAATTTTACCTTTTCTTCTTTTTATCATATACTTAGAAACAAATTTTATTACATTAAAAGTCCCTTTTAAATTTATATCTATCACATTATCCCAATCTTCTTCTGACATTCGAAGAATCAAATTGTCTTTTGTAATTCCGGCATTATTAACTACAACATCGATATGTCCAAATTTTTCTATAATGTTGTCGATCATTTTTTCTACTTCTTTGTAATCAGAAATATCACATTTCACTGCATATGCATCTACACCTAATTTCTTAGCTTCTAGTACTGTGTCATCAGCATCTTTCGAACTTTTTGAATAATTAATAACGACATTGTAACCATCTTCTGCTAGTTTTAAAGTAATTGCCTTGCCTATTCCTCTTCCGCCTCCTGTCACTAATGCCGTCTTTATTTCCTTTTCCATTAATTCACCTCCAAACTCGATAGAAGTTTAACAAGCGTACCCATATCTTCAAAATTTAACGCTTTTTTGGTCTTATCTATCCTTTTCATGAATCCTGTCAGAGTTTTCCCTGGACCTATCTCAATAAATGTATCCACCTCATCTTCAATCATTCTTCGTATAGATTGTTCCCACAAAACAGGGCTGCTTACCTGTCTTACCAACATCTTCTTCACTTCATCCATCTTCAGGTAATCTGCAGTAACATTAGTTATGACAGGAACAGACATATCATATGTATAGATTTGTTTCAAATCTCCTTCTAACTTAAAGCCAGCTTCTTTAAGCATGCAGCAGTGGAATGGAGCACTTACTGGAAGCATAACAGCTTTTTTCGCACCTTTAACCTTAGCCAGCTCAACAGCCTTTTCCAATGCTTTAATTTCACCTGCTATTGATAGCTGACCTGGACAATTATAATTGGCCGGCTCCACAATTCCGACATCTTTTACATCATAGCATATGTTTTCTACAGTTTCATTATCAAGTCCTATTATTGCTGCCATTCCTCCGATTCCGATGGGAACAGCATTTTGCATATATTCGCCTCTCTTTTTTACAAGTCTCACTGCATCTTTAAACGACAATGCACCTGAATATACAAGTGCACTGTATTCTCCTAAACTTAAACCAGCAGTTACATCTGCTTTTATGCCTTTATTTGACAAAACTTTTGTCAATGCAATGCTTACCGTCAAAATAGCTGGTTGAGTGTTTTCAGTTTTCATAAGTTCTTCATCGGGACCTTCAAAACAAAGCTTTGCAATATCATATCCTAATGAATCATTAGCTTCTTCAAAAACTTCTTTTGCTTCACTAAAGTTATCATATATTTCTTTTCCCATTCCAGCGTATTGTGCACCTTGACCTGGATAAATAAATGCAATTTTCATTATTCAAAGCCTCCGTATAGATTTTTAATAATCTTTTTAGCATCATCAAAAAGTTCTTCTATTATCTCTTTTGCAGGCTTTATATCGCTTATAAGACCTGATATTTGACCAGCCATAACAGAACCATTTAAAACGTCACCATATACTACAGCATCCCTCAATTTGCCTTCTCCTAATTTCTCCAGTTCCTCTTTAGACGCTCCATTTTGCTCGGCTTTTTCAAATTCTCTTGTAAGGTGGTTCTTTAAAGACCTGACTGGATGTCCAGTCGCCCTTCCTGTTACAACTGCATCTCTGTCCTTTGCATTTACAATATACTGCTTGTATTTTTCATTTGCTGTGCATTCTGTCGAACACACAAATCGTGTACCCAGTTGTACACCAGATGCTCCAAGGCAAAAAGCAGCTGCAACACCTCTACCGTCACCAATACCACCTGCTGCTATTACAGGAATACTAACAGCATCAACAACTTGCGGCACAAGAGCCATAGTTGTAAGCTCACCTATATGCCCTCCTGATTCTGTTCCCTCTGCTATTACTGCGTCTGCACCAATAGATTCCATTCTTTTAGCCAATGCAACAGATGGTACAACTGGCACAACTTTTATATTTCTTTCTTTTAATCTACTTATATATTTTCCTGGATTGCCAGCACCTGTCGTTATCATACTTACTCTTTCTTCTAAAACTATTTCCATTACCTCATCCACAAACGGCGACATCAACATTACATTAACACCAAAAGGTTTATCAGTCAATCTTCTGGCTTTCTGTATTTGCTCTCTTACAAAGCTTGCAGGTGCATTTCCTGCACCAATAATGCCAAGACCGCCGGCATTTGAAACTGCAGCAGCTAACTCAGCTGTTGCAACCCATGCCATTCCACCTTGAAATATAGGATATTTCAAACCAAATAAATCCGTAATTTTTGTATTTAACATATCTTCACCCCTATTTAAACCACTTTATTACAGTTGAACCCCATGTCAAGCCAGCTCCAAATGCTACCATCAGTATAATATCACCATTTTTTATTTTACCAGCTTTCAAAGCTTCATCCAACGCAACAGCAACAGACGCCGCAGACATATTGCCATATTTATCAAGATTTATAAAAACTTTTTCTTTAGACAATTTTAATTTTTTTATTGCTGCATCTATTATTCTGATATTAGCCTGATGCGGTATAAAAATATCTACATCTTCGGGTTTTAACCCGCATCTATTTAAAACTTCTATAGTAGCAGTATTCATAACATTTACGGCAAATTTAAAAACTTCCTGTCCATTCATGTGAATTGTATGCAGTTTATTCTTAACAGATTCCTCACAAGCAGGCATTCGTGATCCACCAGCAGGCATATAAAGATGCATGCCACCTTTTCCATCAGCACCAATAAAATTATCTAAAATTCCATATCCATCTTCTACTTGTCCTACTATTGCAGCTCCGGCACCATCCCCAAATAAAACACAAGTATTTCTATCTTCCCAGTTTGTTATCTTAGAAAGTACATCAGCAGCTATTACAAGTACATTCTTATATGTACCATTTTCAATAAACTGTTTTGCTATGGAAAGTCCATATATAAATCCGGAACAGCCAACCTCTATGTCAAATGCTGCTGCTTTTATAGCACCAATATTCGCTTGCACAAGACATGCTGTAGATGGAAAGTTCATGTCTGGAACTACAGTCGCAACTATTATTAAATCTATATCTTCAGCAGTTATTTTAGCATCTTCAATAGCCTTTTTTGCAGCTTCTGTTGCCATATACGATGTTGTCATAGATGGCGGAGCTATACGCCTTTCTTTTATGCCTGTCCTGGATACAATCCACTCATCAGATGTATCAACCATCTTTTCCAAATCTTTATTTGTCAACTTATTTTCTGGAAGAAAACTCCCTGTCCCCAGAATACCAGCTTTAAAAGTATTATTTTGCGACACTTATATCATCTCCAATCACTTCTATTTCCCTTTGTATGTGAGATATGACATCCATTTCAACGATCGTCTTTGCCTGTCTTATGGCATTAAAAATTGCCTTTGATTTTGAACTTCCATGTGCTTTAATAACTGGTTTTTTTATACCAAGAAGTGGAGCTCCACCATATTCCGTATAATCCATCTTCTTAACAATATTTTTTAAGCTATTATAAATTAAAATTGCACCTAGTTTTGTCAATAAATTTTTTTGAAGCTCTTGTTTTAACAATGAAGAGATTACAGAAGCAGTTCCTTCCATTGATTTTAATATTGCATTACCAACAAATCCATCACAAGTGACAACATCAGCAATTCCATACGCTATATCTCTACCTTCAACATTACCAATAAAGTTTAAATGGGAATTTTTGATTAAATCATATACTTGTTTTGTCAGTTCATTTCCCTTTTCTTCTTCTGCTCCTATATTAAATAAGCCTATTTTAGGATTATCTATATTTAACATCTTTTGTGCATATACATTTCCCATTACAGCAAATTGAAACAGATTTATTGGTTTGCAATCAGTATTAGATCCTGCATCAAGCAAAATTGTAGCACCATTTAATGTTGGTAAAATCGGAGCCAAGGCAGGTCTGTCTATTCCTTTAATCCTACCAATTTTTAAAAGGGAACCAGCCATCAATGCACCAGTATTTCCTGCTGATAAAAAAGCATCTACTTCGCCTTTTTTTAGCATATCAATACCAACCGCCATAGAAGAATCTTTCTTTTTCCTGATTGCTGCCACGGGTGGCTCATTGTTTGTGATTGTTTCTGTCGTATGTACTACAGTCAAACCTTTTTCTTCTCTAACATATTTATCTAAATGGTCTTTATTCCCTATAAGGACAATTTCTATGTTAAAATTCTCTAAAGCTTTGTAAACCCCTTTTACTATTTCAAGTGGTGCATAATCACCACCCATAGCATCAACTGCTATTCTCAAGATTATTGCATCTCCTTTTCAGTATTATCACTTTCTAATGATGCCAAAATAAACTTACCTCTAAAAACTTCCTTATTTTTTACTTTTATCATAACCCATACGAAATATTTATTCCCTCTTCTTCTAATAACCTCTGCCTTTGCAACAAGACGATCACCTATCCTTACTGGATATTTATATTTTATATTTGCTACGCCTATTAATGCAGCATCAGCATCAATTACAGAAATAGCTAAAGATTCTGCCTGTGAATATATATAATGTCCCCTAATAATTTTTGTCTTTAGAAAAGCCATATCAGGTGTCGGCTCAAAAACAGATATGCCACTTTTGCCCAGTTCTAAATCGATAAGCTCACCAACTATCTCGCTTCCAACTATCGCTTTTACTTTATGATAGTTTTCCTCTGCAACATTTTTAATTCTCTCCCTAAGTTCTGGGATTCCAAGTTCCATCCTGTCAAGTCTTATTGTCTGTACGCTTACTGAAAACAACTCAGCAAGTTCATCATCAGTGTAAAATGGATTTTTATCTATTTCAATCTTTAATTGTCTTAATCTCTCTTTTTTATTTAGCTTAGTGGCCACATTATCAGCTCCAAATATAAGTTGTTTTTATGACTTACTCATAATTATAAATTACAGAATATATAAAAGTCAAGAAATAAAAAGAAAAGTAATAGAGTTAACTCCATTACTTTTCTTCTACTTTCAATACCTCTTTGCCATCATAATAACCACAGCTTAAACAAACTCTGTGAGGTAACTTTGGCTCATGGCACTGTGGACATAATACATAAGCAGGTATTGCTAAACTATGACTATGTCTTCTTTTGTCCCTTCTTGCTTTCGATGTCCTACGCTTTGGAACTGGCATAAAATACACCTCCTACATTTTCTGCAGTAATTTATTCAAAACTGAAAGGCGTGGATCAACTTCTTTTATTTGGCAATCGCATTTTTCATGATTAAGATTTTTACCGCAAATAGGACATAGACCTTTACAATCAGGTGAGCAAACAAACTTCATAGGAAGAGAAAGTTCTACATTTTCAATGACAATCTTAGTTAAATCCAATTTATCATCTTCTACTTCATATGAATAATCTTCATCAGCTTCATTTAAGATTTCATCTATTGAAATTATAAATTCATGCTCAAATTCCTCAAGGCATCTATCACATGGAACCTTAATAGCGCCACGGACTAAGAGCTTTAATATTATACCTTCACTATCATGCGTTATGTTTCCTGTAACACTGATTGGTTTGCTGACTACGTAGCTGTCGTTATTTGCCTCCAGAACACTTAAATTTTCAACATAATTAACTTCAATGCTACGTCCCCTATGTCCCTTAATCTTTGATAAATCTATTTTCATTTTCTCACCCCAATATAATTGCCAAAATTAATTATACTAATGGGGTAAACATTTGTCAAGAATACTATTTTATACTCTCTACAATCTTTTCAGTATCCTTTGCAATCATATACTCCTCATTAGTCGGCACAACCATAACATATACTTTTGAATCTGCGGTCGATATTATAGCTTCTTTACCTCTTACATTATTTTTATCTTTGTCTAGTTTGAAACCTAAAAATTCCAATCCATCAAGTATAAACTCTCTTACTTCAGGACCATTTTCACCAATACCTGCCGTAAACACAATGACATCGACACCACCCATTGCTGCTGCGTAAGAGCCTATTGTCTTTTTTACACGATATGCAAATACATTTAATGCAAGTTGTGCTCTCTTGTTACCATTTTTAAAAGCAGCATCCTCCAAATCTCTAAAATCACTGCTTATTCCTGAAATACCATATACGCCTGACTTTTTATTCAATATGTTAACTACTTCTTCTGCAGTAATATTTTCTTTTTCCATTAGATATGAAATTATAGATGGATCAATGCTTCCTGAACGTGTTCCCATAGCCAAACCTTCTAGCGGTGTAAATCCCATGCTTGTATCTACCGATTTTCCATTTTTAACTGCAGCTATGCTTGAACCATTTCCAAGATGACATGTTATAATTTTTAAACTTTCAATAGGTTTATTGAGTATTTCTGCCGCCCTTTGTGAAACATATTTATGGGACGTACCATGAAATCCATATCTTCTAATTTTATACTTTGTATAGTACTCATAAGGAATCGGATACAAGTAAGCATAATCAGGCATTGTCTGATGAAAGGCTGTATCAAAAACAGCAACCATTGGAACGTCTGGCATGATTTGTTTGCAAGCTTTAATTCCCTCTATGTTTGCAGGGTTATGCAGAGGAGCTAATTCTATGCAATCTGTTATCGCTTTTAAAACATCATCATTTATAAGAACAGATGAAGTAAAATATTCTCCTCCATGTACGACTCTATGTCCAACTGCATCAATTTCTGACATATCCTTTATAACACCGTAATCACTATTTACCAATGCGTCCAAAACTAATTTAATTGCATCCTTGTGGTCTTTCATGTCTTTTTTTATTTTTATTTTTTCGCCGTTTGCATTGTGTGTTAAAAGCGAATCGTTTATCCCTATTCTTTCAGCAAGGCCTTTCGCTAAAACATTTCCATCCTTTGATTCGATTAATTGATACTTTAATGATGAACTTCCACAATTTATAACAAGTATTTTCATAATTTTCATCCTCCATACCATAGCTTTTTTATTGAGCTTGTACAGCCGTTGTAGCAATTACATCAACAATATCTTTGTAGCTGCATCCTCTAGATAAGTCAT
The DNA here is from genome assembly GCF_017874545.1 of Thermoanaerobacterium butyriciformans. Classification (GTDB taxonomy): domain Bacteria; phylum Bacillota; class Thermoanaerobacteria; order Thermoanaerobacterales; family Thermoanaerobacteraceae; genus Thermoanaerobacterium; species Thermoanaerobacterium butyriciformans. The sequence goes on along the minus strand of NZ_JAGGLT010000022.1, from coordinate 31,370 downwards.
TTACAGGTGCTCCCATTCCTTGCGTTATCGGTCCTATAGCATTTGCCTTTGCCAATCTTTGTACGAGCTTATAACCAATATTGCCTGCTTGTAAATCAGGGAATATAAGTACATTAGCACGTCCTGCAACAGGACTTCCAGGTGCTTTTAACTCGGCTACTTCCTTAACAAGTGCAGCATCTAATTGCAATTCACCATCTATTGCTACATCTGGCATCAAATTTTTAGCAATTTCAGTAGCTGTCCTCACTTTATCAACTAATTCATGTGATGCGCTGCCTTTCGTTGAAAATGAAAGCATAGCAACCCTTGGTTCCATCCCCAATAAAGTTTTTGCAGTATTTGCAGATTGTACTGCTATAGATGCAAGTTCTTCTGCATTTGGTGACGGATTAACAGCACAATCAGCAAACAAAAATACTCCATTTTCACCAAATTCACAATTAGGAACTTCTATTATAAAAAAGCTTGATACAATTTTTGCATTTGGCGCCGTTTTTATAATTTGAAATGCTGGCCTTAGTAAATCAGCAGTTGCATGAATAGCCCCAGATACCAATCCGTCTGCATAACCTTCTTTTACCATCATACAGCCAAAATAAATATTATCTTTAATAGTCTCTTTAGCTTTTTCCAGCGTAATCCCTTTATTTTTTCTGAGTTCATAGAAGTCGCTTGCATATTTATCAAATTTTTCTGACTTTATAGGATCGATAATCTCGGCTTTTGAGATATCTAACCCTTCAGCAGCGTTCCTTATCTCATCTGCATTTCCTAAAAGAATTAAATCAGCAATCCCTTCCTTCAGCACTATGTCAGCTGCTTTCAGCGTTCTTGGCTCTGCGCCTTCCGGCAAAACTATTTTCTTTTTGTTGCTTTTTGCTTTTTCAATAATGTTTTGAATAATACTCATAAGATCGTCCCTTCCTTTAATATTATTTATCTTAATATTTTCTCCTGAATTAAAAAGGAGAAATATATTGTATACACATTTTACATTTTAACATATTTTTTATAAAATAATAAGTAAAAAACAAATATTTTTTAGAAAGGTTTTTATCAATGATTGTTTTGGGAGTAATTGTAGAATATAACCCTCTCCACAACGGGCACATATATCATATAAAAAAGTCAATTGAAACTACAGGTGCAGATTTTGTCATTGCAATTATGAGTGGTAACTTTGTTCAACGTGGGATACCATCTATTATTGACAAGTGGTCAAGAGCAGAAACCGCATTGTTATCAGGCATTGACTTAGTAATAGAACTGCCAACAATATATGCAGTTTCTACAGCAGAAAATTTCGCATATGGAGCAGTAAAGCTGTTAGATTCACTAAATGTCATTGACTATATTTCATTTGGAAGTGAACTTGGTTCAATTGATGAATTATATAAAATATCAAAATTCCTTTTAAATGAACCGGAAGATTATAAAGTACTTTTAAAAAGTCATTTAAAAAGAGGAATAACTTATGCAAAAGCACGTGAAATGGCTCTATCAGAATATTTTGGTTCAAATATTAATGATGTAGTTGGAAATCCTAATAACATACTTGGCATTGAATACATAAAAAGCTTGATAAAGATAAATAGCAGTATCAAGCCTGTAACAATAAAAAGGCTAGGCCCGGGATATAATTCTATGAAAGCGGAAGATTCTTTTGCTAGTGCCACATATTTAAGAGAAATTATAATAAATAAAGATTATTCTGTATTGAGCAAGTATATGCCAGAATATTCTATTGAAATTTTAAAAAATTGTATTGATAAAGGTCATGGACCAGTCACTCTAGAAAATTTTAGCAAAATAATAACATATCTGCTAAGAAACAATTGTAGTATCGAAAATGTTTTTGATGTTACAGAAGGATTACAAAATCGCATTAAAAGGGCTTCATCCCTTTTCAATAATGTAGATGAAATCATAGACTATATAAAAACTAAAAGATACACAGAAAGCAGAATAAGAAGAATATTACTGCATGTTTTATTAGGCATAGAATCCAATATATATTCAAGGTACGATGGCCCAAACTACATAAGAATATTAGGGGCGAATAAAAAGGGCCTTGAACTTTTAAAGATGATTAAAAATAAGGCTGAAATACCAATTATAACAAAGGTTTCAAACTATAAAAAGATATTGTCTGATACATATATGTTCGAAAAAGATATTAAAGCAACTGATATATATACACTAGCATACGAAAATGCCTCAGTGTCAGGACTAGATTTTACCAAAAAATTTATTGTAATAAAATAGTCATTTTATCATCCCCTTTTAAATAAAAATATAAATGTGGAAACATAAAAGGGGGAAATATTTTGAACGAAAATAAATCAAGAAATTTTCTAGTTATATCAGTACTGTTTATTGTTGTTTCAATTATTGTATTTCCAAAAAATTCTCTCTCAGCAGCAAAAGCAGGAATTAATTTATGGCTGTTTACGGTCTTTCCTGCTTTGCTTCCATTTTTTATTGGCTCTGAATTATTGTTACAACTAGGATTCGTAAAAACCATTGGAAAATTTTTAGAACCTATAATGCGCCCTTTATTTAATGTCTCTGGAAATGGAGCCTTTGCTATGGCAGTCGGCTATACGTCCGGTTACCCCGTTGGAGCTCAAGTGATTAAAAGATTATGGGAAGAAAAACTTTTAAACACATCGGAAGCAGAAAGATTAATGACATTTTGCAACAACTCAGGCCCGCTATTCATGCTAGGTGTTGTCGCTATGGGTATGTTTAGCAACTCAAAAATTGGATATATTATAATGCTATCAAATTACCTAGGCTCATTTGCAACAGGCATCATATTTAGAAGACATAGAATTAAAGAAGAAAATAGAGGGAATTTTAATTTAAGTAAAGGCTCTGAAAGCAAATCTAATTATATCAATATTAATTTTGGTGAAATTTTAGGTAATGCTGTTAAAACATCCATGAACACAATGATCGTCATTGGTGGATATATAATTGCTTTTTCTGTCTTAATAGAATTTTTAAAAGTTTATGGATTAATAAATATCATAGAAAAAATACTAGCGCCTGTTTTTGAAATAATGGGATTTAATAAGAACTTAATAGCGGGGTATATTAGTGGACTAATGGAAATAACAATAGGTTCCAGCTTGATTAGTCAAGCAACAGCGCCATTATTTCAGAAAGTTATCTTAGTAAGCTCAATATTAGCATGGGGTGGTTTTTCAACTCATGGCCAGGTAATAGGCGTTATAAACAGTACAAAAATAAATTACTTTCCATATTTCATTGCAAAAATAATACATAGCTTTATGGCTGCATTATTTTCTTATATATTTTTAAAATTCATAAACATTGGTGAGACATCGGTGTCAGAAGTTTTCTTACAAGGAAATGTAAAAACTATGTTAAACATATTTGAAACATCATCATACATGTTTGTCGCACTGTTGTTGACGATAATTTTTCTGATAATCATCGTATCGTTGACAAGAAAAGAGGCATGATTATTTTATGCCTCTTAGCTCATCTCTATTGCTTTTTATTGTATTTAAAAGTTCTGTAACATTTTTTTCAAGTTTAGCTAATAACTCATCAGCGTAATCTTTGCTTCCAAGTCTAATTTCCTTAGCGTTTGTCTGAGCTTGAGCTATAATTTCTGACGCTTTTTTTTCAGCTTTTTTAACTATTTCACTTTCGTTTACCATTTGATTTATTCTTTGTTCAGCCTCTTTTAAAATTGTTTCTGCATCTTGTTGCGCTTCAATCAATATTTTTTGCCTTTCCTGCTTGATCCATTCAGCCTTTTTTAATTCATCAGGAATTTTTATTCTTATCTGTTTTATAATTTCGAGAATTTCCTCTTTGTTTACTAAAGTTTTTTGTGATAATGGAATCGTAGAACTATTCTCTATGTAGTCTTCTAATGAATCTAATAATTCTAAAACCTCAAGATTATCAGTCGCTTCCAATAAAATGCCCCCTCATTTTTTTAATTTTTTAAATATGTGCTTTATAACTGAATCTGGAACGAGATCCGATAAACACCCCCCAAAACTTGCGACTTCCTTTACTATGCTAGAGCTTAAATAGCCATATTTATTGCTGGTCATAAAAAATATTGTTTCGACTTCGGGATTAAGCTTTTTATTTATCAACGCCATCTGAAATTCATATTCAAAGTCTGAAACCATTCGTAAGCCTTTAACAATTATTTTTGAATTAACTTTTTCTAGGTATTCAATAAGTAAACCAGAAAAACAATCTATTTCCACATTTTCAATATCAGATGTTACTTCTTTTAACATTTCAACTCTCTCTTCTACTGAAAACATAGGAGTTTTTGACGGATTAACCAATACTGCTACAATTAATTTATCGAAAACTTTTGCCCCTCTTTTAATTATATCTAAATGTCCATTTGTTACTGGATCAAAGCTCCCTGGATACACTGCTATATTCATTTGCTGCCTCCTTATAAAAAGTTAATACAGTTTCGCCGTATTTCTTAACTCTAACTTTTTGCAAGTTTCCATATTTATCATTTAAAATATCATTTTTATGATGTTCAACAATTATGTAGCCACATGAATCCAATAGTTTATATTCGCTGATTTTATTCAGTGGTTCCACATATAAATTTTTGTAATATGGTGGATCTATGTATATAATATCAAATTTAATGTTATTTTTGCTGAAATAATATAATGCGTCAAGGACATCCATATGCAAAACTTTTGCATTGTCAGTTGAATCAAGTAACTTTATATTATCGTTTATATATTTAATATTATTATATACTTTTTCTACAAAGTAGCAAATATTAGCACCTCTGCTTAATGCTTCGATACCGATACTTCCAGTTCCAGAAAATAAATCTAAAAATCTTGAATCATATATATCAGCACCTATAATATTAAATAATGATTCTTTAACCATATCAGATGTAGGTCTTATTGCTTTACCTGGTGGGCATTTTAATTTTCTGCCTTTGGCTTTTCCAGATATAACCCTCAAAATTACACCTCCAATACTAAAATATTTTAGCATATTTTACGATAAGATACAAAATAATGTATAAAAATTTTGAAATATGGAAAATAATATAATTGGGAAACCAATTTCCCCAAAATTCTTCCTTCAATTTCTCCTCTCCCAATCCAGGTAGTCAACTACCTGGATTATTTTAATTAAAAAGGGTAACCACACAGGCTACCCTTTTATTTAACTATTTCAATGTTCCATTGTTAGCGATTTGGCTTTCAGCCATTTGGATCATTTTTCTTACCATATGGCCACCTACAGCACCGCAATCACGGGATGTAAGTGTACCCCAATAACCATCGGCTGGAGGATTTATTCCAAGTTCGCTTGCTATTTCATATTTCCATTTGCTCATGGCTTGCTTTGCTTCTCTTACTACAAGAGGATTCTTCGTCTCTGAACCTGCTGCCATTTTTATCACCTCCATTTAATGATTTCAATATTAATTTATCCATATACAATTTATATATACATGTTAATATTTTCATATATATATAACGATATTTAATTTTTATTTTACATAATTTATTTTTCGTAAATAAGTTTATTTAAAAAAGATACCCCGAAGGGTATCTTTTTATTATCTAAGTGTACCTTTGTTAGCGATTTGGCTTTCAGCCATTTGGATCATTTTTCTTACCATATGGCCACCTACAGCACCGCAATCACGGGATGTAAGTGTGCCCCAATAACCATCGGCTGGAGGATTTATTCCAAGTTCGCTTGCTATTTCATATTTCCATTTGCTCATGGCTTGCTTTGCTTCTCTTACTACAAGAGGATTCTTCGTCTCTGAACCTGCTGCCATTTTTATCACCTCCATTTAATGATTTCAATATTAATTTACCCAAAAAGAATTTCTATAAACTATGATTTCATTAGCAAAATTGTATGAAGGTGATAAAAATGGTTTATTATTTAATCTAATTCAAAAAATACACCAACTGCATATGGACCTGCATGAACGCCAGCTGAGCAGCCAGCTCTATTCTTAATAAAATTCGTAACTCCAAACTCGTTTCTAATGGCATTTTCAATTTCAAGCATAAACTCTTCTCTATCAGTGTGCAGTAATCCTATCTCTTTTCTTTTGAAATCAACATTTGTTTCTTTCATATAGTTTATTATCCACTTTATTGCATTTTTTCTCCCTCGTACTTTATCTTTTATTTCTAACTCTCCATCATTATTGACTAATATAGGCTTTATATTTAAAATACTACCTAGTATAGCCTGTGATTTTTTTAATCTTCCACCTCTATAAAGATAATCTAAAGAATCAAAAATCATTATATAACTTATTTTTGGTATCATGTCATTGATTTTGCCAACTATCTCATCTCTTGTAGAACCGTTTCGAGCCATTTTAGCAGCTTCTATAACTAAAAATCCAGAACCTAACGAAAAGTTTTTCGAATCCAACACTGTTATTTTTGAATTTTTTAAGTTTTCTTTAGCCAATAATGCTGATTGATATGTACCACTCAATTTAGATGACAATAGAATACAGATAATTTCATCATAGCTTTTTAATAAATCGCTAAAAACTTCCATAAATTCAATTGGAGATATTTGAGATGTTGTCGGCATTTTCCCTGAATTTAACAGATTGTAGAAATCATCTTTTTTTATATCTATCCCATCTTTGTAAGATACACCATCAATGTCAATAGTCAAAGGAACAACATAAATATCGTACAATTTTACTATGTCATCAGGTATATCTGATACACTGTCTGTTACTATAGCAATCTTGCTCATTTTGATTTCCTCCCTCATGTTAATTTAGTACAATCCCTTCCAATTTATCTTTAAATCGCTCAATTAGTTCGGCTTTCATCGTATCATGCCTTTTGAATGTAATATCGTTGTTTAAAAATTTTTCAACAGCTTTTTGAGCCAATTTCAATATTTCAATATCTTCAAAAATATTTGCTAATTTCAATTCTGGCAATCCATGCTGCTTTACACCAAAAAATTCACCTGGTCCTCTTATTTCCAAATCTTTTTCAGCAATTTTAAACCCATCATTAGTTTCAGTCATCACTTTCAATCTTTTTTTAACAACATCTGAGTATGAATATGCTATAAGAATACAATAAGATTGATGGGATGATCTTCCTACACGTCCTCTTAATTGATGAAGTTGTGCCAATCCAAATCTTTCAGCATTTTCAATAACAATAACTGAAGCATTTGGCACATTTACGCCAACTTCTATAACCGTTGTAGACACCAATATATCTATTTCTCCATTAACAAATTCATTCATAACTTTATTCTTATCATTTGAATTCATTCCACCATGTACTAAACCAACTCTAAATTCTTTAAAAACCCCTTTGTAAATCTCTTCATATACAACTTCTGCCGATTTTGCATTAATCAGGTTTGAATCTTCTATTAATGGACAAACAATATACGCTTGACGCCCTTTTTTCACTTCATTTATGACAAATTTATATGCTCTGTCTCTTAAAGTACCACTTATTGCATATGTCTCTATTTTCTTTCGTCCTGGTGGCAATTCATCTATCACAGATATATTCAAATCACCATACAACATAAGTGCCAATGTTCTTGGTATAGGCGTTGCCGTCATCACTAAGACATCCGTTTGTTCACCTTTTTCTTTAAATACGGCTCTTTGGCGAACACCAAACCTGTGTTGTTCATCAGTTATTGCTAAGCCTAAATTTTTGAATTGTACATTTTCCTCAATTAAAGAATGAGTACCAACTAATATATCAATTTCACCATTTCTAATTTCCTCAATAATGCTGTTTTTCTTTTTAGTACCAATACTTCCAGTAAGCAATTCAATTTTTATATCTAATTCGTCATATATTTCTTTTAAAGTAAAATAATGCTGTTTTGCAAGAATTTCTGTCGGAGCCATTATAGAAGCCTGATATCCATTTTTCACAGCAACATACATGGCTGCTGCTGCTATAACCGTCTTTCCTGAGCCAACATCACCTTGCAAAAGCCTATTCATTACTTTCCCTGAATACATATCATCAAGTATTTCATTTAAAGCTCTCTCCTGTGCTTGTGTAAGGCGGAATTTTAACTTGCTAAAAAAATCTTTTAAATCGACACATCTAAATTTTATACCTGCTTTATCTGCATTATATCTATTTTTTATCAAAGCCAATCCTATTTGCAAAATAAAAAATTCTTGAAAAACAAGTCTATATTTGGATCTTTCAAGCATTTTTGAAGACTCGGGAAAGTGTATATTTTTTATTGCACTTTTAATATCTAACAAATTATATTCTTTTAAAAAATTTTCATCAAATATTTCTTCTATATCATTTAAATATTCTTTCAAAAGATTGAAAATTATACTTCTTATAACTTTCTGGCTCAATCCTTCCGTTAATTTATATATTGGCACAATCCTTCCAGCATTGATATTTAGACTATCGCTTCTATCCATAACCGGATTCTCAACATATATCTGTCCATATTTATAAGAAACTTTGCCATTTATAATATATTCTTCGCCTAATTTAAAATTGCTCTTTATGTACGGCTGATTATACCAAACAAGTTCAACCGCACCACTTCCATCCTTAACAGGTATCTTTGTAATAGTTAATCTTTTTACTTTGTATTCCCTTGCCTTACCCGCTATATAAGCCTTAAAAGTCTGCTTTTCACCGATCTTAAGCATATCTATTGGTATTATTTTTTCTCTATTTTCATATTCTTTTGGATAATATTCCAGCGCATCCTTTACTGTTTCTATGCCGATTTTTTTTAATAATATAGCTCTTTTAGGACCTACTCCCTTTACATATTGTATAGATTTTGAAAGATCCATATAATCACCTATTCGATGGAAATAACGTAATAATACAAAGGCTGTCCCCCATATTGAATGTCTATATCTCCGTCAAACGAAATAAAATTTTGTAAGTCCTTTGCTTTATCTTCCGAAACATCCTTGCCAAAATAAATAGTTATTATAGAAGTATCATCAGATATATTATCGCTTATAATTTTTAAAGCGACTTCGTTATAATCAGTACCAATTGCAGTAAATTTACCATCTACAAATCCTAATATGTCACCACTTTTAATATTTATTCCATCAATAACTGAATCCCTTATAGAGTATGTTATTTCTATTGTTGTGATTTTCTCAATTGTATCATTTATGCTTCTTATTACATCATCTATACTCATATTTGCATCGATATTTATTATTGCACTTATTGCCTGATTGAAACTTTCAGTAGCAATCACATATATGTTTTTATCAGCCATCGTCATGGCTTGTTCGCAAGTCATGATTATGTTCTTATTATTTGGAAAGACAATTATATTTTCAGCATTTATTTTTTCCAATCCGTTTAAAATATCCAAAGCGCTAGGATTCATAGTCTGTCCCCCATCAATTACAACGTCACATCCCAATTCTTTGAATATTTTACTTATTCCATCCCCAGGAGACACAGCCAAAAATCCATATTTTTTAGCAGGAAGACTATTATCTTGTTTTAAATTATTTTTTGATTCCAATATGATATTTTCATGTTGAATTTTCATATTGTCAATTTTGACCTTTAATAAATCACCATACTTTAAGCCGTTTTGCAATACCAAGCCAGGGTTATTTGTATGAATATGCACTTTTATAAGATCGTCATCACCAACAACAATTAAACTGTCACCAAAAGATTCTATTTCTCTTTTTAACTTATAAGACATTTGTGAATTGGCTTTTATAAGCATTTCCGTACAATATTTGAAATTTATATTTGTCAGGTCAGCTTCATTTGTAGAAACATCGTTTGTTGTATATTCTTGAACAACTTCATGTCCTTTTATTGTTTCCAGCATTCCTAACAATATAAACAAAAACCCTTTACCACCAGAATCGACTACACCAGCCTGTTTCAATACAGGTAGCAAATCAGGAGTCCTTTCAACTGATTCTGCAGCAGCTTTTACAATCCCATCTATAAATACTTCAAAGTCCTTTATTTTGCTTAATTTTAAAGCTTTATTGGCACAGTCTTTAACAACAGTCAGAATAGTCCCTTCAGTAGGTTTCATCACTGCTTTATAAGCAACAGAAGAACCCATATTTAGCGCTTCTGCAAAATCTTTTATAGTGATTATATCGTGATTTAAAAGGCTTTTAGCAAATCCTCTAATAATTTGTGACAAAATCACACCCGAATTTCCCTTGGCTCCCAGCAAAGCACCCCTTGAAAGACTATTTAATATATCGTTTATATTATCGGATGCTTTTTCCATTTCTTTAACAGCATAATTTAAAGTGTATGCCATATTAGAACCAGTATCACCATCTGGAACCGGAAAGACATTTAATTTATTCACTTCATCAGATTTATTTGATAAATATTGAGCCCCACCTTTAAATAAAAGTTTTAAAGTTTTACCATCTATATGATCCAACAGTATTTCCTCCTCAGATATCAACTTTTATGCTCTGTACATTTACAATTACATTTTTAACTTTGATCCCAGTAAATGTCTCTACAGTATACTTGACTTTTTCAATTATATTTGCAGCAACAGTTTTTATGTTTACACCATACTCAACTATAATGTACAAATCTATAACTATTCCGTCTTCGTCTGATGTAATCTTAATTCCCTTGCCTGATTGCTCATTTTTAAAAAGCTCTATGAGCCCATCAGGTCCACGCTTTCCTAAGCCAACAATGCCATAACATTCAGAAGTCGCATAACTTGCTATAGATGCAATCACATCTGTAGAAATATCTATTTTACCTAAGTTATTTTTGGTTTGATCCATTTATATAACCTCCTATCATAATTATATTTTACCTTATCCTAATTAAATCATCAACAAATAAAAAAAATAATTGTCATCTTCTGGAACTGATATTAAATTTTAATTCAAAAAGTATTTACTTATATGAAATATAATGTTAAAATATCATTGTTGTGTTAATGCATTAAATTAAGTGCAATTAATTATTAATCTTGAAGAAAATTTATTTTTTTGTTAAAATGTTATTGTTGACAAAGAGGAGGTGCACATAATGAAAAAATGCGACGTTTGTGGAAAAACACCAATGGCAGGATATCAATATAGCCATTCCCACAGAAAATCAATAAAGAAATGGCAGCCAAATTTAAAGCGTGTTAGAGCTATTGTTGATGGAACACCTGTAAGATTAAATGTTTGTACGAAATGTTTAAAGTCAGGGAAGGTTAAGAGGGCCATATAAAGAAAGACGTGCATAAATGCACGCTTTTTATTTTTTACCTTTGGTTATAGAACTTAAAAATTTTTTAATAAAACCGGGAATTTTAAAATAAAAGACTTTCGGTTCTTTTTTCTTGCTCATATTTATCCCCCTTTATCATTTCTATTCTAAACTATTTATTTACTATTTGAAATATGCATTAATATAATATCCGATCATTATGACAGATAGACCTAGTAGTACCATCCATAGCCAGCTAGGTATGTATATTACAAGAATAAAAATTCCTAAAGCCATAATTATATACCCTATAGAATAATTCATCTTTTTATTCAAATTCCTTATTTTTCTATACATTCTATTCCACATAAAAACCCCTCCTTACACAATAATAGTTTATTCGTAAAGAAGGGGTAATGTGCTAATCTTTAGATTTTATTACTAATAATAATCCACTGTCAATTTTAATCTTAATCTTATTATTTATAAAAACATTGCTTATACCATAAGGCATATCCAATGACATATCCTGCCCTGATAAAGAATAATATAATCCATCAGTGTATATTCCCTTTACATCTGTACTATATGGAATTAATGAAACAATGTCACCTATCTTGCCTTCTAATTCTAAAGACCTATCTACAAGATGAATTTCATTTTTTTCGCTTGCTATTATTCCCTTTATATTTCTTTTTAGTAGGTACAATAGAAGTGACAGATTTGCTATAGAATGATCAAATCTGCTTCCTATTGATGCTATATATATGATTTCATCGGTTCCAAGTTCTATAGCTTTAAGCGTCGCTAACTGAGTATCTGTTTCATCTTTCTCTGTTGGATATTTATCTACTTGAACGCCATCTTTTTTATAATAGTCAATAATTTGTTTATCGGCCGAATCAAGATCTCCTATAATTAGATTGGGGACTATTCCTAATTTATATGCAATATTTGCACCACCGTCAGCGCAAATTACATAATCGCAATTATTAATTAATTTCCTTATATAATCAGAGTCGTTAAACTCACCGTTTGAAATAATGCATGTTTTCATCTTTTTACTGCACCTCTGAGTTTTTTTATATTTTCTCTTGGGTCGCCACTACCAAATATTGAGGATCCTGCCACTATCACATCAGCTCCAGCAAAAACTACATCATTGATGTTTTCTACATTAATCCCACCGTCAACCTCTATCTTGAAATTCAATCCTCTGCTTTTTCTAATATATGCTAGTTCACGTATTTTTTCATACATTTCATCTATAAATACCTGTCCCCCAAACCCAGGATTTACAGTCATTATCAGAACCATATCAACCGATGGCAGTACATATTTCAATGTTTCTAACGGTGTTGCTGGATTTAATGCAACACTAGCCATAATACCCATAGATTTAATAAACTGCAACGTTCTATCTAAATGTAAACATGCTTCCTGATGAACCGTGATATTTTTTGCCCCTGCTTCGGCAAATTCTTTTATGTATTTATCAGGATCTTCTATCATTAAATGTACATCAAAGGGAATATCAGTCTTACCTTTCAAAGCCTTTAATACCAACGGGCCAATTGTAATATTTGGAACAAAATGTCCATCCATTACATCTATATGTAAAAATTCAGGTTTTTCTTTTTCAGCTTTTTTTATATCAGATAGTAAATTCCCAAAGTCTGCAGATAATATAGATGGAGAAATTTCCATTCTCAATATCTCCTCCTTTTATTAGACTTTAACTCATTATATAAATTTAAATAATTAGAATATCTTATTTTATCTATTAACCCATTACTTACGGCAATTTTTACGCCACAATCAGGTTCATTTATGTGCAAGCACGATTTAAATCTGCAATTTGTTTCATATTCTTTAAAATCTCTAAAATAATATTTAAGTTCAGCTTCATCTAAATCTAAATTTAATGAAGTGAAACCAGGCGTATCTAATACATAGCCGCTTTCGAAAGGAATAAGCTCTACACTTCTTGTAGTGTGTTTCCCTCTTAGCAGCTTTTCGCTTAAATCTCCAATTTCCTGCTTATTAGTTCCATGTATACAATTTATTAACGATGATTTTCCTACGCCTGATGGCCCTGTAAAAAACGAAGTTTTTCCAATCAACATTGCCTTTAACTTATCAATACCAATATTGTCAAACTTTGAAGTAGCAATAACGTCATAGCCTAAATTTTTATATAAATTATACAATGGTAGAAAAACATCTTCAGCCACTAAATCAATTTTATTTATACATATTACAGGGTGTATCTCATTTAGTTCAGTTAATATAATCATTTTATCAAGCTGTAGTCTATTTAAAGCAGGATTTACAATAGAAAAAGTTATTATTGCTTGATCAACATTAGATACTGGCGGTCTTACTAATTCATTTTTTCTGTTATGTATATTTATTATGAAACCATCTTTTAAATTTTCTGTATCAATATCAACATTATCCCCTACTATTGGTACGATATTTGATATTCTGAATTTACCACGAGCACGGCATTCTATAATGCCATGCTCGGTATATACATAATAAAAACCTCCAATGCCTCTTATGATTCTGCCAGTTAACCTCACTAAAATTTCGCCCCCATTGTCTTATATATACTGCCATTTATATCAACTTCTATAATAACATTTCCTTTGCCACTAACAGGAACTGTTATTGGACTATCAGCAGAAGTGAATGTATTAGAATATTGTAATGTTTTATTGCCATCTTGTATCACATAAACATCAACTTTCATAGGTCCTTCTTGGCTAGGCAAATCTATTGAAATTTCTTTTGTTTTGTAATCAGATGGTAATTGTGATTGCTGCTGTTGCTGCTGAGTTGATTGACTTACAATTAAATCTACAGATTTGCCTTTTTGTATACTGGTGCCTTGGGGAATACTCTGATCTATTACAAAATTGTCAGGCACACTATCACTAGGCTGTGATGTTACATTGCCAACTTTAAGGCCAACATTTTCCAGTGCTTTTGTTGCATCGTCAAGTGACATATTTACAACATTAGGTACTGTCACCATTTCTGGGCCTTTGCTTACGTAAATATCAACAACAGTATTGTTTTCAACTTGAACACCTTGTCTTGGGTTTTGGTCATACACATAACCATTTGGATAGTTGTCATTATAATCCCAAATCAAGTTAGCATTTAAACCGCTATTTTTAATTTTTAATTGTGCATCCCTATATTCACTGCCTATAACATTTGGCACGACTGATGTCTGTTTGCCTTTACTAACCACTACATTTACTGTGCTTCCTTTCTTTACCTTCTCCCCAGCTGGCGGATTCTGTGATAAAATTGTATTAATTGGTGCATCGCTATACTGGCTATCTGTTATGTTCAATTTTAAATTATTGCTTTCTAGAATGCTTGTTGCCTTATCAAGAGTTTGCCCTTTTATATTAGGAACAGTTACTTCATCTGCTATTGCCATGTTATTTAAAAAATACATGGTCCCATATGACAGTGATGCCATTAATGCCAGAATCAGCAATGCAATTCCTATATTTCTAAAAATTTTGCCACTCTTTTTCTTGTTTTCAAGAGTCTTCGTTCCTGATAGCTTCTCATTTATTTCTTCAGATTTCATAACCCGCGTTACATTATTATCATTTTCATCTGTTATAATCAATTTATCTGGATTATTTATATATGTCTCAATATCATTTAATAGTTCGGTTGCGCTTTTATATCTAAAATTTATATCTTTTTCTGTTGCCTTTAATACTATTTTATCCAGCTTGTACGGTACTTTTGGATTTATTTTAGATGGTGGAACAATATTTTCCTGTATATGCTTTAATGCAACTGAAATTGGGCTTTCACCTTCGAAAGGAACTTTACCTGTAAGCATCTCATACATAACAATTCCTAGAGAATATATATCAGTTTTTTCATCTATCATAGAACCTTTCGCTTGTTCAGGCGAAAAATAATAGGCAGTACCGAGCACATCTCCGCCACCATACGTTATTGTTGAACCATTTGCAGCCCTAGCTATTCCAAAATCGGTAACCTTCACAATATTATCATCTGTTACTAGTATATTCTGTGGCTTTATATCCCTGTGGACAATATGATTTTTATGAGCATGTTCCAATGCGCCGCAAACTTGCCTTGTTATGTCGAGAGCTTTCGGTATAGGCAAAGGTCCATTAGCCTCTCTTATCAATTGTTTTAATGTTTTACCATTTACATACTCCATTACAATATAATAAATATCTCCCTCTTGACCTACATCATATATACTTACTATATTAGGATGAGAAAGGCTGGCTGCTGCTTGCGATTCTCTTTTAAATCTTCTCACAAATTCTTCATCTGCTACAAATTCAGAGCGCAATATTTTTATGGCAACTATTCTGTTTAAAAGATGGCATTTAGCTTTATAAACCTTTGCCATACCACCTTCACCAATTTTTTCTAATATCTCATACCTGTTGCCAAGCATTCTACCTATCATATTGTCACACCTCCTTTACCGCCACAATTGTAATGTTATCATAGCCACCATTTTGTTTAGCAAGATTTATTAAATTATCACATGCTTCGTTTATGTTTTCAGAGTTTTTAAATTCTTTAAGAATCAAATCATCTGTAAGCATGTTGGTCAATCCGTCTGTGCACAACAAATAAACATCATTTTTTAAAACCTTACCAGTAAATATATCAACTTCTATATCCTCATCAATACCCAATGCCCTAGTTATTATATTTTTTTGCGGATGAATTCTTGCTTCTTCCTGCGTTATCCTACCTAATTTTACTAGTTCTTCCACATATGAGTGATCTTCTGTGATTTGAATGAGACTACCATCTCTAATGAGGTATGCTCTACTATCCCCAATATGACCGACAAAGTAGTTATTATTTTCTATTAAAAGTAAAGTTAATGTTGTACCCATTCCAGTTAAATCTATATCAGAAAACGACTTGTTAAAAACAAAAGAATTTGCTGTTGTTATTGCATCTTTTATAAATTTTTTTATTGATTCGTCATCTTTGTTACAATTATCATAATTGTCAAAAAAATACTTAGTTACTGTCTCTACCGCATATTTGCTTGCAACCTCTCCACCGTTGCATCCACCCATGCCGTCAGCAACTATAAAAAGATTTAGATTTTTATTATCAGAAATATAATACGAATCTTCATTATTTTCTCTAACATTGCCTGTATCTGTCAAAGCATATACTAACATTTGTATTATTTCACCCTTCCAGCTAAATATTTCCTTCTCAATTGCCCACAAGCAGCGTCAATATCACTACCGAGCTCACGCCTAACTGTACACGTAATGCCATTTTCTTCAAGAGTATTTTTGAAAGCCATTATTTTCCCATTGTCAGCTTTCTTATATCCAATTTCACCTACATAATTAATTGGTATCAAATTAACATGGCACAGAAGACCCTTTAAGAGCTTTGATAATTTTACGCTCATCTCATAGCTATCATTTACATCTTTTATTAGCGAATATTCAAAAGTCACTCTTCTATGAGTCTTATCAATATAATATTTACATGCTTTTATTAAATCTTTTATGGGATATACCTTGTTTATCGGCATCAACTGTGTCCTTAAATCATCCGTAGGTGCATGTAATGATATAGACAAATTAACACCTAAACCTTCATTTGCAAAATCATAAATTTTCGGAACAATCCCACATGTAGAAATAGTAATATGCCTTATGCCTATGCTCATACCAAAAGGATTATTGACAATTTTTATAAATTTCATAACCTCATCATAATTGTCAAAGGGCTCTCCACTGCCCATCAATACTATATTTGATATTTTACCATAATCATTATTCATTATAAGAACTTCATCTACCATTTCAGAAGCATTTAAATTTCTAGCTTTTCCTTCAATTCCTGATGCGCAAAATGAGCATTTCATATTGCATCCTACCTGAGTAGATATACAAGAAGTATTGCCAAAACTATACTTTATAGCCACGCCTTCAACTATATTTTCATCCTCAAGTAAAAAAAGATATTTTGCTGTCTCGTCTACATCTGAAACCAATTTCCGAGCAATTTTTAAGCTAGATATATATGCTATATTTTTTAATTTTTGTCTCAACTCTTTTTTTAAATCTGTCATGTCGTCGAAATTTGTTACTCCTCTATAGATCCATTGAAAAACTTGCTTTGCTCTGTACTTTGTTTCTCCAATATCGATAAAAAATTTTTCTAGTTCATCAATAGTCATATTTTTTAAATCGACCAATTAAAACGCCTCCAAATTTTCTTACAGATATTATATCATAAAAAATTAGTTATTTCTCTGCATTTTGCATATAAAAAAACCGTCTGTATTGTTTATATTTGGTAGCAATTGTATACATCCTCTATCATCTACATAAGATATTAATTTCTCTGGCAAAAAAGGCCTTATATCAGAAATCTTAAACTCTTTATTTTCATTTAAAAACTTATCAACTACATTCATATTTTCTTCTCTGCCTATTGTGCAAGTGCTGTATAAAATATACCCACCCCTTTTTACATATTTAGAGCTGGAAGAAAGTATGCGATACTGTATGTTATTTAGTTCTTCAAAATCTTTCTCTGTATAATTTTTCAATTTTATATCCGGTTTTTTTCTTATGATCCCTATTCCGCTGCATGGAACATCAACAAGAACTTTATCAGCTTTATCTATATATTCACTATTTACATTAGTTGAATCAAATGCAAGTGCATCTACATTATCTATGCCTAATCTCCTGCAATTTCTTTTTATTAAGTCTATTTTATGTTCATATATGTCAAACGCTACTATTTTACCTTTGTTATTCATTAATTGAGACAGATGAGTAGTTTTCCCTCCAGGCGCACTGCAAACATCCATTACCATGTCGTCAGGCTTCGGAGATAAAACCTTTGAAATAATCATGGCTCCTTCATCTTGAACCAGAATTAATCCCTCATTATACATTTCATCATTGGTAATATTTTTTAAGCCTATATAGTAGGCATCATCATTGTACAATCCTTTTTTATAGTTAAGTCCCCTATCCTTTAATTTTTTTTCAAAATTTTTTCCATCAATCTTTAAAGTATTAATCCTGATTGATATTTCAGGTCTGCCGTTAAGCGATTCTAATATACTCTCTGTAGCATCTCTATCGTAATTATTTAACAGTCTTTTAACAATCCATTCAGGAAATGAATATTTAAAAGACAAATATTCAATTAAGTTTTCATCAGGTTGTGAAAACTTAATCTGCTTGGTATTGCGTAAATAACTTCGCAATACTGCATTGACAAACTTAGAAGCATACTTTCCTATATACTTCTTTGCAAGATTAACTGATTCATTTATAGCTGCATAATCGGGAACCTTGTCCATATACATTAGCTGAAATAAACCCATTTCAAGTATTATAAGAACCTTATCGTCAATTTTTTTAATACCTTTCGTTGAGTAATGATCGATAATACGATCTAGCGTATACTTTCTTTCTATCGTCCCAAAAACTATCTCTTTAATAAAACTTTTGTCTACGTCTTCTATTTCATTATTATTTAAATATTTATTAAGCACAATATTTAAATAACCTTTTTTTGCCAATACATCGTATAAAATTTTAAAAGCAATATCTCGCTGATTCATAATACACCTCTGTATTTATTTAAAATACTCAAATAACTTTTATAAAAATAAAATGTCTAAAAAAGAAGGGATAGAAAATCAGTCTCTCCTATCCCTTAGTATTAATAGTCTGATGAGATTCATAATAGAGGTAAATGCCGCAGCAACATAAGTTAATGCTGCTGCATTAAGCACTTGCCTTGCTGGATAAAGTTCATCCCTCATAAAAAGTCCACCAGACTGAAGAAGCTTTATAGCTCTATTGCTTGCATTCAGCTCCACAGGCAGTGTTATTATCTGAAATAAAACTACTGCTGAAAATAATATAATGCCTATGTCGATTAGCTGTGTAAGCCCAAATATAAAACCCATTATCAAAAGCGGCCAAGAAACGCTGGTGCCAATATTAGCGACTGGAACAATGGCATTTCTTAATTTGAGTGGAATATATCCACTAGCATGCTGTATTGCATGTCCTGTTTCGTGTGCTGCTACACCTATAGCTGCTATAGAATCACTGCCATATACTGTCTGAGATAACCTCAATACCCTGCTTCTTGGATCATAATGATCAGTTAAACTTCCTGGTATCATTTCAATACTTACATCATAAAGCCCTGCTTCATTAAGCAATCTTCTAGCGACTTCATATGCTCTATAACCATATCTATTTCTGACATTTGAGTATTTACTAAACGTGCTTTGAACTTTAAATTGTGCATACATTGCAAGCAAAATTGCAGGTATAAGCAATATATATGTGGGATCATAATACCAAAGCATAATACTATCCTCCATTCGTGAAATTTATGATCGCTTTTTCAATCTCATTTATATTTACCTTTGTATTAAAACATGGACCATTAGGTCTTGTATTTATTATACCATAAACGGGTATTTTTTTTACATCCAATATTCCACTTGTCAAATCTCTTTCGCAAGCAATGGCAATAATAGCTTTTGGCTTTATATCTTTCACGACTTTTCTTGCTAATGTACCTCCTGTTGCGACTGCAACTTTAACACCATACTTTTCTTCTAACTTTATCAAATCACTAACTTGACACTTTCCACACCTTCGGCAATTATCAATATCATTTGTCACTTTAAATTTACATTCATTAAATTGTAAACAATGTGGCGTCAATATTAAAAGTTCCTCAGGCAAATATTTTTCATGTCTAGAATTAACCAAAAAATTATTTATATTTGTAAAAGATTGTTGAAATTTTTCTCTATCAATTCCTAAAAATCCACCTAATATTTGTAACACTGGATATGAAGCATCTATTAAAGTTAACAATATCTTATTTAATGTACGGTTATTACTTTTGCTATAAACTAAGTAGATAAAACCAATAATACAAAAAATCAAAAAAATAGCCACTATAGAAAAAAGCAAAATTAAAGAGCCCATTAATAAATCGTATATTTCAGAGCTTTTATTTTTTAATATGAACAATAGTAATAAAACTCCGGCAATTAATAAAATTATTAATACACTTAAGACACCTAAAAATATACGTTTTTTACCTGTCAAAATTATATCCCCTCTAACTGTTCACCTTTTGCAATTGTATGGCCCCTCAAAAATTCTTCCACAGTCATTCTTCTTTTACCTTCTGATTGAATTTCTAATATTTTTAATGCATCTTTGCCACATTTAACTATTAAAGCACTGCCTGTAGTAATTACAGTGCCAGGCTTTTCTTTACCTTCATATGAATATACTTCTGCTGCCCATATTTTTAACATATTGCCTTTATAATACGTATATGCTACAGGCCAGGGTCTCAGTCCTCTTACAAGATTTTTTATCTCAACTGCGCTCTTTTGCCAATCAATAAGTCCTATAGATTTTTCCAATATTGGAGCATATGTTGCCTTGCTATCATCTTGCTTTACAGGCTTTAATGCACCATCTACCATTTTATTAATCGCTTCAATCAAAGCATTTCCACCCAGAACAGCTAATTTGTCATGAACAGTTTCAGAATTATCTTCTTCCAATATAGGGATAGACTTTTGCAATAAAATATCGCCGGTATCCAATCCTTTTTCCATATACATGATTGTTATTCCTGTTTCCTTTTCACCATTTATAACCGCCCAATTTATTGGTGCTGCGCCTCTGTACTTTGGAAGCAAAGATGCATGTACATTAATACAACCATACCTTGGTATTTGCAATATCTCTTCAGGCAGAATTTTACCATATGCAGCCACAACAATCAAATCCGGATTCAACTTCCTTAACTTATCAAATACTTCCTTATTATTCTTAAGTTTTTGCGGCTGAAATACGTCTATATTGTTTTTTATAGCACACTCTTTTACAGGAGAATAAGATATTTTTTTGCCTCTACCTCTTGGCTTGTCAGGTTGAGTTATAACCAGCATTACATTATGGCCGAACTCAATCAGCTTTTCAAGAGATGGAACAGCAAATTCAGGTGTTCCCATAAACACAATGTTCAAATCACTCAGCCTCCAGTTTTTCTTCTTCATCTTCATTTATAATTCTTATCGCTTTATCAATAAATAATACTCCGTTCAGATGATCTATTTCATGTGATAATGCTCTAGCTAAAAAGTCTTCACCTTCTATTTCCTTTATATCTCCATTTCTGTCTTGATACTTAACCTTGATTTTCTTAGGTCTTTTAACTTCCGCAGTTACATTTGGTACACTTAAGCAACCTTCTTGTCCTATCTGCTCCCCTTCTTCTAGAATTATTTCTGGATTTATCAATTCAATGAGACCATCACCTACATCTATGACAACCAGCTTTCTTAAAATTCCGATTTGGTTCGCAGCAAGTCCAACACCATCTGCACTGTACATAGTTTCTGCCATATCATCTAAAATCATTAATATATGATCATCAATCTTTTCAACATATTTTGCCTTCTTATATAATACAGGATCTCCTATTTTTCTAATATACCTTAATGCCATAAAAATCCTCCTTAAATTAAATTTAGCGGGTCCAAATCAAACGATATTTTAATGCCTCTATGCAACTTAAGAGTATTTAAAACATCGCAAACATTCTGCAAAATACCTCTATCGCTGGATTTTATAATAATCTGCCACCTATAATTATTTTTTATTCTTTCTATAGGAGCAGACGACGGACCTAACACTTTATTATAGCTCTTTTTTTCACTTTTGTTAATAGTTTTATAAACTAAATTATACACTGACGCTGCACAATTTACCACATCATTTTTTATAGGACCTGAAATTACAATATTTAGCAAATGTGTAAAAGGTGGATACATGTAAATTTCTCTATACCGAATTTCCTCGTTATAAAATGATTCATAATCTTGATTTTTTGCTGATACAATACTGTAATTATCTTCTTCATATGTTTGAATAATTACTCTTCCAGGTTTACTTCCTCGCCCAGCTCTTCCTGCTACCTGAGTTAAAAGCTGAAATGTTCTTTCACCCGATCTAAAATCTGGTATATTTAGCGTTACATCAGCTAAGACTACTCCAACCAATGTTACATTAGGAATATCAAAGCCTTTTGATATCATTTGAGTACCTATTAAAATATCTGCATGTCCATTTTTGAACTCATTGAAAATTTTTTCATGGGCTCCTTTTGTTTTCGTAGTATCTACATCCATTCTTAAAACTCTGCTTCTAGGAAATAATTTTTTTATTTCTTTTTCTACCCGTTCTGTACCAATACCTAAATATCTAACTCTTTTGCTACCACATTTAGGACATACGTAAACTGTATTAATATTGTACCCACAATAATGACATCTCAGCTTTCCTTCATTAGCATGAAATGTAAGCGATATGTCGCAATTAGGACATTCAGGAACGTAACCGCAATCTCGGCACATAACAAAAGAAGAATAACCCCTTCTATTTAAAAATAATATTGTCTGTTCACCATTCATTAAGTTTTCTCTTATCTCTTTATACAGTTTTCTGCTAAATATTGAATTATTCCCATCGGCTAATTCACGGCTCATATTTACGACTTCAACTTCTGGCAATTCAAGTCCAATTCTTTCTTTTAATTTTAATAATTTATATTCATTCCTTAAAGCTTTATAATACGACTCTATCTGAGGAGTAGCAGAACCAAGAAGTAAAACTGCTTTTTCTATTTCACACCTTTTTTCTGCAACTTCTTTTACATTGTATCTAGGTTTAAAATCAGATTGTTTGTAGGTGTTCTCATGCTCTTCATCTATAATGATTAATCCTATGTTTGTAAATGGAGCAAATATGGCATTTCTTACACCGACGACAACCTTAACATCACCATTTTTTATTTTTCTCCATTCATCGAACCGCTCACCATCCGATAGTCCGCTGTGAAGAACAGCAACTAAATTGCCAAATCTCGAGATAAACCTTTCTATTGTCTGAGGTGTTAAAGATATTTCAGGTACTAATACAATTGATTCTTTCCCTTCCTCAATGCATTTTTCTATGAGTTGAAGATAAACTTCAGTTTTACCACTGCCGGTAACACCAAATAGAAGATATTTTTCAAAAACATTTTTACCTATTGAACGTTTTACTTCATTAATTACATATTCCTGCTCTTTTGTAGGAACAAGTTTATCTGTCCTTTTATAATCTGGCATTTTAAGTCTATTTACTTCATCGTAATATACATAGATAATTCCTCTTCTGACTAAACTATTTACCGTTGAATAACTGACATTTAAATCTTTAACTAAATCCGATAATAAAACTGTGCCATTGTCTTTAAGATAATTTAATATTTCTAATTGCCTTGATGTAATTGAAACATCATCTAGGTATCCATTATTAAGCGTCACCTTTTTTACTTTCTTTATGCCGTTTTTTATTCCTGAAGGCACAATACATTGTAAACTTTCAGATAAATTACATCTATAATAGTCTCTCATCCAAATAGCTAAATTTAATAATTTTTCATCAAACACAGTAATATCGTCTAAAACACGCATTATTGGCTTTATTTTCTCAATTGGTAAGTCGGTCTTTTCCAATAAATTTATTACATATCCCTCAACAAAACTTTTGTTGACAGGAACCAAGACTCTCATGCCTATTTTTAAATTATTAATGTCATCAGGTACTCGATATGTAAGTATTCTATCTATATTTCGTAAAAATTCATTTAAAACAACATTGACAAACATATATACCCCCATAAAAAAAAGCCGCTAAGGCTATAAATTAAAATATTTTTTTATTTCATCAAGTATTGTATGTGCTACATCAGTCTTACTCATTAATGGATATTCTTTTATATTCAGGTCTTTATCTATTATATTAACTATATTAGTATCCCCTGAAAATCCAGCACCTTCCATTGAGACATCATTAGCTACAATTAAATCTAAATTTTTCTTATTAATTTTTTCTTTAGCACTTTCTATTAAATTCTCTGTTTCAGCAGCAAAGCCAACTAAAATTATATTGCCTTTATTCTTTCCTAATTCGTACAATATATCAGGGTTTCTAATTAACTTTAATTCTATATTGTCATCACTCTTTTTTATTTTGTTAAGCTCATATCTTTCTGGACGATAATCGGCAACTGCTGCTGCACCGATGAAAATATCAATATTATCTTTTAATTTCATAACAGCATCATACATCTCACATGCAGTGTTAACATGTATCGTTTCTATATCGATAGGATCCTCCAGATTTGTAGGACCAGTAACTAAAATAGCCCTTCCACCACGAGACTTTACAGCTTTTGCAATTTCAAAGCCCATTTTACCGGATGAACGGTTTGTAATATATCTCACAGGGTCAATTGGCTCAACGGTAGGTCCTGCAGTCACCAAAACAGTTTTTCCATCATAATCATTTTTATCTAATAGTAAATATTTTAGTATTGTATCTTCTATAATTCCTATATCCGCCAGTTTACCCTTTCCGTATGTCCCACAAGCAAGCCTTCCGTTATCTGGTTCTACTATTATATATCCTAATGACATAAGTTTTTTAAGATTCTGTTTAAATATTGCATTGTTGTACATATTTGTATTCATGGCAGGTGCTAAAATAACTTTACCTTTAGTAGCCATCACAGTTGTTGTAAGCATGTCATCTGCAATGCCATTTGCTATTTTCCCTATAACATTTGCTGTAGCAGGCACTACAGCAAATACATCTGCTTTTTCTGCCAAAGCAATATGCTCTATCTCCCAAAACTTTGGGCTTTCGAACATATCAACCACAACTTTGTTATGAGACAGAGATTCAAATGTCAATGGAGATATAAACTTCGTAGCGGATTCAGTCATAATAACATCAACATTTATATTTTTTTTAATGAGTCTTGAAACAAGATCTGCTGATTTATAAGCTGCTATCCCGCCAGTAACTCCAAGAACAACATTTTTTGAACCGTTCATCAAAACACCTTCTACTTTATGCCAAATTTTTGTCTTTCAAACGTTATAAGTCCTTCGTTAATTTCTTCTGTAGCTATTGTAACGGGCTTTTTTGAGTCAGTCTTTATCAAACTTGGTTCTCCACTTATAATCTGCCTTGCTCGTTTCGACACCAATGCACATAAAGTATACTTGCTGTCTATTTTGTTCATTAAATCAACTATTGATGGATATAAAATCATCTATCATCTCTCCTTTATTTCAAGATATAACCCTTTATTTCTATCAACTCTGCATTTTTCAGCCTTTATAATTGCAAGAATTTTGTCAACAGCTAAATCCACATCATCATTTATAACTACGTAATTATATCTTGATACAAAATTAATTTCTTCATATGCACTTTTAAATCTCTTCAATATCTCTTCCTCTGTTTCGGTACCTCTTTTTTTAATCCTGTTTTTCAATTCTTCCATTGACGGCGGTAAAATAAAAATGAACACACCCTCTGGAAATTTATCTTTAACCTTTAATGCTCCTTGAATGTCAATCTCAAGAATTACATCATGACCCTCCTCTATGTTTTTCTGTACAAATTCTTTTGGAGTACCATAGTAATTATCGTAAACTTTTGCCCATTCTAAAAGCATATTATTTTCAATAAGCGTTTTAAACTTTTCAACAGTAGTGAAAAAATAATTTTCTCCGTCGACTTCACCATTGCGAGGCTTTCTCGTAGTCATCGATATGCTTAATTTTAAATTGTTATCTTTCTTTAAAAGTGCCTTACACACTGTTCCTTTGCCAGCCCCAGATGGACCGGATACAACAACCAACAAACCTTTATTGTACAACTAAATCATTCCCCTTAATCTTCAGAATCTTCATCTTCAATATCCTCATCAATAATATCTTTTGAATTAAGCCTATTTGCAACAGTCTCAGGCTGAACAGCAGACAAGATAATATGATCGCTATCAGTTATTATAACTGCTCTCGTTCTCCTGCCATATGTAGCATCTATAAGCATTCCCCTGTCCCTTGCCTCTTGAATTATTCTTTTAATAGGAGCAGACTCAGGACTAACAATAGCTACTAATCTATTTGCCGAAATAATATTACCAAATCCAATGTTTATAAGTTTGATTGCCATAAATATCCTCCCTACTCTATGTTTTGCACTTGCTCCCTTATCTTCTCTATCTGATCTTTTAACTCTATCACCCCATTGACAATATCAAGATCTACTGATTTTGAACCAATTGTATTTGCTTCTCTATTCATCTCTTGAGTCAAAAAATCTAACTTTTTCCCTATAGGCATATCACTATCTAGTGAGTCCCTAAATTGACTGATATGACTTCTAAATCTTGTTATCTCTTCTGCGATACTTGTCCTGTCAGCCATTACAGCCACTTCTGTTAAAAATCTATTTTGATCAAAATCATTGCCAGTCAATTCTCTTATACGTGCTTCTAATTTTTTCTTGTATTCTTTAACAACAATTGGTCCTCTCTCCTCTATTTTATCAATTATATTGCTTAATATATCAAGCCTATTCATTATATCGTCTTTTAATTTTATACCTTCAGAAACCCTCATGTCAATTAAATTTTTTATTCCAATAGACAATGCCTTGTCTAATGTCACCCAAAGATTATCAACATCAATATCTACATTTTTTATTTCTATAACACCAGAAAGTGATAAAATATCACTTACTTTTATATCACCTGACAATGCAAACTTATCTTTAATAGTATTTAATATAGCCAAGTATTGATTTAAAAGATCACTATTCAATTCAAGAACATCCAAACTTTTTCCGTATGTCTCCAATGAAACGTTTATCTCTACTCTTCCTCTTTTTATGCTGTCAGCAATCCTTAATCTCAGCTTTTCTTCTAAAGCGCTTAATGGCTTTGGGAGTCTTAATGACACATCTAAAAATCTGTGATTTAATGTCTTAATCTCAACACATACATGAAAGCCATTTTCGCTTATTTCACCTCTACCGTAACCTGTCATACTCTTTATCATCTTATCACCTATCAAATATTATAATCAACTTTATTCTTAACTAAACAATCTTAATTTCTCCTGTAAAAACTTCTTCAGCAATTCCTGTTAAATAAATATTATTATCTAACAGCCACTCAATATACAAGTCTCCTTTCTTAAAATGAACATAAACATTTCTTTTCGTCCTCCCTGTTAATGCTGATGCAACTGCAGACGCACAAGCACCTGTGCCACAAGCAAGAGTCAATCCAGCACCTCTTTCCCAAGTTCTTACTGTAATATTGCTGTCATTCTCAACTTTCACAAAATCTACATTTGTTCCACGTGGAAATATTTGTAACTTTTCGATTAATGGTCCTACATTCAAAATCATATTCTCATCAATTGAATTTACAAAAATTATAGTATGTGGTACACCCACCAATAATGATGTTACAATATAAGACCGACCATCTATTTTAATTGCCTCTTCTATAAATGATTTTTTATCAGTTTTTACAGGTATCATATCAGGTCTAAAAATTGGACTTCCCATGTGTACTTTCACTTTTTCTACAACATCATCTTTAAAAATCAATTCGGGCATTATAATTCCTGATAATGTTTCTACAGACATCTTATCTTTTTTAACAATGCCATTTTCATAAACATACTTTGCAAAGCAACGTGCCCCATTGCCGCACATCTCTGCTTCACTGCCGTCTGAATTGATTATTCTCATTTTGATATCAGCTATTCCTGATGGTTCAACAATCAAAAGCCCATCAGCACCTATTCCAAAATGTCTATCACACAATTTTCTAGCTAATATGTCATAATCATACACTTTGTTTTCTAAATTTTCTAATACAATGAAGTCATTACCTAAACCATTCATTTTAGTAAATTTCACAATATTTCACCTCGGTAATACAAATAACGCATATATATTATAACATAATTTTATAAAAAACTGGTTATAAAAATTTACTCAATTAATTGTAACTTATATTACATAATCTGTCAATTTGTAATTAATTTTTGTCGTGGTATACTATTATATAGAACTTGTTTAGAAAGGATTGTTTTTATATGGCTCTTGATGGCATAACACTTTATGGCATTATTTACGAATTGCGAAATGAACTGCTGGGTGGTAAAATAGATAAGATATATCAACCAGAAAAGGATGAAATTATTATATATATAAGAAATATTGGTAACAATTATAAATTGCTAATATCTGCTAATG
Organism: Thermoanaerobacterium butyriciformans; assembly: GCF_017874545.1. Taxonomy (GTDB): domain Bacteria; phylum Bacillota; class Thermoanaerobacteria; order Thermoanaerobacterales; family Thermoanaerobacteraceae; genus Thermoanaerobacterium; species Thermoanaerobacterium butyriciformans. The sequence goes on along the minus strand of NZ_JAGGLT010000022.1, from coordinate 2,866 downwards.
CTAATTTCCCAAGGATATATCTAACAGATGAATATAAGGAAAATCCAATTAACCCACCAATGTTTTGCATGTTGCTCCGCAAATATCTACAAGGTGGAAAAATTGTTGATATTTATCAAAAAGGATTCGACAGGATCGTCTTTATTGATGTTTTAAGCCGTGATGAATTAGAGAAAGAAGTAGTGAAAACATTAGTAGTTGAAATAATGGGAAGGTACAGCAATATTATATTAATAGATAAGGAAAGTGAAATTATAGTAGACAGTGTTAAACGAGTATATCAAGACATGAGCAAAATACGAGAAATCACGCCAGGTATTAAATATGAACTGCCGCCATCACAGGATAAATTAAACATAAAAAAATTTAAAAAAGAAGATTTATTTGCTGCATTACAGCTTTTTAATGGTAAAAAAATTGATAAGGCACTTTTAAATCTTTTTGAAGGATTTAGTCCTGTTTTGTCTAGAGAAATCGCATATAGAAGTCAAGTTGATGATAGATACATAAATGAGCTTTCAGAAGATGATATAGAGAAATTAATTTACAATTTAAATTTATTGAAAAGCTACTTAGAAAATTCAAACTTTAAACCATGTATCGCTTATGTTGACGATAATCCTTATGAATTTTCCATCATTGAGCTTACACAGTATGAAAATTTAGTTTTCTATAAAAGTGTTAACGAAGCCGCATTAAAATTTTATAGAGAAAAAGCAAATGCAGAAAGTTTAAAATCTCGTTCTCATGATTTGAAAAAGCTTATTCAAACACATCTAGAGAGATTATATAATAAGTTTGAAAAACAATTAGATGAATTGAAAAATGCTGAAAATGCAGATATATACAAGCTATATGGTGAGCTTATAACAAGTAATTTGTATAAACTTAACAAAAAAACAGATGCATTTAAAACAATAAATTATTATACTGGTGAAGAAATAACAGTACCACTTGATATTAAATATACGCCAAATGAAAATGCTCAAATGTATTTCAAAAAATATGCTAAATTAAAAAATGCAGTAGAATTTCTTACAAAACAAATAGAAGAAACAAAAAAAGAGATAGAATATCTAGAAGGGCAACTTTTAAATGTTGAGCAGTGTACATTGCCATCAGAAATCGATGAAATAAGAGAAGAATTATCAGATACAGGATACATAAAAAAGAAAAATAAAGACAAAAAACAAAAGAAAAGTATATCCAAGCCTCTACATTATATATCTTCAGACAATTTTGATATCTATATTGGAAAAAATAATGTACAAAATGATTACCTTACAATGAAATTTGCAGATATAAACGACATGTGGCTACACACAAAGAATATTCCTGGCTCACATGTCATAATCAAAAGCAAAGGCACTAAGATACCTGATAGCACTATTCTAGAAGCAGCAAAACTTGCTGCATTACATAGCAAAGCAAAAAATTCATCAAATGTACCAGTTGATTACACATTAAGAAAATACGTCAAAAAACCGGCCGGGTCAAAACCGGGTTTCGTAATCTACACGAATCAAAAAACATTATATGTAACACCTGACAATAAGTAGGCTTCCCCCCTACTTATTTGATTTTAATGGAACATCAAAAATAGATTTATAAACTCTTCTATTATTCTCCAGCTTGCTTTCCATAAGATATATATTTGATACTGCAAAGTAATCAGAATCTAACCTATATAGATTGTTTATTTCTTCTATGCTCTTTTTCAAAATAATATCTCTTGCAACAGTGATATGCGTTTTAAATTTTCTATCGTCTTTTTCAAATCCTGCCTTAGATAATTCTGTTTCGATGGCATCATGTAATAATATAAGGTTATTATCATTTTTAACATCCACCCATAGTACTCTTATATTATCTTTTCCTTCGAAACAACCAATTTTATTTAATCTAATGTAAAAAGATTTAAAATTCGCCGAAATATCATTTATTGTCTCTCTTATTTTACTAACTTGTTCTTCATTTATTTCGCCAAAAAATTTAAGAGTTATATGTAAATTATCTTTATTTGTCCATCTTCCTTTTATTGTATATTTCTTTAACTCCTCTTGCAAATTCTTAATATCATTTATAATATTCTCACTTAATTTAACAGCTAAAAAAGCTCTCATATTTCCTCCATTACGTATATTTTCAATTATTTCCCTGGTAATTATGCCTAGAAAATTCATCTTTAACAATACTCATTACCCATTCGTTTATATATCGACCATGTTTATATACAACTTCCCTCAGCAATCCTTCTTTTTTAAAGCCACATTTTTCATAACATCTTATTGCTCTCTCATTAAAATCATATACTTTTAATTCAACTCTATGCAAATTTAATTCATTGAATATAAAATCTAATAATATCATTATTGCTTCTGAACCAAGTCCTCTATTTCTATACTTCTCCTCACCTATCATTATTGCAATTTCGCAATGTCTATTTTTCCAATCTACATTGCCATATGAAACATTGCCTATATATTCTTTAGTTTCATTATAAATAATTGCAAATTCACCTGACTCACTAGGATTTGCCCTTTTACTAAGCCACTCTGAAACTGAACCTTCTGTCACAGGATATGGTATACCAGGCATCAAAAAATTTCTACTGTCTTCACTATTACGAAATTCTACAAATTTCTTAATATATTTGGACTCAAACGGTACAAGTTCAATATTTTTACTTTTTAGCATCTTTTACTCGCCTCCTTTCATCATAGTTTTAACGTTAATTATATCATAAAAAACAAAAAAGAGATAGTCCATTTAAAACAGACTACCTCTTTTACTAAATTTTTACCGGCAGCGACCTACTCTCCCGAGTAATCAGTACCATCGGCGCTGGAGGGCTTCACTTCCGTGT
>NZ_JAGGLT010000021.1 GCF_017874545.1 Thermoanaerobacterium butyriciformans | reverse complement strand
CATTAAATCTTAATGAACCGCCGTATACCGAACGGTACGTACGGTGGTGTGAGAGGACGCTGAATAAAATAATTATTCAGCTCCTACTCGATTATTCCTGCAATACCATAGACTTGATAGATTTGGATCTATGCAAATCTATGTAAGTGTGGTGTTGTAAATATGTAAAGGAGGATCGATATGAGTGAGATATTTACAGGCATCGCAAATCTGGGGTTTCCGATAGTAGTAAGCATTTACCTTTTAGTTAGAATCGAAGGCAAATTAGACAGCCTTACAAATTCCATAAATGAGCTGACAAAAGCTATAACAAAGATAGAATAAGTGCAAAAGCGCTTATTCTATCAACTGATTACTTCATTTATATTATTGAATCACTATATTTCACAAATTTTGCAGTATACTATTGTATTTTGTCGAAAAATAATTTTTTATCCATCGGAATTAAAATGCTGAAAACAAGGCATTTAGAAGAAAAATATTACAAATACTTGATAAAATTTTGGTAATTTAGGTCTTAAGTCCTATTTATTTAGACTTTTTAATGTAATATAATAAAATTTGTAAGAATGATTCCCCTTTTCCCCATAATTAATTTATATTCTGCACCCCCAACCCAATATGGTGTGCTGCATTTTTTGCAGCGTTTTTTTTATAGTTTTAACTATAAAATTTTTAAGCAAAGTGCCGATATAAATATTGGATTATATAGTTTTTCGTTTATATAAAGCAAGTATGTGATGAAATGAGGGCGTGTGTGATGAAGAAATTTGTAGCGTCATTGTTGATATTTGTCATATTGGTTTCATTTTTCCCAGGAAATATGTCGAAAGCTTATGCGTCAAATCCTCCTAATATAACTTCTGTCAAGTCATTGCGTTATGATGGCACAATGGCATCGCCTGCAAAAGGGCCTTATGACTCTGCAACAGATATAGAGATTGACGGCAGTGCTTTTATGACATTTGACAGTTCAGGAAATATGACATCACAAGTAGATGCGGCCTACATTGATTCTATATCAGATAGCACGAAACTTACGATACTAAGCGTTAATGAAAGCAAAATATATGCAAAAGTTCCTAAAATGGATACTGCAGGGCTTATGCTAAACAAGCCATATATGATTATAGTACATAGAAGCGATGGGCAAAGTGCTGCAATTCCAAATGGATTTACATACCTTGACAATCCTAAAATAACAAGTGCAGCTTTAGATAATTATAAGACTGTGACAAGGGACAGCAGTGGAAATGTGACAGGGATATCACAGCCTCAATCATTTATAAGAATGGAAGGCAGCAATTTAAGCGATATAGCTGTAGGCAACATAAATGGAGAAACATCAAATGTGGTGTCCCAGAGCGGATCTGTCTTAATTTCAGACATACCTTCCAGTATAAGGATTGATCCCGCCACGACTTACAATATATACGTGACAAATATATACGGTGGTCAATCGAATATGTATAACCCCCCTAAACTATCTGCAGTTAATCAGGACATAACAAGCTTATCAAAGTATACAGCTATAGTAGGCGATACGACGATAACGATATATGGTCATGGGTTTTCGACACTTGGAAGCAATATGAGAGTTTACGTGGGAGAAAACCTTGTAAATAGCAGTGACGTAACAGTGGTAAGCGATACAGAGATGACGGTAAAAGTACCTGCACCAAAAGATACTACACTTCCATATCAAAATATAGATATAGTTGCAGATGATGGTTCAACTGTCACACTGGTGAATGCGCTAAAAATCATACCGACACCCTCTATTATAACTATCGACAGCATAACACCTAATGCAGGCACAGTATCTGGCGGTACAAAAGTCATCATAGTCGGTCAAAATTTGAGGCAGGATCTTATTGTGAAATTTGGTGGAGTTCAAGGGCAAAATGTTCAAATGGTTACTTTACCGGGACTTACAGACAATATGGATGCAATACAAGTTACGACACCTCCTTATTCAAAATCAGGGCCTGTGAATGTAGATATAGTTGATCCAATTACAGGTTATACTGTAACAAAAGAAAACGGCTATTTCTATTTGGCTGTTGAAGACAGCCTAGTTGCTATAGATATGAATCCTTACAGCGGTTATGAAAATGGCAGTACAGATGTGACAATTTGGGGATACAATTTTCAAAAGAAGGATGATCCTTCTACTTATACTGCTAATCCCGATAGCACTGAAATAATTTATGTCAACAGCAATTATACATACACTGATCCTGTAACTGGGCAAAATGCCACAGGAACGAGAGAAAGAAAACTGTATGTAACTTTTGGTGGGAATAAAGCAAGGATTGAAAGCATTTCTGTGCCGTCGGAAGGTCAAGAAATTTTGAAGGTATCTTCTCCTAGTATCACTTTAAATCCACCAGGGCAGCCTATGCCTGTTGATGTTGTTGTAACTGTTGAAACGACAATTATGGATTCCGACGGAAATGTCGTCATGCAGTACTCTGAGCAAAGTTCACCACCAAAAAAATATACTTACAATCCACTTCCATCAAATCCGGAAATCTTAAGCATATCTCCTAACAGTGGAAGCAGGGCAGGGGGAGATACTGTCACAATACAGGGGTTTGATATAAGACCTGGTGTCAGCATTTATTTTGGCGGCGCTTTAGCCACAGTAAAAGATCTGACTATTGATTCCAGCAACAGGTCGATAGTGACAGTAATAACTCCAAAAAGCAGCGTGCTGGGTTATGTTGATGTGAAAGTTGTCAACAAGGATGCGGATCAAAACCGTGGATTTACAACTATGACAAATGGGTACTACTACTATACAGCACCTACAATCACAAGTGTATTTACGAATTTTGGTTCAAAATATGGTGGGAATCTAATAACAATTACAGGAACGGATTTTTACGTAGGTCAGACGGTACAGAATGGAGTATATGTGCCTTCATACCCGACAGTTACAATAGGGAATATAAATCTTGAAGTTATAAGTGTACAGGATAATAGCGGAAATATTATAGACGGCAAAAAGTTAAATATTGGAACACAGATAAAAGCAATAGTACCTGTGACTGCTAATCCTTATCCTGTAGGCTGGCAAGATATAACAATAACAAACTACGATGGTCAGAATGGCACAGAAGGCGGTACTGTTACACTTAAAAATGGATTTGAAATAAAAGACACACAGAAGACACCTTCAATAACGTCAGTAAATCCAAATAAAGGTCCAACAAAAGGTGGCACACAGATAACTATAACAGGTAGTAACTTTGAAAGTGGAAGTATTGTAACGATTGATGGAGTACAGGCCAAAGTGACAAGTGTTACATCAGGCAATACTGTAATTAATGCAGTAACACCTGCCGGGACTTTAGGTAAAAAGATTGTGCAAGTGATAAATCCATCTGACGGTGGTACGGCTTCCTTAACTGACGGTTTTGAGTACTTACTCGTCGAGACGAAACCTAAAATTACTAGTATTTCGCCTAATTATGGCGGCAAAGGAACACTTGTTTACATATTTGGCAGTGATTTTTCAAGAAAGATTGGAGACAGCGACGGTGCTAAAGTTTATATAGGCAATACAGTCATGGATGATGTGTACGTAATTGATGAGAATACTATAACAGCAGTTGTACCCGATTTACAGTATGCTGGACTTTACGATATAACCGTAGTAAACCCTGATACAGCCGCAGCAAAGTCTCCGCAGAAATTTCACTACCTCGTTCCTGAATCAAATCCTGTTATAACGGCGATAACACCTGATAAAGGAACTGTAAATGGCGGTACAGCTATAACTATAACAGGAAGTGACTTTAGAAGAGGAGCGGAAGTGTATATTGGCGGAAAACTTGCTACAAATATAACAGTAAGCTCCGATGGTAGTACCATACAGGCAATGACACCGCCAGGAAATCCAGGCAAGACATATGTTACTGTCATAAATTATGACGGTGGTAACTACACGTATGGCCTTCACGATGGGGAGGATGGCTTTACATATGTTGTGCCAAACAGCATACCTGTAATAACAAAAATAGACCCAAATACAGGTTCTACTTACGGCGGTGACACTGTTACAATAATAGGACAGGATTTCAGGATTGCAAAGGACCAAAATGGAAATATCTTAAAAGACAGCGATGGAAATCCTATAGGACCTGATGTGTACTTTGGGAATGTAAAAGCAACAAAAGTAATATATGTTGATTATGGTACATTAAAGGTCGTTACACCTCCAAATCTTCCAGGTCCTGTAAGAGTTTCTGTGGTAAATTACGATACAGGCATAGGATACATTGATAATGGGTTTACATATGTTCAGTCTAAACCTGTTATAAATAGCATTGTGCCACCAAAGGTAAATGTGAATGGTACTACACATGTCATCATATTAGGTTCAAATTTTGCTGTGCCTATATACGAAGGTGGTACGCTGGTAAGGCCTGGTTCTAAAGTCTACATAGATGATGTGGAAGTGACAAATGTCACTGTTGTAAGCAGTAGTGAAATAAAGTTTGTAGCACCTTTAAGCAGTGATATAGGCAAAAAGACTTTAAAGATAGTAAATCCTGATGGTGGTACTGCAATGTCGGATATTGAGTATGTATCACCTGTGTCAAACCCTGTCATTACAAGTGTTGATCCATCGAAGGGAAGCATAGACGGAGGAACTACTGTTACAATCATTGGAAGTGATTTCAGAAGCAATGTAGAAGTTTATATTGAAGGGAATAAAGCTACAATTGTATCAAATACAGACACAGAAATAGTAGTTAAAACACCGTCAGGAGATCCGAGTTTACTAAATGTGCCCATAGACGTTACAGTTTACAACGTAGATGACGGAGCAAGTGCTGTATTGCAAGGTGGATTTACGTATGTGAAGACTGGGGCAAACCCTGTTATAACTTCCATAACTCCTAATACTGGTTCTACCAGAGGAGGAGATACTGTAACAATTGTGGGAGATAATTTTAAAAGTGGCCTCGTAGTTTATTTTGGGGATGCAATAGCGCCGTCTGTAACTGTTAATAATTATAAGACAATAACAGTTATTACCCCACAGCATGCTGCAGGGAAAGTAGATGTCAGAATTTTAAATCCTGATTATGCTGATACGGTACTGTCAGGTGGATTTACATATATTCAGACAGTCCCGGACAATCCATCTGGGTTTTATGCTGATAGAATTTCAGGAAATGATCATACAATATATCTACATTGGAGTGCTGTAAATGGTGCGAAGCTCTATGAAATATACGGTAAAAGAAGCATTGACAGCAATTACGCATTTATAGCATCGACAGATAAGCTAGAATATTACGTTGACGGGCTTAGTCCCAATACACTTTATAATTTTGAGTTAAGGCCTATAAACGACAAGGGCAATAGCGGTTTTGCCTATGCATCAGCATATACAGATTCTTCCAGCAATTCAAAGTATGATACTGGTGTTCCGGATGTTTTAGGCAACACGGTCATAAACCCATCAGGTGATACTGTGTATGTGACATTAGGGAATGATGCAATTAATTCAAGCGGTACATATACAATAGATTTGACAGGATATGAATACAGAAATGCGGATGTATGGGTAATAAATGTTCCAAAAGGATATAGTGGGAAAAACAGCAAGATAAGTTTGAGAACTCCGAATTTCAGCATGGATTTTACATCACAGGCTCTTAATTTGACTTCTGATGTTGATAGAATTACTGTTAAATTACTTGGTGGCAAGTCAATAGATGATTTAAACAAAAAACTTGGAAAGTCAGGCAATATCGTTTCAGATGTATACCAGATAAGCTATGATGAAATAAATGGCAGCAGTGTAACACATATGGCCAACTTTAGGCAAGCGGTAAATGTGGAGATGAATTATTACAGCAATAGAGCTAAAAATAGTTCGCTGTCCTTAAGGAATTTTGATGGTAGCTCAACGTACTACCAGTATGTAGACTCTATTTTGCATTATGTTTCAGCGTATGTTTTATATACAGGAAGGTATGCTGTAGTTGATTCTAATTTATAATGGGGTATGTGCTATGAAGAAGATAATTAAAATAATCACCATGCTTTCAATAATAATTATCTTGGGTTTCACTTATGCTTTAGGTTCAACAGTGTATTCTGGTGTAAGCAATGCATCAGCCATATTTTTAAATATGTCGTATACTGATATAGGAAGTAGCTTTGCACGAAACGATATAATGAGAATGACAGCATTGTCTGTAATACGAGGTAATGGAAATGGACTTTATTATCCAAAAAACAAGTTAAAAAGAGAAGAAGCTCTTGCTATGATACTAAGGCTTATGGGAAAAGAGAAAGATGTACAAGTGGCTCAAAGCAGTACATCTGGTGGTGTGACAGGGGCGGCTGCCGGAACTAATTCAAATGGCGGGATAGATAGCTGGGCACAAGGTGTGATAACCGCTGCCAAAAACACAGGACTTCTATCAAAGCAGGAGACGTCTTTAGATTTTACGCAGTATGCCACAAGGCAGGAAGTTGCCAATTGGATTGCAAAGGGTATAAATTTATCGCCCGTCTATGGAAAAGACGCACAGTACGTTTATTCATATAAAGACAGTGGTCTTTTTGATGCTGACAAATTGCCGTACATAGAAGCTACATTAGAATCATCAATAATGTCTGGATACAACAATGGCTATTTCGGCCCCAATGACAGTATTACAAGGGAGCAGATGGCAGCCGTATTAAGTAGAGCTTTCAATGTTTCATATTCAATGATGGGATACACGAAAGATATGGGCTATGTTGAAAGCATACAAAAAGACAGTGTAAACGGAGGAACAAGATATACTTATGTATTGAAAAATGACAGTGGACAAGATGTTGCATTAGTTGCCGAAAACTCACAGAGTGCAAATTACGATTTTGCTGTTTTAAAAAATGGAAAGGCTGGATTATCTTCACTCATTTCAAACGGAGATAGGTTAACGTATTACACAAATGGAAGCAATGTTATCTTTGCGGAAACTGCTAATGGCAGCATAAAGACCATAAGCGGTACAATTGATTCTATATGGCAAGGAAGCTTTAGACTAGTTGATGACAGTGGAAATAGTTATGTTATATATTACAACAATAATACACAGGTTACGATGAATTCAGTTGATGCTTCCATCAGTGACTTGAAATATGGTGAGACAGCAAAAGTCACTGTTTATGGTAGCACAGCAACGAGAATAGATGTAGTTTACACTGATTTAAGTGGAAATGGTCAGGTTAATACAGGAGACAAACAGGACAGTGGAAAGATAATTTCAATAGATGTAAATAGCGGTTTTGAGTATGTAACACTGGACAATGGAAATACATATACATTAGATCCTAATATGCCTGTTATAGGGATGGGTAGATCCATAAGTGCCAGCGATTTAAAAGTAGGAGAATATATAAAGCTTTATTTCAGCAGTATAAATGCTAAAACACCTGATGAAATATTCTTGGAGGATAACTATAATAAGCCTGTTGCTGTAATACGGGGTAGTATTGCTGGTGTGTCTGGTTTTAATCCTAAGGTACAGCTTAATGATGTTGAAATGTACAGGCAAGGACAGTGGAATGCTACATCAAGTTATGCTATGTATAGTTTAGATGGTGCTTCTGTCTATTTAGATGGTAGCAAAATACCTGTAAGTGATATTAGCAAATATAAAGGTTATGATGCTTACATAATGTTAGAAAATCATTATGGTATTGAAACTGCAACACTTGTATCAATACAAAGCGGGTTTAACATGAGTTATGTAGGAAGTATAGACTACGATGGAAATACCATGTTAGTAACGTTTGATAACGAAAATGACAATCGCCAGGTAAACGTAAATGATGGTACAATCATATTAAATGATGGGTTTTTGGTGCCAAAAAGCCAGTTGTCGAAAGCCAGCCAGGCGTATGTTTCATTTTCAAGAGGTGGCGCAGCAAACTTTATATCAATATTGGATGCAAATGCCCCATCTGGATACTACTATGCAAAAGGGAAAATTATTAATGTTACAGCAGATTCAATAACAGTAGGCAATTATTATTACTATAGTGGAAATGAATATGGAGATGAATCATTAAACAATAATGAGTGGGTAGCAAACGGCGATGAAACTTTCTACGTTGGGGATAAAACTTATATTGTTGATAATACTGGGAATAGTCCTGTAAATGTACCATATGATGAGTTCTTAAAACAAAAGTACAGAGCTGCTAATTATAGTTCGGTATATATTGTAGCTAGTGACAGCAATGCCATAGCAGTAAATATAAGGCCTCTTAGCAGTACTGACAGGATAAGCAAGGCTGTATTAAGTAGTAGCAGTGGCAATGTCTTGACTTTAGATAATGTTATGGATTGGAATGGACTTAATAATAGATGGGAGCTTAATACATCTTTAGATTCTATAGATGTGACTAAAGCAGTCATAGTGAAGAATAATAAGGTCATATCAGCAAGTGATTTAAAGAGTGGAGATAATCTTTATATAATAAGAGATGGTGCTTTGGGAATTGTGATAACAGTCCAGCAGTAAAAGGAGAGATGTATGATGAAAAAGATGATTTTAATTCTTTCACTTTTTATATCTATTTTGATTCCTGCTTATGCTTTTGCCAATGATGCAGGTTATGAAGGTGGGATTGCAAATGAATATGAGTATAAAGAGGTAGTATTTCTAACAGGCAGCCCTGTCGTCTTTGATGGTAAACTTACTGTATCAACGTCTACAAGATCGGGTAAGACTACTTCCACATACAGGTATCAATTGACATCAAGCGATGGTGGTAAGCTAACACGTACTCTCACATTTTCTACTGTTGAGACGCCAAAGGACCAGTACAACCAAGTTCAGTCAAAAACAACTTTAAGCAGGTATTCAGAGACTATTACAGAAGGTGGAAATATATACAAGCTGTCATCGTATGAATTCAACGGTTCTGACATTAAATCTTTAAATCCTGGTGTAAATTACTTTGCTGGTAATTTTGCTGGAAGGAAAGTTTACACTTTAAACAATAGCAAAGGTACCATTATTGTAGAGATTACAGATAAAACAGTTGGATTTGATCATGCCTATGGCAATGTCAAAACACAGCAGATTACCTATGTAATAACGGGCAATACGGTAGCTGACAATACAAATATATCATGGAGCGGAACTGCTGATGTGGATGTATCATTTACAGTAAATTCTGACTTAGAATATGTTGCAAATGATCCTAATTACATAAGCTTTAGAGGCGGATACCTTTTAAGCCAAACAGGGCAGGATGTGATGAAGTACTCTTACGATTTACCTGAATTTGATAGCAGTGGAAATGTAATAGGCAGAAATACAGGCTCAAGCAGTGACAGCTTATACGAAGTACCACAGGAGAAAAGGCTGGTTGTACCAAATGTTAACGACATAAACGGTACATGGGGATATGGTGATATATTGAAACTTATGAGCATGGAGATTTTCCCTAATACATCAAAGTACTTTGGCCCGAAACTTCCCATTACAAGGTCTGATTTTACGGTGGCAGTAGCAAAGGCGATAAATTTAGCACCATACACAGCTCCAAAGACAATAGGATATACAAAAAATAAGACAAATGAAGTATCACCGTTTATAGATGTCTCTACCACAGACAGTGATTACGGGTATATAAAAGCTGCAAACCAGGCAGGATTGATATCAGGAACAGCCCCAAACCAATTTAGCCCTGATAAAGCCCTTACGAGGGCTGAAGCAGCAGTGATTTTTATAAGGGCACTAGGCCTTTCAAATCTAGCACCTTCTGGATATTTTAATACTGGATTTAGAGATGATAGCAGAATACCTTCATGGGCTAAAAGAGATATATACGTTGCTAATGAAATAGGTCTATTAGAAGGTGATGGCAACGGAAACATTAATGCCAATGATACATTGACAAGAGAAGAAGCCGCTGCTATGATATCGCGAATGATTGATTTCATGATGAAAGACCTTTCAATAGATTATGTACAAAAAGTAATCAATTATTGATTCATAATATTAAACCCCGTTGCATATACTTTATTAGCATATTTTAAGGAGGATAAAATGAAGTATATTGCGTACGGGGTAATTTTAATTATTTTTGCTACATTGGTACTGCCTATAATAATCGTAGTCGGTTTTATCCCAGTAAGAAGCAGTACTATACAACATAGCAGTGTTAAGCTTATAAAAGATGGTGTGATGAAAGATGTCAAAACGGCAGTAGCGAAAACTTCTAATGACTACAATACGATAAATGTTTTTGTCGTGGATCAGAACAAAGAAGTCAAGATGAACTTGGAAGATTATCTTGTTGGTGTTGTGGCTGCAGAGATGCCTGCAGATTTTGAGATGGAAGCGCTGAAGGCACAAGCTGTGGCAGCAAGGACTTATGCACTTTCAAAGGAGATATCTGTAGGAGGAAAAGGTTGTGACCTTCACCCTGGCAGCGATGTTTGTACAGATTCCAAGCATTGTCAGGCATGGATATCGGATGATGTAATGAGATCACGATGGGGTGATAAGTACAATTTGTACCACGATAAAATAGTAAAGGCTATAAATGACACAAAAGGTCTTGTAATAGTATATGATGACGCACTGATTGAACCTGCATATCACGCCATAAGCGGTGGTGAAACGGAAGATGCTAAAAATGTCTGGCAAGAAAACCTTCCGTATTTGAAAAGTGTTTCATCTCCTGGTGAGGAAGTAGCTCAGAAATTTAAGACGACTGTGACAGTATCATCTGATGAATTTGTAAAACGCATAAAAAGCAGAGCACCAAAAGCTAATATAAGTACAAAAAATCTTTTAGGGTACATAAAAAATATCAAGAGGACTGAGGCGGGACATGTCTTGTCCTTAAATATCGGTGGTATGGACTTTACTGGCACAGATATACAAGATCTATTTCAGTTAAATTCAACGAATTTTAGTTTTAGCATGAGAGGAAACAATGTGGTAATAAATGTGATAGGATATGGACATGGAGTAGGAATGAGTCAGTATGGTGCTAATGCAATGGCGAAAGGCGGTAAAAATTTTGAAGATATATTAAAACATTATTATACTGGTGTCGAAATAATGAGAATTGATGAACTTTTAAAAATTAAAAGTGCAAAAGCTTAAGCTTATTAAAGAATTTACTAGGTTTTTTGTTTATAGCATAAAACCTCCTTTGGTATAAATTAAATTATATTGGTTAAAATACCAGAAGGAGGTGAATTTTATGAAAATAAATAGGGACGATTTGGCAAGATTTTTCGACAGAAAAGGTTTCTACTTAATTCTATTCTTGTGCATTGTTGTCGTTGCAGCTACAGCAGTATACGTAACTAACAATAATTTAAAGAAAATGGCTGAGCTAAACACAGCTCAGGAAAAATTAAGTACAACAAACGCTAATTCAAGCTCAAAAAATTTGATAACAGAATATCCTACGACTAATAATAGCAGCAGTGCTGTAAAAGAAGAAAGCAAGACGAAGGTGGAAAATACAAAATCCCAAAGTGTGGCATCTTCAAATAAAAGTGATGCTTCCAGTGTAACTTATAAAGCTGCATCAACTAAGACCCAGGAAAACAATACTGTAAATACCATGTCAAACAGCACAGCAGTAAGTACAGAAGCAAAAAGTGAGAATGATACGAAATTATCATTGATGAAACCGGTAAATGGCGATGTCATTATGGAATTTGCAGTAACTAAACTTACATATTCAAAAACTCTTGATGAGTGGACGACACACAAGGGAGTAGATTTAAAAGCTGATCTTGGTACAGAAGTTGTTGCTGCTATGGGGGGTGTTGTAACTAAAGTATACAGTGACAGCAGGTTAGGAAATACTGTAGAAATCAAAAATGGCGCATATATAACCCGTTACAGCAATCTGGATGATAACATCAATGTGAAAGTTGGACAAACTGTAGAAAAGGGAAGTACCATAGGAAAGGTTGGAAAAACTGCAAAGTTTGAAATCGCAGAAGATCCACACGTACATTTTGAACTGCTGAAAGATGGCACTTATATTGACCCTATGCAATATTTTAAATAATTAACTTTTAAAATAACAGGGAAAAACCCTGTTATTTTTTTGCTTTCATGCTTGTCATTTAATTCTATTGATACAATCCCCGCATATAAATATATTGAAAGGTCTATACTTAAGGGGGTTTTTGTATTGAAGGATTATATCGAAGAGAGAACATTAGAGATAGGAAAATATATAGTAAAAAACAAATCAACTGTAAGAGAAGCTGCCAAAGTTTTTGGAGTCAGCAAAAGTACTGTCCATAAAGATGTTACAGAGAGGCTTGAGAATATAAACCCAAAGCTTTATAAAGAGGTTAAAGAAGTGCTTGAGAAAAACAAGGCAGAAAGGCATATAAGGGGTGGAAATGCCACAAAGAAAAAATACAAGTTAGGAAAATAAAATTTAATATAAAAAAAGAGGAATTATAAAAGGTATGTCGAATTAATTTATTAAATATTTAATTTTATATGTCGATAAAAAATATGGATGCCACAATAATGTCGAAAAACATAAGAAGGGTGTGTTTAAATGTTTGCTCTATCAAGGGATATAGGAATTGACCTCGGCACGGCATCTGTACTTGTCTATATGAAAGATGAGGGAATTGTTTTAAACGAACCATCTGTTGTTGCAATTGACAGAAACACAGACAAGATACTTGCAGTAGGCGATGAAGCAAAGAGGATGGTAGGCAGGACGCCGGGGGATATTGTAGCAGTTAGACCTATGAGTGCTGGTGTTATTTCAGATTACGATATGACTGAGAAAATGCTTAAATATTTTATTCAAAAGGCCTGCGGCGGGGGAATCATAATGAGGCCCAGAATAATGATATGCATACCCAGTGAGGTTACGCAAGTTCAAAAAAGGGCTGTTATAGATGCTGCTGTACATGCAGGTGCCAGAAGAGCTTTTTTAATTGAAGAACCTATAGCCGCAGCTATAGGTGCAGGTCTTGACATAGAAAAACCATGTGGCAATATGGTAGTTGATATTGGGGGAGGCACCACTGATGTTGCTGTTATTTCTCTTGGTAACGCAGTGGTGTCTAAAAGCATAAAAGTAGCCGGGAATAATTTTGACGATGCGATAATAAGGTACATAAGGAGAAAGTACAACATCATAATTGGAGACAGGACTGCTGAAGAAATAAAGATAAATATAGGTTATGCTTATGAAAAAGAAAAGGAAGAATTTATGACCGTTAAAGGAAGAAGTTTGATATCTGGTCTGCCTAAGAGTTTCGATATAAGCTCAAAAGAAGTTACCGAAGCACTTCAAGAACCATTATCTGATATAATAAATCTAGTTCATAATGTATTAGAAAAGACTCCTCCAGAATTAGCAGCAGATATATGCGATCGTGGCATTGTACTTACTGGCGGTGGTTCTTTGCTACATGGGTTGGACAAGCTGTTGGAAGAAAAGATGGATGTACCAGTAATACTGGCTAATGATCCTATATCCTGTGTAGCTTTAGGCACAGGAAAAGCACTGGATTCTTTGCCTTTGATGGAAGATCACGAGACGGTAGTTGATGCATTTAAAATCAAGTAAGAGGGTGTTATAAAATGCTAAGAGGACTTTATACAGCCTCATCTGGAATGATAGCGCAACAGAAAATTGTAGATGTACTATCAAATAACATTGCAAATGTAAATACATCTGGGTATAAAAAAGATACTGTAACTACAATGGCGTTTCCCGATTTTATGGTTACAAGAAGCGGTGGCGACAATGTACCGTATAATGGCAATATAGGCAATATGGATTATGGTGTTTTGGTTGAGACCTTTAATACGAATTTCTCAGAAGGGAATATTGAAAAGACTGATGGGAAACTGGACTTTGCCATAGAGGGTTCAGGATTTTTTACTATCAATACTCCAAACGGCATAAGATACACAAGGGATGGTTCTTTTACATTGAATAGCAATGGATACCTTGTGACGAAAGACGGCTATTATGTAATGGGGCAAAATGGACCTATACAGATTAATAATGGAGATATATCTGTTGACGACTTTGGAAATATCAGTTTAAATGGTCAAACTGTTGACAAACTGAATATTGTTGACTTCAATAATTACGGCACATTAAGAAAAGAAGGTAATAATCTGTTTTTTACAACTGGAGGACAGGCTATACCTGCTAGCGGGTTAGTTAAGCAGGGGTATTTAGAAGGTTCCAACGCAAGTCCTGTAGACGAGATGGTATCCATGATAAGCGCCATGAGGACTTATGAGGCGAATCAAAAGACAGTATCAGCCTTTGATGAAACACTTGATAAAGCTGTAAATGAGGTTGGCAGAACATAAAATGAGAAAGGTGGTTAAATATGATAAGGGCATTGTGGTCTGCAGCGTCAGGCATGAACGCGCAGCAGCTTAATGTGGATGTAATCTCAAACAACCTTGCCAATGTAAATACGACATCTTTTAAAAGGGACAGAGCAGAATTCCAGGATTTGATGTATCAGACTCTTCAAACAGAAGATGTAAATGCAGGACAGGGAAGGCCTGTAAACATGCAAGTTGGGGTAGGTGTAAGGCCTTCAGCAATAGTTAAGGATTTTACTGAGGGGAGTTTGCAAGAAACTGATAACCCACTAGATATAGCGTTAGACGGCGAAGGTTTTTTTGCCGTATTGGGACCTGATGGGAATACATATTACACAAGAGATGGAAGTTTTAAATTAAGCGTAGATCAAAACACTGCTACGCTTACTACTGCTGACGGATATCCCGTTTTAGACGATGGAGGAAACCCAATAACATTTGACAGTACCCAAAAAGACATATCTATATCGCCACTTGGTGTCATATCTGTCAAAGATTCTGATGGAACACAGCAGGAGGTAGCGACTTTGGGAATCTACAATTTCCAAAATCCAGATGGCCTATTAGATAAAGGTAGCAATCTCTATGAAGCTACAGCTGCATCTGGCGATCCTGGAACAAGAGACGATTTTCAGGGCAAAATGGGAAATGTCCGCCAAGGCTTTTTAGAGACTTCAAATGTTCAAGTTGTAAATGAAATGGTAAACATGATATCAGCTCAAAGGGCTTACGAACTAAATTCAAAAGCCATTCAGGCGGCAGATGACATGCTTAGCATTGCCAATAATTTAAGGAGATAAATTTTTAATTGGAGGAAGTCTTAAATGAACATAGATCCCATAAGTAGCATAGAAGAGATGAATCAAATAAATCAGTTAAATATTAATACAAATACCGATGATTTTCAAAAAGCCATACAAGACGCTATGAATAGCAAAGACAAAGAGAAATTGAAAGAAGCTTGCCGAGACTTGGAAGCGGTATTTGTAAATCAAATGTTGACTGAAATGAGAAACACAATACCGAAAGATCCACTTACTGGTGATGACTTTGCAACAGATGTATTTACAACAATGATGTACGACAACTATGCACAGGAAATAGCGAAAAACGCCAATTTAGGAATAGCTGATGCTATGTACAACCAATTGTCAAAAAAGATATGAAATGGCAACCGTCCGCAAAATGAGGTTCTACGATAAGTTAAGGTTTAAACCATAACCGCTCTGTGTATTAAGGGCGGTTATTTTTCTGAGTCCCGCAATTTTCATATTTTCATCCTATATGGTATAATCATAGTAAAAAGCAAAATTAGGAGTGGATTAGATGTTAGATAATGAGGAAATCAGGGAGGTCATACCCCACAGGTATCCGTTTTTGATGATTGATAAAGTGCTGGAGATTGAAGACAACAAAAAAGCCGTAGGCATAAAAAGCGTTTCTGCAAATGAACCATATTTTCAAGGGCATTTTCCGGGGAATCCTATTATGCCGGGTGTATTGATTGTAGAGGCCATGGCACAGCTTGGTGGAATAACTGTGATGTATGGAAAAGATAACAATAACATGATAGGACTTTTTACAGGCATCAATAAGTGCAAATTTAAAAGGGTAGTTAAGCCGGGAGATCAGCTTAGGATTGAAGTTGAGATAATTTCGTCAAAATTAAATCTTGTGAAAGCGAAAGGCATTGCGACAGTTGATGGTGAATTGGCAGCAGAGGCTGAAATATCGTTTATGCTGGTGGAGAAAAATTAAAGCGAAGGTGCGTTAAATGTCAACAGTCAGAAAAACTGCTAAAGCTGCAGGGCTTGTGATGGTTATAACATTTATAAGCAAAATAACTGGATTTTTAAGAGAGGTAGTTTTGGGTTCAAAATTTGGAACAACAAAAGATGTAGATGCTTACAATATGGCCCAGAACATACCTATGGTTTTGTTTGCAGCAATTGCTGCATCTATCGGTACTACAGTTATACCGCTTTTTTCCGAATATCTAGCCAGAAAAGGAAAAGATAAGGCATTTGAATTTATAAATAATCTTTTAAATGTTATAATTTTAATGACTATAGTATTTACAGCAATTGGCGCAATTGCATCGCCTATGATAGTCAAAATCATGGCTCCTGGATTTAAAGGCGATGTTTACTATGAGACATTGAAACTTACGATGATATTATTGCCAGTCATGATATTTGTTGCGGCGTCAAATATCATAACTGGTGTTTTGCAGTCACTTCAACACTTTGCTGTACCTGCCATGATAGGCATACCCTACAACATTATTATAATAGGAACGGCACTGATGTACGGTACAAAGTACGGCATATATGGTGTGGCTTTGGCAACTGTTGTAGGCTCAATCATTCAGGTGTTGATACAACTACCGGTTCTTTACAAGTTTGGTTTTAGGTACAGAGTTGTGTTAAATTTAAAGGATGAAAGCATAAAAAAAGTAATTATTTTGGCAATACCGGTTCTTATAGGGACGTCCATACAAGTCATAAATACATATGTAGACAGGATGATAGCATCATATTTACCGGCAGGCAGCATTGCAGCATTAAACTACGCTAACAGGCTCATAGGCTTTGACATATTTTCGATGGCAATAGCAATTGTAATATATCCAATGCTTTCAAGGCACTTTGCGTCCAATAACATAGATGAGTTTATAAAAGGAATTAAGATGGCGGTAAAAGCGATACTTTATATAATGATTCCAGTTACAGTAGGTGCCATTATCTTCAGAGTTCCAATCATAAGGATTTTATTTGAAAGAGGAGCTTTTGATGAAAGGTCTACTTATCTTACATCTATTGCTTTCATGTTTTACAGCTTAGGCATGACTGCCAATGGACTTAGAAATGTGCTAAGCAGAGGCTTTTACTCTTTGAAAGATACAAGGACTCCTATGATAAACGGTGCTATTGCAGTACTTATAAATATTGGGCTTAATTTAGTTATCGTCAGGTACCTTGCATTAGGCGGATTAGCATTATCTACTTCAGTTGCTGCCACTGCTGCATCATTGATGCTTATGTATTCCTTGAGAAAAAAGATTGGTAGAATTGGAGGGAATGAAATAGCATCTTCTTTTGTAAAAGCTTTAATAGGCTCAGCCATTATGGGAGTTTTTGCACACTTTGTCTACAATGGGCTTTCTAAATTTGTGACTGGAGGGAAGATATATGATGCTTTATCACTTTTTATAACAGTACTTATAAGTGCTTTTATATACTTTCTATTTATTTTGTTAACTGATAATTCTATGGTAAGTTATGTAAAAAAAGGTGCAAGTATAATTAAAGGGAAATTAGCTAAAGAATGATAAGGAGTGATGACTTTGAAATCGAAAGTATATTATTACAACATGAGGGCTTCAAGACAGTCAGGAAGTTTATCTTCAAAAGTCGCCAGATTGTTTGACGTTGCAGGATTTAAAAATATTTTTACGAAAGACGATTTAGTTGCTATTAAACTGCATTTTGGCGAGAGAGGAAACAATGCGTATATAAATCCGATTTTTGTAAGACAGGTTGTTGACAAGGTTAAGGCAAATGGAGGAAAACCATTTTTAACTGATTCTAATACTCTTTATAAAGGAAGCCGTTCAAATGGAGTAGACCATTTGATTACAGCTATAGAAAATGGATTTGCATATGCTGTTGTCAACGCACCGCTTGTAATAGCAGATGGGATATTCAGTAAAGACTCTGATGATGTAGAGATAAACAAAAAACATTTCAAGACAGTTAAGATATCTTCTAATATAAGCAATGCTAATTCTATGATAGTGCTTTCACATTTTAAAGCGCATGAGATTGCTGGGTTTGGTGGTGCTATAAAAAACCTTGCAATGGGCTGTGCACCAAGAGCAGGGAAACAGCAGCAGCACTCAACGGTAAGCCCAAAAGTAGGCAAAAAATGCACTGCTTGTCAGACTTGTATAAAAAATTGTCCAGAAGATGCTATATCATTAGTTGACGGCAAAGCTTACATAGATCCTGAAAAATGCATTGGCTGCGGCGAATGTATAACTATGTGCCAATACGACGCCATAAATCCTCAGTGGGGAACAGATATGGATGAATTTGTTGAAAGAATGACGGAGTATGCCTATGGTGCATACATCAATAAAAAAGGCAAAATAGCATTTATGAATTTCGTGATGAATGTGACTCCATTGTGCGACTGTGCGCCGTGGAGCGATGCACCGATTGTGCAGGATATAGGAATATTGGCATCATTTGATCCTGTTGCAATAGATAAAGCCAGTTTTGATCTTGTAAATAGACAAGCAGGAAATCCTCATTCTGCATTAGGGGATGTAGGACGGGGTCTTAAAGAAGGGGACGATAAATTTGTCTCTGTCCATCCTAAGACCAGAGGCGACATACAATTTAAATACGGTGAAGAGCTTGGGATGGGTACCACGGATTATGAGCTTGTTGAATTAAAATAATGCAGATTTTCTGCATTATTTTTTTTAAAAACAAGAAATTTGTATACGATTATAGTATAATGTATATATAAGGTTAAAAAGGGAGAGGTCAATGATGGAAAAGTACATTATTATAATACCGATTGCAGGAGTACTGACGGTAGCATTGCTTTTTTTAATAATGCTTTCAATGATCAAGTTTTCTGACAAGTACATAAATAAAAAAGAAGAGAAAAACAAAAAAGAAGACAAGCTGGATTGAGGACATTGATGTCCTTTTTTTATATAAAACAATCTTGAAAGGTATGATGGCGATGAATAGAGGGTTTAAGAGAAATGAAATTGATGGTGTTGTTTTTTATACAATACCTGCCTTTGAAAATACAGGGAAGGTAAAACATCTTTTTTCCACAAGAATAGGCGGCATAAGTGGTGGGCCTTACAGCTCGCTTAACTTAAGCCTTACAAGGTACGATGCTAAAGAAAGCGTGTACGAAAATTTTAAACGTATATGCCATGTTGCAAATATCAATTACAACGATATGGTGTTTTCAAATCAAGTCCATTCAGATGGCATTAGAATTGTTAATGAATCTGATAAAGGTAAAAACTTTGGCATAAGCGATATAAAAAACGCAGATGCGCTTATGACAAATGAAAGAGGCATACCCATTGTGACATTTTACGCTGACTGCACACCTCTTTATTTCTTAGATCCTGTAAAAAACGTCATAGCATTAGTGCATGCTGGATGGAGAGGCACAGTGAAAGAAATTGGCCCTAAGACTGTTGAGACGATGGTAACTGCTTTTGGCTCTGATAAAAAAGATATACTTGCAGCTATAGGTCCAGCTATAGGTGTTTGCTGCTATGAGGTAGGGAAAGATGTGGCAGACGAAATATCAAGATTAAATATCGACATAGATGATGTATTGTTGGACAAGGGCGATGGAAAGTGGATGTTAAACCTTGAGATGACAAACTACTATGAGCTTATAAACTGTGGGATAAAAGATAAGAACATAACTATATCAGGCCTTTGCACATCTTGCAATATTGACGAGTTTTACTCTTACAGAAGGGACAAGGGTATAACAGGCAGCATGGCAGCGTTTATGGAATTAATATGAGAAAAATACAAAAAACACTTAAGATTATTGTTGAAATAGCCGATAAAATAACTATAAGCGAAATTAATACATGAGGTGATAAGGCAGTGAAAAGCATAAGAATCAAGATTTTTGCATTGGTTACTATATTTATCGTCGTACCACTTCTCATTACAGGCTATTATTCAATGAATGAAGCCCAGACAATACTTAAAACCAGAATAGACAAGTCAAATCAGGCAGCACTTGAAGTGCTTGACAATTACGTTGGAATGGTGAAGCAAAACGCGGAGATTTCACTTAATGATATTGCCAATTCCAGCGACCTTAAAAACTACATAAAAACCGGCGATTCAAGTAGCTTGCTGGATAAATTAAAAGGTGTAGAAGACAACAATTCGATCATATTAAATGCTTATTTTACAGCTAAAGACGGTAAGACCATCATCTACCCTGTTCAAGATGTAAGTGGCGTAGATCTCACTAAAAGGCCTTGGTATCAAGCTGCTTTAGATGCAGGAGGTGCTATTGCTTCTACTGAGCCTTACAAGGACATCCTGTCTGGTAAACCCGAGATAACCATGTCAAAAGCTATATTTGATGAAAACCAAAACTTAGCAGGAGTCGTAGGCATCGACATAGATCTATCGAAGCTTTCGGATGCCATAAGCAGTATAAAGATAGGAAATTCAGGATACTTTTACTTGATGACAAGTGATGGCACTGTCATATCACATCCAGATAAAACTGAGATGTTTACAAAAATGACGAGGTACAGCTTTGGCAAACAGCTTTTGTCCCTTAACAATAAGACGATGGAGTATACTTTTAATAACCAGTTGAAGTTTGCCAGAGTCAAAAAGCTAAGCGAATTTGGATGGATCGGCGTCGTTACTACGACTATTCAGGAGCTAAATGCTGATACAAGCTCCATAAGGAATACGATGATCACTGTAATGATTATCTGCCTTATATTTGGGCTTATTTTGGCATTTATCTTTATTTCCACTTTGACAGGTGGCATCAGGAAAATATCAAAGACGATGGAAAAGGCGTCAAAAGGAGAGCTTGTGCTTAGCACTGATATAAAATCAAGAGATGAAGTAGGCCTGCTTTCTAAGAGTTACAATGACATGATTGAAGGAATACGGTCATTGGTAATAAAGATAAAAAATGTGGCTGAGTCTGTAAATAACGTTTCAAATAACATTGCATCATCATCAGAGCAAGTTTCGTCCACAATGCAGGATGTAGCAAAAGCAATAGAGCAGATAGCTGAAGGTTCATCGAATCAGGCAGAAAGTGCTCAAAGCAGTGCTAAAGCAACATTGGAGCTTGGAAAGCTTATAGATACGGCTATGAACGACTCCAACAATATTTTGGACGAAGTCACAAACATAAACATGATTTCAGAAAGTAGCAATGAGATAATCGAAAGCCTTTTAGCTAAGACGCAGCAAAGCATCGAATCTAATAACAAAGTAAGAGAATCTACCCTTTTCTTGAGAGATAAATCAAACCAAATAGGAAAGATAGTGGATACCATAAGGCAGATAGCGGATCAGACCAATTTATTGTCTTTAAATGCAGCTATAGAAGCTGCAAGGGCTGGAGAGGCTGGAAAAGGCTTTGCAGTCGTTGCTGACGAAGTGAGAAAATTGGCTGATGAGTCAAGCATTGCAGCTAAAAGCATATCAGAGCTTATAGCTGAGATACAAAATGACGTAAATGAAACGGTGGCAACGGTGGAAAATGCTAATAACATCGTCATGGAGCAAAGCAATTCCGTCAATAACACGAAAGAGATATTCGAAGGCATTATACAAGCCTTGAAGTTTGTGACAGACATGATAAACAGCCTGAACGGCTCTTTAAAAGAGATAGAAGCCAATAAGAACAAGATCGTTGATGCTGTGCAGGATATAGCCGCTGTATCGGAGGAAACTGCGGCGTCTACTGAGGAGATTTCGGCATCATCACAAGAGCAAACAGCTATAATTGAGGAGCTTTCAAGTACGGCAAATGAGCTTAAAGGGTATGCAGAAGAACTCATGGAATCTCTTAAGATGTTTAAAATAGAGTAAGTATAAAAAAGAACAGGTAAGTGAAAAGACCTGTTCTTTTTATCACTTTAATTCTAAATTTTATAACTATTAAGCATTAACCAATATATTCATTGCCTAGATTTTTACTGTATAATATTGTATAATGGTATTGATGTAATTTTATTCTATATCAAAAAATTCTGATTATAAGGAGATGATTATCTTTTGTGCGGGATAGCTGGTATATTTCATGGAAATGAGACGAATAGGGTTAAAATGATGCTGGAGAAAATTATACATCGTGGACCAGACGATCATGGTGTATTTTCAGACTCAAATATTACATTAGGACATAATAGGTTGACGATAATTGACTTATATAGTGGTAGGCAACCGATGAAAAATGAAGACGGAAGATATTGGATGATATTTAATGGTGAAATTTACAATTACAAGTCATTAAGAAGTGAGTTAAAAAATCATAATTTTGCCACAAATACAGATAGTGAGGTGATAATTCATTTATACGAAGAATTAAAAGAGGACTGTGTTAATTACTTGGATGGCATGTTTTCGCTGGTTATTTATGATTCTATTGAAAAAACAATATTTATGGCTAGGGATCCACTAGGCATAAAGCCATTGTATTACGGTTATACAGAAGAAGGTTATTTGGCTTTTGCATCGGAGATTAAGGCGTTGCAAGTTGTCACAGACGATATAAATGAATTTCCTAATGGACAAACATATACAACAAAAAATGGATTTTCAAAATATTTTTCTATAGAACAAGATCCAATAAATATAAAAAATGCAGATGATATAGTAAATGGACTAAGGCTTAGATTAGAGGATTCAGTGAGGAAAAGATTAGTTGCTGATGTTCCAGTTGGAGTATTTCTTAGTGGTGGTCTTGATAGCAGCCTTATAGCTGCCATTGCTGCAAAGTACAAGAAGAATTTAAATTCCTTTGCAGTTGGCATGGAAGGCAGTAATGATATAAAAAACGCAAGGATTGTTGCAGACTATATTGGTACAATTCACCATGAGTTAATTTATACAGAAGACGATATAAAGAAAATACTGCCAAAAGTTATATATTATCTTGAATCCTGTGATCCAGCTTTAGTACGGAGTGCTGTTGCGACATACTTTGTATCTAAGCTTGCCAGCAAATATGTAAAAGTTGTCTTATCTGGTGAAGGTGCAGATGAACTATTTGGTGGTTATCATTATTTAAAAAATTACTCAAATAATTGGGAAATGCACACAGAACTTAGAAGTATAACAGGAAATTTGCACAACAGTAATTTACAACGAGTTGACAGGATGACAATGGCTAATTCTATAGAAGGAAGAGTGCCTTTTTTAGATACAGAAATGATTCACTATGCTTTTAAAATAAAGCCATCTTATAAAATAAGCGAAAAAGATAAAACAGAAAAGTGGATTCTTAGAAAGACTGCGGAAGAGTATCTACCTGATTCAATTGTTTGGAGGAGGAAAGAAAAATTTTCGATTGGTACTGGCACAAATGAAGTTTTAAATTCATTAGCAGAGTCAGAGATAAGTGACAGATATTTTGTTAAAAATAAGAAATTGGCTAATGGATTTGAGATAAAGTCAAAAGAGGAGATGTACTACTACAATATTTTAAAAGAGCAATTTGCTGTTGACGCTTTTATTAATGAGATGGGTAGAAGCCGAAGCCTTGATGATTTTCAAATATATGCTTAAGTCAATGTAGTATAAATAGTTTATATAAGCATAACCTGATATAACAATAATAAATATACCAGGTTATGCTTATAATCATTTGTTATTTAATAAGCTTTCTAAAAATGCTTTGTTTTGAAGTACCATAGGATTATTTGGGTCATACTTTCTCGCTTCTTCATTATGCATATATGATTTTTCTATGTCACCTAATCTATAATAGCATATGCACAACTGAATATGTGGAAGCCATGTTGAACATGCTATATTTACAAAGCCTTGATTAGGTTTTTCGACTTTTGTCGCAAGCTCATACCAGAAAATAGATTGTTTTATCTTGTTTTCCTGCAAAAATTTATAACCTAATCTGCAACAGAATTCAGGCCTTGGCACGTCGTATTCAAAAGATTTAAAAAGAACTTCATCTCTTTTATTTAAATCTCCTAAAGCTTCATAGCAGTCAGCAAGCTTTCCGAGAGAATACAGTATATCTTCCATCCATCCTTTCTTGGAGTCTATAAACATGTTGTAATATTGAACGGCCTCAGCATACCTTTTGTGTTCGGCCAATTCATTTGCATAGTAAAACATATCTCTTGGGGTAAAATCTATTTTGCTTTTAATCATTTTTTCATAAATTTCAATATTTCTATTGGGCGTATTTTTTACTTTGCCATGCGTAATTTTTATATCACTATCGTAAATTTTTCCGTAGACCTCAAGATATTCGTGTACTGCGCCAATCCATTTGAAGTTTTTTGCTCTTTTTATTAGGCGATTTCTAATGCTTATAAAAGATGGATTGCCATTTGATGTTTTAGTCAGGACGTATTTCATCGTCACTGAGTCAATAGATGGGTCAAAATTGTTTTTAAGATTTATAAGTTTTTCTAAATCGCCTGGTTCCACATAATCATCCGCATCAAGCCATAATATATAATCCATTGTCGCTTTGCTAAATGAAAAATTTCTTGCTGCGCTAAAATCGTCTATCCACTTAAAATCAAATATTTTATCAGTATATTTCTTTCCAATATTTTTTGTTAAGTCAGTAGAACCTGTATCAACTATGATTATTTCATCTACCGCATCTTTTATGGATGTTAAGCACCTATCCAATGTCAGTTCTTCATTTTTTACTATCATGCACAGACTTATAGTTATACTTTGGCACATATGTTATCCCCCCTTATCTGATTTCAATAAATTTACATCTAAGGGTTGGCAAAACCAAACCCTTAGATGTCTTTTAATATCAGTCAAGCTTTAGCAATGTGATAGAAGCATTTACGACTCCAGAAGCTAAAGTCAAGGCGACGCCTGTATTTCTCAAAGTCAATACGTCTCCTGCAGATACAGTTATTATAGCTTCACCTACTAATTCTGTTGCATTGATAATGGTAGAGTACTGCGTTTCAGGTAATGGAGTACCATTTAATGTCAATACCATTGAATTTAATACTGCGGCTGAAGCTGTTGTAGTAAAACCTACTCTATAGGTTCCGCCGATGTCAAACGTTATAGGTGCGGTTCCTGCTGTGTGGGAGATGCCTACTAATGGTCCATTGCTGTCAAATGTTACATCATTGCCTAGTAAAATAGTATCACCAGTTGTGTTGTAAATATATCCGTAAGCTGCTATACCTGCGCCAGTAGGACCAGTCGGGCCAGTCGGACCTGTTGGACCAGTCGGACATACAGGACATGGTTCATAAGTTATTTCCAGATATGGTTTATTTACATTGTTGGTTGATTCATATCCTATTATAGTGTCAACTACATTTTCTATTCCTCTTATGGTTATGCCAAAGTTTAAAGATGGTGTTAAGAGCCATTTATACGCTAAATTTGTTATATCAATTCCTATATAGCTTCCTACCATGCTGTCGGTAACAGTAAAACTATAAGGAGTTACGACGGTAAAAGGTGCCGTATTCCAAGTTACCGTCGATTGACTGAAGTCATTTAAGTTTTCATAGATTGTAATATTCTGTGGATACAGTACGCTGTCAGGCATATCTTTTCTGTTTACATAAAGATACAGTTTAGCATCTGTCATTACATTGCCAGATGGTATAGCTCCCGACAAGTCAAATTTCAATAGTGTTCTGTAAGCATCCAGCATATTTCCAAACCTTAAATATTCGCCAGTAAATAGTGAAATAGAATTGCCGAAATTTTGAGTAGGAAAGTACTGCGATATATAAGCATCGTCAGTAGGGTTAATTTGAATAGTTGGCAAAACAACCACCTCGTTTGGAATATTTAGAGCACGATTAAATATGATCGTGTTCTAAAAATAATATATGAAGTAGTATATTAATTGTTACATATTAAGCGGTATCATAGTACACCATCAAAAATATGTTTTTAAAAAAACCAGTGGTATAATTATTTAGAAAGAACTATTAAAAAGAGGGTGTTATTTTATGAACAATTTTGATTTTGTTTGTCCGACAAAGATCATCTTTGGCAAAGGGACTGAAAATAGAGTAGGCCAAGAGACAAAAAAATATTCAAAAAAAGTATTGTTTGTCTACGGCAGTGGCAGCATAAAAAAGACAGGTCTTTACGACAAAGTCGTAAAATCGCTAAAAGACAATGGTGTTGATTACATAGAATTATCAGGAGTAAAACCAAATCCAAGGCTTAGCTTGGTTTATGAAGGGATAAAGATTTGCAAAGAAAACGGAATTGACTTCATATTGGCCGTAGGTGGCGGCAGTGCCATAGACACTGCAAAGGCTATTGCTGTTGGTGCGCTTTACGATGGCGATGTGTGGGATTTCTTTGTAGGTAAAGCTGAGATTGAAAAGGCATTGCCAGTAGGTGTAATATTGACATTGGCTGCAACAGGAAGCGAAGCCAGTGACAGTGCAGTCATAACAAATGAAGATGGTTGGTACAAGAAGGGTATACACTCTGATCTCATAAGGCCTCAGTTTGCCATAATGAATCCAGAGCTTTTGTACACACTTCCTCAGTATCAGACGGCTGCAGGTGCAGCGGATATAATGGCTCATATAATGGAAAGGTACTTTACAAATGTCCGCAATGTAGATCTTACAGATAGGCTTTGTGAAGCAACGCTTAAGACAATGATAAACAATGTTCCAAGGCTTATTGAAAATCCTGAAGACTATGATGCGAGAGCTGAAGTGATGTGGGCAGGTACTATTGCACATAATGGACTGCTGGATACGGGAAGAATCGGTGATTGGGCGTCACACAGGATTGAGCATGAACTAAGCGCAATCTACGATATAGCACACGGCGCAGGTCTTGCTATAATATTCCCAGCATGGATGAAATATGTGTACAAACACGACTTGGATAGATTTGTCCAGTTTGCCGTTAAAGTTTGGGATGTAGACTTGACATTTACCGACAGAGAGGAGATAGCACTGGAAGGTATAAAAAGACTTGAAGATTTCTTTAGAAATATAGGTCTTCCTGTGACACTGAAGGAGGCTAATATACCTTATGACAGGTTTGAAGAGATGGCTGACAAATGCACGTCAAATGGTACAACAACCGTTGGGCAATTTGTTAAACTTACGAAAGATGACATAATAAACATATACAATCTTGCAAAATAACCCAATATATGTAAAATATATCCTGATTATGCTATAAAAATAGCTATTCAGGATATATTTTTTTATATATTTTTGATTTTTTAATAAAATATTAATAATTTTCTTGTATAATAGAATATGTGTAAAATTATAAGGTACTAAATTGGGAGAGAGTTTTTTATGAAGAAGATAATATCTTATGTAATATTTCAAGTGTTTTTGGCTGCTATAGTAATACCAGTTTCGATATTTTACGGGCCTTTTACGAATATCAGAAACACTTTGGTAACAACTGCAATGACTACATTTAGTCATAAATACATCGCAACCCTGTTTTTGCCACAAAGCAAGATTGACGCTATAATGAAAGAGATGTCAAGCATTTCTACAGACAGCAGCAAAAGCAGTCTTTTAAACTTTAAAAACAATCATGACACTACCATCGAAGTAAATGACATAAGCAGCAGCAGATTTAAAGGGAAGGTGATCCTTATACATGACCCCACAAGAGTGCAAGTCGGCATATCCAGCAAGCTTCCTAAAGAAGGAGAGACAGTCAGTGAGATAGCGAAAGAAAATGGGGCTATAGCTGCCATAAACGCTGGTGGATTTATCGGGTATGTAGATGGGGCGTGGACTGGAAACGGAGGAACACCAGGTGGAATCATCATACACAATGGAAAACTTATTTACAACAATGCATACAGCAAAGATGGCAAAATTGACCTTGCAGGGTTTACAAGCGATGGCAAGCTATTGGTAGGGAAATACTCTTTAGATGAGATAAAGAATTTAGACATAAAAGAAGCTGTAAGCTTTGGCCCTGCCCTTGTTGTAAATGGAAAGCCTATGATAAAAAGTGGTGACGGTGGCTGGGGAATTGCACCAAGGACTGCCATAGGGCAGAAGGCCGATGGAACTGTGATATTTTTAGTCATAGACGGCAGGGCTATATCTAGCGTAGGTGCGACGCTTAAGGATGTGCAAAACATAATGTTGGATTATGGTGCTGTAAATGCTACAAATCTCGATGGTGGTTCATCTACTACTATGTACTACAAAGGGAAAGTCATAAACAATCCGTCAAATCCTTTAGGGGAGAGGATGGTTCCTACAATATTTTATGCAAAATAAGATGGAGGTATTATGAAAGCTATAAGAAGAATTTTTACATGGCTACTGTTCCCATTGATACTAGAAATGGGAGTGCTTTTCTATATAAATAATGTATATTTATCTACAACAACTACGTTTCACATAACAAAAGTTAATTCAGAGACAGATGCATTAAAGAAAACAATAAAAGCCAATATCCCAAGTGATGCTGACAGCGTAGAGGCATCTTACGATGGAGGCTATGTTTCATATCTTTTAAACCATCAGATAATTGTAGTAGATACAAAGACTCAAGGGATTAAGAAGGTTATCGCAGCTAGCAACAACATCGAATACTACACATGGCTTAATGATAGAAACAGAATCATATATTTTTATAAGACGTATAGCCGAGGAAGTGAGGCAATACAGTTAGAGGCTTATGACCTTGATATAAACAATAAGATAAAGATAGACAAGCTTATATATGCGCCTAGAAACAGCCACATAGAAGATGTTACTTTGTCGCCTCTTACAAACATGATATATATAAATGTTGTGGATTCCAATGGATATAGCTATTTATACCGTGTCGATATAATGGGGCAGATTACAAATCTGAAGCTTCCAATAAAGAGAATAGCTAAAATGTATGAACTTCAAAGAAAAGACGTACTTCTGTATGAATCGTCAAATGGCATTATAAGAGTAATCAAAAATGGTGGAGGATACACATTTTTAAGCAGTGGATATTCGCTTATTGGTACTGACAGCAACGACAATGTGTATGTAGGAAAGTTAAATAGTAACAAAAAAGTTGTGGAAATATATTATGGTTCAATAGATAAAAGCTTTAAAGACTGGAATCACATAAAGCTAAATCATGCAATTGACCCAGATCAGGTGTATATACTGCCAAAGGACAATGCTTTGACGGTAACATTTGACGGAAAAAATCTCATCGATGTAAATAGTGGTGAAACCATAACAGGAAGTGGCGATATATCAGGTGTTAATACAAACTATATAATGTACACCCATAACAATGATGTTATTTTGAAATTACAATGATGCCGAGATTATTCGGCATTTTTTGCTACTAAAAGCTGTTAATTTGTGGTATAATAGACTAAAAGGTTATGGAGGTGCAGCGATGGATATGCTAAATATAAAAGAAAGTTACAACTTTCTTGTGTGTGGGGACTCTATATCAAGAGGTGTCGTTCTTGATAAAATCAAAAATAAATATGTGCTTTTAAGGGACTCTTACGCGAATTTGCTGAATGGCTATTTAAAAGGGACGGTTGAAAACATATCGAAATTTGGAAGCACAATACTCAAGGGAAAGGATAGACTTACAAGGGAGCTTGACAAGACAAAGCCTGATGTTGTGCTTTTAGAGTTCGGAGGTAATGATTGCGACTTTAATTGGGATGAAGTGGCTAAAGACCCGTACAAAGACCATGCTCCAAATACAGACTTTAACGTATTTAAAGAAACTTTAAAAGATCTTATAGATTCACTGAAAAAGGCAAACATCGTTCCAGTTTTACTTACACTTCCGCCTCTTGATGCAGACAGATATTTTAACTGGATAAGCAAAGGAAATAAAGAAATGGCAAAAAACATATTGACATGGCTTGGAAGTGTCACAAAAATTTACTGGTGGCAGGAAAAGTACAATTCTGCCATATTAAGCATGGCATTAAGCACTGAGACGAAAATAATAGATATAAGAAGCGCATTTTTAGATAGACCTGACTATAGAAAACTTATATGTGAAGACGGCATACATCCCAATGAAGAAGGGCACAAAGCTATAGCGGAAAAGATAAAGGATTATGTCAAGACATACCACGATTTCTTATTAAAATAACACAATGGTATGGTTCTAGTATATCATGTTTTAGCATTGCTGCAGATGAAGTCTATAAATTTTTTACACAGTTCAGATAAGTATTTATCCTTGTGATAGATGATAATAAATTGCCTTAAAAATTTTACTCCATCTATCTCTACTTTAACAAGCCTTGAACTTTTTAATTCTTCTTTAATTGCCAGTTTTGATATTACCGAAACACCTAGATTTGCTTCAACTGCTTTCTTTATAGCTTCAGTGCTATTAAGCTCAAGTTTAATGTTGAACTCAATATTATGTGCTTTCATTGTGTTTTCAAATACTTCTCTTGTTCCACTGCCGACTTCTCTAATTATGATATTTTCTAAACATAAATCATCCTTATTGATGATTTTCTTTTTTGCCCAATGGTGATTTTTTGAGCATATAAGGTACAGCTCATCATTTAAAAAGTACTTGACTTCAATGTTATCAGAATGTATAGGGCCTTCTACTATGCCAAGATCTATTTCATTGTCAATTATCATCTTTACTATTTCAGATGTGTTGTCTATGCAAAATGGTAATTCTATATTTTTATAGATTTTTAAAAATTCGCCTATTAGTTGCGGCAACAGATACGTTCCAACAGTCCTGCTGGCTCCTAACTTAAGTTTTCCCATTTTCATATCAGAAATATCCCGCAATGTATTTTCTACTTCATTTAACAAAAGATTGATTTTTTTGCCATAATCTCTCAAAATTTCGCCTGCATGTGTCAATACAAGCTTTTTACCTATTCTGTCAAAGAGTTTTATATTGTATTCTTCTTCAAGCTCTGAAATTGCCTGGCTAATAGCAGGCTGAGTCATATAAAGATGTCTTGCAGCTTCTGACATACTGCCTAATTCGCAAACTGATAAAAAAATATTTAGTTCTCTGAAATTCATAATCATCACCAATCATAAGCTTTAACTTATATATTTTATAATATTATATTATTTTACTTATATAAAAACAAGCATTACAATAGAGTGTAGAAAATAGCAACGACAATTTTCACTAAAATAAAAGGAAGTGTATTGTTATGCTTTTGAGTGAAGGTAAAATTGGAAATATGAGATTAAAAAACAGATTTGTAATGTTGCCGACTGTCACAAATTTATCAAATGATGGCTTTGTTAGTGAAAAGGAAATAAATTATTATGACAGGCGATCGAAAGACGTGGGCTTGGTTATAGTTGAAGCATGTTATGTAAATAAGTTTGGAAAGTTCTTTAAAAACCAGTTAGGAATAGATGGTGATGACAAGATTGAAGGCCTTAAGAGATTAGCTGATGTCATCAAAAAAAATGGTGCAAAGGTTGCAGTTCAGCTTGCTATGCACAACCCTAAGTATAAGCCGTCAGATTTTACTGTAGAAGACATAAAGGGGTTTGCAAAAGATTTTGTAGATGCTGCTAAAAGAGCAAAAAAAGCAGGATTTGATGCAGTAGAATTGCATTTTGCACATGGATGGTTTGTAAATCAATTTTTATCTCCAAACGTAAATACACGAGACGATGAATACGGTGGAGATTTCGATGGAAGAGCAAGATTTGCTTTAGAGATATTAGAGAATGTAAAGAGAGAAGTGCGGGACTTGACTGTAATATGTCGTATTAATGGAAGCGACTATACAGATGGTGGATTTGATATCAATGAAAGCATAAAACTTTCTCGTCTTTTGGAAGAACACGGTGCAGATGCAATAAATGTTTCATCTGGTGTAGGTTCTACGTCAGAGTATCATATATCACCAATGGGAATTGATGATAGGCCTCTTATAGCTCATGTAAAGAAAATCAAAGATAGTGTTTCTATTCCTGTGATAGCGGCTGACAAACTTGGTGTTGCAGCTGACTGGGAGAGCATAGTAAGACAAGGTTATGCTGATTTCATAGGTATTGCAAGAGGACTCATAGGGGATCCTGACTGTGTTGGTAAGTATATAGAGGGAAAAGCTGATGAGATAAAATACTGTATCCACTGCAATCAAGCATGTATTGCGTATATACAAAAAGGACTTCCTGTATCATGCATGATGAACCCTACTGTAGGCAGAGAGAAAGAATTTGACGCGGCCGCAAAAGAGAAGCTTAATGTAGCTGTAATAGGAGGCGGACCTGCTGGCATGTCTGCTGCTATATACTTGGCAAAAAAAGGACACAATGTTGAGTTATTTGAAAAGTCAGATTCACTTGGAGGCCAGCTAAAAGTTGCAAAAGTTCCGCCACACAAGTCTGAAATAGGTGAAGTAATACATTATCTTGAAGCTGATTTAAAAAAATACGGAGTAAAAGTCAATCTAAATCATGAAGTGACATGTGATGAATTAAAAAATATGAATTATGACAAGGTAATAATTGCGACAGGTTCAATTCCAAAGAAATTGAATATGAAAATGGGTATAGTGCCATTAAGAGCTATAGACGTTTTAGATGGCAAAATACCGAATGGCAGCAATGTGGCAGTAATAGGCGGTGGTTTGACAGGACTTGAGACAGCAGAATATCTTGCTACAATGGGTAAAACTGTTACAGTATTAGAAGAACTTGACGAAGTAGGCAAAGATATATATGCAATGAATAAGAAGCTTTTGATAGAAAGATTGAAAAATCTCGGTGTAAGAATCGTAACAAACGCAAAAGTAGATGTGATAAACAATGTAAAAATTGTATACAATAATGGCAATGAAGTTGAGGCAGACGATGTGGTGATTGCAATAGGCAATATCCCTGATGAAAAATTTAAAAAATGTGTCAGCGACAATATAATTTTTATAGGCGACTGTAAAGAAATAGCAACAGCAGTAGAAGCGATAAGGGATGGCGCAGAACTGTCATTGATAATTTAAAAAAGAAGGTGACGATTATGACGGAAGATAATAAATATGTCAATATCGATGGAGCGATGGTTCACTATTTAATCAGCGGACATGGTGATAAAGGTGATGTTCTTCTGCTTCATGGCAAAAGATTCACTATAGATGATTGGGTGAAATATGGAATAGTTGATAATATTGCAGAAGAAGGATATAGGGTAATCGCTGTGGAATTGCCTGGTTATGGCAAATCGGAAATCCTAGATATATCGTATGAGGATTTCCTAATGAAATTTGTTAGTATATTAAATATCAATAAAGTTAATATTGTTGGTCCATCCTTCAGTGGAGAAATATTAATAAGATTTGCATTAAAGTATCAGGAAATGATTAGAACCCTTATCATTGTAGATAGTATAAACATCGATAAATACGTCGATAGACTTAAAGAGATAAAGGTTAATACATTGATTATTTGGGGTAAAAAAGATGACATAGCACCGTATGAATTTGCGACAATGCTAAAACAAAATATACAAAATGCAAAACTGTATACATTTGACGATCTAGGTCATACTTGTTACTTTGATAAACCTGATGTATTTACTGATGAATTAATTAAGTTTTTAAATCAAGATTAAGTGTAAATATGTATATTTATAAACAAAATTAAACTAATAATATAATAAAACCTGTTCTTGCATAAAGAACAGGTTAAATTTTTATTCATTAATATTCATAAATATAAACATAATTTTATTTACACTAAACAACATAATTTTATCACACAATTGGTAATTTGACAAGATAAAAGATGCAAATTTGAGAGAAAAGCAGCTAATTAAAATTGTTTTTGATGGAAAACATGTGATATTGCATTAATACATTTGTAAATTAAAAGATATTGCGATAAAATAAATTTTACCGTTATGCTAGGAGGGAAAACAATGAAAGCATCAGAGCATCCATCGTACAACGAAGAAAAACAGAAGCTTCATGAAACAATTGAATGGATCGAAGGTGAGATAGCAAAAAGTGAAGAGGAAGGCAAGATATTAGAGAAAAAGATATCTGAAACTCGAAAGGAAGTGAAGTCAGCACTTGACGAAAGGATAGTTTTACAGAAGCAGCTTAAGATGAGCAATGAAAGAAAACTTAGAAGGTATAAAGAATCGAAAAACAAACCGTACTTTGGGCGTGTCGACTTTAAGGAAGACGGTGATAATAAGATAAAAAAACTCTATATTGGCAAATACGGTTTAAACGATGAAAAGCACGATGAACCTGTCGTAATCGATTGGCGATCTCCTATTGCAGATATTTACTACAGCGGTGAGGCAGGTGCGGTATCTTACAAATCACCAAGTGGCGAAATATCTGGTGAAATAAAGTTAAAGAGGAGGTACGAAATAGAAGAAGGTGAACTTCTCAACATTTTTGATGAGAAATTAAAAGAGATGATCTTGGATGACGAATTTTTAACGTCGTCTCTTGAGAAGAGTGCTGATAATAGACTTAAAGACATAGTTGCAACGATACAAAAGGAGCAAAATGATATTATAAGGGCACCATTAGATAGGGCTTTGATTATACAAGGTGTTGCAGGAAGTGGTAAGACGACTATTGCACTTCACCGGATGGCATATCTTATTTACCAAAATCAGAGAAATAAAGGAAGAGAAGATTATTACATGGTAATAGCTCCAAACAAACTTTTTCTTAATTACATATCTGATATTTTGCCGGATCTTGGTGCTGACGATGTCCTGCAGACGACATTTGAAGATTATGCATTAAAAATTACAGGAATAAAAGAAAAGCTAAAAGTGGCAAATGATAAAATATCATATCTTTTAGGAGATGCGCCCATCGACGAAAAGCGAAAGACTATTATGGTGTCAAGATTCAAGGGAAGCTTGCTATTTAAAGCAATTATCGATAATTATTTTAAACAGTTTTTATATAAGTACATTCCTGACTGTGATATAAATATTGATGGAAACATTATTTTTACATCAATAGAGCTTAAAAAGTTATTTATTGAAAATTTTGTCTACCTGCCATTGCAGAAAAGAAAAGAGCAATTTATTTCGTATTTGAAGAACAGACTAAAGAAAAATAAAGATTTAATTGCAGATGGTATTGAAAAGGAGTATAGCGAAAAAATCAGATTTGTCAAGGATAATATTGATGACAATGAGGTAAGGCAGTCTAAGGTAATTGAACTGTATGAACTTAGAGATAAAGAAATAGGAGATATACCAGTTAAAATCGACAAAGCAATTTGTGATTATTCTGAAAAATGGATTCAACTAGATACACTTAAAATTTATAGAGATATAATGGATTTCGAGACGCTTAAGAAGTTTTCGTGCGGTAAAATCGAAGACGAAAAAATCTCGTGTATATGTGATTATACAAAAGCGATACTTGACAAAGACAAAATAGAAAACGAGGATTTAGCGCCGCTTTTGTACGTACACAAGTATTTGTTTGGTTTAGATGATGCAGGCAAATTTGCGCATATAGTCGTTGATGAAGCACAGGACTTTAGTGAATTTAAATTCTATTTAATAAAAAGAATCGTGAAGGGTGATTCTATAACGATAGTTGGCGATGTAGCACAAGGCATATACTCATATAGGGGAATAAAATCATGGGGTGACTTAAACAATCATGTGTTAAATGGCAAGGCGACGTATAAGATGCTGAAGAAAAGCTATAGATCGACTGTTGAGATAATGGAATATGCCAACAGCGTAATTGACAAAAGCAAGAATAAAAGCATAGTAAAAGCAGAGCCAATTATGAGGCATGGTGATGTACCAGAGATTATTAGAATAAGAGACTATGACGAACTGATTTATGATATTTTAAATAATTTGCAGGATGATGAGCTTACGACAGCGATAATTTGCAAAACAGATAAGATGTCGAAAAGGATATATGAAAGTTTAAAAAAGGATATAGATGATATTACATTGATTAGCGATAAAACGGAAGTATATAAAGGCAGGAAAATCGTGATACCATCGTATTTGTCTAAAGGATTGGAATTCGATACGGTGATAATTCCTGATGCAGATTCATACAATGATACAGAACTAGAGCTTAAATTATTTTACGTTGCAATAACGAGACCACTTCACAAACTTAAATTATACTACACGAACCTTTATAATTAAATATATGATCAAAAAGCAAACGAATTTTGACCTATTTTAGTATCTTCCCAGATGTTGGCTAATGGTCTATAATGATATCAAACAGATAAATGGCGTCATTTCTGTTAATGGAATGGAAAACTTCCTCCTATTAGCAAAATCGATATATCCAGATAATTCTACAATTGATGATGAAAAAATAAATTATCTAATAAAGTTTGAAACTTTAAAATATGATTAATCGCATTGGTTTGACAGGGCGGTTATTTTTTTAAAAATTTTTTTATTTTAAAGAAGGATTTTTTGATTTTGTGTAGAATATATAATATATAAGTTTGTTGGATAGACAAACAATAAAAAGGAGGACATAAGATGAGCAAATATTTTGAAAAAGTATCAAAAATTAAATATGAAGGACCTAAATCAAATAATCCTTATGCATTTAAATTCTACAATCCAGAGGAAGTAATCGATGGAAAGACGATGGAGGAACATCTTCGCTTTTCTATAGCTTACTGGCACACGTTTACAGCAGATGGGACAGACCAATTCGGAAAAGCAACAATGCAAAGGCCGTGGAATCACCTTACAGATCCTATGGACATAGCAAAAGCTAGAGTTGAAGCGGCATTTGAATTTTTTGACAAAATTAATGCACCTTTCTTCTGTTTCCATGATAGAGATATAGCACCAGAAGGTGATACATTAAGAGAGACCAATAAAAACCTGGATATCATCGTTGCTATGATAAAGGATTACCTGAAGACCAGCAAGACAAAAGTTTTGTGGGGCACTGCAAACCTATTCTCAAATCCGAGATTTGTCCATGGTGCATCAACATCCTGCAATGCAGATGTTTTTGCATACTCTGCAGCACAGGTTAAGAAAGCACTTGAAATTACAAAAGAGCTTGGAGGACAAAACTACGTATTCTGGGGTGGAAGAGAAGGATACGAGACGCTCCTTAATACAGATATGGAGTTAGAGCTGGACAATTTTGCAAGATTTTTGCACATGGCTGTTGACTACGCAAAGGAAATCGGATTTGAAGGACAATTCTTGATTGAACCAAAGCCGAAGGAGCCTACGAAACACCAATACGACTTTGATGTAGCAAATGTATTAGCATTCTTGAGAAAATACGATCTTGATAAATATTTCAAAGTAAATATCGAAGCTAATCATGCAACATTAGCAGCACATGACTTCCAGCATGAGCTCAGATATGCAAGGATAAATGGAGCATTAGGATCAATAGATGCAAATACAGGTGACATGCTTTTAGGATGGGATACAGATCAGTTCCCGACAGATATACGCATGACAACACTTGCAATGTATGAAGTCATAAAGATGGGTGGATTTGACAAAGGTGGATTGAATTTCGATGCAAAAGTAAGAAGAGCTTCATTTGAACCAGAAGATCTTTTCTTAGGACATATAGCAGGTATGGATGCTTTTGCAAAAGGATTCAAAGTAGCTTATAAGCTTGTAAAAGATGGCGTATTTGACAAGTTCATTGAAGAGAGATATGCAAGCTACAAAGAAGGCATTGGCGCAGATATTGTAAGCGGTAAAGCTGACTTCAAGAGTTTGGAGAAATACGCATTAGAGCACAGCGAGATTGTTAATAAATCAGGTAGGCAAGAAATGCTTGAATCAATACTCAATCAGTATTTGTTTGCAGAATAATGAAACATGAGGGGGATAAATGTTTCATTATTCCCCTCTATAACATTTCATGGAGGTAAATATATGTATTTTTTAGGGATAGATTTAGGTACGTCATCAGTTAAGATAATACTGATGAGTGACAACGGAAGTGTTGTATCTAGCGTTTCAAAAGAATATCCTGTGTATTATCCAGAGCCTGGATGGGCAGAGCAAAATCCAGATGACTGGTGGAATGCAACGAAAGATGGTGTAAAAGAGATTATTGCAAAAAGCGGTGTAAATGGTGATGACATAAAAGGCGTCGGTTTAAGCGGCCAGATGCATGGCCTTGTGCTTCTCGATAAAGACAATAATGTCATCACACCTGCTATACTTTGGTGCGATCAGAGGACACAGGAAGAATGTGACTACATTACTGGAAAGATAGGTAAAGAAGGTCTTTTGAAGTATACAGGTAATAAGGCATTGACAGGCTTTACTGCTCCAAAGATATTATGGGTAAGAAAACACCTTCCAGATGTATACAGCAAAATCGCTCACATCCTTTTGCCAAAAGACTATATAAGGTTTAAATTAACAGGTGAGTACGCTACAGAGGTTTCTGATGCATCAGGAACACTTCTATTTGATGTCAGCAATAGAAGATGGTCAAAGGAAATGATAGACATATTTGAAATACCCGAAAAAGCTCTTCCTAAATGTTATGAATCGACTGATGTAACGGGCCATGTGACAAAAGAAGCTGCAGATTTGACAGGACTTAAAGAAGGTACAATTGTCGTAGGTGGAGGCGGCGATCAGGCTAGCGGTGCTGTCGGTACTGGAACTGTGAAAAGCGGCATAGTATCAGTTGCTTTAGGCACATCTGGTGTCGTATTTGCATCACAGGACAAGTATGCAGCAGATGATGAGCTTAGGCTTCACTCATTCTGTCATGCAAATGGCAAATGGCATGTGATGGGTGTAATGCTTTCGGCTGCATCATGTCTTAAATGGTGGGTGGATGATGTAAATAATTACAATGCTGATGTTATGACATTTGATGGACTCTTAGAAGAAGCAGAGAAGGTGAAGCCGGGAAGTGATGGGCTAATATTCTTGCCTTATCTTATGGGAGAAAGAACACCATATAGCGACCCTTATGCAAAAGGAAGCTTTGTAGGATTAAGCATAACACACAATAGAGGCCACATGACAAGGTCCATATTGGAAGGTGTCGCATTTGGGTTGAGAGACTCTCTTGAACTCATTAAAGATCTTAATATACCTGTTAATGAAGTCAGAGTAAGCGGTGGTGGTGCTAAAAGCAAACTTTGGAGGCAGATACTTGCTGACATATTCAATGTAAGGATAGACATGATAAATGCTACAGAAGGGCCCTCATATGGTGCAGCCATAATGGCATCTGTAGGATATGGCCTTTACAAAAATGTAGATGACGCTTGCAATAGTTTAATAAAAGTTACAGATAGCGTGTACCCAATCAAAGAAAACGTCGAAAAGTACAACAAGCTGTATCCAATTTATGTAAGCTTGTATTCAAAGCTTAAAGGTGCATTTGAGGAGATAGGGAAGTTAAATTCATAAAAAATTTGGAAATTTGATAGTGAAAAAAATTCATCATAGTACAAGGGACATTAATGATGGCTAGAAAAATTTAACTTTGAGTCATTATTAGTAAAGCAAATTAATATTGATTAGAAAAAATAATAGCTTAAATTATCTGTTCCTTGTACTTGCCTTTATTATGTTTATTTAAAAGATTAATAAATAAAAGTAATTTTAGCTAATAATAAAATTCTATATTTAGTAGATATTTACAAGAAAATTGTAGTATAATCAAAAACTTTATTTAGCATTTTAAAAATACTTACATAAGGGGGTGTTAAATAAAAAGGATAA
Organism: Thermoanaerobacterium butyriciformans; assembly: GCF_017874545.1. Taxonomy (GTDB): domain Bacteria; phylum Bacillota; class Thermoanaerobacteria; order Thermoanaerobacterales; family Thermoanaerobacteraceae; genus Thermoanaerobacterium; species Thermoanaerobacterium butyriciformans. Next base: position 14,959 of record NZ_JAGGLT010000021.1, on the reverse strand, counting down.
ATTATTGTCTCGGTTTAATTTAAAAATTTGACTTAAGAGCATTTGACTTCCGCAAAAATATCAATAGGAAGGGGAAATTAAAATGAGTAAAAATTTCAAGAAAAATCTATTGTCTCTAATCCTTATATTTGCAATGTTGTTTACGTTCTCAGGATGTGCTACAACAAATCCGAATCAATCAAATTCAAATAATCAAACAAGCCAAACAACAAAAACTTCTGACAATTCAGGTAAAATTAAAATAGGATTTAGTTTTGATACTTTAAATCTAGAGAGATGGCAACATGATAGAGACTATTTTGTTCAAAGGGCTAAAGAGTTAGGAGCTGATGTATTAGTACAGTCAGCTAATAGTGATTCACAAACACAATATTCACAATGTCAAAATTTAATAGCACAAGGCATAAAAGTTTTAGTAATAATTCCGCATGATGGAAGTGCAATAGCACCAATCGTTGAAGAAGCTCATAAAGCAGGAGTAAAGGTTTTAGCATACGACAGATTAATTATGAATGCAGACGTTGATGCATACGTGTCATTTGACAATGAAAAAGTTGGTGAATTACAAGCTGAATATATAACGAAATTGGTACCAAAAGGAAATTATTTCTTGCTTGAAGGCTCACCTACAGATAATAATGCTAAATTGTTTGAACAAGGTCAAAAGAAGGTTTTACAACCATTAGTTGATAAAGGCGATATAAAAATAGTTGGAGAGCAATGGGCGCAAGATTGGCTGACACAAAATGCTTATAATATAATGCAAAATGCACTAACAGCTAATAATAATAAAATTGATGCAGTAGTTGACGCAAATGACAGTACTGCTTTAGGAGCGATTAGGGCTTTGCAGGAACAAAATCTTGCTGGAAAAGTTGCAATATCAGGTCAAGATGCTGACCTAGCAAATTGTCAGTTGATTGTTGAAGGCAAACAATCAATGACTGTATATAAGCCAGTAAAAGAAGAAGCAACAAAAGGTGCTGATGTAGCGATTGCCTTAGCAAAAGGTGAAGACATCAATGCAAATGGAAAGGTCAATAATGGAAAAATTGACGTACCATCTGTATTGCTTACACCTGTAGCCGTAGATAAGAACAATATGGTAGATACTATCATAAAAGATGGATTCCATAGCCTTGATGAAGTTTATAAAAATGTTCCTAAAGATCAGTGGCCGAAACAATAATTATTAAAAAAATTCTTTAGGGGAATGAAAACTCATTCCCCTAATCAAAAAAGGTAGGGATGGATATGGGTGATTTCATTCTAGAAATGAAAAATATAACAAAGGAATTTTCCGGTGTTAAAGCTTTAGACAATGTTAATTTAAAAGTCAAAAAAGGAGAAATACACGGACTATGTGGTGAAAATGGTGCGGGAAAGTCAACACTTATGAAAATTTTAAGCGGTGTATATCCACATGGCACTTTTTCTGGAGAGATAATATTTGATGGAAGAGAATTAAAATTAAACAATATTAAAGATGCAGAAGATGCAGGGATAGGTATAATTTATCAGGAGTTGTCATTAGTTAAAGAATTGTCTGTCAGTGAAAATATATTTATTGGGAATGAGCCTAATAAAAATGGGATAATTGATTTTGACAGAATGTATTATGAAACTAAAATCTTACTTGATAAATTGAATTTGAATATTAATCCTAATGTACCAGTGAAGAATTTAGGAATTGGACAGCAACAATTAGTTGAAATTGCCAAAGCTTTATCTAAAAATGTCAGTTTATTGATATTGGATGAGCCAACATCATCTCTCACAGATGCTGATGTTGAGATATTGTTTAAAATATTAAGGCAGTTAAAGGATAATGGTGTTACATGCATATACATTTCACATAAATTAAATGAGGTAATGGAAATAACAGATCGGATAACAGTTCAGAGAGATGGGAAAACGGTAGGTTCAGAAGACACAAAAAATCTTACAGAGAGTGAAATTATAAAAATGATGGTTGGGCGTGAACTTACGAATCTTTTCCCAAAAGAAGAACATCAAATTGGGAAAGAAATATTGGAAGTAAAAAATTTCAGTGTTTATGATTCGAAATCCTCTAGCAAAAAAATTGTAGACAATGTCAGCTTTACTTTAAAAGAAGGTGAGATATTAGGAATAGCAGGTCTTATTGGAGCTGGAAGAACTGAACTTGTTTCTAGCATTTTCGGATCATATCAAGGAAAGCATGAAGGTGAAATCTATTTAGAAGGTAAAAAAATTAATATAAGAAATCCTGATGAAGCTTTGAATTATGGAATTGCAATGGTTCCAGAAGATAGAAAAGGTCAAGGGTTAATAAATATATTATCCGTAAGAAATAATATGACATTATCTAATATAGAAAGTTATAAAAATAATTTTGGGTCTGTTGATGAGAACAAGGAAATAGTAGATGTCAAAAAATATATCGAAATGCTAAAAATAAAAGTTTCACATTTTGACTTAGCAGTAAAAAATTTAAGCGGTGGAAATCAACAAAAAGTAGTGTTGGCTAAAAATTTATTAAGAAATCCTAAAATATTGATATTAGATGAACCTACTCGTGGAATTGATGTGGGTGCAAAATATGAGATATATAAATTGATTTATGAATTGGTTAAAAGCGGTATTTCAATAATAATGGTTTCATCAGAATTACCAGAGGTAATAGGATTAAGTGATAGAATTGTCGTAATGCATGAGGGTAAAAAGAAGGGTGAATTTGTCAATAAGGATGTCACTCAAGAAATGATAATGGAATGTGCGATAGGAGGTAAATAATAATGGTGAATTCGAAAGGTTTTAAAGAAAATGATGTATCGACAAATAAAAAATTTACATTTAATTTAAAATTATATACGATGATAATAGCATTAGTAGGTATTTGGATTATTTTTGCTATTGCTACAAAAGGTGACTTTTTAACTTCTAGAAATATGTCAAATCTTTTTAGGCAAATGGTTTCTACGGCGGTTTTAGCCATAGGGATGGTTTTTGTAATAATAGCTGGTCAGATTGATCTTTCAGTTGGATCACTTTTGGGTTTGACTGGTGGTATAGCTGCAATCGCTAATGTCTGGTTTCATTTTAATGGCATCCTTTCAATAATAATTGCATTAGCAGTCGGCCTGATTTTAGGAGCATGGAATGGCTGGTGGGTTGCTTATAAAAATGTCCCATCGTTTATTGTAACATTAGCAGGTATGTTGGTATTTAGAGGAATACTCATCGGTATTACAAATGGATACACGATTGCGCCATTAAGCAATGACTTTCAGTTTATAGGTCAAGCTTATTTAACTCCAGTAAGTGGATATTTACTCGGTATAATTGTATTGCTGGTAGGTGCCTATACCACATATTCACAAAGAAAATCAAAAATTAAGTATGGGTTAGAAGTTTCACCTTCTTATTTAGATATTGCTAAAATAATACTTATGGTTGTATTGATTGGACTGTTTGTATTCACGCTAAATTCTTATAATGGAATTCCTTTTTCAGTATTGATTTTGGCGATTTTAGCTGCCATATTTACTTATATTGCGTCAAAGACAGTTTTTGGTAGAAGAGTTTACGCATTAGGTGGTAATATTGAGGCCGCAAAATTATCAGGTATCAATGTTAAGAAGATAACACTCATTTTATTTGCAATTAATGGACTGCTGGCTGCTGTATCAGGTGTTGTCCTTACATCAACATTAAATGCCGGTTCAACATCTGCAGGTCAAAATGCTGAATTAGATGCTATCGCTGCTTGTGTTATTGGCGGTGCAAGCCTTAGTGGTGGCGTTGGTTCAGTTATTGGCGCTATAATTGGTGCTTTGGTAATGGCAAGTATAAATAACGGAATGAGTTTATTAAATTCCGCACCGTTTTGGCAATATGTCGTTAAAGGATTAATTTTATTGATTGCTGTATATATTGATGCTGCTTCAAAAAATAAGGAGTGATTTAGACTGCTCCCATCATCTACAGATGGGAGATAAATTTCTATTAGGTGTTCAGTAGCATTAGATAGTTGTTTGTTGATTTCGTAAACGATATTGTCAATATAAGTATATGAATGGAGGAAAATTTTCGTCAAATTATTAAACTTTCCACTGGGATTTTCGATTATTATGTCAAGTCAAAATCATTGAGTGGGTACATTTCGATATGGTATAATATAAAATTAGATTGTTAGTGAAAACGAAGCATTGCAAGGTGATTTGATGATAACAGGTGATCAGTTATTAATTAAACAAATTAATAAATCCATCGTTCTTAATACAATTCGCAAAAAAGGCATAATATCAAGAGCTGATTTGGCGAATATAACAGGTTTAAATAAATCCACAATATCCTCTCTAGTTGATGAACTTATAAAAGAAGGCTTTGTAGAAGAAGAAGGGCCCGGTGAGTCAAAAGGCGGCAGAAAGCCTATAATGCTTATGATAAACAGCCTTGCAGGCTGTATCATTGGTATTGATTTAGACGTAAACTATATACTTGTTATTTTGACAGACATACTTGCAAACATATTGTGGCAAAAGCGGATAAATTTAAAGATCGGTGAAAGCAAGGAAGACATCATATCTAAAATGATAGAACTTATAGATGAGGCTATAAAAAATTCGCCAAATACGGTGAAGGGAATATTAGGCATAGGCATTGGTGTGCCTGGTATTACTGATTATAAAAGAGGCGTTGTGTTAAAAGCTCCAAACTTGAATTGGGAAAATGTGGAGCTTAAAAAGATAGTAGAAGAGAGATTCAACTTAAAAGTGTATATAGATAATGAGGCTAATACAGGCGCTATAGGCGAGAAGTGGTTTGGGGCAGGTAAAAATGCTAGAAATTTCGTCTATATAAGTGCAGGTATAGGTATTGGCACAGGAATCATAATCAATAACGAGCTTTACAGAGGTTCGGGCGGACTAGCAGGTGAGATGGGACACATGACGATTGATATAAACGACCATCTATGCAGTTGTGGGAACAGAGGATGCTGGGAAAACTACGCGTCAGAAAAATCATTGTTTAACTTTATAAAAGAAAAGTTAGAATCCGGCAAAAAAGATGAGTATTTAAATGTTGACAATATAGACAGATTAGATATTAACGATATTGCAGGTTTTGCAGAGATGGGCAGCAGCTTGGCAAAAATATCAATAGAAGAAATATCAAGGAATTTAAGCATAGGCATAGTAAATATTGTAAATACATTTAATCCTGACTTGGTCATAATAGGCAATACACTGTCTGGAATAGGGGATTATCTATTAAATACCATAAGAGAGTATATAGATAGCAAATGTCTAGTGTCAAGGTACAATAATGTTGCAGTTGAAATATCAAAACTGGGAATGCTGGATCGGGCTATAGGTGCTGTAACATTAGTAATATCAGAACTTTTTTCATATCCCGGATTGTAAAAGCGAGTGCAAGGATTTAAGTCCTTCCTCGCTTTTTTTATTAATTATAGTATAATATTATTAAGACTATTATTAAAAGGATGAATATTTTTATCAATTCATTGGAGAGGAGAGATATGATGAAGATCACATTTTTAGGTGCTGCGAAGGAAGTAACAGGTTCTTGCTACCTTGTAGAGACTGAAAGTACAAAATTTCTGGTAGATTGTGGCATGTTTCAAGGAAGTGAGTTAGAAGATGAATTCAATTATCAGGAGTTTGCATTTAATGTAGATGAAATCGACTTTATGCTTTTGACACACGCACATATAGATCATAGTGGAAGGATACCGCTGCTTTATAAGAGAGGATATAAAAAGAAGATTTACGCAACTAAAGGTACGGTAGATCTTTGTGAATACATGCTACAGGATAGCGGTCATATACAGCAGATTGAAAATGAATGGAAAAACCGCAAAAGGAAGAGGGCAGGAAAACAGCTTAGAATGCCTCTTTACACTGCAGACGATGGAAAAGCAGCTATGCAGCTTTTTTGCGGTGTAAACTATGATGAGGTAATAGAGCCATCGTCGGATGTAAAAGTAAGGTTTAATGATGCAGGACACATGCTGGGATCTTCTATACTAGAGATATGGGTTAAAGAAAAAGACAAAGAGACAAAGGTGGTTTTTTCGGGGGATTTAGGAAACAAAAATATACCGATTTTGAGAGATCCCACCATTATAGATGAAGCTGATTATCTTGTGTGCGAGTCTACATACGGCGATAGGCTCCATGAAAGTGTTGGTGATAAGGCAAGGAAGCTTATGGAGATTATAAAAAAGACGATATCGAGAGGCGGAAATGTAATTATTCCATCATTTGCAGTTGGAAGGACACAAGAACTTTTATATGAAATACATAAGCTTGATGAAGGACTTTATAAGGACGAGATAGAGTACTTAAGTAAAGTGCCGGTGTACGTTGACAGTCCTCTTGCTACATCAGTTACAGGCGTTTTTAGAAAGCACCTTGATTATTTCGATGACGAAGCCAGAAGGTATGTAGAAAATGGCGATTATCCTTTAGATTTCCCTAATTTGCATTTCACCCATTCAGCGGAAGAGTCAAAGGCATTAAATGACCTTAAAGAACCTGTCATCATCATTTCTGCCAGCGGCATGTGTGAGGCAGGGCGCATCAAACATCATCTGAAGCACAATCTTTGGAGATCTGATAGCACAATCGTCTTTGTTGGTTATCAGGCAAAAGGAACACTTGGCAGGAGGATATTAGAAGGCGAAAAGACAGTAAATATTTTTGGCGAAGAGATAACAGTTAACGCAGAGATTGAAAATATAGAGAGCTTTTCAGGCCATGCAGATCAAAAGGGCTTGATGGATTGGATATCGTCATTTAAGAAAAAGCCAAAGAAAATATTTATTGTCCACGGTGAAGACAGTGCTCAAAAAGTATTATCAGATAAGATAAAAAGTGAGCTAAATATTGAAACGGTTATTCCTTCAAAGTACGATACGTATGACTTTGATTTGAACGAAGTAAATGTAGCAGAAATCGCATTGCCGTCTGATGATGAGATATTAAGACAGATAGAAGAATTAAAGACAGAAAACGATAAGATTTTGTCAAGACTTAAAGATATCATAAGCCAAAACAGAGGAAAGGTTAAAGAAGTCAATGAGGATCTGGCAACATTGTCTGATGTTTTGACAAGGCTAAAAAGGAGATTTAGCTAAACAATATGCGCCGTATGTGCGCATTTTTTTTGTTGTAACGAAATAATTATATATGCTATAATATCATTAAGGTTAATGATCGGAAAGAGCACCACTCCCTATATTCGTGAGATGTTGAAGGTAAAGTCAATTTTCATTTGGAATTCAAGATTGAAATTGGTCAAAACAAAAAAGAGCATTAACCTCTGCACAGGAATGCTCTTATCCGAGTAGCACATTAACCTTTCCTCCAACATCTCTATGTTTATTATATTTCACTTGTTTTATACTGTCAACTTTTTTTTATACTTTTCTTAAATCTTTTTATACTATTTTTAGGATTGTCTTTCGCTTTTCTAAATTTTCTTATGGGAATTTAATAGTTATATATATTTTTACAAAATAATGTTCTCTACTTTAGAGAGAAAAGTTTACTAACTTTAATTTAAACAAGAAGGATTTTTAAAAATTATGTAGAATATAATATATATACCGGTTTCGTAAACTGGTTTCTAAAATTAAAATGCTGGTGATGCCATGAACAATGATAACTTTAAGATTACAATTGATTATGTTGCGAAAAGAGCTGGTGTATCAAAGACGACTATTTCCCGGTTTTTAAATGGTCGTTATGAGTATATGTCTGACGCCACAAGAGAAAACATCAAAAAAGTCATAGAGGAGCTTAACTATAGACCCAATAATTTAGCACGAAGTTTAAAGCTTAATAGATCAAATCTCATAGGTGTCCTTGTTTCTGACATAGGCAATCATTTTTCATCTATACTTGTTAAGGGAATAGAGAAAGTCTTGAAAGAAAACGGATATAACTTGATAATAGCCAGCACAGACAACGATGCCACAAAGGAAAGAGAGTACATCTTATCACTTTTAGACAACAATATAGACGGGCTTATAATAAACACTGCTGGAGGCAACGACGATTTTTTGATAGAGCTTTCAAAAAAAGGCCTGCCGATTGTCCTTGCAGATAGGAGCATAAAAGATACAGTTTTTGATACGGTTGTTGTAAATAATTATGAGGTGACGTCTGAGCTTATACTGCACTTAATCAAAAACGGCTACAATAGAATAGGCTTTTTTACTGAAAGGATAGGCGATATAAGTACTCGCAATGAGAGAAAACAAGCATTTTTAGACGTTTGCAAAAAATACGGAATAGATAACAACAATTTGATATTTGAAGTAGATGGTGGTTTAAGCAAGATTGAAGAGAAAATAATATCAATGATGAAAGATTGCAGGAAGTGCAGGACGGCTTTGTTTACTGTAAATGGAGTTGTGCTTTTAAATGTGCTGCAAGTTGTAAATAAGCTAAAATTAAAGATACCTGATGACGTGGCGGTGTGCGGATATGACGATTGGGGTTGGGCATCACTTATACCGCCAGGTATTACTACCATATCACAGCCTACCTATGAAGTTGGCGTGGAATCAGCCAAAATGCTGCTTAATAGGATAAACGATAGCGGTGAGATTGTACCTAAGAAGCTGGTTTTAAAGGCAGAGCTTGTAATAAGGAGATCTACCAGATCTCATTAAATAAATATATTAAAATGAAAGGATGAGTTTTATGAGTTTTAAAGAGATAAAAGAAAAGACAAAGAAGGGGATATTTTCAGTTATAAGGTGCAAAGACTATGACTTGGGAATGAAGATGGCAGAAAAGGTAATAGAATGCGGTATAAACATAATAGAAATAACATATACCGTTGAAGGCGCTGGAAAACTAATAAAGGAGCTTAAGAAGAAATACCCGGATAAAATCGTAGGTGCAGGGACAGTATTGGAATTGAGCCAGGCGGAGGAAGCTGTAGGAAATGGAGCAGATTTCGTTGTGACGCCGTGCATAGTTGAGGAAGTTGCATCATACTGCAAAAAAAATGATGTATTTTTCTCAATGGCAGCAGCAACGACTACGGAGATGTTTAAAGCTTACAAGATGGGCTCAGAAGTTATAAAGCTTTTCCCAGGTGAATTTGTAGATTCAAAGATTATAAAGTCTCTTAAAGGACCCTTCCCATTCCTTGAATTCATGCCGACAGGTGGTGTAAATGACGAGAATATCAATGAATGGTTTGAAAATGGCGCTTATGCAGTTGGCGTAGGTGGTTATCTGACAAAAGGAATTAATTTTGACAATCTGGACCTTTTGGAAGAGAGAGCAAAAAGGCTTGTAAATGCAGTAAAGTAGATTAGATAAGTAGGTGATATTTTGGCTAAAGTTTTATTGGTTGGAGAACCCATGGCTTTATTTATAGCAGATGAAGAAGGGACACTTGATAGAGTAAACAAGTTTACAAAGGCATTGGCAGGAGCAGAAGCAAATGTTGCAATAGGCTTAAGCAGGCTTGGGCATACTGTAAAGTACATTACGAAGCTTGGTAATGACCCTTTTGGAAGATACATTTATGAAAAGTTGTCTGAAGAAAAAATTGATGTTTCATCGATAAAATTTACTGATGAATATCCAACAGGGTTCATGCTTAAATCAAAGACATCAGAGGGTGATCCGGATATATTTTACTTTAGAAAGGGCTCAGCGGCATCACACGTGACACCAGATGACATTGATTGCGATGTAAGTCAGCTTAAGCATATACACATTACGGGCATAACAGCGGCTCTTTCAAAAGATACATTGGATACTGTCTACAAAATGATTCGGATTGGAAAACAAAATGGCATAAGGACTTCATTTGATCCCAATATACGAAAGAGCCTGTGGAAAAGCGAAGATGAGATGGTGTCTACGTTAAACGACATCGCATCTAGGTGTGACATAGTCATGCCAGGTATAAAAGAAGGCTTTATTTTGACAGGAACAGAAAATCCAGACGATATAGCTGACTATTATCTAGGCAGAGGCGTAGAAACTGTCATAATCAAGATCGGCGATAAAGGAGCGTATGTCAAGACAAAAGATGAGAGCTTTACTGTAAGTGGCTATAAAGTGGAAAGAATAGTTGATACGGTTGGTGCCGGAGATGGATTTGCAACAGGTGTCATAAGCGGATTACTAGAAGGGCTTACACTTAAAGATGCAGTAAAAAGAGGCAATGCAATAGGAGCGATAATAATCATGTCACCAGGTGACAACGATGGACTGCCGGATAGAGAGACATTAGAAAAATTTATGAAAGAAAATTAGGGATAATGGAGATATTAAAACCGTAATAGCGAGAAAGAGACCTAAACTAGATTGGAGGGCGATTGAATGAAAGCAGTAGAGTATTTAGTTGAATTAGCTAATAAGTATTTAATAGGTGAGATAGATGCAAAATCATTTGCTGAGAAGTTCGAGTCATATTTCTATGAAGCAGAAGAAGCTATCTATGATTATGATAAAAAAATTTATAATGTATTAGATAATATAAGGGAAGCAATAGCATATTATGAGTCAGATGCGAACATCAGAGAAAAAACCAAGTATTTAATCGATGATGATGAATTAAATCATAAAGTCAAAATAAATCTTAAAAAACTTAAAAATATTAGCATTAAAACTGCATAGATAAACTAAACCGCTAAGACATGATAAGTCGAGGCGGTATTTTTATGTTCAAAAATACAAAAGCGAAAGATTTTATAGAAAATAACAGGAGAAAATAAATTTAGTTCGGGGAAATATATTAGTAAGGCGTTGGTTATAGTACAGTTTTGCCACAATTGAAGTGAAAAATGTTAAGCTTTTCAAGCAAGATAAATGATAATATAATTAATAATGAAAGAGGTGATAATTATCATACTCAATGAAAGATGCACACAAATATTGATAAAGCTTCTTAATTCAAGCCTCCCCGTCAAGATCACTGAACTGGCCAGTTCATTTAAAGTTAGCTCAAGGACTATAAGATACGACCTTGATGAAATTGATGAATTCTTAAAGTACAATAATTTGCCACAATTAATAAGAAAGCCTAACGTAGGTGTGAAATTTTCTGAATCATTAGAAGACAAAAATAAGGCATTAGAACTTTTAGATGACGTTAGTATTTACTATTATGCGTTATCACAGAAAGAAAGAGTAAACATTATCTTAAGCAATCTAATTGGTCAGAAGGATTATACAACAATTAATGCACTTGCAGATAATCTTATGGTATCTAGAAGCACTATTATAAATGACCTCAGTAAAGTGAGGAAATGGCTTTATGATCATGGACTTGAGCTTAAGTCAGTACCTAAGTATGGATTAAAAGTTTTAGGTGATGAGAAAAAACTTAGAAAAGCTGCTATAGAGCTTCTTACAGAGACAGTCGATATCGATAGGGCGCTGGATATAGTTAAATCACCGATATACACGAGAATAAATGTGGGTATGGACAACGAAATAAAGAAGCTTTTTGAGAATATCGATTTATCGTACATCGAAGATTGTATAAAGACTGCAGAAAGTGAACTTGAGACAGTATTTTCAGATGCAGCCTTTACAGGGCTTGTAATACACATTGCAATCACCATAAAAAGAATAGAGCTTGGAAGAGACATAGTAATGCCAACTGATGAGCTTAAATCATTGGAAATGACAAAAGAATTCAGTGTTGCTTCAAATATAGCTAAGATGCTTGAAGAACATTTTAAAGTTAATATACCGATTGATGAAATTGGCTATATAACAGTACATCTGTTGGGGAGTAGTGTTACGAACAAAAAGAATAACAAAGAGGAAAATTGGCTTGAATTGGAACTCATGACTAAGAAAATCATCAACAATGTAGAAAAAGAAGTAAATATAGATTTATCTAAAGATGGACAGCTTTTTGAAGGACTTTTAGAGCACGTAAGGCCTACAATATACAGGTTAAGCCATGGACTTGATTTAAAGAATCCAGTACTAGATGAAATAAAGAGAAATTACAGCAAACTTTTTGAAATAGTAAAAAGAGGTTTAAGGCCACTAGAAGAATACGCTGGAAATAGGCTTAATGATGAAGAAGTTGGGTATTTTGTGATGCATTTCGGTGCAGCAATTGAGAGACAAAAAGCATCAAGCAGTGGGAAAATGGATGTGTTGGTTGTATGCGGCACAGGAATCGGAACGGCAAAGATGCTGTCATCAAGGCTTCAATCGGTTTTCAACGTAAATATAAAAGGAACTGTTGCATACCATCAAGTAAAAGACCAATTAAAGAAAAAACACGTTGATTTGATAGTGTCTACTGTTCCAGTGGAAGCGGAAGGAATTAAGACTGTCGTTGTAAATCCATTGTTAACTGAAAACGACATTGAGAAGTTGAAATTGTTTATAAGAAATGACAGGACATACGCAATCAAGTTAGACGATCTAATTGAAATCATTGAAAAGCATTGCAGCATTTTAAACAGGCAAAAACTCATCGAAGAACTTAAAGAATTTTTAGATTTAGAAGATGTAAACGAAGAGAGAGGAGTTGCAGAACCATTGTTAAAAGACCTTTTGACAGAAAAGACGATTAGGCTGAATGTTGAAGTAAAAGATTGGGAAGAAGCAGTTAGGATTGGGGGTGAGCTTTTAGAAAAAGAGGGAGCTATAGAGCATAGGTATATAGACGCAATGATAGATTCTGTGAAAGAGATAGGGCCGTATATCGTCATTGCACCAGGTATAGCAATGCCACATGCAAGACCAGAATCAGGAGCTAAGAAAATAGGCATGAGCCTCATCACTCTTAAAAATCCAGTCAATTTTGGCAATAAGGAAAACGATCCAGTAAAAATAGTCGTATGCTTGTGTGCAGTTGACCATTCATCACACTTAAAAGCATTATCGGAATTGGTGGAATTGTTGGGAGATGATGAGAAAGTACAAAAGATAAAATTTGCAGATGATATTTATGATGTGGTAAACTTAATCATCAATGGTGGAATAACAGAATGTAAGTAAAAAGGAGCTGAAATAGCAATGGTAAAAGTGTTTACGGTTTGCCCTCAGGGGCTTGGTAGCAGTATGATAGCTAAAATTCATGTAAGAGCTGTATTAGATAAATTGGGAATTGAAAATGATGTTCAAACTGCAGGAGTTGCATCAATAATAGGCGAAAGTTTTGATTTTATTGTGACGGTAGAAGAACTTAAGGATTCGTTTGTTGGTGTTGACCCAAAGAAGATTATTTACATTAAAAATTTTTTCAAAAAAGACGAGATTGAGGAAAAAGTTACTGAAAGGGTTAAAGAATTAGGGCTGACATAGTTTTATCTACAACAGTGAGTAACTAAAATAATTTTAAAGTGGGAGGAAGTACAATATGTTAATGGATATTATCAAGTTTATCGTTTTTCAGCTTCTGTCTCAGCCATCGATTTTACTTGGTATTGTTGCTTTAATAGGTCTTATTTTACAAAAAAGACCTGCAAACCAAGTCGTAATGGGAACACTAAAGACAATTATAGGTGTTGTAATTATAGGTGCTGGTGCAAGTGTAATAAGTGGATCTCTATCACCACTTGGTACAATAATGAATCATAGTTTTAATATAAAAGGAATAATGCCAACAAATGAAGCAGTGTTACCATTTGCTTTGAAAAATTTCGGTACAATGGGCGCATTAGTAATGGTAGGAGGATTTATTGTAAACATAATATTGGCAAGAATCAGTAGATTTAAGTTTATATATCTTACAGGACATATTATGTTTTACGTTTCTCTTTTTGTAACTGCAATTTATGTATCAGTTGCAAATCTAAGTGGAATTGTGTTGTTTTTAGTAGGTTCTTTGACAATGGGATTGTATTTTACTTTTATGCCCGCTTTATTGTATCCATATACCAGCAAAATAACGAATGGAGAAAAATTTACAGTTGGGCACACTGGTGATGTAGCATATTGGTTTTCTGCATGGATAGGAAAATTTGTTGGTAAACCTGAAGACAGTGCGGAAAAATTTAAATTACCAAAATCGTTAAGCTTTTTTAGAGATTCAACTGCAGGCATGGCTGTAACAATGATGATAATTTTTATTATTGCAGTTGTAATGTCGGGCTATACGTATATATCTAAAAATATAAGTGGTGACACTAATCCGTTAATTTATGCTATAATGCAGGGCTTAACTTTTGCAGCTGGTGTTACTATTGTACTTTCTGGTGTTCGAATGATGTTATCAGAAATAATTCCGGCTTTTACAGGTATATCGGAAAAGGTTGTTCCAGGTGCTATACCAGCACTTGACTGCCCAGTTATGTTTCCCTATGCTCCTACAGCACTAGTTTTTGGATTCATCTCAATGTTTGTTGGCATGATAATTGGAATGTTTGTACAACTTGGATTAGGTGCATTTTATATAATTTTACCAGGTATTGTACCTGCATTCTTTGCTGGTGGTACTGCAGGAATATTTGGGAATAGCACAGGCGGTTGGAAAGGTGCTATAGTTGGACCATTCATAATGGGAATTGTTCTCGCTGTAGGTACAGGATATCTTATTCCTAATACAGGTGCATTAGCATCTACAGGTAGTACATTTGGAGATCCATTTTATGCGACTGTAGGATTGGGATTTGCAAAATGGGTTAAAGAGATGACAGTATCGCCAATAGTTGGAACAATAATTTTGTTATTAGTAGTTGCAGTTTTATATGCATTAGGTAGAAGTCGCAATAAACAGGTGAACAATATTTGAAAATAATTTTCTTAAAAAGTCGATTATAATTTGCTTCAATGTGAAATTAAAGGCCTTCATGTAATATACATTAATACCTGAAGGCTTTTATTTTTATGGAGATTCACAAACGGAAATAAGAGTGATTTCGGAAACTAATTTCCAGCAGCATACAATGACATAAATTAGATATTAGATACAAAAAATAACAATGATTTTGCGATAAAAATAAGAA
>NZ_JAGGLT010000020.1 GCF_017874545.1 Thermoanaerobacterium butyriciformans | reverse complement strand
AGGCAGAACGAAGGAATTAAGGACAAAGATCCTGTGAGACATGGGAGGGTATGCCACATGAGCTTAAGTGGAATCCATAGGCCAAAATATGGAAAAACAACAGAAGCTTATTTGGGTTACCTATCACATGTAAAATTCATGAATAAATAGCATTGATATACATGAGGGCTTCTTTGAAGATCGTGAGAATCTGAGAATGAGTGAGATATTAAAAGAAAATCAAAGATTATAGAGGGAGGCAGAAGTTATGTTAAACCTGCTTACGATATTGGCTGAGAGATTTGGCATGATATGTTAGACTATTTTTTCTTATGATATAATCAAAATAGGTGATGTAGATATGAGTAAAATAATAAAAAATAATTGTACGGAAGAGGATTATGAAAACTGGCCGGAAGATGAAAGAGTTGAATTGATTGATGGACAGATATATGTGATGGCACCGCCATCAAGAATACATCAAGAAGTTTCAATGCAATTGTCAGTTTTAATATATAATTATATTGCTTCAAAGGGTGGAGGATGCAAGGTTTATTCTGCGCCATTTGACGTCCGGCTAAAAGATAAGAATAATAAGGTAAGCAGAGTACAACCTGATATATCTATTGTATGTGATGAGAAAAAGTTAAATGATAAAGGGTGTGATGGTGCTCCTGATATGATAATAGAGATAGCCTCACCATCTTCTTTGTCAAGAGATTATGTTGTAAAAGTGAATTTGTACCAAAACTCAGGTGTAAAGGAATACTGGATTGTGAATCCATATAAAAAAAGCATTATAGTTTTTAAAATGAATCAAAATGATGAATACAGTGATGTAGAACAGTACAGCTTTGACGATATTATTAAAGTTGGCATATTTGGAGATCTAAAGATAGATTTTAAAAACATATCGATGTAAAAATCAATTAGACGTAATTGGAGATGAAATTATATTAAACATGCTTATTTCGTTGGCTGAAAGATTCAGCATGATAGGCATCATAGGAACGTATGTAGGTATTCCTAATAGATGGTGCTATTTTCTGTGGTAGAATGTTGCAGCTTCTCAATACTTTTCGAAGCCTTTAGTTTTCTCGATAATAATTTTGCTATTAGCTGTAGCTATAAGCATCGATTGTGTAACGAAGTGGATTAAGATATACAGGGAAATGCATTCACAAAATGTAGTTGCAAATTTAGAAACATCCAATTAAAAGCAATAAATAGGACAGGTGAAGGCCTGTCCTTATGTACTAATATTCTTCTTTTCTTACTCCAAACTCAGCGGATTCAACCCATTCATTAGAGTGATTCAACAATGTTATTATGTCTTCGATTATACTATAATGCTCTTCTTCCTGTTTTATAAGGTATTTAAAGATTTCCCTTTCTTCTTCATCATTGGTGTCATCTAAGAGATTTTTATAGAGATCTATGCTTTCTTTTTCTTTATCTAAGATTAGATTGTATCCATCAATTTGTCCCGGTATGTCTTTAATATTTGTTTTAAAATTTTTTGCGTTGAAAAATATATTTTTAGCCCTTTCTAAATCCCTATCATCTTTTAATTCAAATGTAATTTCATTCATTTTGTTTTTTAGTATTTCTGCATGTGTCATTTCATCTTTTGCCATCTCTTTAAATACATTGTAAAGTTCGTTGTCTTTATTTAATTCAGCTTGATTATTGTAGTAATCTACACCATCAAGTTCCATTTTGATTGCATACTTTAAAGGATTCATATAATCATCTCCATTATCAATAAATAATAATTTTTCTTTAATAATATTATAACATTATTTGCTAATTAATTAAATAGGAAAAAAATATTTCTTTATAAATTCTTTATAATTTAGTTTTATAATACAAACATCAAACAAAAAGATGGGAGAAAGGTGGTATATTATGGAATATATACTTGAAACGAGAAATTTAAAAAAGTCTTACGGGAAACACTTAGTTGTAGATGACATTTCATTAAAAGTTCCCAAAGGATCTATATATGGGCTTCTTGGACCTAATGGCGCCGGTAAATCTACTACATTAAAGATGTTAACTGGTCTACTGCATCCAACATCAGGAGAAATATTTGTATTTGGAGAGAGATGGCGGAGAAAACATCTTGATAGGATTGGCGCACTTATTGAGGCACCTGCACTATATGGCAATTTGACGGCGTATGAGAATCTTTTAGTTCACGCAAGATTAATCGGAATTGATGATGAGAGGATTAAAAAAGTTTTAAAAATTGTAGGTTTAAATGATACAGGCAAAAAGTTAGTATCACAATTTTCTACAGGCATGAAACAGAGATTAGGCATTGCCATAGCATTATTAGGAAGTCCCGATTTGTTAATACTTGATGAGCCATCTAATGGTTTAGATCCTATAGGCATACAAAATCTTCGAGAATTAATAAAGTCTTTTCAGAAAATGGGGATTACAGTAATATTATCAAGCCATATTTTGACGGAGGTTTCAAAGCTTGTCGATACAGTAGGCATTATAAGCAATGGCAAGCTTAAATATCAAGGAACAATAGACGAAAAGCAAGACATTGAACAGTTATTTTTTAATGTAGTGAGAGGTGAAAAAAATGATTAGTATCTTGAAATCGGAAAATTTAAAGTACAGAAGAACATTTATGAGAAAACTTATTATATTTGCGCCGCTGTTTTTTGTGCTGTATGCACTGCCACAGAAGATATTTATGCCTGCAAATTATCTTATGCCATGGCAACTTCTTATTGATTTGGTTTACAATTGGTGGCCGGTAATTTTTATACCGATTGGCTTGGCACTTTATGCATCGCTGGTAGCTTTGCATGAGAAAAAATCTGGCGGATATCGAAGTATAAAAAATCGTAATGTTCCTCTACACAAAATATGGATAGGCAAAATATTGATAATGGCCTTTTATACATTTTTGTCAACATTGGTTTTGATTATTGCTATTATTATGACAGGGACAATAACGGCAGGTGGAGATATTCCTTGGGTTAAAATAATTGCAGGAGGATTTTTTACATGGGTTACATCGCTTGCTCTTATTCCTTTGGAATTATGGCTGGCAACTATGAAAGGAACATTTTATAGTATTGCTTTAGGGTTTGTAGGACTTATTATCGGTGTGATTGGAGCTTCGAAATCATATTGGATCTATATTCCATGGAGCTGGCCAATAAGGCTTATGTGTCCAATAATAGGTGTTCACCCTAACGGTACATTATTACAGATTAATGACTCTTTAAGAGATCCATCGGTAATCCCGATAGGCGTTATCGTATCGGTTTTAGCGTTTTTGATATTCTCAATTCTTACTATGATTTGGTTTCAAAGGAGAGATCTAAATTGATGAAGATATTGCATTCTGAAATAATAAAGACTAAACGTACGCCTTTAAGATATATTACATTTTTGATTCCGGTATTGTTTTCATTTGCGCTTCTATGGTACTCATCAGTAAGATCTTTATCTGATTTTTATATACATCAAGCCTTTTTTGAAATCTGGACAGCATTGTTTGTTCCGATTATGGCTGGCTTATTATTTGGTTTGGCTGCAAATCAGGAGGAGAACGCTGGAGGTTTCATAAACTTGTTTTGTAATAATTTTAAAAGGAGCAATTTATACATTGGCAAATTCATAATTATAGCATTATCAATGCAGATAAGTATGATGATTTCGATAGTTATTTTTGGAATTGGATTTGAAATATTACGTGGGAATTTTCCGTGGGTCATCTATATAGCGTCTTTTATCTTAGAATCAATCGGCGCATTATCATTATTGTCTATATATATGTGGATTAGTTTTGCATGGGGATTGGGAGCATCAATTGGAGTTGGTGGTTTTGGCATGTTAGTTGCTGCGCTTATGTCTACCAACTTAGGCAATAGTATATGGACTTATATCCCATGGGCATGGCCTGTGAGGTTATCGGAACTTCCTGGTGCATATCTTCTTTTTACATCAAGCATGACATATCCGCCTAAAATAATATCGTCGGGAGAATTGATTAATCAGATTGCCAGTGGGTTCATCTTTGCTTCATTGTTTTTTATATTTATGATTGTTGGTGGTATAATATGGTTTAAGGGATGGGAAGGCAGGAAAATGTATGAGTAAAATATTAATTATTGATGATGAGAAAGAAATAGTTGATTTGTTGAAAGATTCGCTTGAAAGAAAGGGCAATATTGTTCTGACTGCTTATAACGGCAAGGAAGGAATTGAAAAAGCTAAAGAAATGCCGGATCTTATAGTGCTTGATATAATGATGCCTGATATTGATGGGTATGAAGTTTGCCGCAAGATAAGGGATACTGTAATTTGTCCCATCGTATTTTTAAGTGCAAAGCAAAGCGAAATGGACAGGATAAAGGGCTTTGCCTTAGGTGGCGATGATTATGTTGTAAAACCATTTAGTTTAAAGGAATTGTTAGCAAGGATTGATGCACATTTACGAAGGGAAAAACGAGCAATTTTATTGAATGAAGAAGGAAAAAGGACTTTATTAAATTTTAAGAACATTACTATAGATTTAAAGTCGCGGGAAGTGATGGTGAAGGGGAATCCTATTGGGCTTACAAAAAAAGAATTTGATGTTTTAGAGCTTTTGTCGCTTCATCCTGGTCAAGTATTCTCAAAAGAGCAGATATATGAAAAAGTATGGGGGTTTGATGCAGATGGCGACACTACTACAGTTACAGAGCATATTAAAAATATAAGAGCAAAAATTGAAAACCTTGATCCTGATACAGAATATATTAAGACAGTGTGGGGAATAGGTTATAAATGGGAGAAGTTTTTATGATATTTAAAAATAAACCACTGAAGGCACAGTTTATTATATCTTTTATTTCTATATTGATACTGAGTATATTGGCAACTATAGTGACGTATTATATAGGATATTTGTTGTTTTTAAATATTCAGTATAAAAAGGTTTATCCGGCGAATTACTATGAGAAGATGATTCCTTCAATTGAAAGCAAGATTAGAGGATATGGGGCTGATATATTAAATATTAATAATAAAAGCAAGATTGACAAAATCATACCAAAAGAAGGTATTAAGTATCAGGTGATGAATCAAAATGGCGATAAAATATATGGCACTGACAGTCAAAAGCTGATTAGGAATAGAGACGAGCTTTTTAAAATTATAAATACGACATTTGGTATAAAAGGTAGCTATTATAAAGTCATACCGATAATAAATAAGCAAGGTATGATAGAAGGCGCTGTTTCGTTGTCATATACATTAACGCCTTATTTTATCAACAAGTCAGACAAATTTTTTTACGAGCCATTGTTTATAATAATACTATTTTCGCCGTTTATTTACATCGCTTTATTTACAATACTTTTTTCTATGGAATTTACTAAAAATATAAGAAAGCCTTTAAATTTGATTATTGAAGCGTCAAGAAAAATAAAAGAAAGAGATCTTAATTTTGATATTGATTATAAAGCGGATAATGAACTTGGTAGTTTATGTGCAGCATTTAATGATATGAAAGATGAATTAAAAAATTCTCTTATCACCCAGTGGAAAGTAGAGCAGGAAAGGCACGAAATGGTGGAATCTCTTGCCCATGATTTGAAAACACCTATTTCAATAATCAGAGGATACGCTGAATCATTGTTTGATGATTGTATAGACGACAAATTAAAATTTAAAAAGTATTTAGATGTGATTGTTGAGAACGCTGATAAATGTATAAAGATTGTGAAGATGATGCTTTTTATGTCTGAATTAGATGATTCATCAGCCAATCTTAATTTTAGTCAAATAAATATAAAAGATTTCTTGACACATAAAATAGATGAATATAAACAAATTTCAAAAGACAAAAGTTTAAATTTCGATTTAGATATTTTAGACCTAAGGCATGATAAAGCGATGGTATATATTGATGTTCAAAAGTTTGAGAGGATAATGGATAACATCGTTATTAACAGCGTGAGATATACGCCTAAATCACGAATGATAAAGATAAAATGTAATATCGATGAATATAAAATAAGTATAACAGTTTGTGATTCGGGCAGCGGATTCAGCAAGAAAGACTTAACACATGTTTTTGAAAGGTTTTACAGAGGAGATATGTCAAGATCATCAGAAGATGGACACGTCGGTCTGGGACTTTACATTGCAAAGAAGTTGGTAGAGGCTCATGGCGGCAAAATAGAAGCTTATAATAGAGATGGCGGTGGTGCTTGTATTAAGTTTGATTTAAAATATGAAAAGAGTGTGTAAAACCTTAACGACAATCTTGACACGGGGTATATAATAAAAGTGTATTGTAAAATTTACATAAGAAGGTGTCAAAATTGAATAGAGGTTATATCTATCTTATTATAACTGTGCTTTTCTTCAGCACTTACGAGGTTGTAGGAAGAACACTGACGGGCATTGTAAATCCACTTCAGATAAATTTCATCAGGTTTTTTATAGGCGGACTTATATTACTGCCTATTGCCATAAAAAATATTAAAAGCAAAAATCTTCACATAACGTTTCAAGATTTTATGCTATTAGTGTTAATAGGACTTACTAATGTGGTATTCAGCATGTCATTTTTGCAGATAGGGATAAACATGACATCCGCCAGTCTTTCTGCTGTAATATTTAGCTCAAATCCTCTTTTTGTAATGATCACTGCTTCAATTTTGTTAAAGGAAGAATTAAATCGCACTAAAATTTATGGTTTGATACTGGGTGTAATAGGTTTAATCATAGTGTTTTATAAACAGATGGTTTCAGGTGGAAACCATATTATTGGAATCGGACTCCTCATTCTATCATCGATCATGTACGGTGTATACACAGTATTGGGAAAGAAATTCACTGTTAAGTACGACAGCGTTGTAATGAATTCACTTTCCTTCATAATAGGAAGTTTGCTTCTTATTCCTTTGCTTTTGTACAACAAATATCCTGTTTTTAGTTTGCCGCTAAAGGCTATTCCGCAGATGCTGTATTTAACTGTATTTGTTACAGGCATTGCATATTACACTTATTTCTTAGGTTTATCGAGTGTAAATACTGGTGTAGGATCTATGGTTTTCTTTGCAAAGCCGATACTAGCCAGCATAATTGCAGCAATATTTTTATCAGAAAAAATTACTATCCAGCTTGTAATCGGAACAATCGTAATACTTATAGGAATTTTAATTGTGCAGAAAGACAATATAGCTTTATTTAGCAGTAAAAATGCTGATGAAGAGATATAGCAAATTAAAATATTATCCCATACGTCTCCAAGACCCAGTTTGGCATTGAGAATCGTGCTGTCTTAAGTGGGTCAACAACTTGAGATATTTGGACATTGCCAGATATACTGAAAAGGGTTGATATTTCTTCTATTGATAGGTCAGTGTTTTTTTGAAAAAGTTCTGCCATATCCTTTACTGCTGTTTCTATAGCTTTTGATATTGATTCGTTCGATGCGATTGTAGCTGTTACTTCATTTGTCTTTACAAGTGGATTATTGAGCTTTAAGTTTTTTAAAACTCTAAGCCCAACTGTAACGGTGCCGCGTACTTCTACGCCTGATACGCCTATTTCTCCATCCCCCATTACAGCATGTAAATCTCCTAATGCGAAAAGTGCACCATCTACAAATACAGGCAAATAAAGCTTAGAGCCTTCTCCTATAAGTGTTGTATCCATGTTCCCTCCATGAGAACCAGGCGTGCCGCAGTTTATCTCACTTTCCTTTGGAGCGACGCCTATTACACCTATCATGGGCTTTACAGGGAGTGAGAGCTTTTCATTAAAAATGACTTTTCCATCATTTATTTCAACTACTTTTGAATATAGATCATTCATCATATGACCTAAAACTCCCAAATCTTTCCCTGTTGCAACGACGCCTTTGTCATCAATTTCGATTTTCTTGATTGTCACTTCAAGTGTGTCGCCTTCTTCTGCACCATTTACATAGATTGGACCTGTTGCAGGATTTACTTTATCCCAATCCATTGTCTCTAACTTGTCATCATTTGTTTTAATTTGGCATGAAAAACAATCTAAAGTTTCTATCTTCACCTCCTCTCCATCGTTTACATAAAGTACAGGATCATTGTGTCTTGAAAAGCTAAAGATGCACTTCTCGTTTGCCAATTCATACATATTCCAACATCTCCTTTTTATGTAAACTATTCAAACACATTATAGATTTTAAAGTTATAATATTCAACTGACTGTTCTCTCCCACAAGTGAGGGAGGTTCTGTTTACTTGAAGGCCTCTCTTGTACTCTCAAGATGCGTTGTACGATTAATCTGCATATTGTGTCTTCTACATCATACAAGTACTGACCTCTTTCAACAGACTTTACTATCTATATCTCTTATGAGATATTAGCGATAGCTTAAGGCATGGAGTCTACATCCCTTAAAATCATTATACTATTGCAGCAATAGTACTTCAAGTGTTGTCAAAAGAACACATAAGCATTCATCCTTGTTACAAGTAACGAGGCTTTCTGCTAAGTTTCTTGTAAAACTAATTGTAGTAGTACTATTTTTTATTTAGCATATTTATTATGCTATAATATAGTAAAACAAGAATTTTCTACAATACTCTCATTATCAGGAGATGATAAAATTGGCATTTACAGAAATATCAATCAAAAAAGCATTTACATTTCTTGAGCCGGGACCGGTTATACTTGTTACGACAAAGGAAGGTGACAAAAACAATATAATGACTATATCATGGCATATGGTTATGGATTTTGCCCCACACATTGCAATATCAACAGGAGCGTGGAATCATTCATTTACAACGATGATGAAGACGAAGGAATGTGTGATAGCAATACCTGATGCTGATATGATTGAGAAAGTCATAAGAATCGGTACGGTATCAGGTACGGAAGTTGATAAGTTTAAGGAATTTGGACTGACACCGTTGCCTGCAAAAAGTGTAAAGGCACCTCTTATAGATGAATGTATTGCTTGTATAGAGTGTAAGGTTGAGGATTATATTGAGAAACATGGGATTGTTGTACTGGAAGGAATTCGCCTGTGGTTAGATCAAGATAAAAAAGGGAAACCTACATTTCATGCCAATGGCGATGGTACTTTTACAGTAGATAGTGATAAGGTGCTTAATTACAGGAGTATGATGGAAAAATGGATTCCTGAGGGTGTGTGAAAAAGCAACAATCGGGTTTAAAATAAACGGGGGGATTTTTTTGAGGCTTATAAAGAGGTTTGCATCGTATTACAAGCCACATATATGGCTTTTTATTCTTGACATGGTATGTGCATTTTTCATATCAGCGTCGGATCTGGTATTTCCGATGGTGACAAGAAATGTGATAAACAATGTTATACCAAATAAAGATTTTAGCCTTATATACAGGTTTGCAATACTATTGGCTATTATGTACTTTGGAAGGATGATACTTGAATACATAGTTGGATACTACGGGCACGTGTTGGGAGTAAGCATAGAGTACGATATGAGAAAAGATGCTTTTTCACATCTTCAGAAACTTTCTATGAACTATTATGACAATACAAAGACAGGTTATATAATGTCAAGGGTTGTCAATGACTTAAATGAGATAGCAGAAGTAGCACATCATGGTCCAGAGGACCTTTTTTTGTCTATCATAAGGATAATAGGCACATTCATACTTTTGCTTACAATTGATGTGAGGCTGACACTGGTTGTATTTACCATAATACCTTTTATGTTTATATACATGTATATTTACAACAATAAATTTGAAGTTATATGGAAGAATGTCCGTGAAACGCAGGCACAGATGAATGCCACATTGGAAGAAAGCATTACGGGAATAAGGGTCGTCAAATCATTTGTAAGGGAAAAATTCGAAAAATTAAAATTTGACAATAAAAGCTCTATGTACAAAAGCGCAAGGTCAAAAGCAGTTAAGCATATTGGCATATTCGATTCTAGTGTAAATTTTCTTTCTAATATATCAGTTGTGATAACTCTTGCAGCAGGTGGTTACTTCATATCAAAAGGACTTATAAATACAGGTGACTTGGTGGCATACATAATATACATAAGCCAGTTTTTGCAGCCTTTGACTGTTCTTTTGCGGTTTATAGAGCAGTACCAGCAGGGAATGGCTGGTTTTAGGCGATTTGTGGAGCTTATGGATACAGAGCCAGAGATAGCAGATAAAAAAGGTGCGATAGAGTTAAAAAATGTGAAAGGCGATATTGAGTTTGACAATGTCACATTCAGCTACGACAATAAAAGAGAAGTCTTATCAGGAATCAATCTTAAGATAAAACATGGAGAGACGGTGGCAATAGTAGGGCCGTCAGGTGCAGGTAAGACCACACTTCTAAGCCTTATACCGAGGTTTTACGAGATAGATGCAGGCTCCATAAAAATTGACGGTATAGATATAAGAGATGTGAAGCTATCATCGCTTAGAGAAAATATAGGCATTGTCCAGCAGGATGTATTTTTGTTTTCGGGCACAATAAAAGAAAACATCGCATACGGTAAATTAGATGCCAGTGACGAAGAAATAATCAATGCGGCCAAAGCTGCAAACGCCCATGACTTCATAATGGAGCTAAAAGATGGATATGACACGTACATTGGCGAAAGAGGCGTTAAATTATCTGGTGGACAAAAGCAGAGAATATCTATTGCAAGGATGTTTTTAAAAAATCCTCCGATACTTATACTTGATGAAGCAACATCATCACTTGATAACAAAAGCGAATCGATTATCCAGCAGTCTATTGAAAATCTATCGAAAAACAGGACTACCCTCATAATCGCCCACAGGTTAGGAACTATAAGAAATGCTAAGCGTATAATCGTACTTACTGAGAATGGAATAGAAGAAGAAGGTACACATGAGGAGCTTATGAAGAGAAAGGGCGTGTATTATAATTTGTACAACTACCAGCAGGAAAATTGGACGATAGAGTGAAATATCCTGTACAAGTCAGATAATTTGTGTTAAAATTAAATAAAAGTTAATATTTTGTCTGGGGAGCTGGGGTGATAGCCCGGCTGAGAGTTAGCAGCTATTTCTGCTATGACCCATAACCTGATCTGGATAATGCCGGCGTAGGGAGTACAGTGGACTTTAAGTGTGCTTATCCGGCACACTTTTTTCATTTTGTATTTCCTCATGGCAAATAAAAAAGGAGGAATCGATGTGAGAAAGTTACTTACAATTGCAGGCTCTGACAGCATTGGTGGAGCTGGCATAGAGGCAGATTTAAAAACGTTTTGCGCCCTTGGTGTATACGGCATGTGCGTCATAACGGCAGTTACGGCACAGAATACTGTAGGAGTTTTTGATGTAAGGGAGATGGATGCAGATATCATCAAAAAGCAGATTGATTGCGTATTTGAAGATACAGAAGTAGATGCTGTGAAAATAGGTATGGTATCCAGCCAAGAAATCATTGACGCTATTTCATCATCACTTAGAAGATGGAATCCAAAAAACGTCGTATTAGATCCTGTAATGATATCAAAAAGCGGATACTACCTTCTAAAAGAAGACGCCATAGACGCATTGAAGACAAAGCTTTTGCCTATGGCAGACATAATAACGCCAAATATACCAGAGGCATGTGAACTTACTGGTATGAATATTGAGGGAATTGAAGACATGAAGGAGGCTGCCAAGAAAATCATCGATATGGGTGTAAAAGCCGTCGTCGTAAAAGGCGGTCATTCAGTAGAAAATGCTACTGATGTGTTTTTCGATGGAAATGAATTTTTAAGTTTACCACAGGAGAGGATTGACACCAAAAATACACATGGGACAGGATGTACATACTCTTCTGCAATAGCTTCATATCTTGGAAGAGGATTAAGCTTGAAAGATGCCGTTATAGGCGCAAAAAGCTATATAACAGAGGCTATTAAAAATTCTCTTGAGATAGGTAAAGGAGTAGGACCTGTAGGACATTTAGTAGATCTTTATAAGAAGGCAGGTATAGACTATGAAGATTAAGAACTCGACGTTATTTTTGATATGGGCAGGTGCGGCCATATCGATTGCAGAGGTTTATACAGGTTCTTATTTTGCACCATTAGGCTTAACTAAAGGTATTCTAAGCATATTATTGGGTCACATAATCGGCACTTTGTTTTTTGCTTTAGGAGGGCTCATGTCTTATAAGGTTAAAGAGCCTGCAATAGAGTCCACGAAAGGTGTTTTAGGCGAAAAAGGCATGGTATTTATAGGTTTTTTAAACGTGCTTCAATTAGTTGGCTGGACGGCTGTCATGATAATACAATCTTCAAAGGCATTCAATGGTGCTATTGGTATGTCTACTTCTTTAGGGATTTTTATTGTAGGCGTATCTGTTTTGGTATGGACATTATTCTTTGATAGTGAAGCTTACTGGATAAACAATATTGCTGTTATGCTTCTGTTTATCCTGACTATTTTCGTAGTTGTGTTTTTAAAAGGAGGGAAAATAGCGACAGTAACGGGAGACATGAGCTTCAGTGGTGCAGTAGAGCTTGCCGTTGCCATGCCTGTATCATGGCTTCCATTGGTAGGAGATTACACCATAAATGCTAAGGATGGAAAGTCCAGCTTTATATATACATTTGCGGGATATTTCATAGCAAGCTGCTTCATGTATTTTATAGGACTTTATGTGGCTTTGAAAACAGGCGGAAAAGACATAATCTCATATTTTGCATCAATAAAAACGGGAATTGTACCGCTTCTTATTATACTTTTGTCGACGGTTACAACGACTTTTATGGATGTGTATTCCGCCGCCGTTTCAACACTTTCTATTGTAAAAGCTAAATTAAGCAGAAAAAGTCTGCTTATTATATATTCCATTGTGGGGCTTATTGCTGCATATTTGTTCCCAATGGATAATTACCAAAACTTTTTGTACGCCATAGGAAGTGTATTTATTCCCGCATATACGGTTGTATTTGAAGATTTCTTTTTGATGAGAAGCAAAAGCGATAGCTTCTTAAATGTGCCTGCCACGATTTCTTTTGCAGTAGGTACGATATTCTACAATTATCTTACGTATTTTGGTACAAATTTATCGAAATGGTTTATAACGCCAACTATAGGAACGATTATTTTGACTGCTGTAATTTATCCATTGATGAAATCTGTGCATAGAAGAGAGGAGAAAATTTATGGTTGAAGAAGCAATAAAGGTTTTAGAAAGATTAAAAAAAGAAGTGCCGCTTGTCCACGCTATAACAAACTACGTTGTCATTAACGACAATGCCAATGCTTTACTCAGTATTGGGGCATCTCCTGCAATGGTGATGTCGCCTGATGAAGCGTATGATTTTACAGCAATTTCAAATGCTTTGTATGTAAATATAGGCACTATAAATAATGAGACTAAAGAGACAATAATCAATTCTGTAATATCAGCAAAAGACCACAAAAAACCAGTTGTCTTAGATCCTGTAGGATGTGCTGCCATAAAAAGCAGGGTTGACTTTGTAAATATGCTTTTGAAAATAGGAGAAATAAGCATTATTAAGGGAAACGGCGGAGAAATAAAGGCTCTATCAGGTGAAAGTGCAAATGTGAAAGGTGTAGACTCCCTTGATGATAGCGGAAATGTTGACTCTTGTGTAAAACTTGCAAAGTTAACAAATACGGTTGTCGTGTCGACAGGAAAAGAAGACTATATAAGCGATGGAAAAAGAGTAGTAAAAGTTAAAAATGGTACGCATTTATTTACAAAGATAACAGGTGCGGGATGTACTTTAGGCGCAATAATAGCGGCCACATCAGCTTGCAGCGATGACAAAGTGATATCGTCATTGGCAGCTCTTCTTGCTATGAATATATCTGGTGAGTTGGCTGAGAAAGAGTGCAATTTACCTGGAACATTCAGGGCAAAATTCATAGATTATCTGTACCTTATAGACTCTGACATGATAAGGAAATACGCTGATATTGAAGTATTGGAGGCATAAGAATGAAAGATTTTGATGTATCTCTTTATTTGGTTACTGACAGAAACCTTTTGAAGGCTGGTAGAGATTTTTACGATGCCGTAGAAGAATCATTAAAAAACGGCGTTACTATGCTGCAGCTTAGGGAAAAGGATATTTCATCGAAGGAATTTTATGAGATTGCTGTAAGATTAAAAGATATTGCAGCAAAATACAACGTTCCATTTATAATAAATGACAGAATCGATATAGCACTGTCTGTTGATGCAGATGGAGTTCATCTAGGTCAAGAAGATTTGCCATGCAGCATTGCAAGAAAGATCATGGGCGATAATAAGATAATTGGCATATCTGCTGGATGCGTAGATGAAGCCGTAGAGGCAGAAAGAGATGGTGCTGACTACATAGGAGCAGGTGCTGTATTCTACACAGGTACAAAGAAAGACATAGGCGAAGCAATAGGGCTTTTGAATTTAAAAAAAATAAAAGAGGCAGTAAAGATTCCTGTTGTCGCCATTGGAGGCATAAAATACAGCAATGCACCAGATGTAATGAGGACAGGCGTCGATGGAATATCCGTCGTATCAGAGATAATGGCGTCAGATGATGTAGGTTTTGCCACAAGGCGCTTAAAAGAGGCTATATCAAAGTAGGTACGAAAAGCACATTCTTGCAAATAGGATGTGCTTTTTTGTATATACCTTTTTTTGAACTAGAAAAGTGTTATAATAATTAAAAGAAAGAATACTAAAATGGTGGTGGTAAAAATGAGTGCATTAAAAGAAAAAGCTCATAGAATAATTGACCAGTTGCCCGATAATAAAATGGCAAAAGTAATAAATATACTGATTAACATAAAAGAGATTTTAGAGGATTCTGAAAAAGAAATAGACGATTACGATATGCAATTAATTAAAGAAGCTGAACAAGAACAAAAAAAAGGTGAATATGTCTCCTTTGAAGAAATTTTAAAGGAGGCTGGATTGAGTGAAAAAGACTTACAAGATTGAAGTATCTAAAAAGGCATCAAAATTCATATTAAGTCAACCAAAGAATCAAAAGGAAAGATTATTAAAAGCAATATATAAATTACCTGAGGGTGAGATATTACCACTTAAGGGATACGAACCAATGCAAAGAATAAGAGTTGGAGATTATAGAATTATATTTGAAATTGATGAAAACCAATCGCTAATTCGTGTACTTGCAATTGGTAATCGTGGTGATATATATAAGAAAATATAATAGCTAAAAATGTAAGGTATATGTGGAAAGAAAACCATCGGTTATACCAGTAGATATTTATTAAAATCTTTCAGCTTCTGTCAACATCTTTTTTTATCAAAAACCTGCAAAGGTAGATTATGATAAAAGAGCATAAAACCATT
Source organism: Thermoanaerobacterium butyriciformans (assembly GCF_017874545.1). Taxonomy (GTDB): domain Bacteria; phylum Bacillota; class Thermoanaerobacteria; order Thermoanaerobacterales; family Thermoanaerobacteraceae; genus Thermoanaerobacterium; species Thermoanaerobacterium butyriciformans. The sequence goes on along the minus strand of NZ_JAGGLT010000020.1, from coordinate 48,019 downwards.
ATAACAGAAAGGCTTAAAGCGTAATTTAAGTCACTTTGCATTGCAGTGTATATGGCTAGTGGCATTGTTCTCGTCTTTCCCTCTAGATTGCCTGCGAAGATGATAGTTGCTCCGAATTCGCCAATAGCTCTTGCCCATGTGCTTATCAATCCAGTTATGAGAAATCTCTTTGTTATCGGTATGTATATGGCTGTCATCAATTTAAAATCGTTAACACCAATTAATTGTGATTCTTCCCAAATTGTTCTATCAACAGCCATAAACGAAGAATAAGCTGCTTTGATGTAGTATGTGGATGATATGAAAATCTGTGCTAATATTACGGCTATTACTGTAAATGATATTTGTATGCCTATTGAACTTAAGAATTTTCCTATGATGCCTTCTCTACCAAATGCCATCAAAAGGGCAATTCCTGCAACTGCAGGAGGTAAAACTGCAGGTATGTCTACAAGGTATTCGGCAAATGTAGATATTTTTCCTTTTTTAAATGCAATACAGTATGCAAGAGGTGTTCCAAATAAAAATGTAATGACGACGGTCACACTGGATGATATGATACTAAGGAGTAGTGCATTGATTGCAGGACAAGATGTGATTTCAGCTACTATTATATTTAAAGGAGTTTTAATTATTAGCGAAATAAAAGGTATTAATAAGAAAAAAATTAAAATTGATGTAGTTAAATAAATATACGCCATTTGAAACACCTCTTTAATAATTATCCTTTCATTATAAATCCGTAATCCTTTAGTATTTTCTTTCCATCTCCATTTAATAGAAAATCTAAAAATTTTGAAGATAAAGTCTTGTATTTAGTATTTTTAACGATAGCAGCAGGATATGTTGCAATGACATTGTATTTATCAGGTATGTTAATAATTTTTATTTTATCCAAAAAGGGCTTTGCATCAGTTACATAAACAATGCCAGCGTCTGCTTCACCCATTGCAACCTTTTGTGCAACATCTGTGACAGTTACTTCTTTTGTGACGACATTTTTAAGTGTTGCTTCCTTGAACCCTTTATAGTCAGCATCGATTTTTGACAGCATATCAAGCGCATATTTACCTGCAGGGACAGATTCATCTGCAAGAGCTAATTTCACGCCGGAGTTTTTTATATCCATAAAGCTATTTACACTGCTGTCTTTATATGCAATGACAGTAAGCTTGTTATATAATAATGTTTTAGGTTTCTCAACAAGTTTTTCGCTGTAAAGTGGCGTCATGTTTCTTTCATCAGCAGAAATAAATATGTCAGCGTATGCTCCTTGTTCTATTTGCGTCCTCAATGTCTGGCTTCCAGCAGAATTTAAGATTATTTTTACACCTGGATTTAATCTTTCAAACTGCTTGACAACTGTATTCATAGAATCTTTTAAGCTTGCAGCAACAAAAACTGTCAAGGATTTATTGCTGCTTTCACTGGCGTTTATATCGCATCCTGTTATCATTATAATGATTAAAAAGATAGACATTAGAAGCCAAATTATTTTTTGATCCTTCATTATTTATCACCCTCAAAATTTATCAAATAATCTTTAAGCACATCTTCTATAAAGCTGGGGTTTACGTATGCTTTGATTCCTCTTTCTTTGAGCCGCATTATGGCTGCATTTCCTATCATGCATACGAAGACTGCCTCGCAATCTTTGATTTTTTCTATTACAATATTCATTCTGTCGTTAAAATCATCGCCTCCACATGCATTTATACATTCTCTGACTTCACGGACAATGTAATTTCCATCATCATATAAATCGACGATGATAAATCTTCTTGCATGTCCAAAATGTTCGTTAACCATTTTGCCATCTCTTGATGCGATAGCAATTCTATGCATCATATGTCATCACCTAAAAGTCCTGCCGCATCAGCTCTGCACTGCCTGCAGTGGTACATCTGACTTATAATTTTTGAATTTTGAAGCCTCACTTTTTCAAGTTCATTGCACTTGGGAGCTTTTAAATGTGAAAATTCAGCTTGTGGAATAAGCGGCATTATGTTCATGATGTACACACCAAGTTCCTTTATTTTTTTTGCTATATCATCTATGTGCTTATCGTTTATGCCAGGTATCAAGACAGTATTGACCTTCACAAGTAATCCGTTATCACAAGCAGCTTCTATGCCTTCTAGCTGTTTTTCTATAAGCAATTTTGCTGCATCTATTCCTCTGTACGTATTATCTTTATAAATTGCATAATCGTATATTTCTTTACCTATGTTAGGATCTATAGCATTTATTGTCACTGTGATTGTACTTACACCGCAGTTTATTAGAAGAGGTAGCTTATCGCTTAAAAGCAGTCCATTTGTGCTTAAGCATTTGATCATGTCTTTAAATTCTAAGGAAATCAATTTAAAAGTTAAGAATGTCTCATCGTTGTAAAGTGGGTCGCCGGGGCCTGCTATTCCTATGACAGAAATGCGAGGCTCTCTTTTTAACATCTTTTTAGCATATAATATTGCTTCATACGGATCCATAACTTTAGTTGTTACGCCGGGTCTGTTTTCATTTACGCACCCTGTCTTTCTGTCGCAGTATTTGCACTTTATATTGCACTTAGGTGCTACAGGCAGATGCACCCTGCCGTGATATAAAGTCGCATCAGGATTAAAACATGGGTGTCCAAAACCTACCGTATTAAATTCTTTATTCATTTTCATCCTCTCCTTATAAAAAATTTTGGAGCCTTTAACCGACTGATTAAAGGCTCCAGTGCCTAAAAAAGTCTTTAACCAAATGGCTAAAGACTTCTTCGTCTTTTATTTTTTTATTTATGAAAATTATTGAAAATATAATAGCATAGTATATTTTTAATGTCAATACTTTATTTTTGTAAAGTATTAAAATTTTTTGCTTGACATTTAATAAAAATACTGATATCATTGTTAACAACAATAAATTTTTGCTAAACTTTCTTACTACATAATTTTATTTGACATATCTATTTTGCTTTATCCCAAAAGACAGCTATAATTTAGTTCATGACTTAAATAAAAATGAATATTAAATTTATAATATTGTAATAAGCAAAGGCGCTTTTCTAAAAATGAAAAGTGCTTTTTGTTTTGGCAATGGAGCCATGTATATATATTTTCACTGTATATATGCATGGCGTTATTTTGTTAGGGGGTGATGATTTTGGCGTTATTGTAATTTTTATCTAGATACTAATAAAAAATATAAAGATATTGAAAAATTTAAGGAGGTTTTTAACGATGAGACAAGTAGCTATTTATGGTAAAGGTGGTATTGGAAAATCAACAACGACACAAAACACTGTTGCAGCATTGTCAGAAATGGGTAAAAAAGTCATGGTAGTTGGATGCGACCCAAAAGCAGATTCAACAAGGCTTTTGCTTCATGGATTAAATCAGAAAACAGTTCTTGACACTATAAGGGATGAAGGTGAAGACATAGAACTTGACGATATTATGCGTTCTGGCTATGGCAATACAAAATGCGTAGAATCAGGCGGCCCTGAGCCAGGCGTTGGCTGTGCAGGGCGTGGTATCATCACATCGATAAATATGCTGGAAAACTTAGGAGCTTATGAAGACGACCTTGATTATGTCTTTTATGACGTCCTTGGTGATGTCGTTTGTGGTGGTTTTGCAATGCCTATTCGTGAAGGCAAAGCAAAAGAAATATATATAGTGGCTAGTGGTGAGATGATGGCGATGTATGCTGCAAACAACATCTGCAAGGGAATTAGAAAATATGCAAATCAAGGAGGAGTGAGGTTAGGCGGTATTATTTGCAATTCTAGAAAAGTTGACAACGAAGAAGAACTACTAAAGGCATTTTGTAAAAAACTAGGGACACAGCTTGTATACTTTGTCCCAAGGGACAATATCGTCCAGAGGGCTGAGATAAATAAAAAGACTGTCATTGATTATGATCCACAGGCACCACAGGCAGATGTGTATAGAGAGCTTGCGAAAAGAATTGATGAAAATGACATGTTTGTGGTACCAAATCCAATGCCAACAGATGAACTTGAAAAACTCCTCATAGAATATGGACTTATGGATTAATTTGAAAGGAGGTCTATAAATGATCGAAAGAAATCATGCTCAAGATGATATGATGGAAAGTCTAGTTGAAAAAAACAAAAAATTGATTGAAGATATTACAGAATCTTATCCTAAGAAGGTTAAAAAAGAGAGAAAAACGCACCTTGTAGTGATAGATCCAAGCGAGGAGCAACATATAATGGCAGATCTTGCTACGATCCCAGGAATTATGACAAACAGGGGATGTAGTTATGCAGGCGCAAAGGGTGTCGTTTTTGGACCTGTAAAGGACATTCTTCATTTGACACATGGACCAATTGGATGTGGATACTACACATGGAATACAAGGAGAAATCTTGCAGAGCCAGAAGAAGGCTATAACTATTTCATAAAAAATTGCTTTTCTACTAATATGCAGGAAAAAGATGTAGTTTTCGGCGGTGAGAAAAAGCTTTATGGCGCCATAAAAGAAGCGTATGAAATCTTTAAACCAAAAGTTGTAGGCATATACGCTACATGTCCTGTGGGACTTATTGGTGATGACATAAAAGCTGTCGCCAAAAGGGCCGAAGAAGAGCTGGGCATAAAAGTAATTACTGTAAGCTGCGAAGGTTATAAAGGTGTCAGCCAATCTGCCGGTCATCATCTTGCCAGCAATACCCTTATAATGGATATAGTTGGGACAGAGGAACTTGAAGACCCGACGCCGTATGATATCAACATATTCGGCGAATACAATATTGGTGGTGATGTGTGGTTAGTAAAAGATCTGCTTCAAAAGATAGGATATCGCGTTGTAAGTGTATTTACAGGCGACTCAAAATACGATGATCTTGCAAAGGCTCATAGGGCAAAACTTTCAATATTGATGTGCCACAGATCTATAAACTACACAAACCGCATGATGGAAGAAAAATTTGGAGTTCCATGGCTTAAAGTAAATTATATAGGCATAACTTCCACGATAGAATCATTAAGGGAAATGGCTAAATTCTTTGACGATCCAATGATATACGAAAACACTGAAAAAGTTATTGAAGAAGAGCTTATGAAAATAAAGCCTAGGCTTGACTATTATAAGGAAAGGCTTAAAGGCAAGAGAGCAATACTTTTTGTGGGAGGTTCTCGTGCACACCATTATCAAGACTTGCTGAAAGACATCGGCATGGAGACAATTGTTGCAGGCTATGAATTTGCCCATCGGGATGATTACGAAGGACGTAAGATAATACCTGAGATAAAAGAAGCACCACATCACAAGATACTTGACACATATCATTTTGAAAGAGTGACAGAACCAGCATATCCTCAGGAGAAAATAGAAGAAATGAAGAATAAGATGCCGGATCATTTTATGAATTATGAAGGAATGATGGTTCACATGGATGAAGGCTCCATCGTCATTGATGATTTTAATCATCACGAGACTGAAGAGCTTATAAAAGCTTTGAAGCCTGATATATTTTTATCAGGTATTAAAGACAGATATGTATTTCAAAAGATGGGGGTTCCTTCAAGACAGATACATTCATATGACTACAGTGGGCCTTACAGTTCATTTGAAGGTGCTGTAAATTTTGCAAGGGATATGGATATGGCTATAAATAATCCTATTTGGAAAGAGGTGACTCCACCGTGGAAAAAATAGCGAAAGGAGAATCAAAAATGGAATGCAATACTACTGAACGCAAATACCTTACGGTAAATCCTCTAAAAACGTGTCAGCCACTTGGAGCTGTTTGGGCGTGCCTTGGTATACACCAATGCATGCCACATAGCCACGGTTCACAGGGTTGTACATCGTATTTAAGGATGCAGCTTACTCGCCACTTCAGAGAATTTATACCGACAACAACAAGCTCTTTTTCAGAAGCACAAGTTGTTTTTGGGGGTGTAGGAAACCTAAAGCAGGCGATACGAAATATATTAAGCATTTACAAACCAAAAGTAATCGGAATATCCACAACATGTTCAGCGGAAACTATCGGTGATGATGTTCCTGGCACAATAAATGAGATGCGAGCAAGCGGCGATATACCAGAAGATGTCAAAGTATTTACAGCCAGTACACCAAGCTACGTAGGCTCCCATGTGACAGGTTTTTCTAACATGGTTAAATCAGCCGTAGAGACTTTTGCCCAAAAAAGCTCACCAAATGGGAAAATAAACATTATTCCTGGATTATTAAGCCCTGGTGATTTGCGGGAAATAAAGAGAATATTGAAAATAATGGGGATTGATGCAATCATTCTACCAGATATCTCTGATGTGTTAGATGCACCTATGACAGGCGAGATACACCTGTATCAAAAGGGAGGCACCACCATATCCGAAATAGAAGACATGGGAAATTCGATATCTACTATAGTTCTAGGCAGAGAAGCAGGAATTGAACCTGCAGAATCTTTAAAAGAAATGTACGATGTACCGTATGAGGTACTTCCACTGCCTATTGGCATAAGTAATGTAGACAAATTTATCATGAAGTTAAGTGAAATAACAGGTAAGCCTATACCTTACGAACTTGAAGAAGAACGAGGAAGGCTTGTTGATATGATGCTGGATGCACACGCCCATTGGTACAATAAGAAAGCTGCAGTATTTGGAGATCCTGATATTGTTGAAGCTATAGTTGGATATGCAAATGATTTAGGGATAAATGTTTTGTATGCTTTAACAGGGACTTACAGCAGTGAATGGGAAAAAACAGTAAAATCTATGGTTCCAGATGCATATGTTTCATCAGATAGCGATTTATGGTATCTAAAAGAGCAACTTGATAAAAAACCTGTTGATATGCTATTTGGCAATAGCCATGGAAAATATCTTGCAAAAGAGTACGATCTGCCCCTTTTAAGAGTTGGCTTCCCAATTCTAGACAGAGCAAATCTTCAACATTTCCCAATTGTAGGATATAGAGGGACAGCATGGCTTGTTGAAAGAACAGGAAACACTCTTCTTGATTACAAGGATGCTAAATCGCCAGAACATCTTCTGGAGCTTATAATGTAGATATCAAGAGGTGAATATTATGGTTAAGCTGTCAGATGAGGCATTATCACAGATCAGGAAAATTTTAAATAATTTACCTAATAAAAATGAAGCTACAGGTTTGAGAATATATACAGTTCCAACAGAGGAAGGATTTCTAGCTGGTTTTGCGGTTGCTGATAATTTTAATGAAAATGATGAAATCTTAGAGTATGATGATGTGTATATCTATATTGATAAATCAGATCTTAATTACCTAAAATACAGCGTAATTGAGTATGATAACAAGTACAATAGATTTTTCATAAATATGCCACATAATTTTAATGCTTTGTGTTCAACTTGTGCTAGATATAGCGATTGTGATTATATTAATTGAAAGGGGATAATCATATGAAAATGGTACGTGCCATAATAAGGCCAGAAAAAGAGAAGCAAGTTGTTGAGGCTCTTGATAAAAATGGATACAGCTCCATGACGAAAATGCACATATTTGGGCGTGGTAAACAAAAGGGAATACAAGTAGGTCCTATTGTATATGATGAATTACCAAAAATTTTGCTTATGATTGTAGCAAAAGATGAAGATGTATCAAAGATAGTTAATCTAATAGAAAGTAATGCTCGAACAGGAAACATAGGTGATGGCAAGATATTTATAAGTGAAGTAGATGAAGCATACACAATTAGAACTGGCAATAAAGAGTTATGAGGAGGATTACTTATGAAGGAGATTGTAGCAATCATCAGGAGACAGAAACTTCATGAAACAAAAACGGCTCTGGATGGACTTGGCTTTTCACCTATGTCAATACTGAGTGTAAGTGGCAGAGGCAAGCAGAAAGGATTCATTGGTGAAGTTGATCCAGTGATGGATGAATTTATGTTGGATGAGGCAGACGTAGATGTAAGGTTTATTCCAAAAAGATTGATTTCGATTGTTGCAGATGATGCTGATGTTCCTAAAATTGTTGAAACTATAATAAAGACAAATAATACAGGCTATCCAGGGGATGGAAAAATTTTCGTTTTGCCAATTACTGATGCAATTCGCATAAGGACATCTGAAATTGGTTTAAGTGCAATAAAATAAAATTTATAGAGAAGCCTTTTTAAAGGCTTCTCTATTTTAAAAAGGTGGTGGTATTATGGAACTCAGACTTGACATACCTGAAAGAGAGAAATTTATAAAGATGAAGGGAAAACATCATAAGAAAGAATTTATATGTAATACTGATAGTGTTGCAGGCAGTGTAAGTCAGAGAGCATGTGTATACAGTGGTGCGAGAGTCGTATTAAATCCTATAGAAGATGCTGTACATCTAGTCCACGGTCCTATCGGCTGTGCCAGTTATACGTGGGACATAAGGGGAAGTCTGTCAAGCGGCTCAGAGCTTTTCAGAAATAGCTTTTCATCTGATTTAAAAGAAAGTGATGTAATTTTTGGAGGAGAAGAAAAGCTATCTAAGTGCATAGATGAAATATACGAAAAATATAAGCCAAAGCTTATTTTCGTATATTCAACATGTATTGCCGGCGTAATTGGCGATGACATAAAAGCTGTGTGCAAAGAATCATCAAAGAAATACAATATATATGTTGTGCCTGTAGAATCCAGCGGTTTCGTCGGAAATAAAGCTGCAGGTTATAAAGCTGCCTGCAATTCGCTTTTAGACCTAATTAAAGAATTTCCTGTATTAAAAAAGGAACCTTTAAGTATAAACTACATGGGTGATTTTAATCTTGCAGGTGAAGCATGGATAATAAAAGGATACCTTAATCAAATGGGTCTAAAAGTGAATACAATATTTACTGGTGATTCAAATTTTGAATCATTGAAAAAAGCAACAGCTTCCAGTTTAAATATCGTTCAATGCGCAGGCTCTATGACGTATCTTGCAAAGAAGTTTGAAGAAACTTTCGATATACCGTATATGAAAGTATCATTTTTAGGTATTGAAGATACTTCAAATTCTCTAAGGAAAATTGCAGCATTTTTTAATGATAAGGATGTTATGTTAAAAACAGAAAAACTAATAGAAGAGAAAACTAAAATGGCAAAACCTATAATAGAAAAATATAAAAGATATTTAAAGGGCAAGAAGGCTGCTATTTTTGTTGGGGGCGGATTCAAGGCAATATCGCTTATTAAGCAGTTTAGAGAACTGGGGATAGATGTAGTAGTAATTGGTACACAAAATGGACAAAAGGATGAATACGAAAAGATTGAAGAAATAGCAGATTATGGCACTGTCATACTGGATGATGCAAACCCATCAGAACTTGAAAAATTTATGGTTGAAAAGGGAGCAGACATTCTAGCCGGCGGTGTTAAGGAGAGATTTCTATCATACAAGATGGGTATCGCATTTATCGATCACAATCACGACAGAAAACACCCCTTAAGCGGCTATGAAGGCGCAATCAATTTTGCTGAAGAAGTCTATACAACAGCATGTTCGCCGGTATGGAAATATGTGAAAGATGGGGTGAACAAATGTGTATGAAACGTATAAAAGCGTAAATGAAAATCCATGTAATATGTGTATGCCTTTAGGCGGTATAATTGCATTTAGGGGAATCGAAAAATCTATGGTGTTGTTGCACGGTTCACAGGGCTGTGCAACATACATGAGAAGACACATCGCCGAACACTACCATGAGCCAATTGACGTTGCATCATCATCGCTGAACGAGAAGGGAACGGTGTACGGTGGCGAGAAAAACCTTATTAAAGCTCTCGATAATGTGATTAGAGTGTACAATCCGAACTGCATTGGGATACTTACGACATGCCTTGCAGAAACAATAGGTGAAGATATAGACAGAATAAAGTCAGAGTATAAAACATCGAGAAATATAAGTATACCAATAATAACGGCACCAACGCCTGGATATGGTGGAACACACAGTGAAGGATTTGTAAAAACATCATACAGAATAGTTGAAGAGCTTTCGACAGACAAAGAAAGACATGACAGAATAAACGTAATTGTACCAAATATAAGCACAGCAGATTTAAGAGAAATAAAGAGACTTCTTGAACTTATGAAAATACCGTACATTCTATTTCCTGATTATTCTGATACGTTGGATAGTCCTTTTAATTTCCCTTACAAAAAAATCCCTGATGGTGGCACAAAAATATCTGACATAATGTCTATGGGAGGATCTATTGCAACAATTGAAATAGGTATAAATTATGAAGAAACACCGGGTAAATATCTTCAAGATAGATTTGATGTACCGCTTTATAAAGTGCCGATACCAATAGGATTAAGAAACACAGATGCGTTTTTGAAATTGTTAAAGGAAATTACAGGTAATCCAATACCAAAATCTATAGAAATGGAAAGAGGTAGACTTATTGACGGAATGATAGATTCGCACAAATACAATTTTGTAGGAAGATGCACTATCTTTGGAGATCCTGAAATGGTGTATTCTGTATTTACTACATGTATGGAAAATGGGATACATCCTCTTTTAATTGCGACCGGAAGTAAGACACAAAAATTAAAAGAATTAATTGCCAGTGAAGATAATCCCCTAAATGATGACATTACAATTGTTGATGAAACTGATTTTAGTCACATATTAAAATTATCAGAAGAAAAGGAAGTAAATATCGCCATAGGTCCATCTGACGGAAAATATCTAACCGAAAAAGGTGGTATACCGCTTGTACGCATAGGATTTCCTATACTAGATAGAGTCGGGGGACAGAGAATATTATCTGTAGGTTACACTGGAACATTAAATTTTCTTGATATGATTACAAACACATTGTTGGAAAATAAATATAAGACGTACAGGAAGGATATGTATGAAAAATATTATAAGGCAATGTAAGGAGCAGTATTAATTCTATATCACTTAAAAAGAGTACATCTATATATTGACTTAATCAATAAATAGATGTATAATTTTAATAAGTTAAAAGAGTAAATTATATATTTAGAAATAAGGCGATGAAGCTTATAAGTGTGTTATGCATTTATAAGCTTTTATTAATTGAAATTAAATATTTATTTAGGTAGGCAAGGGTGTCCGTTCTATTATGAATTGGGCACCCTATATATTTTTAGAAAGGGTGACATAAATGAAGATTGGTGTACCAAAGGAAATAAAAGTAGGTGAAGAAAGAGTAGCTATAACACCAGCGGGAGTCGAGGCATTTTGTTCTAATGGTCATACCGTATATATTGAGAAAAATGCAGGCATTGGAAGCGGTATTGAGGATGAAGAATATATAAAGGCAGGTGCTGAAATTGTTGAGACTCCTTACGAAGTATTTCAAAAATCGGATATGATAATAAAGGTAAAAGAGCCACAACCATCTGAATATGATTATTTTAAAGAAGGTCAAATACTATTTACTTATCTACATTTAGCACCAAATATTGAATTAACAAAAGCACTTCTAAAGAAAAAGATTATCGGTATTGCATATGAGACTGTACAAAATGAAGATGGATCACTTCCATTATTGGTCCCCATGAGTGAAGTGGCAGGGAGAATGTCTGTAATAATTGGAGCATACTTATTAGAAAATATAAATAAAGGGAGAGGCGTTTTATTAAGCGGAGTACCTGGTGTTGAACAGGCAGAAGTTGTAATAATAGGCGGTGGAACTGTAGGCACAAATGCTGCAAAAATAGCTTCAGGCATGGGAGCACATGTGACAATACTTGACCTCAATGCTCAAAGGCTTGCATATCTTGATGACATATTTGGTGGCAAGATAACAACATTGATGTCAAATAGTTATAATATTGCAGAGAGTGTGAAAAAAGCAGATCTTTTAATAGGTGCTGTATTGATTCCAGGTTCAAAAACACCAAAGCTTGTTACAGAAAATATGGTAAAAAGTATGAAGAAAGGTTCTGTTATAGTTGATGTAGCAATAGATCAAGGAGGATCTGTTGAGACAATTGATAGGATAACTACACATGAAAATCCATATTTTATTAAGTATGGTGTTGTACATTATTCTGTAGCGAATATACCAGGAGCAGTTCCTAGGACTTCTACATTTGCATTAACAAATGTTACAATTCCGTATGCGATTGATATTGCGAATAAAGGTTATAAGAAAGCATTATTAGAAAACAAATCACTTTTACATGGTTTGAATATATATTATGATAACGTGACATATAAGGCAGTGGCAGATGCACATGGATTTAAATATGTCGATCCTTATGAAGTATTGAAATAGCTTAAATTTTATCAAATTCTTGTTATCAAATTGATGCGCATCAATTAATTTTATTATTATTGACATTAATAAAAATTCCAAAATAAGGTTAATAAAATATTTTATAAAAGGAGGTAAATTATGTCAAAGTCATTTAAATTTACATCATTTATCATTGCTGTATTAATGATAGCTGTGATATTTTCAGGTTGTTCAAAAAGCAATTCAACATCTACATCATCAGATACCATAAAAGTTGGAGCGCTTTTTGAGCTGACAGGTAGTGTTGCAACATATGGAACATCGGCGCTTAATGGAGCCAAATTGTACATTGATGAAGTGAATAAAAATGGTGGTGTGCTTGGTAAAAAAATAGTTTTATTGAAAGCAGACAATAAATCGCAAAGTGATGAATCAATAAATCAAGCTACAAAACTTATACAACAAGACAAAGTTATAGCTATTTTAGGACCTAGCACATCGACTAACACAATAGCAGCATCATCTGTCGCAGTGCAAAACCATATACCATTGATAACAGGTTTTGCTACTGCTGTAAGTGTTACAGTCGATCCTAACACAAACAAGGTCAAAAACGAAATATTCAGAGCTTGCTTTATAGATCCATACCAAGGCAGTGTTATGGCACAATTTGCATCAGAAAAGCTGAATGCGAAAACAGCAGTTGTGTATATGGATGATAAGAGTGACTATAGCAAAGGTCTTGCACAAAGCTTCAAAGATCAGTTTGAGAAGCTTGGTGGGAAAGTTATTGATACAGAAGCGTATGTAGCAGGTGATCAAGATTTTAAAGCAACTCTTACAAAGATAAAGGGTTTAAATCCTGATGTCATATTTATACCGGGATACTATCAAGAAACAGGGAAAATAGCTAAACAGGCAAGGGATATGGGTATAAATACGCCTTTACTTGGTGGTGACGGTTGGGATTCTCCAGATCTATTAAAGATAGCAGGAGCATCTGCATTAAACAACGTTTATTACAGCAACCACTTTATATCGACAGATCCCGATCCAACTGTTCAAGACTTCATAAAGAAGTATAAAGATGCTTACGGCACAGAACCCGATGCGTCGGCAGCACTTGTATATGATGCAGCAGGCATGTTGGTGCAGGCAATAAAGGATGCCAACTCAACAGAACCTGCAAAGATTATTGATGCTTTATCAAAGCTTAAAGATTTTAAAGGTGTTACAGGTACAATAACAATAAATAGTGAGCATAATGCGGTCAAATCTGCTGTTATCATAGAATTAAAAGACGGTAAGCAGAACTTGGTTGAAAAAGTAGCAGCACAGTAAAGTAAAATTGTAAATTGTTGCTTATGAAGTAAACAGACACTTAAGAAAAAAGTAAGTGCTGAATAAAAATCATAAGATATCTTTAGAAAAACATGGCAATGCGGTCACCTTGTGGCCGCATATATTTTAATATATTTAAACTTGAGGTGATGTTGATGAAGACATTTATTGAACAGCTTATAAATGGTCTATCTTTAGGCAGCATATACGCACTCATTGCCCTTGGATATACCATGGTTTACGGCATAATGAAATTAATAAATTTCGCTCATGGTGATATATACATGGTAGGTGCATTTACAGGATTCTTCGCATCCACATACTTTCACCTTGGATTTATACCATCTCTCCTTTTGGCAATGCTGGTAAGCCTTTTGCTTGGTGTGACAATTGAAAGAGTCGCATACAGGCCATTAAGGAATAAGTCAAAAATCTCTATATTGATTACAGCCATCGGCGTCTCCCTTTTACTGGAAAACGGAGGTATAATCATTCTATCGCCACAAGTCAGGACATATCCACAAATTTTCAAGCAGCACATGTACTCATTTTTCAACGGAATAATCACCATATCAAACCAGCAGATCGTCATATTTGTCGTATCCATAATCATGATGGTTGGACTGCAGATAATAATCTACAAGACAAAGATGGGAAAAGCCATGAGGGCTGTCTCAACTGACGCAGATGCGGCAAAACTTATGGGAGTAAATGTAGATAGGACCGTTTCATTTACATTTGCAATAGGCTCTGCCCTTGCTGCTGTTGCAGGCGTATTAGTCGGAATATACTACAACTCAATAGATCCCCTAATGGGTATAATGCCAGGCTTAAAAGCGTTCATCGCAGCAGTCTTAGGCGGAATAGGAATAATCCCAGGTGCTATGGTAGGAGGCCTTTTGATGGGCGTCATAGAAGCACTTGTCTCAGGTTATGGCAGCTCATTATACAGGGACGGTGTTTCATTTGCAATACTCATAATCATATTGCTAATTAAACCAACAGGACTATTTGGCAAAAATGTAAGAGAGAAAGTGTAGGTGGTACAGTTGAAGCAAATATTGAAAAACAGATTGCTGATTTTTATAGGACTATTCGCCATTTACGGTATAATACAAATCTTGCTGTCAACAAGTATATTGAACGATTATTACGAAATAAACATAGTTCTTATGGGCATAAATATAATACTTGCTGTAAGCCTTAACCTTATCAATGGCTTTACAGGACAATTTTCACTTGGTCATGCAGGATTTATGTCAATCGGTGCATATACATCTGCCATCATAACTTACAAGCTAGGATTGCCGTTTCCTCTGGCTATATTAGTAGGTGGCATAGCAGCAGGTATAGCTGGAATATTGATAGGTATCCCATCATTGAGATTAAAAGGTGACTATCTTGCTATAACAACTCTTGGATTCGGAGAAATAATCAGGGTAATCTTTCTAAACACCGAATACGTCGGTGGAGCGAGCGGCCTTTCCGGTATTCCAAAGTACACAAACTGGACATGGGTATTCTGGATGGCAGTCATAACTATTGTATTAATCAGAAACTTCATAAATTCCAGCTACGGCAGATGCTGTGTTGCAATTAGAGAAGACGAGACAGCAGCCGAATCAATGGGCATAAACACAACTTTCTATAAGACATTGGCATTTACAATAGGTGCATTCTTTGCAGGAATAGGCGGTGCACTTTACGCTCACAACTTTTACATCATACAGCCAGAAACATTCAACTTCATGAAGTCATTCGATATCTTGACAATGGTTGTATTAGGAGGACTTGGAAGCATAACAGGATCTATTCTATCAGCAATTTTCCTCACATTCGTATACGCACTCTTGCAGGATTATGCTGCCTTAAGAATGGTAATATACTCACTCCTCTTAATTGTTGTAATGTTATTCAGACCGGAAGGATTGATGGGTACAAAAGAATTTTCTCTCAAAAAATTATTTAAGAAAGGAGAGAAAAGCAATGAGTTTACTCTCAATTAAAGATCTTTCTATAGATTTCGGCGGCATAAAAGCCCTGATAGATGTCAATATAGAACTGGAAAAAGGCTCTCTTACAGGTCTTATAGGACCTAATGGTGCAGGAAAATCAACAGTATTCAATATAATAACAGGAATATACAAACCAACATCAGGGAAAGTGATATTTGATGGAAAAAGCATATCTCAAAAGCCGTACAACAACACGAAGCTTGGCATAGCAAGGACATTTCAAAACATACGATTATTTAAGAACTTAACTGTGCTTGACAATGTCAAAATAGCCCAGCACATTCATGTACAATACGGACTTTTTAGCTCCTTTCTGCAGTACAAAAAATACTTAGATGGAGAAAAATCGCAGAATATAGAGGCAATGAATTTACTTAAAATCTTCAATCTTGATAAACACGCCTACAATCTTGCTAAAAATCTGCCATACGGTGAGCAGAGAAGACTTGAAATAGCAAGAGCACTGGCAACAAAGCCAAAGCTTTTACTTCTCGATGAACCTGCAGCAGGAATGAATCCTCAAGAAACAAAAGAGCTTACAGACACAATCAGATTCATAAGAGACAAATTTGACATAACAATACTCTTAATTGAGCACGATATGTCGCTGGTGATGGATCTTTGTGAAGACATATACGTCATGAACTATGGGAAAATAATCGCACATGGCACACCAGACGAAATCAAGAGAAACCCAGAAGTAATAGCAGCGTACCTTGGAGAAGAAGACATTGATGAAAAAGAAATTTTATCAATAGAAGGAGGTGCTTAAAATATGTTAGAGATAAAAAATCTAAATGTATCATATGGTATGGTTAATGCTTTAAAAGGCATAAACCTAAAAGTCAATGATGGTGAGATCGTGACTATAATTGGTGCAAACGGCGCAGGTAAAAGCACTACTTTAATGACAATATCAGGCATATTGAAGCCAAAAAAAGGCTACATCAAATTCGACGATGTAGACATAACGAAAAAACCTGCCCAAAATATAGTCGATATGGGCATCTGCCAAGTGCCAGAAGGAAGAAGAATATTTGCCAACATGACTGTGATGGAAAACCTTGAGATGGGAGCATATCTCAGGAAAGACAAAATGGTAAAAAGCGACATGGAAAAAGTGTTTAACTTATTCCCCCGCCTAAAAGAAAGGCATAAGCAGATTGCCGGTACTTTAAGCGGAGGAGAGCAGCAAATGCTGGCCATAGGAAGAGCATTGATGTCAAAGCCAAAGGTGCTTTTATTAGACGAACCATCGATGGGTCTTGCACCGATAGTAGTGCAAGATATATTTAAGACCATAAAAAATATAAATGAGGACGGCACAACCATCCTTTTAGTAGAGCAAAACGCTAAAATGGCACTATCTATTGCAGATAGGGCATACGTCCTTGAAACAGGCAATATTTCTCTTGAAGGTGCTGCATCTGTCTTAAAAGACGATGAAAGGGTTAAAAAGTCGTATTTAGGTGGATAGTACGAAAATACACTATCTTAAATCTTAAAAAAGAATTTTAAAGACTGAAATAAAATAATCTTTTTTACCAATTGAAGTATTTAGTATGATAGCATGAGTACAGAAAATCATCTTTTAATTTATCAAACTTAGGATAATTATCTTTAGAGAATTTATTTTTAGAAAGACTTAAAACTATTAAACTTAGTATTAACCTTAGTAAAATGGCATATCTTAGAAATACCTTAATGAAATGCATTAGTATTGTATTGGGAGGAAAAATAGAATGAGAAATATTAAACAGTTTCCTATGTTGATATTTATATTATTAATTCTATTACTTTTTGGAGGTTGTAGACAGGAAAGGGAAAATATACCCTCTAATAAAACGGAAAATACAAAAAACATTATGGTATTTGCAGGAGCAGGACTTAAAGATGCACTTCCAGAAGTAGCAAAAAAATACAACCAACTTCATCCAGATGTAAAAATTTCTTTTAATTTTGCAGGACTTGGTGTGCTCCAGCAACAAATTGAACAAGGAGCCCCTTGCGATATACTTTTAGGTCCCGGAGAAAAGCAATGGAATACTTTAAGAAGTGAAAATTTAATTGATAAATCAACAGAAAAAAAGATTTTATCTGACAAAATGGTTCTTATTACGCCAAAAGAGAGCCAAAAGGTTAAAAGCTTTCAGGACCTTACTTTACCTGATGTAAATAAAATTGCTATTGGAGATCCTGCTCTTGTTCCCGGAGGTGAGTGGGCTAAAGATGTATTAACAAATTTAGGACTTTGGGACAAAGTAAGTTCTAAAATTATTCTGGCAAAAGATGTTCAGGAAATCAGAGGCTATATAGAAACAGGAAATGTAGACGCTGGTTTGCTTTGGAAATCAAATACTACAAATAATAATAAGATTAGGATTGTTGCAGATGCACCCGAAAATTCTTGCCCTCCAATTTTCTTTAGAGGAGCAGTTATAAATAGCAGCCAAGAAAAAGAAACGGCTCTTGATTTTTTAAACTACCTTAAAAGTCAGGAAGCATCACAGGTTTTTAAAAAATATGGATATGTACCTTTAGACCAGAAACAATAAATTCAAGGTTAAAAAGGTGTGAGATAAATGATATATCCTATATTCTTGTCAATAAAAGTAGCTATTATAGCTACTCTTATATCATTTGTAGTTGGTATCTTTTTTGCTCGCCTGTTTTTTGTAAAAAACTTTCCTGGGAAAGAAGCTATTGAAGCCATTTTTTTTCTACCAATGGTTTTACCACCAACAGTTACGGGTTTTATTCTCCTGATTCTTTTTGGTAAACATGGACCTTTAGGTTTTCTCATTAGAAAAATATTTAACAGTCAATTATTGTTTACATGGTGGGCTGCTGTAATTGCTTCTTCTGTGGTCGCATTTCCTTTGATGTATCAAAGTGCCAAAGCAGCTTTTGAAAGCGTTGATATAAAGCAGGAGCGGGCTGCTCGTATTTTAGGTGCAAACGAGTTGCGGGTTTTTTGTACTATTACGATGCCTCTTGCTTGGCCTGGTATTTTATCGGGTGTTGTTCTTTCCTTTGCAAGAGCTATTGGTGAGTTTGGAGCAACATTGATGACTGCGGGTAATATCCCAGGAAAGACACAAACAATTCCTATGGTAATTTATTTTGCGGTGGAAAGTGGGGATTACAAAACTGCTATCTACTTAGTTGTTGTGATTATACTATTTTCTTTTGGAATGATTTTTTGGCTAAATTGGTTATCAAGGAAAAAAGTTTTGAAGTATACAAAAAAACAAAGGCAATAAAAGGTGCTAAATCGTTAGGTATACATTATTTAATAGATACAGGAGGAATCAGTTATGAGTTTTTATGATAATTTAAAGTCTGTGTTTAGAAAAATCGTTGACGAAAATGGGCTATTAAAAGAAAGTATAGAAGTTAAAGCCTCTATACTTTCTCCTAAGGATGCTCTTGGTGCGACGAAACGTACAGACTATGTGCTTCTGAAAGGCAAAGAAAGACTTATGCAGGCAGAATTTAAAGGGTCCTATGGACAGGCATTTACTGATTCATTAAATGATTTTCATGGTTCTATTGGGGAGATACTGGAACTTCCACTTAAAAACAATTATGAAAGAGCTATTTTTATTTCCTCCTTAAATGCAATTATGCGACATCTGCGTTTGGCTGATCACACCGTACACTGCAAAAACAATGATTTAGAAAACTGTGCTCAAAAAATAGCCTATTTCATTGTTGAAAAATATGGACAACCGCGTATATGTTTTGTAGGGCTACAACCTGCTTTAGTAGAAACATGTGCCTCCAAATTTTCCGTTAAAGTGCTTGACCTGGATAAAGACAACATAGGCAAAGAAAAAAGTGGTGTTTTGATACTGGATGGAGAGAAAGATTATAATGATGCAATAGAATGGTGTGATATAGCATTAGTGACAGGGAGTGTTATTGTTAATGGAACGATTGAAAATATTTTAAAAGTTCAAAAACCATTGATCTTTTTTGGAACAACTGCCGCCGGGACTGCTAAGTTAATGGGATGGGAAAGATTTTGCCCTTGTTCTTATTGAGGATATAGAACCCACAATATAGACAAAAAGGTGATGAAAGATGCTTAAAGCAAAATTTGTAAAAAAGCTTCCTGATTTTGTTCTTAAAGTAGACTTATTTGTTGATAAAGAAATTTTGGTTCTTATTGGACCTTCAGGATCTGGTAAAACAACTGTTTTAGAATGTATTTCAGGACTTCAAAAGCCGGATTCGGGGGAGATAATATTGGGAGAGAAAGTTCTTTTTTCCTCATCGAGGCGAATCAATCTTCCTTCATACAAACGTGGTATTGGGTATATATTTCAAGAATATGCACTTTTTAATCACTTAACAGTAAAAGATAACATTCTTTATGGGGCAAAAAATTTATTAAAAGAAGAAAAAGAAAAGCAGCTCAATGAGATACTTAAACAATTTAATATATCTCATCTGGCTGAAAGATATCCAGTTCAGCTTTCAGGTGGTGAAAGACAACGAGTAGCTATGGCAAGGACACTTATAACAAAGCCTCATTTGTTATTGTTAGATGAACCGCTTTCAGCTATGGATAGGAAATTAAGAGAAAGATTGCGAAAGGAAATAAAAGAACTTCATAAACAGTGGAATATACCCTTTGTTTTGGTTACACACTGCCGATGTGAGGCAGAACTTGGTGATAAGGTCTTTAAGGCAGAAAAAGATGAAAATAAAGGAGAAACTATAATGTGGTTTTGTCAAAGTGCTTGACGGACAATGCTATTGAAGTATATTAAAAAATTATGGATAAAATTAATGATAATAGAGGTGGAGATAACATATGAAATTTAACTTTTTTATACCAACAAGGATTATTTTTGGTGAAAATTGCATTAAAGAAAACAGCAATTTGATGTGTATAGGTAAAAAAGCATTGATAGTTACAGGTAAAAGTTCTAAAAAAAATGGTTCACTTGATGATGTGTTATCGGTACTTACAGATAATGGCGTAAAATACGAGATTTTTAATCGTGTTAAATCCAATCCGGACATAGAAAATGTATTAGATGGTGCTGATGTTGCAAGAAAAGTCGAAGCTGATTTTATAATCGGCATTGGTGGTGGTTCTCCACTTGATGCATCAAAATCCATTGCAACCCTGGCCACAAATTTAATTGAACCGGAAGAGCTTTTTTCTAACATGATTAAAAAAAGACCTTTGCCTATAATAGCTATTCCGACAACAGCAGGGACAGGAAGCGAGGTTACACCATATTCAATTTTGACGTATGACAAAATTGGAAGTAAAAAGAGCTTTTTTAGCCCATTGATATTTCCTAAAATAGCTTTTTTAGATGCTAAATATACCATGAGTTTATCATATAATGTTACTGTGGATACTATGCTGGATGCGTTGTCACATTTGATAGAAGGATTTCTATCAGTAAAGTATAATAATTTTTATGAATATATTGTTGTTAATGGATTAAACAGTTTGAAGACATGTTATAAAAATGTATTAGATGCAAGTACTGATATTAAAAAACTTGATTTTGAAACAAGAGAATTATTACTTTATTCCTCAACATTAGGTGGTATGTTAATAGCACATACAGGGACATCTGTTGTTCACGCTATGGGTTATTCTCTCACATATTATAAAGAGATTCCACACGGCAGGGCAAATGGGATATTGCTTGCAAATTATTTGAAATTTAATTATGACAGTGAAGAATATAAAATTAATATGGTATTAAAGTTATTAGGAATTAAAGATATTTATGAATTTGAAAAGATTATAAATGAACTGATACGTAAAGAAGGCAAAATACCTGAAATATCAAGAGATGAGTTGAATAAATATTCGTCTATAGCCATAAAAGCTAGTAATATAGCTAATAACAAAAAATCAGTAACACAAGATGATCTTTTAGACATTTATACGAAGAGCATATTCTAAGACATATCTGGTAATGGTATTATACCATTGTTTTTTACCTTTTAAAAAAGGGAATGGTTATGTATGAGTATAAAGTGCAGAGATATACTAGTGCTTCCATCTTTGAAAAAGTTTAGATTAGTTGGTGGAAAAAACGGTCTTGACAGGAATTTAAGCTGGGTGCATGTTGTAGATATTCCTGATGTTTCTAAATGGGTTCATGGAGGTGAGTTGCTCTTTACAACAGGTATAAGCATAAAAGATAATGTTGATATTCTGATGAAAATTATTGAAGAAATAAATTCGAAGAATCTGGCAGGACTTGTGATAAATGTGGGACCTTATATCAAGAATATTCCGAAAGAAGCTATTTTATTAGCCGATAGGCTTGATTTCCCGCTTTTTGAGCTTCCTTGGGAGGTTAAACTTGTTGATGTTACAGAGATAATATGTAATTTTATTATAAAAAAGTCAATTGAGGAAAAGTCAATAGGAGAATTTTTAGAAAACATACTTTTTACAGATTTTAAATCTGAAGAGGTTTTTGTAAGCAGGGCAGAATATCATGGCTTTAACATCAGTCATCAAAACTGTGTTATGATTACAGATATAGATAAATTTGGGCAATATATAAATAAGAGCAACATAAAAGACGAAAAGAAGATAATGGATATAAAATTTTGTTTGCAGCAGATTGTAAACAATACATTAGAAAAAAACGGCAAGAGACCGCTTTCTTTAATTCGTGGTGATTCTGTTATATCTCTCATATCTAAAAAGGAAGCAGAAGATGAAAGCTCAGTAGTAGGAATTGCAGAGGAAATAAGAAAAAGTGTTATCGAGCAGCTATCTCCATTAAAAGTTAGCATTGGAATAGGACGATATTATTCTAATTTAAAAGATATAAAAAATAGTTTAAAAGAGGCTGAAAGAGCTTTAAAGCTGGCTTATAAAATAATGGGAGGCAATTCAGTTTATAGTTATAGTGAAGCGGGAATTTTTCGACTTTTATTTGAAATGAAGGATAAGAGTGAAATGATTTCTTTTTTCAATGAATTGATGGAACCAATGATGAAATATGATGAAAGCTCAAGAGCTGATCTCATTAATACATTGGAGGTATTTTTACAAAACAATGGTAATTTTGTAAAAACCGCTAAAGATCTCTTTATACATCGCAGTACTTTGAACTATAGAATAAAAAAAATTGAGGAAATCCTTAATGTGGATTTATCTGATTGGGAAACCAAATTTAATTTACAAGTAGCATTGGCTATTGGAAAATTTCTCAAATATTGAATCTATTGTATTAAAATTTATGAAAATAATGCTACATAATGTAGGATGACATTTTATTAATTATTATGTAAAATTTATTTAAGCTTTAAAGATAAGACTAAAAACAATTAATATACTAAAATAGCAATGGTGCTAATTAAAGGTACAGAAAATGCCTTATGATTAGCACCATTTCTATTTTACGGTGTTAAATTAATATTTTAAGTGAGGAGGGCTAAAATGTTAACTAAAGAAGATAATGAAATTGTTATGGATGAAGACAATATAAGGGAATATGACAAGAGATACAATTTACATTCTTGGAGCGCTCAGAAAAATCTTAATCCATTGGTTATTACAAAAGCAGAAGGAATTTATTTTTGGGATATTAATGGAAAAAGGTATTTTGATATGTCTTCTCAGCTAGTAAATGTAAATGTAGGACATGGAAATAAAGAGATTATAAAAGCAATAAAAGAGCAAGCGGAAAGGCTTCCTTTTATCGGACCAAGCTATGCTGTTGATGTTAGATCAAGGTTGGCTGCAAAAGTAATAGAAAAGGCTCCAGATAATATGGGTAAGGTATTTTTTACATTAGGTGGAGCGGATGCCAACGAAAATGCGATAAAAATAGCAAGGATGTTTACAGGAAGGCAAAAAATATTTTCAAGATATCGATCATACCATGGAGCTAGCTTCGGAGCTGCAAATCTAAGCGGAGAACCAAGAAGATATACTTGTGAGCCGGGATTGACTGGGTTTATTAAATTCTTTGATCCATATATTTATCGTGAAAAAATAGAATTTAAGAGTGAAGAGGAGGCAAGCAGGTATTATTTGAATAAGCTTAAGGAGCAAATTATTTATGAAGGTGCGGATAATGTAGCGGCGATTTTTCTTGAAACAGTGACTGGAAGTAACGGAGTAATTATTCCACCTAAAGGATATTTACAAGGAATAAGGGATATATGTGATGAATTTGGGATACTTATGGTGTGTGATGAGGTCATGACAGGATGGGGAAGAACGGGAGAGTGGTTTGCATGTGATAATTGGAATGTAAAACCAGATATTATAACATTTGCAAAAGGAATTACTTGTGGGTATGAGCCTTTGGGTGGCGTTATTGTAGACAAAAAGATAGCAGAATATTTTGATGATAATGTTTTAATGTGTGGCTTAACATATAATGCACATCCAATAGGTTGTGCAGCAGGTTGTGCAACTATAGATGTATATGAAAAAGAAGGATTAATAGAAAATTCAAAGAAGATGGGGAAAGTTTTGGGTGCCGAATTAGAAAAGTTAAAAGAAAAGCATGCATGTGTTGGTGATGTAAGATATATAGGACTTTTTTCGGCGGTAGAACTTGTTAAACATAAAGGTACAAAGGAACCTTTAGTTCCATATGGAAAAGACCCTGAAAAAATAATGCCCAGAATTATAGATAAGTTAAGAGAGAGAGGATTTTCTACCTACTCTCATGAAAACTGCATATTAGTGGCTCCACCTTTGATTATAAAGGAGGAGGAATTAAAGGAAGCATTATCAATTCTTGATGAGGTTTTAGATTTTGTAGATGAGTATATTGAAAAAACATAAAATAATTTAATTCATATATCAAGATAAGTTAATGTGAAAAAAAGGGGGAGATTATTTATGAAAGAAGAAATGTATGAACTTAAAGAAGAAATTACTAAAAGTAGATTATTTAACAACGATCTTGCTCCGACTACGATTAATGAAAGGACATGGAATACTTACAATTACACAGCTTTATGGATTGGAATGGCGCATTGTATTCCGATGCTATTTAAATTTGATTCTTTAAGCGTTTCAAAATACACACAGCAAATAAAGACATTTCGTTTGGAGTATGTATTTCTTGCCGCTAAAATAATCAAAACTGCTAGGTATGTGATCATGAAGTTGTCAGAAAATTATCCGTACAAAGACGTGTATGAAAAATGCATGACATAACAAGAATACTACCTAAAAATTGAGCATTGCTCTGTGAATAACTTGAAGAGCATAATAAATATTCTCATCAAAAAGTTGAAAATAATAATTTATCCAAAATGATTGAAAGGTGGCGATATACATGTTAAAATTTTCAAGAAACAGGTTAAATTCTTCTTAAAATAGTGTTATTTGAAGCTGATTAAAAATGTACGTGAAATTTAGGATATAATAATTTATAAAACTATAAGGAGGTTTCATAAGAGCTATGGAAATAAATGAAAGAAAAGCAGTTGAAGTTGAGATTGTACATAAAGAATACTCAGCAATAGAACCTGTACCAGAGTACGCAAGAAACATAAGCTTTACAGATATGCTTGCTACATGGATAGGTGCTAATGCAAATAATGGTTCTTGGTATGTAGGCGGAGTGGTTGCAGGAAGTGCTTTTACAGGAGCATTAATAGTTACTTTAGTTGCCAATCCAGTAGCATATTTTATCATGGCATTGATAGGTTACATAGGTTATAAAGTAGGAACTTCAACTATGGCACTTACAAGGCCTTCCTTTGGAATTCGCGGCAGTTATCTTCCCTCAATTTTAAATATTACTCAATTTATTGGATGGACTGCGGTAAATACATTTATAGCAGCAATATCTGCAAGCTTTCTTATAAAGGATTTACTTGGATGGCCTGCTTTTGGAGAAGCGGGAGGCCAAAAAACTATGCTTGTAGGAATTGGAATAATGAGTATACTTCACCTTTTGTCTATAGCTACAGGACGTAAATCAATAAAGCTGGTTGAAAGAATTGGTGTAGTATTTATATTGATTTTAGGTGTTTGGGAAACAGTAGTAGTTTTAAATCATGTTTCATTGACAGCAATTATGAATTGGAGACCACCTGTTGATAAATCAATGCCAATAGGAGCAGCGATGGATGCAATGGCAGCTTTCAGTTTAGGCTGGGTACCAGCTATTGCGGAATTTACTCGATATGGAAGAAATAAAAATACTGCTACGGTAGCACCTATGATTGGCGCAAATGTTGGATTATTCTGGTTTGCTTTTGTGGGAATTATTGGAGCTATAGGTACTGCAATTACAACAGGAGTATATGATCCAAACAATTCAGATCCAAGTACAATTGTAAGTAAGCTCGGACTTGGAGCTGTAGCACTTCTGATAATTATAATAACCAGTACTACAGCAAATGCAGTAAATTTAATGGCTGCAGGTATATCTCTAACCAATATAACGAAAAAAGTAAAATCTATAACAGCATTATGGATAGTTACAATAGCAACAGCCGTAATTACTTTAATACCTCTTTATTTAAACAGTTTTCTCAATACTTTCATAGGTTTTCTGGATTATATAGGTATGGTGTTTGGACCGATTTTCGCAATAATAGTTGTAGATTTCTATTTCATACATAAACAAAAGTATGATACGAAATATTTTGATGAAAAAGGAGGAAAGTATTGGTATAGCAATGGTTATAACTTGTATGCCATAGCAGTATGGGTAGCCTCCGTAATAATATATCTTATAATCAAAAAAATAGGCATTTTAAATCAAAGTATCGGAGTTACCTATCCTGTAATTGTGATAGCAGGAGTTATATACTATTTGATATGTAAAAATAGAAAATTGGATTAATTTTAAGGGGGTCTAGATATGATTATTAAAAATGCAAGACTCAGAGATAAGGAAGGTCTTTGGCAGTTACTTATAGATAACAAATCAATAATAAAAATTACAAAATCTGAGGAAGATTTAAATATAGAAAACGAAGAAATTCTTGATGCAGAGGGACAGCTTGTGCTTCCTCCATTTATTGAGCCGCACATTCATCTTGATACAGCTTTAACCGCAGGTGAACCAAAATGGAATATAAGCGGGACATTATTCGAAGGAATTGAGCGTTGGTCTGAGAGAAAAGCACTGTTGTCCAGTGAAGATGTGAAGCAAAGAGTTAATAAAGTATTAAGATGGCAGTCTGCTCAGGGAATACAGAGTGTTAGAACACATGTAGACGTAACAGATCCTAACCTTACTGCATTAAAAGCCATATTAGAAGTAAAGGAACAGGTAGCTTCATGGATGGATTTGCAGATAGTTGCCTTTCCTCAGGAAGGAATCAATTCATTCCACAATGGAGTAGATTTAATGGAAGAGTCTCTCAGATTGGGCGCTGATGTAGTTGGAGGAATACCGCATTTTGAATTTACCAGAGAGTATGGCGTGGATTCTATAAGAAAAATATTTAAATTGGCTGATAAATATGACAGACTTATAGATGTACATTGTGATGAAATTGATGATGAACAGTCAAGATTTGTAGAAGTAGTAGCAGCGGAAGCCATTGCCTATGGTATGGGAGAAAAGGTTACTGTAAGCCATACAACTGCAATGCACTCATATAATAACGCTTATGCCTACAAATTATTCAGGCTTTTAAAAATGTCTAATATAAATTTTGTAGCTAACCCATTGGTTAATATTCATCTGCAGGGTAGATTTGATACTTATCCGAAGAGACGTGGTATTACAAGAGTAAAAGAACTTTTGGAATCTGAAATCAATGTATGTTTTGGCCACGATGATATATTTGATCCATGGTACCCGCTGGGAACAGGAAACATGCTTCAGGTTTTGCAAATGGGAATACATGTGTGCCAGCTTATGGGTTATGAGCAGATTGTAAACTCTATAGATTTGATAACAACAAACAGTGCCAAGACTTTGCATATAGAAGATAAATACGGTATAGAGGAAGGCAAACCTGCAAATTTAATCATACTTTCAGCAGAAGATGAGTATGATGCCATACGCAGACAGGTACCTGTCAGATACTCAATCAGAAATGGAAGAATAATTGCTGAAACTATCCCAAGTAAAACTACGTTAAAAATTAGTGAAAATGAAGAGAAGATCGATTTTAAAAAGTAGCATGACAAAGAATATATAGTTCTAGTATTATATTTAGTTGAGTTTTAATCTGGACTTTTTATTAATAGAGATGGTTAAAGGTCTTTTTTCCATCGCTTACGGGTATGATAGGATTTTGGGCAACATTATCTTTGAATATACCTGATTTTACAAGATTTGCTAAGTCGCAAAAACAACAAATTAAGGGACAAATTTTAGGTTTGCCTACAACCATGGCCGTATTTTCTGGAATGGGTATAATAATCACATCAGCATCAGAAATAATATATGGCAAAGCTATATGTGATCCTGTACAAATAATATCAAAATTCTCTAATCCTCTTGCTATATTAATTGGTTTTTTTGGCGTTATTGTTGCTTCTTTATCTGTTAATATTGCTGCAAATACAGTTTCTCCAGCATATGATTTTTCTAATCTATTACCGAAATATATCAGTTTTAAAAGTGGAGGATTGATTACGGGTATTATTGGAATATTAATAATGCCATGGAGGCTTCTAGCAGATCCAAGTGGATATATCTATAACTGGTTGGGCACATATTCAGGTGTTCTTGGACCAATTGCTGGTATAATGATATGCGATTATTGGATTTGTAGAAGGACAAAGCTTAATCTTAGGGATCTTTACACTGAAGAAGGAGAGTATTTTTACTCCAAAGGTTTTAATATAAAAGCAATTATTGCATTAATTGCTGGAGTACTTTTTGCACTAATTGGCAAGATAGTTCCGATGTTAAGTGTTCTATCAGATTATGCATGGTTCGTAGGACTATTCGTTTCTGGTATCTTATATTTTCTGTTGATGTATAATCCGAGTATTCAATTTTATAAAACAGAAATCAGTAGACATTCAAATGAATAAAAATTTCTCATAAAAATAACATTTATGATGTAAATTGGCTATTAAATATTCTTGGAGGTGTTAATAATGAGGAAATATGACCTTATTATAAAGCGAGGGACTGTTGTAACAGCATCTGATGCGTTTAAATCAGATGTGGCGGTAAAGGATGGTATTATAGTTGCTTTAGGACAAGACATAACAGGAGATGGAGCTAATATTATCGACGCGGAAGGTAAATATGTATTTCCAGGAGGAATTGATGTTCATACTCATTTGGAAATGCCTTTTGGTGGTACTGTCTCTAGCGATGATTTTGAAACAGGTACAATTGCAGCTGCATGTGGTGGAACTACGACTATAGTTGATTTTGCAATACAAGCAAAAGGGCAGTCTTTACAGCAAGCTGCAGAAACGTGGCATAAAAAGGCTGATGGCAAAGCGGTTATTGATTATGGATTTCATATAGCTATAACTGATATGAATGAAGATATATTAAACGAAATGCCAAGAGCTATAAAAAATGGTTATTCCAGTTTCAAGCTTTTTATGACCTATGATGGTTTGAAGGTAAATGATGATGTACTGTTAAAGGCATTGATTATGGCAAAAGAGAATGGTGGATTGATATGTGTACACGCTGAAAATTATTATATAATTGACTATTTAATAAAAAAATTTTATAAGGAAGGTAAAATAGAGCCTAAGTACCATGCAATGAGCCGTCCGACGGTGGCAGAAGCAGAAGCTGTAAGTCGTGCTATAAAGATAGCGAGTTTTGCTAATGCTCCGCTTTATATAGTGCATTTAAGCTGTAAAGAGTCTTTGATAGAGCTTGCGAGGGCAAGAGAACAGAGATTGCCGGTTATGGCGGAGACTTGCCCGCAATATCTATTGCTATCTGAAGAGAAATATGAAGAGCCAAATTTTATGGGGGCAAAATATGTTATGTCACCTCCTCTAAGGCCGAAAGAGAATTTAAATTCTCTTTGGGATGGACTTGCTAAAGGAGAAATACAAGCAGTATCAACAGACCACTGTCCATTCTTTTTAAAGGGTCAGAAGGATTTAGGTTTAGAATTTTTTGGTAAAATTCCAAATGGTGCTCCAGGTATAGAGACAAGGATGGCGCTAATGTATAGCTATGGAGCTGATATGGGAAAATTAAGTCTTCAGCGTTTTGTTGAGGTAACGGCTACTAATCCGGCTAAAATTTTTGGATTGTATCCTTCAAAAGGGACCATAGCTGTTGGCAGTGATGCGGATATTGTAATATTTGATCCTAATGTAAAAAAAGTAATAACTAAAAGTAAACTCCATGAAAATGTGGATTACACGCCATATGAAGGGTTTGAAGTAACAGGGTATCCTGTAATTACCATTTTAAGAGGCAATATAATTGTTGAGAATGGAAACTTTATCGGGAGAAAAGGTTTTGGAAAGTTCTTAAAACGACAGGCACCAATTTTGGTATAGAATACAGTTTTTAACGAAATTACAGATTAGAGGAATAGCGATATTATAAAATATTTGGTTGATATGATTAACAGTTATCGTTACCTATAAATTATACTTTTAATGGGTGTCGAATATCACTCAATTCAAATTTTAAGGAAGGAATAAAGGTGATGCAGATGGAGCCTATATTATATGAAAAAAATAGTAAATGTATAGATATTTCAACAGAATTTTGTGGTATAAAATTTCCCAATCCTTTTGTACTGGCATCTGGACCACCAACTGCATATGGTACTATGATTAAAAGAGCATTTGATATGGGGTGGGGTGGTGCCGTATTAAAGACATTAAAACCCGACAATATGAATATTGTTGACGTAAAACCACGTTTTAACGTTATTAGAGGAAATCATGGTGAAATAGTAGGTTTTCAAAATATTGAACTTGTGAGCAAACGTCCTCTAACTATCTGGTTAAAAGAAATAGAAGAAATAAAAATACAGTACCCAAATCGCATTCTAATTGGTAGTATTATGGCAGAAGCCGACAAAAAAGAGTGGCAGGAGTTAGCCAAAAAGGTAGCAGATTCAGGTGTTGATGCGTTGGAATTAAATTTTTCATGCCCACATGGTATGCCAGAAATGGGTGTTGGTGCTGCTATAGGCCAAAATGCAAAAATGACTTCCGAATTAACTGAATGGGTTAAGCAAGTTGTGAATATTCCAGTGATTGTGAAACTTACTCCTAATGTTACGGACATCATATCTATAGCAAAAGCTGCTCAAAATGGTGGTGCAGATGGCATTTCAGCTATAAATACGGTGCAATGTCTTATAGGTATAAATTTAGATACGATGGAGCCACTTCCTTCGGTAGACGGTTATTCAACATATGGTGGATATTCAGGACTGGCAGTTAAACCTATAGGATTAAGAGCTGTATCGCAAATAGCTAAAAGCATTAATCTACCGATATTTGGTATAGGAGGTATATCTTCTTGGGAACACGCTGTTGAGTATATGCTTTTAGGTGCATCCGCTGTTCAAGTTTGTACTGCTGTTATGATAGAAGGATATGACATTATTATAAATTTTATAGAAGGATTAGAAAGATATATGCGCAACAAAAATATTAAAAAAATTACTGAAATTAAAGGGAAGTCATTGAATCGTATAAAAGATCATTCTGCGTTAAGTATAGTTAAAAAAGTGGTTCAAATCAATAATAAATTGTGTATTCAATGTGGAAAGTGTGTAAAGGTATGTGGCGATGCCGGTTATGATGCATTAAAATTTAAAAATGGACAGTTAGTTGTGGATGCCGAAAAATGTGATGGATGTTCACTATGTACAATTATTTGTCCTAAAAGAGCATTAACGCTTTGAAATTATTCTAAAATTTGCTTTAATCGAAATTTAATAATACTCTAAGGAAAGAATTCTTGAGGACATTGATATTTTAAATTTAGAATAAGTTGTTTGAATAAATAAAAGCTAGTTATTTGATTGTTGATAAACATAAAGGCTTATAATTATACTTAAACATTTATAAGTTATTATGAACTATTGTAGAAGAAAAATTTATATAGGAGTGTGTGTAAAATGAAAAACATGGTAGCTTGTGACAAAGAAAGATTGGCAGATAAGATTCATACATTTAGTAAATTTGGTGATACTGGAAATGGTGGAATAACACGATTGTCTTTATCAGAACCGGATCTGCAGGCAAGAGCAGAATTCTGCAAGAGAATGAAAGCACTGGGTGCAGACATTGTAACAGATGATATGGCAAATATATATGCGACCTTTAAAGGATCAGAAGATCTTCCACGTATTGCAGTGGGATCACATTGCGATTCGGTAGTACAAGGTGGAAACTATGATGGTATTTTAGGTGTAATAAGTGCAATGGAAGTAGCTGAAACGATTGTTACAAAGAAGATTCCACACCGTCATCCAATTACGGTTATGATTTGGACCAATGAAGAAGGGGCTCGTTTTGACCCTGCTATGATGTCATCAGGTGTTATTACTGGTAAATTTGATAAGAACAAGATGCTGGCCTCAAAGGATAAGGATGGAATAACATTTGGTGAAGCTTTGGATGCAAGCGGATACAAGGGTGACGAGAAAAATAGAATGAATCCTAAGGAATATATGGCTTTTGTGGAACTGCACATTGAGCAAGGTCCAGTGCTTGAAGCTGCAAAAATGGATATCGGAGTTGTTGAAGGTGTTGTTGGAATGGTTAATTATGAGTTTGAATTTATCGGCCAGGCTGGTCATGCAGGAACTGTTCCGCAGAGAATGAGAAAAGATGCTCTCTATGCAGCTTCTGAGGCTATTCAGTATCTGCACAGAGAGCTTGATAAGCTTGACAGTAAGTTGGTTTATACCACGGGTAGAATTATTTGCTCGCCAAATGTACACACAATTATACCGGATGATGTTAAGTTTACTTTGGATGCAAGACATCAAGATCCGAAAATAGTACAGCAGGTTGTCGATGTTATTGAAAACATTCCTAAAGAACTTGCAAAGTGCAAGGTTAGCTACCGGAAATTGTGGTCACGTAAGACTGTTGCCTTCAATAAAGAGTTGGTCGATTTAGTAGAGAAGAATGCAAAAGAATATGGCTATTCCTGCATGAGAATGTATAGTGGTCCTGGACATGATGCTCAGTTTGTTGCTGATATCCTGCCTACGACTATGATATTTGTTCCAAGTATTGGCGGACACAGCCATTGCGAAATAGAAAAAACATCTCTCGACGATTGCTGGAAGGGCGCTAATGTATTACTACAAACGATATTGGATATTGATAAAAAATAGAAAGTAATATATCGAGTTTTGCAAACGCCGTACATCGGTAATATTGCCACAACAAAGAATGTCAAGTAAAGAACACATTGCACAGCATAATTCCTTCAGTTTTTTGTTTTTAGAAAAAATTATCAAAAAACAACTAATATTGCAAAACAAATGTATATGATAAAAATTAGGCATGATGGGGAAAAACTATCGTGCCTTTTTCTACTATATAAAAAAATAAAAAGCAATTAATCTGATATTATAATATTAAAGTATTAAAACTTGATTTGGGAGTATTGATGATGTATAGACTTTATGGTACTATTGTAGTAGTCTTTTTCTAATTGTGTAGTAGTTTCATTATAGCCTATCATAATATGTAGGGAGGCTTGTTTAATGAAAAAAATACATGTGCGAGAACTGGTTTTTCTAGCATTGTTGATTAGCCTAAACATAGTTTTAAGTAGAATAGCTAGCATTAAAATAGCTATTGGCGGCATTGAAAGTATAAGAATTGGCTTTGGCGCATTACCGGTAATTCTTGCAGGAATAATGTTTGGACCTACAGCAGGAGGAATAGTAGGTGCTGTAGGTGATATAGTTGGATATTACATTAATCCTTTAGGACCATATATGCCACATTTTACAATGACAGCAGCTCTCACAGGTATTATTCCTCCTTTGATTTTGAAGCCGGTAAAAGCTACAATTCCTTCTCTATGGCAATTAATGATAGCGATTGGGGTAGGTCAGTTCATTTCATCAGTAATACTCGTGCCTTATTTTCTTCAATTGTTATTTAAAATACCTTTAGTAACTACTTTACCTCCAAAAGTTATAGGAGAACTTATCAATGTGCCAATATATGCTTTATTTACGCAAATACTGCTAAAAAGAATAAATGTGGTTTATTTTAAAGCCCACTAATAAAATCAAATCCAATTTTTAGATTATTTTAAATAAAGGCGGTATTTTAGAGGTTAATAGGTGGTGAATATGGTTCACAGCCTTTTAAGCATAGATTGGGATTACTTCATACCTTTGAAAAGAGAGTGGCTAGGTTCTTATGTTGAAAACCAAAAAAACATAGAGGCGATATGGTATAAGAGGTACATAAAAAGTGTTTTAGAAGGTGAGGATCTGGAAAAGTCAGTAGATACAACTTCGATATTGGAAGATTTTTGGGTCAAAATAAAAGAACACTTTGATTTTATAAGAAATATCAAAGTATTTGTGTCTGAATCTCATATGCTATCATATTACATCGCCAGAGCTAATGAATGTGAAGAAGTATATTCTTTTGATACACACGCTGATTTGGGCTATGCAGGAATGAGCTCGGTTAATTTTGAGTTAAACTGTGCTAACTGGCTGGGGAAGCTGTTAAATGAAGGTAAGATAAAAAAGGCTCACATAATATATAGTCCTCATACTTTTGAAAAGCCTGAGGACTTTAAAGATTTTAATAAACTTTTTTCAATTCGATATTACAGGGATATAGATGTATTACCTGAAGGTATATACACGGTAGCTGTACATATTTGTAGATCGGGGGCATGGACACCACCGTGGCTTGACAACAAGTTTGAGAAATTCATAAAAAATCTCAATTTGCCTTATAGGGTGATTAAACTTTATAGGAGAGACTGGGATATTAAGAAACTTTCACTTTCAGACCAAATTTTTTATCTTAATTTTGCATAAAAAAGTAGCCAAGTGAATACCTAGAAAAAAGCTTGAGCTTTAACGCTTGTAGTAGAAAGAGGAGAGATAAAATGGAGAAAGGGTTGTTAGTCATAGCTCATGGGAGCCGCGTTAAGGAGACAAAAAAAGTTGTAATCAAGGTGGTAGATAGAATAAAGAGCTTAGATAAATATAAGGATGTGAAGGCAGGATTTATGGAATTTGACACTCCTGACATCCCTACTTCTATTAAAGAGTTTGTAAAAGAAGGTATTTATGATATCGTTGCTGTGCCACTATTTTTATTCGAAGGAATACATATAAAAGAGGATATACCGGTGGTTTTTGAAGAGGAGAGAAAGAAGTATCCCGGTCTTTCTATAAAATTTGGAAGGCCAATTGGCTATGACGACAGAATCGTGGATATAATTTTGGAAAGGACAGAGGAAGTAAAATAAAGTTTATTGGAGAGATAATTTATGAATTACATAAAAGATCCGTGGGAAATTGAAAAAAAGAGTTTTGAAATAATAGGCAAAAACATAGATGAGTCTAAATTCGATAAAAAGGAGCTTTTAATAGTAAAAAGGGTGATTCACGCAACAGCAGATTTTGAATTTGCCAATATACTTAAAATCTCAAAAGGAGCGATAGAAGACGGTTTAAAGGTACTAAAGGAAGGATTTAATATTGTTAGTGATACAAAGATGGCGGAAGCAGGAATAAATAAAAAGGTATTAGAGAAGATAGGTTCAAAAGTAAAAAGTTACATTAATCTTCCTGAAGCTAAAGAAATTTCAAAGAAGTGTGGCATTACAAGATCAATGGCAGCTATGGAAATAGCGGCAAAAGACGAAAGCAATAAAATCTTTGCTATTGGAAATGCCCCCACAGCTTTATTTAGACTCATAGAGCTTGTGCGAGAAGGAAAAGCAAAGCCTTCCCTTATAATAGGTGTTCCTGTTGGCTTTGTGGGAGCTGAAGAGGCGAAGGAAGAGGTAAAAAAGCTTGATATTCCTTACATCATAACAGAAGGGAAAAAAGGAGGAAGCACAGTAGCAGCAGCGATAGTTAATGCCCTTCTTTACATGATAGAAAGATAGAGTGGTGCTTATGGAGAACTACGCTGTAAAGAGAGGAAAAAAATTAAGGTATGGCTATACTACAGGATCTTGTGCAGCCGCTGCATCGAAGGCTTCTACTTACATGCTTTTTACAGGTGGGAAACTAGATACTGTAGAGATAGATACTCCAAAGGGATGGCGGCTTAAGCTGGAGGTTTTGGATATAACTTCAGGAGAAGGCTGGGTAAAGTGCGGTATAAGAAAAGACGGAGGGGATGACCCGGATGCTACTCACGGTCTTATAATTTATTCGAAGGCTGAGGTAAAAGAAGGAGAAGGGATAGATGTCTATGGAGGCGAAGGAGTTGGAGTAGTCACAAAACCGGGACTTCCCGTAAGCCCTGGGAAATCCGCTATTAATCCTGTTCCAATGTCAATGATTTTAAATGAAGTCAAAAAAGTACTGCCGGAAGGGAAAGGTGTAAAAATTACCATAAGTGTACCAGGTGGTGAAAGGGTGGCTTTAAAGACCTTCAACCCAAGGCTTGGAATTGTAGGCGGTATATCAATACTTGGTACTACAGGGATTGTAGAGCCTATGTCGGAGGAAGCTTTAAAATCTTCTCTTGAGTTAGAACTTTCTATCCTTTCTGCTGAAGGATACAAAAAGGTAGTTTTTGCTCCAGGAAATTATGGCAAAGAATATGCTTTAAAAGAAGGTGTGGGAGAAAGACTCATCATATCTTATGGTAATTTTTTGGGATTTATGTTGGAAAAGGCAGTAGAGTACGGTTTTACACGTGCGGTATTGGCAGGGCACATAGGGAAACTCGTAAAAGTAGCAGCAGGAATATTTAATACCCACAGCCATGTTGCAGATGCGAGGGCAGAAATAATGGCGGCCTATGTAGCCCATTTTGGTGCAGATAAAGAGACTGTTGACAAAGTTCTGGATTCAAATACAACGGAGGAAGCCCTTGATATAATTGAAAAGGCGGGAATCAATATAAAAGACTTTAGTCAGTTTATAGCAGACAGGGTCTACATGAAATGTAAGCAGTATGTTTACGATAAATTAAATATCGAAGTACATCTCATTTCATTGAAAAGAGGCATTATTGCAAAAGCAGGTGATAAAGTAGAATGGTGACAATTGTAGGGATAGGTCCGGGAAACAAAAAATTCATTACCACTTATGCACTTGAAAGAATAAAAGAGGCAGATGTACTGGTGGGAGGCCGGCGTCATCTTGAAGAATTTAAAGATATTGATTGCGAAAAGATTATGATAAACGCTTCAACAGATTATCATAGTATACTCAACAAAGAAGGCAATATTGTTATTTTAGCATCAGGAGAACCTTCTTTGTATGGCATAGCGGAAGTGATTTTAAAATATGTGGACAAAAAGCAATTAGAAATAATTCCAGGCATAAGCTCAATACAGTATATGTGTGCAAAACTTAAAATAACAATGAATGACTTGGCGGTTGTAAGCTTACATGGTCGTACTGAAGATTTGGTAAAAAAAGTAAAAGAGAATAAAAAAGTCGCTATTTTTACTGATGATACGCATACGCCGCAATTTGTTGCAGCTATGTTGAAAGAAGAAAATTTGCAAGACAGGAAAATACACGTTGGTGAAAATCTGTCTTATGATACGGAGAGGATTTACTCTTTTACAGTAGAAGAACTTTTAAACTGCAATAAAAAATTTGATTTAAATGTAGTGGTGATAACATGTGGCAATATATGACACCTGGAATTCCTGATGAATATTTTGTAAGAGGCAATGTTCCAATGACAAAGGAAGAAATACGAGTTTTGTCAATATCTAAACTGAGGCTTAAAGAAGACAGTGTAGTATGGGATATTGGCGCTGGTACAGGCTCTGTGTCCGTTGAGGCTGCATTAATATCGAAAAAAGGCGTTGTTTATTCTATTGAAAAAGAGGAAGAAGGTGTAAGACTTATAAACGAAAACATTAAGAAATTTAACGTAGAAAATGTTGTTGTTGTGGGCGGTTTGGCTCCTGATGCCCTTTTAGATTTGCCTTCACCTGACAGGGTATTCATTGGGGGAACAGGGGATAAAATGTATCAAATATTTGACATTGTCACAACTAAATTAAAGGAGGATGGGGTAGTTGTAGTAAACGGGATTACACTTGATACCGCGTATTCTGCTCATCATTATTTTAAACAAAGATTGTTTACGGTCCAAACAATATGTGTCAATGTTTCGGTGTCAAAAGAAGCGGGAAATAAGACGATGATGATATCGCAAAATCCTGTCTACATTATAACAGTGAAAAGAGAGGGATAGAATGGCGAAATTATACGGTATAGGAGTGGGACCGGGGGAAGAAAGCTTCATTACTTTGAAAGCTGTAAAAATACTCCAAAAAGTAGATGTGGTGGTAGCTCCTTCAAGCAAAGGAGAAGGAAGTATTGCTTATGAAATTGTAAAGCCTTATATAAAATGTGATGTAGTATTTATAGAATTTCCAATGACATACTCAAAAGAAGATCTTAAAGCAAAATGGGAGGAAAATGTTAAAAAAATCAAAACATTTCTTGATGATGGGAAAGATGTAGCTTTTATAACAATAGGAGACCCCATGATTTATAGCACTTACATATACATTCTAAAGAGAATTGAAGGTTATGAGGCAGAGACCATCCCTGGAATTAGCTCATATAGCGCAGCTGCTTCAAGATTAAATATTCCAATTGCAGAGGGAAATGAAACTTTTGCAGTTGTTCCATCAGGAGATATATTAGAAATTTCAAAAGCACTTGATATGTTTGATAACGTGGTATTGATGAAAATTTCGAGAAGATACGAGGAAATAGTAAATCTTCTAAAAGAAAAAAACTTCAAAGGATATCTTGTAATAAAGTGCGGCCATCAAGATGAAGAAATATCTTACGATCTTGATAAATACATAGGAAAAAAGATAGACTATTTGTCTTTGATTATTGCAAAGAAGGTGAAGTAGCTGTGGTTTATTTTATTGGTGCAGGACCAGGAGATCCTGAACTTATAACATTAAAAGGTATGAAAATAATACAGGCTTGTGATGTTGTCATATACGCAGGGTCACTTGTCAATAAAGAGATATTGAAATACGCAAAGCCAAAGGCCGAAGTTTACGATAGTGCTACAATGAATCTTGATGAAATAATTGGGCTTATCGTAAAATCTCATAAGGATGGAAAAGATGTAGCAAGAATACATACAGGAGATCCTGCTATTTACGGTGCCATACATGAACAAATTGTAAGGCTAGAAAAAGAAAATATAGATTATGAAATAATTCCCGGTGTTAGTTCTTTTTTGGCAGCAGCATCAGTCTTAAAAAAAGAATTGACAATTCCTGAAATAACCCAGACAGTGATTATAACACGAATAGGTGGAAGGACAGAAGTGCCTAAAGAGCAGGAACTAAAAGATTTATCGCGTCATGGAGCTACTATGGCGATATTTCTGAGTGTTCAGGAAATTGACAGAGTTGTCTCAGAGTTGAAAAAAGGTTACCAAGAGAATACACCTGTTGCAGTTGTCTATAAAGCTACTTGGGAAGATCAACTGATTGTTAAAGGTACCCTTAACGACATTTCACAAAAGGTCAAATCAAAGGGAATAAATAAAACTGCTATGATACTTGTAGGAGATTTTTTAAAAGATATAAAAACCTATTCAAAGCTTTATGATAAAGAATTTTCTCATAGCTTCAGGAAGAAGGAAGATTTATGAGAATAGCGATAATTGCTCTCACAAAAAATGCATCGAGGTTGGCAAATGAGATTGGCCAAAAGTTAAAAGGAGATGTGTATGTAAAAGAAAAATTCACAACCCCTGAAGACTACGCAATAAAAGGAAATTTTGTAGACTTTGTCCATGAAATATTTACCAAATACCAAGGATTGGTCTTCGTAATGGCTACAGGGATTGTGGTAAGAACAATTGCAGGAGTGATGAAGGATAAATTTACTGACCCTGCTGTTGTGGTAGTAGACGAAAAAGGGAAATTTGCCATAAGCCTTTTATCAGGCCATGCAGGTGGTGCAAATAGACTTGCCTTAAAGGTTGCTTCTGCGATTGGAGCACAGCCTGTTATAACAACTGCAACAGATGTAGAGGGCGTCATATCTTTAGATGTGATTGCGAAAGATTATGGTTACTATCTTGAAAATATAGAAGATTTAAAAAAAGTCAGTGCAGCCTTTGTAAATGGAGAAAATGTACGTTTTATTCTTGATGAAGATGTAGAAAAAATACCGTTATTAAAAGATTACATAAAAAACGATGTTCACAGTAAAGTTGATGCCTTTGTTTACATAACTGACAAGGAAATAAAAAAACCGACAGAAAAACCTTATGTCATATTAAGACCTAAAAATGTAGTTATTGGCTTAGGATGCAAAAGAGGAATAGCTTTTGAGGATTTGCTTACTTTTATAAGGGAAACTTTTGAAAATCTAAATTTGAGATTAAAAAGCATCGAGTCAATTGCTACTATAGATATAAAAAAAGAAGAAAAAGGGATGCTTCAGTTGGCAGAATTTTTGAAAATTCCTCTTGTTTTTTATACAAAAGAAGAGCTGAGAAAAATAGAAAACAAATTTCCTATTTCAGATTTTGTGTTTCATACAGTAGGGGTTGGAAGTGTTGCAAGACCCTCTGCTTATTTGGCCAGCAACGCTGGAGAAGAGATAGCATATCTTAAAAAGAATGGGATAACGCTAGCTGTGTATAAATTTAGAAAGAAGGATTGGCATGGGATGGATTAAAGTCGTAGGAGTAGGTCCTGGGGATATAAATGACATGACTTTTAAAGCATACACTTCCTTGAAAGAATGTGATGTAGTCATAGGATATACTACTTATATAAACCTTATTAAATCTTTAATTGAGGACAAAGAGGTAATTTCATTAGGGATGAGAAAAGAAATTGACAGGGCTAAAAAAGCTGTTGAATTAGCTTTGCAAGGCAAAAATGTGTGCATTGTGTCAAGTGGTGATGCAGGCATATATGGTATGGCAGGGCTTATGTATGAGGTTGTCCACAAAGAAAACATAGATTTAAAAATAGAAGTAATACCAGGAGTAACTGCTCTAAATGCTGCGGCTGCTATACTGGGGGCACCTGTAATGCAGGATTTTGCAGTTATAAGCCTTTCAGACCATTTGATATCTTGGCAGGTGATAGAAAAAAGGCTGGAACTTTCATCACAGGCTGACTTTGTAATTGTCCTTTACAACCCTAAAAGCAAAGAAAGACCGGAAAATCTTATAAAAGCTCAGAAAATTATTATGAAATACAAAAGAGAGGATATCCCTGTTGGAATAGTAAAAAATGCTTCAAGAGAGGGACAACAAGTGATAATCACCACTTTAAAAGAAATGGCAAATTATGAAAT
The DNA here is from genome assembly GCF_017874545.1 of Thermoanaerobacterium butyriciformans. Taxonomy (GTDB): domain Bacteria; phylum Bacillota; class Thermoanaerobacteria; order Thermoanaerobacterales; family Thermoanaerobacteraceae; genus Thermoanaerobacterium; species Thermoanaerobacterium butyriciformans. Next base: position 7,071 of record NZ_JAGGLT010000020.1, on the reverse strand, counting down.
TGATATGAGGACAATTGTAATAATAGGTAACGAAAGCACTTTTGTAAAAAAAGGCAAAATGATAACGCCGAGGGGATATATTTTATGATACTGGTTTTGTCAGGTACAAAAGACGGAAGGGAGATTACGGAGCAATTAAAGCTTAAAGGGATTGAGGTTATAGCAAGTACAGTGACAGATTATGGTGCAAGCCTTTTTAGTGAGGGAATAAAAGTCCACAAAGGCCCACTGGATGAATTGACTCTCATTGAATTTATTTATAAAAATAACATAGATATTATAATTGATGCGACTCATCCTTTTGCAAAAGATGTAAGCGTAAATGCTATAAATGCCTGTAACAAAACTGGTATTAGGTATATAAGGTATGAAAGGAAAAGCATTTATTATGACAATGCCATCGTGGCTGAAGGTTTTGAGGAGGCAGCTGAGAAATGTAAAGAATATCACAATATTTTTTTGACTGTAGGCAGTAAAAATCTCGAAAAATTTAAGTTCCTCTGGGTAATGGGGAAAAAGGTAACGGCAAGAGTACTTCCTTTAAGCAATGTCCTAAAAAAATGTGAAGATTTAGGGCTAACACCAAAGGACATAATAGCAATGGAAGGTCCTTTCAGCAGCGAACTAAATTATCAAATGTTTAAAGAGAGAAAGGCAGAAGTGATCGTGACAAAAGAAAGTGGCGTTGTGGGAGGAATATTAGAAAAATTTGAAGCTGCTGAAATGCTAGGAATTCCTGTAATTTTAATAAAAAGGCCTGATGTAAATTATCCTGTTGTGATAACAGATGTTGACAGTCTTATGAAAGATGTGACGAAAATTACAAGTCAGCAATAAGGATAAAAGCATATCAGTCCATACAATGTCAACCGAATGAACTCATAAAATTTTGGAACTGAAAGCATTTTCAATTTTTATTGATAACATATTTATAAAATGATATACTTTATTTAAGAATAAAATTTGATAACAGGCGAATACAGGTGCCCAATTTGTAATCAAATTGGGTTAAAAGGGAAGCAGGTGAAAATCCTGCACGGTCCCGCCACTGTGATGGTGAGTTCTTTACATTGTGCCACTGCTTAGTCTCTCAGCGGAAGTTGATGAGTGCCGGGTGGGAAGGCGTAAAGAGCGATGAACCTAAGTCAGGAGACCTGCCTGTATTTGTGTCAAACTTACTCTACGGTCGATAGAGGAGGTGTTATAACAGGATATTCATGTGTTTTTTAACCTCTTAACGCCATTGGTAAGTTAAGAGGTTTTATTTTGCTTAAATTTTATAAAAAGAGGTGTTTAATGTGAAAAAATGGATGTTGTTAACAGTATTTACATTGCTTTTGATAGCACCGCAAATTGCATATTCAATGCACATAATGGAAGGTTTTCTTCCTCTTAAATGGTGCATAATATGGGATATAGCTTCTTTGCCTTTTGTAGTTGTGGGATTTATGACGATAAGCAAAAGTGTAAAGAAAAATCCAAAACTTAAAATGCTTTTGGGTTTTGCAGGTGCTTTTGCTTTTGTGCTTTCAGCACTTAAAATTCCTTCTGTTACAGGAAGTTGTTCGCATCCAACTGGTGTAGGACTTGGAGCTATACTCTTTGGACCTTTTGCTATGAGCGTTTTAGGACTTATAGTGCTTTTGTTTCAGGCGTTACTTTTGGCTCATGGTGGCATAACAACTTTGGGTGCCAATACATTTTCTATGGCAATAGTAGGACCAATTGTCTCATATTATATATTTAAAGGAGTAAAAAAGGCAGGTGGTCCAAATTGGCTTGCAGTATTTCTAGCTGCCTCAATTGGGGATTTACTTACATATGTGACGACTTCCTTCCAACTTGCTATTGCTTTTCCGGCTGAAGTAGGAGGATTTACAGCCTCATTCTTAAAATTCATGGGGATCTTTGCAGTGACTCAGGTACCTTTGGCGATAAGTGAGGGCCTTTTAACTGTACTCGTAATCAATTTGCTAATTGCCTATAGTAAAGAAGAACTAATTGAGCTTAATGTTTTAGAGAAAGAAGGTAAGCTAGTATGAGGGATAAAAAGTTTTTAATGATAAATTTGATATTAGGGTTGCTGGTTATTTCGCTAATAGTGTTTCCTCTTGTTACAATTAAAAATGCTGAGTTTGCTGGGGCAGATGACAGGGCGACAGAGGCTATCACTCAGGTAGACAAAAATTACAAACCATGGTTGAAACCAGTTTGGGAGCCACCAAGTGGAGAAATTGAGAGCCTTCTGTTTGCGTGTCAAGCGGCAATAGGCGCAGGATTTTTAGGATATTATATAGGTCTTGCGAAGGGGAGAAAAAATGTTAATAGATAATTATTCTTATACAAACAGGATGTACAACGTACATCCTGTTGAAAAACTTTTATTTGCCTTTTTAACAATGATTTTGTGCTTTGTATTTGATATATATACAAACATTGCAGTAATTATTTTGATGTTTATGATAACTGTGTTAAAAGCAAAAATTCCAGGAAAAGTGTACATAAAACTTATGTTAATTCCATTTTCTTTTTTGATGATAAGTGTACTAACAATTATCATCAATGTTATAGGTGATAAAAGTGCTGCATTAATAAGTCTTGATATTTTTGAGGTAACTTTAGGAATTACTCCGAAAGGCATTAGTACTGCTGTTACTTTGTTTTTTAGAACTTTGGCAGTAGTATCTTGTTTATATTTTCTCGTACTCACTACTCCTGTAGTTGATATTATAGATATCTTAAAGAAATTAAAAATTCCTTCATTATTTTTGGAATTACTTCAGCTAACCTACAGACTGATATTTGTTTTATTTGATGCCGCTGGGGAAGTTTATACATCTCAGAATTCAAGATTAGGATATGCTACATTAGAAAATAGCTACAGGTCTTTAGGACTTTTAATATCTTCTCTTTTTATTAAGTCTTACAAAGATTCTCAGGATTTATATGTGGCTTTAGAAGCAAGGTGTTATAATGGGGAATTAAAAGTCATCAGTAAAGATTACAGATTTTGTTATAGAAATTTAATATTTATTGTTTTGATAGAACTAGTTTTAATAAGCACATCAATACTTTTAAGAAGGTGAACTATGAAAGATCAATTTATATTAGAAGCGTTAGAAGTTACTTTTGAATACAGCGATGGTACAAAAGCTTTAGATGGCGTAAATATGTTGATAGAGAAGGGTAAAAAGACAGCAGTTTTGGGACCAAACGGTGCAGGTAAAACAACATTGTTTTTGCACTTCAATGGAATTTTAAAACCTAAATCAGGGAAAATATTGTATAACAGGGAAGAAATAAAATACAATCGTACTGAACTTACAAAACTCAGGAAGAATGTGGGTATTGTTTTTCAAAATCCTGATATACAGCTTTTTTCTGCCAGTGTGTACCAAGAGATTTCTTTCGGTCCCATGAATTTAGATATTCCAGAAAATGTAGTAAAAGAAAAAGTGGAAAAAGTCATGAAACAAATGAAAATTATTGATGTGAAAGACAAGCCCACCCATTTTTTAAGCTATGGGCAGAAAAAAAGTGTCTCAATAGCTGATATCATAGTTATGGAACCTGAAGTTATAATACTTGATGAGCCAACGGTTTATTTAGACCCTAATCATGTACAGGAGATTATGAGTGTGTTTGACAAATTGATTGAAGAGGGGAAGACGATCATTTTATCAACTCATGATGTGGATTTTGCTTATTCATGGGCTGACTATATATATGTCATGAAGAATGGAAAAGTTGTTGCAAAAGGCGAACCTGAAGTTATTTTTACTAACGTAAAAGAACTCGATTGGAGGGATTTGAGAAAGCCTATGCTTCTGGAAATATATGAAATTTTAAAAGAAAAGGGAATCATAGATGAAAATAGTATACCAAAAAATATAGAAGAATTAAAGAAATACATAAAATAAAAGCTGCTGAAGTTTTGACAGTATTTGCTAAGTTCAAAAAGGTTGAGTACAGAGGAAATAGCCCAAAATTTACAATTAGTTCGAACAAATGTTAGTAAAGAATTAAATGAACTTGTGTATGTTACAAAGTCTTCTTTAGACATGTAAAATTTAAGTTTCATATCATAACAAAGTTTTTAATACAAGCAAAACTAAAATAAAAATTTTGCACTGTAACTTTTCCTAAATTTATTAGACTAAATTTCCCAATTATATTGACTCATGTAAATTTTATGTATATAATATGTTATATATTTAACAAATTTTATATAACATATTTAAATTTAAGGAGTTGTTAACGGTGACAAAAGCTATAATAGGTCCTGCTAAATATGTACAAGGCAATGGAGAACTTAGAAGAATTAGCGAACATACAAAATCTTTAGGGAAAAATTTTCTTGTTATTGCTAGTAGTAATGGTATTATCAGAACAAAATCTATAATTGAAGAAAGCTTCTCAAACACAGAGATTTCGCTTTGTTTTGAATCATTTGGCGGAGAATGCTCTGAAGAAGAAATCGAAAGACTTAGAAATTTTGTTAAGAAAACAAAGTCTGATGTCATAGTTGGTATTGGCGGTGGAAAAATATTTGATACTGTAAAAGCAGTTGCTTATTATGAAAATATTCCGGTAGTTATAGTTCCTACTATAGCTTCAACAGATGCCCCTTGTAGTGCATTATCTGTAATTTACACAAGTGAGGGAATCTTTAGTAAGTATCTTTTGCTTCCTAAAAATCCTGATTTAGTGCTTGTAGATACTGAAATTATAGCTAGTGCCCCTGCAAGACTTCTTGTTGCTGGAATGGGTGACGCTCTAGCTACTTATTTTGAAGCAAGAGCATGTTTGCGTTCTAACGCATCTACGATGGCTGGAGCAAAATCTACAAAAGCTGCAATGGCACTAGCCAAACTTTGCTATGATACTTTACTTGAAGATGGATTAAAGGCAAAACTTGCTGTTGAAAATAAAACTGTCACAAAAGCTGTTGAGAACATAGTAGAAGCTAATACATATTTAAGTGGAATAGGTTTTGAAAGCGGTGGACTTGCTGCTGCTCATGCCATACACAATGGATTTACTGTTATTGAAGAGTGTCACCAATTATATCACGGTGAAAAAGTAGCTTTTGGAACATTAGTACAGTTGGTGCTTGAAAATAGTCCTTTAGAGGAGATTGAGGAAGTAGTAGAGTTTTGCATGAGTGTTGGACTCCCTGTTACGTTAGAAGATATTGGAATTAAAGAAATAAATTATGAAAAGATTAAAAAAGTTGCAGAAGCTTCCTGTGGGCCTGATGAAACTATTCACAATATGCCATTTAAAGTTGTTGCTGCAGATGTTTATGCTGCTATACTTTCTGCTGATGCAATAGGAAAAATGTACAAAAATAAAAGTTCTAAATAAAGATCTATAAGTGCTAATAATTGGATCAGCTATTAATCACATTATGATTTTTTAAGATGCCATTCATTTAAGATATATTTTGGAATTTGCTTTTTCTAAGGCCCGATTAAATACAAAAATTTTATATTGACATATCTAAAAATCATAGTATAATATAATTTAAATAAATATTGTTGCTTTAAAACGACAGAGCAAAGGCGCTCTAATTCATAGGGATACCTATGTATTAGAGCGCCTTCTTTTGTTATTATTTTAAGGAGGAGACTATATGACAAAAAAAATACTTATTCCAACAATTATTGTACTATCAATGTTGATACCAAATATGGCTTTTGCTGCTACAGGAAAGATTGATACAGGCGATACGGCGTTTATATTATTTTCAGCAGCTTTAGTCATGATTATGACACCAGGGTTGGCATTTTTCTATGGTGGCATGGTTAATGGAAAAAATGTGATAAGCATAATGATGCAAAGTTTCACTATTATTGCACTTATTTCTGTACAATGGGTATTATTTGGATTTTCATTATCATTCAGTGGTGATACATACCACTTGATAGGCAATTTACATTGGGCAGGACTTAATAACATCGGTCTTGGACCTGATGGCACTTATTCATCTACGATACCACTTCTAGCGTTTATGGTATATCAATTGATGTTTGCCATAATAACACCTGCTTTGATAACTGGTGCATTTGCAGAAAGAATGAGGTTTTCAGCATTTATAGTATTTACACTACTTTGGACGACGTTAGTATATGATCCACTTGCACATTGGGTATGGGGAAATGGCGGATGGCTTAAAAATTTAGGTGCATTGGACTTTGCAGGCGGTACAGTTGTTCACATAAGTTCTGGCGTATCAGGTCTTGTAGCAGCTTTAATTCTTGGTAAGAGAAAGAATGCAAAGATGGTACCGCATCACATGCCGATGGTTTTGATGGGAGCAGCATTCTTGTGGTTTGGTTGGTTTGGATTTAATGCAGGAAGTGCTTTATCTGTAAATGGCATTGCAGTTAATGCATTTGTTGTGACAAATACGGCTGCCGCTGCTGCATCCATAGGATGGGTATTAACTGAATGGAAAGTAAGCGGTAAGCCGACACTACTAGGTGCTGTAAGCGGTGCTGTAGCAGGACTTGTTGCAATTACACCAGCGTCAGGATATGTTACAGCCGTTTCAGCAATTGTAATAGGTGTTATATCAGGTATAATATGCTTTATATCTGTCAATTACATTAAGCATAAGTTTGGATATGATGATTCACTTGACGCATTTGGAATACACGGTGTTGGAGGTACATGGGGTGCACTGGCGACAGGACTATTTGCAACTAAGGCTATAAATCCTGCAGGTGCAAATGGCTTATTTTACGGCAATCCAAATCAATTGTTGATTCAATTTTTAAGCGTTGCTGCAACGTATATCTTTGCAGGGGTGATGTCATTCATCATACTTAAAGCAATAAGCATATTTATGGAGCTTAGAGTGACTAAAGAAGAAGAGGAATTAGGACTTGATATAGTAGAACATGGCGAAGAAGCGTATAATCTTGGGTTTAAAGCGATTGACTTTAACCAATAAGTCAAAAGCTTTAATATATTGATTTGAGTGTCATAAGTGACATTTTTTAAGCTACTAATAACAACTCTGCTTGGATTTTACCTGTTTTTGTAAGAATAAATTTGATTTCGATA
>NZ_JAGGLT010000019.1 GCF_017874545.1 Thermoanaerobacterium butyriciformans | reverse complement strand
AAGACTGATAATCAGAATGCGAACGCCATGCGCCCAACATAAAATCACCTCAATAACAAGTAGTATGGTAAAAATACCATCCATTTCGATTATTGTGGCGATTAAAAAAGTCAAGATAGAATGCAATCAAATATGTTAAAAGAAGGGAAAAAACAAAGAAAAATTCTTACAATGCAAATAAAGATGTAAATGAATTGGAAATCGAAAAGTGATTTCAGAATGAAATTTTGGGGGATAAATTTAAAATATGTCTCCTGAAATTCAGTTATATCAGGCAACAGAAGTTGCCGAGAATACTCAATAATATAAAGGGAGATGTTGGTAAATGTTTCAAAAAATTATTTCATTTCTTTTGGTTTTAGCACTTCTTTCGGTTTTAAGTTTGAGTTCTGTTTTTGCTTCTACAGCTATTTCAAAAGATTTGACATCAAATTACGAATCACTTCAGAAGAGTATTTTGAACAAGAATTTCGATGTGTCTAAAATGACTGTTGCTGAACGCAAATATTACGATTCCGTTGTTCAAGCAGCGTTAATTAAAAGCGGTGGAAAATCTTTTAATACTACCGAAAACATTAAAATTGTAGAAGATATATTGGCAGATAAAGACAATCAAAATGAACCGGAAAGAACAATATCTGGTTATGTAACTACTTCTGGATATTCCATGGCTACTTCCGGAAGTTCCATTCACCACATAATAAGTGTTGGAACGGCAGGTGCAATTTTTAATGCTGTAATTTGGGTGGTGCTATCGTTTTATGGAGGAGGGAGCGTAGAAGCTAGTATTCGTACGCTAATTGCAAAATATGGTTATAATGAAGCCAGAAGCATTATTGAACAGCAAGTTGTAAGTAAAATTGTAAATACACTAATTAGGTGGGGAATGGAAAAAAGTTTGGTGTTGTCACTGACTTATAATATAACAACCACTATTATTCAAGCTGCTATAGACCCCGGAGATGCAATAGCTAATTATATCGATTCTCGTGATGCTGCACCTAATAATGGATGGATTGATGTGGCATATTAATAATGAAAATGGTGAAGAACAATGCTAAATCATAAGATGTTGAAGTATAAGATTTTTCTAACATTGTATACTGTTTTACTTATAACGCTATTTTTTGCAAGCTTTAAGTATAAAATTCCAAATTCTATTTTGATTTCAGTCATTTGCTTGTCAGTATATGTAGCTTTTCATAATGAAACAGTGGGTATTAGTGCTTCCAGTGCTTTTAATCTTTTGAGATATAAAATGAATAAGAGGATGTTTAATGTAATCCAGTTAATCCTTATGTTTAGTATCGGTATTTCAGTGTTTGGACTGGAATCCTATTTGAAAGAAACGAGAATATGCTCATTCCCATACTTTCAAATGATTATGTTGCTGGTAATGGAGAAATTAGTAGCTGATACGGTTTTTGCTTTTTTTGTTAAACAGCCCCCTAAAAATTGATTGTTGGTGAGTAGCCTGCCCTTAATGTTGCAAAATAAAAGGCAAGCAGTATAAAGGGTGGGCTATTTTTGATATTAGCAACAAATAATAATTTCGTTTAATAAAAAAGTAATAATAAACTAAATTAGTGAATATAAACATTGATTAAGGTGTCAAAAGTATTTTTCATCCATGATAAACTAAAAATATGGTAAAATAGAAATATAAACAAAAAGAAATAGAAGGAGCGATACATAGCCATGGCATTCAAATCAAACGAATATCAACAAATCACAATGGAGGATAGATTCTTAAACTTGGATGAAAGGACAAGAAAGTTTGTTTTAAACTCATGGGCAAAAGGTTTTGCTGAAATCATATTTCCAGCAATCAATGAAAAACGCTTTTCCGTATTGTACAGTGACAATCCAGCTTCACGTCCAAATAGTCCTGTAAACGCAATAATCGGAGCTCTAATACTAAAAGAAATGTTTAATCTTACAGATGATGAACTATTAGCAAGCATCTTATGTGATGTTCGTTTCCAATACGCTCTTCACACTACAAGCTTCAAAAGCCAACCTTTCAGCGATAGGACTTTTAGCCGTTTTCGTGAAAGGCTATATCTTTACAATCTGGAAACAGGAAGAGACCTTCTTCATGAAGAAATGGAAGCCATGGCAAACGTATTTGTAAAATACTTTAATATAAATCCATCAGTAAAAAGAATGGACAGCATCATGGTATCATCCAGTTGCAAAAAAATGTCCAGATTAGAAATACTATACACATGCGTAGCAAATATGGTCAAAGCAGTATACAAAACAGGAGAATATGAACATCTCAAAAACATGGAGCATTACCTAGACGAAGACGACAGAAACAAAACAATCTATCATAGAAAAAACGAAGAAATAACAAAAAGACTTCAAGAAATAATTGAAGATGCCTATGCACTAACAAAAGAATTAGGAGAAGCATACGCTGAATTACCAGAATATCAGCTATTACAGCGTGTACTAAAAGAACAAACAGAAATAACAGAAGAAGGCAAGATAGTACCAGTAGAAAAAGAAAAAATAAGCCCTGATAGTCTCCAAAACCCAAGCGCTCCAGATGCAACATATCGCAAAAAAGCAGGAAAAGACCATAAAGGCTATGTAGCTAACATAGTAGAAACAATAGACGAAAAAGGATCCATAATAACCAGCTATGACTATGATGTAAACACACACAGCGATAGCAGCTTTTGCAAAGAAACGATAGAAAAGCTTGGGAAACAAGAAAAAGAAATAACAATAATAGCAGATGGAGCTTACAGCAGCACTGAAAACATAGAACTTGCAGATAAAAACAATATCGAACTAATAACAACAGCCCTTATAGGAAAATTACCAGATGAAATACAAAGCGAATTTAAAATAGATGAAACAACCCATGAAATAATCAAATGCCCAAGAGGAGAAAAACCATACAAAACAAGATACTATGAAAAAACAGGATTATATAGAGCATCCTTCAATAAAAAAACATGTGAACATTGTCCACTAAGAGAAAAATGTGGAGCGAAGCTGCAAAAGAAATCAGCGTATGTATTGATAACAGCAAAAACAATACAAAGAGCAAGCTATTTAAAAAAGATGTCAACAGAAAAATACAGTGTACTTCAAAAGATAAGAAATGGAGTAGAGGGTATACCATCAATACTAAGACGTAAATATCGTGTAGATGTGATACCTTGTCAATTTTCAAATTAGCTTTCCCAAAATTCTCAAATTATGATGGCACTTTTTACAGCCATAAAAATATTTTTTCTCAAATTACTATAGCATGATTAAAAAATTTTTTCACTTTTTAAGAGCATTACCACTAAGATTTGTCAAGATTTGTTATTGAAATTTAGAGTATTTGATATATAATAAAAAACGAGAGCAGTAAAAGTTACTATTCTCACAAACTGATTTCATTTTGTGCCTGGTATATTACTTCTTCATCTATTTCTCTTAGTCTTTTAGAATATGCATAGAGTAAAGAAGCTGTTACCAGGTTATTTATCAATCTTGGGAGTCCTTTCGTTAGAGAATATATTGCTTTATATGCCGGTGGTGTAAATATATCATCTATCACACCGGCTATTTTCATTCTTGTTTTTATGTAGTCTTGAATTTCTTCTTTTTTTAGCCCTTGCATCACATACTTTATGGCAATTCTTTGCCTTAATGCACTATTTACATTCAAGGCTAGTTTGTTCCTTATGTGCGGTTGTCCTGAAAGTATCAATATATATGGGTTTTGAGAGTCCATATTAAAGTTAAATATTATTCTCAAATCTTCAAGAACGTCATTAGAAACCAGTTGTATTTCATCTAATATTATGACAGGAGTTATCTTCTGGCCATAGTAAAGTTCTGTTATTGCTTTTTGTATTTGACTAAATAGTGTTACTTTTTTGTATGCAGGTGTTTCGCCTAAAATCATAGCTAGTGCTTGATAAAACTCCCTAACAGTTAGTGTAGATAGAGCAAAGTAGCATACTTTAAACATTGAACGGTTGAGATTTTCAGTATATTTTCTTAATGCTGTAGATTTACCTGAACCGGCTTCTCCAATGATAAGTCCTATGCCTCTTGTTTCTTGTAAATATTTTAACCTTGCATTTAATTCAGTAATGTCTTCGCTTATATAAAGGTCGTTTGCATTTATCTCTTTAGAGAATGGATTAAATTTCATTCCAAAATATTGAGTAAACATTTAAAAAACCTCTTTTTTAATCAACAATATCATTAAAGGATATTACTGTGGTGTTAGGTTTTACATCAAAATCTGCAGTATCTTCATTTTCGCTTGTTACTTTTTTGTTTTCAACTATAGATGAGAAAAATTGATAGCAAATATTACCATCAAACAGATACACTACGCCTATGCTAATTGTAGTTGTTCAAAAATTGCATCAATAGATACAGTGTTGTTATTAGCTTGTTCATATATCCATTGAATAAGCTGTTTTTGTACCTCTTTACAAACTATTTTTATTCCTTGCCTAAATTTGCAATATTCATCGCCTGAAGCTTAAGATACAGGTATATCAATGATATAAGCCATAATAATCATCTATTGATTTTGTTGAGCGTACTTGATACATATTTAGTCCAAGATTATTTTTTGTATGCCTAAAGAATATTTCCATAGGCAATCTCTGATTGTAATAATTTAGAATAGTCTCGGTATCTAATTCAGCAAAGGTGGAACTTTGCTCTTTTCAATATATTGGGCAAAATCTTTTATTTGGATTCTGAAGCTGTTATACACCTAAGGGTTATAAGTGAAACATTTGGATATAAAGTCGATTTTAAGGATGGTATTATAACAGTAGATGCTGCTCAAGGTAATTAGATATAGTGCATATCTATAATAGGCTGTTGACAAATGTAACTTACAAAATAAGGATAGAAAATGCTCTGTCCTTAATTTTTTATATTATGTTGGGGAAAATTAAGAGCTAAAAATGCTTTTTCGTTCCTAAATTGACAATATTCGAATGAATTTTTATATACTGAAATTGATAAAAAATTTTATAAAAAACTGTAACGAAATCCATTTTAATTTGTCTTATATTTATGAAGGGAAAAAATTTGTGAGGTGATAGTGTGTTTAAAAAATTCTTGTCTATTTTTGTGCTGACAATAATAATGATGACATCACTTTCAACTACTGGTTTTGCGGATGACGGCATTTCAAAAAAATTAGTGACAAGTCCAATAACGCCTAATTGGATAGCCATATCCCAGTTTACTAACACATTCGACATATCATCAATGGGAAAATCAACTGTCGACAGCGTATTATATGCTTTCAGCGTCGACAAAATCAGAATTGATGCGTATCTTCAACAGTACAAGAACGGAAACTGGGTGACAATCAAAAGCTGGTCAAACACATCGATAGATATTAGCTGCTCCATAAGTGAAATATGGTATGTAGAAGAAGGGTATTATTACAGGCTTGTCACGAAAGGTACAGTCTATAGAAATGGAGTTCAATTAGAGCAAGCCAACTATACAAGCGATGCACATTGGTATTAAAAGAGGATATTGCGATTAACTGAAAAGTAAAATGATGGAGTGATATTGATGAACGATGATGCAATAAAGATTCCCAGCATAAAAGAGCAGAGCTTTACTCTAAAAAACATAGCAATTTACCTTGAAAAATGTATATCATGTAGAAGTGAAAATATGTCTTTCATAGGAGGAGAGATCGATGATACTGATAAGCTTATCCTATCATCATTGGTCCGAAACGGAGTAAGGAAAGCAGTAATGGACGAAGTAGGCATATCTGACAGAACCTTGAGAAACCATCTAAATAAATTAGGCATACTATTTGACGCAGACAATGACATAAAAATAATAATGACAGCCATAAACTTAGGTATTATAGACACACATGGCAATATATTATAGAATGATGTGCCGGAATTCGGCACCTAATTCATAAAAAATGTGCCGAATTTCGGAACTTCCCAAATGTTGGACTTGGAGTTATAATGTAGTCAAACAAACGAATGGCCATTCGATGTTTAATAAAAATGTAGTTAGTGATACTGTTTTGGTACCGAAATAGTAGTACTAACTATAAAAGGGAGAGTAAAAGAAAATGTTAAAAAGACGCATGTTAATTATGTGTATAATCAGTACAATGTTAGCTTTATCAATTGGAATTTCAGCGAAGGCTGATGAAGTACAAACTTTTATTAATAAAGAAAACGGAGTAAAATTCGAATTTACAAGTGAGCACTTCGTAAAGCCTTGGATAACAGATGAAAATCAAATAAAAGAAAGAACCAGTGATATAAGTAAGGGAATATTTGATGCTTATGGAAAATCAAAAACAAATAATTTAGAAAATATTGATAAATATTTAAAGAGCCAAGGTTTTGATATAATTAATCCAGCAGGTATTATTGAGGATTCTGTTAGTGACGAGGTAAATATATATGAACCATCTGTATATTATGATCCTGCGACAGGGCTTTACGTATTAAATGCGAGTTTTAAATGGAAAAGAGATAGTGGAGGCATTCCATATTGGAGGTATGATTTTAATGCACCTGGTAGTGTAGGAGGATTAGATGGTATAGGGTTATGGATTGGAAACCCGGCGGGAATAACTTTGCGAAGCAATATGTATTTGGTTACATATGATTATAATTTAAGTCAGTACAAAACAAGTACGCCATGGAATTGGAATCAATATGGCGTTGCATTTAAATCACAAGATAAATGTTGGTACGATAATGTTCCTGGGTTATATAACTATAATTGGGATTCTGGAACACTTGTAGTATGGATATCTGTTAGTGGAACGGGATCCACATATTTAAAGACAACATTAGGACATGATTGGAATACAACTCAATTACAATCAGTTTCTATTAGCAGTAGTGGACTTAGTTTTTCATTTGGAACAGGAAATAATTATTGGCAAGGAACGAGCCTCCCATATACATGGTCAAGATAAATAATTATGTAACTTCTGCTACTAAAATAGCAGAAGTTACATAATTTTCATATATTATTTTAAATCTACTGTTAGTAATTTTATATATATTATAGTAACAAAATAGGGGGTTGAGTAATTGTTTTATTCTTGTAAAAAAATAACATATTTTTATGTTATAATTATAATAATATTTATATTTATATCTGGGTGCAGCATTAATAAAACCGTGATTAAAAATAATATTGAACCAAAGAATATTGGATTAACCCTAAATTATAAATATAATCATGACACGATAGAGCCTACAATAGACATAGAATGGTCGTGGAGGCAACCTAAAAAGCAGTTAGACAAAAATATACAAGATATAGTTGCAATAATGTGGAATGATGAAAATGGCAATTGGGTTGGTACAACAATGTTTGGAGAAAGTGGTGGTGGACCAGCTATGAATTATTTTGATTATTTAGTAAAAAAAGCAAACGATAATGAACAAGGTTATTCTTATTTTGGATATCCAGCAAGAAGTAATAACAGAGTAACCTTTAAATTACTTTCCAGCCAAAAAAAGCCAAATCCTAAAATTCCTGATAAAATTTATATTTATTTTATACACCCAGAACGTACAATTATTGGGAAAACGATAATTTATGTAATAAGGGAAATTGCTTTTCCGTCATAATAGTATATTGATAATCTTTTCATCCTGAGTGTTCCAATTGCGCTTATTATAATGACTTCGATCTGTCAAAACAATTTTTTTAAAAATCTAAGTGAAAAATAAAGGATTGCTAAACTAAAAGTAAGAAAATATGAATTACTTGGCATAAAAATATTTAAAATATGAAGCTCACATTTAACCTATAAAGCATATATTATGGATAATTTACTCCTCGTAGTTTCATTTTATTCCATAAATATTGCCTGCGATAAATGTATTTAAATAATTAAAAGGAGGGTTTAAAGTATGCAAAGAAGAGTGTCACATGAAGGAGTTTTTGCTCTAATAGCTTTGCTGAGTTTAGTATACATGAGATATTATGAGAAAACATTATATTATAAACCGATAAATCAATTTTTCGATATAGTGTATCAATATATTTCAATTCCATTTTTTTATTTTTTTACGGCGTCTTTTATTACTATACTACTTATTTATTTACTTAAAATTAACTTATCTGAAAGAATATTGAAAATGCTTAATTATCCTATCATAATTGCCTTCATATTATATGCTATATTTATATTTTTGAATATAATCGGAATCTTGTCCATTCATTTTATTTTTCTAAAGCCCATGTATTTAATTTTATTTGCTGCTTTAGGAATTTTATTTGCTTTTACTAAAAGGTAGTGCCAGCATTTTCGAAAAAAGCGATGCTAAGTTATTAATTACAAAACAATTTTGTATGTTGCATGTGTTCATGGAGGTTAAGTATGTATAAATATTTCAGAATAATGATAGTTTTGATATTGACAATCTTAATGTCTACGGGGTGCTCAGCACGTATTTTATCAACTAAACCTCTATAAGAGATTCAGATAAAAAATTTTATAAATAACAACATCGTTGTGCTGTGTTAGACGTGTAGTTATACATTAATAACTCTTAAAGGAGCTATTTTTATAGAAAAAATAAAAAAATTTATAGAAAGCTGTAACAAATTTAATTGTAATTTTGTTATATATTACGAGAGGAAAAATTTGCAAGGCCAAAAACCATCTAAATAAGTTATGTAATATATTTGAATAAGACAATGACATAAAAATAGTAATGACAGCCATAAGCACAAGAATTATAAACACACGTGGCAATATATTATAGGGTGATGTTCCGAAAATCGGCACCTACTTCATAAAAAATGTGATGGATGAAAATAAGCTGAAAGAAGGATATATTATAACAAATATTAATATTTACAATGGCTATGCACTGTTCCCCAAATATGATAAAACTTCAAGTAACAATATAACTTTCATAAGTGTTAAATTAAGTGATAATATAATGAATTATTTAAAAGATTATTACAATTCAAAAGCGAGATGAAGGGTTTGCGTATTGGATTACTTTTATCCAGAACAGGCTTCACTTTATTTAGGGATATCTTCTGGGCTGGTAGCTGAATTACCATTTAGCATGTTTAATAAAGGATCAGGAGATAAAAAAGGGTGATATTGGCGCCTGCTTCATCAAAAATGTGCTGAATTTCGAAGTCTTCCAAAAAGTTGGTTTGAAGTTTATAATGTTGTCAAATCGGTAGAATCCAAAATATTTATATTTGATTTAATCTCTCAAGTATTTTATCTTTTAACTCTTCTAATTTGTCAACATATATTTCTTTTATTCTTTTACATATTTCTATTGCATTACTTTGGCTATATATGTGTGATGTGGCATTTCTGTCTACAAGCATATTAAGCCATATTTTTTCATCATCAATTAACCCTGAAGAATATGCTTCTCTTAATACGGTTTTTGGTGAATTTAATCCAAATAAGCCTTCATCTTCAAAGATTTCTTTTAAAGTTTTCCAAGCAAGTTCAAAAGTAAATTCATACCTTTGAATTATTCCATCCCTTTGAAGTTCGTCTTCCTCGTCATATTGCAACAAGCCTTCTTTTAATCTATCTAATGCTTTTATAAAATTTTCAAGTTTATTATTGCTTTTCATATACAATAACACCATCCCGGTTAATATTATCTAATAACTTTTTGTCAGTATTATCATTTATAAAGACTATATCAAGTTTCAATAGAGTATTTATATCATCTAAATCGCAATAAATTGCGCCTTTATTGTAGTTATCTTTGCAATATACGGCAATATCTATATCACTGGTCTTTCTATTATCTCCTCTTGCTCTTGAACCATATATTACTATTTTATCAATATCATTATATTTTTCACCTATAAATTTAATTGAATCTATTATTTTATCATCTAGATCTAATTTCATGATATGCCTCCAAGTGTTGTTCTTTAGATTGATTATACAATATTATGAAATACAATACAATCGGTATTTCGTTTAAAAATTTTATAAAAGCTATTTACAACAAACAGCGTTTGAGATATTTTCTTTGCCACAAAAAATATTATAGCCAAACACAGGTGTCCTGTGTCTGGCTTTATTTTTTATTGTATATCTATTTTTCTACCCTTTGGCTTATCTGGATGCAATTTTGGCATTACGATGGTCAATATGCCGTTTTCAAATTTTGCAGTTGTCCTTTCTGAGTCTACTTCAGCGGGAAGTCCTATTCTTCTTTCAAATGAACCATAATACCTTTCGTTTAAATAGTAGCTTTGATTCTTTCTTTCGGATTCTTTTGAAGTCTGCCCCTTTATCTCAAGTATATCGTCGTGAACGCTTATTTCTATGTCTTTTTTGTCAACACCAGGCAATTCGGCTGTCGCTGTAATTTCAGTTTCGGATTCTGTAATATCTATTCTGGGGCGTGCAAATATATTTGACAATCCAGGTAGATTAAAATCAAAATTAAAATCTGGCCACATGTCGCTGCCGCGCCATTTTATTAAGCTCATAAATGACACCTCCAATAATTTTTACAAAAATATTTTGTGAAAAATAGATTTTTTTATTCTTACATTTTCAATATATGTATGGTAAAATCTATTGTAGACAAAATGAAAAGGAGTTTTGGTATGAGGCCGTCTGAAAAAGATGCTAATAAGATCTATTTGCTAATATTAGTTTTATTCGTTTTTGTAGGTTCATACGTTCAAAGAAAATCATTGTACGTAGGACTTATCATAACAGAGTTTGGTATCGTTTTGCTGCCTGTTGTACTTTTTTTGCTTTTTAAAAAATACGATTTGAAATATGTATTGAGATTTAATAAGCTCGAATCGAAGCATATATTTTTGATAATATTGATAATGATATGCGGTATGTTTGTATCCAGTTTTTTTAGCATTTTGACAAATTACTTTTTAAGCAAGTTTGGCAAGATACCGATTCCCCCAATAAGTGCTGCAAGTAATATTGGAGGGCTGATAAAGCAGATATTAATCGTATCGGGTAGCGCTGCTTTGTGCGAAGAAATA
This sequence comes from Thermoanaerobacterium butyriciformans, assembly GCF_017874545.1. Lineage (GTDB taxonomy): Bacteria > Bacillota > Thermoanaerobacteria > Thermoanaerobacterales > Thermoanaerobacteraceae > Thermoanaerobacterium > Thermoanaerobacterium butyriciformans. The sequence goes on along the minus strand of NZ_JAGGLT010000019.1, from coordinate 54,472 downwards.
CTTACAAGAGGACTTATATTAAGAAGTTATGAAATGAGAGGGTCTATAAAAGCTGTAGTAATATCAGGCTTAATGTTTGCTGTATTGCACCTGAATGTGCAGAATTTTTTAAGTGTTGTCTTTTTAGGATGTCTGTTGGGATTTCTTGTACACAGGACTGATTCTATATACGCTTCGGTGTTAGGACATTTTACAAATAATACACTTGTATTAGTAATACAATACGTGTCGTATAATGTATCAAAAGAAATAAGTCCAAAGCCGGGAACGCTGGTAAAAATGAATATACCATTTGTATCTGTCGTTGTATATGCATTTATAGCACTAATTGCGGGAATGTTTCTATATATACTTCTTAAAAAGCTTATTAAGACTACAAATCCATACATTATTCACAGCACTACAACATTAAGCGATGATTTAAGGATACTACTTCAATGGCCTATCTTAATATCTTTGTTAATTTTTTTGGCTATGATAATTTTAGAGCTATTGGGAATATCAGGTTCTTCATATTATATGAAGGTTGTTAAATTTATTTTCTAGTGCATTTACATTTTGAGGCTTTCATAAGTTGACAACAATTTTAAAATGGTATAAAATATAATTGGTTGCAATCGGTTTCACTAAGGTGGTGTTTAAATGAATGTAACAATAAAAGATGTAGCGCAAAGAGCACATGTTGCACCTTCGACTGTATCAAGGGTTATTGCGGATAATCCCAGAATCAGCAAAGAGACAAAGGAAAGGGTCTTTAAAGCGATGGAAGAGCCGGGATATTATCCAAATGCTATTGCTAGGAGTTTAGCCAGTAAGATGACTTATACTATAGGGCTTATAATGCCTCGCTCTGCAGAAGACGCATTTTCTAACCCTTTTTTTCCAGAGGTTATGAGAGGCATAAGCGTCGTTGCCCACAATGAAAAATACGATTTGCTTATATCGACATCAGGTAATGAAGAGGAAGAAAAGCAAGCTGTCATAAATATGGTTAAAGGTAGAAAGGTGGATGGGATTGTTCTTCTCTGTTCAAGGACTACAGATGAGCTTATACCTTGGCTTAGAGAAGAAAAGTTTCCTTTTACTGTAATAGGAAAGCCTTTAGACTCTAAAGGTGTATGTTGGGTAGATAATGACAATATTGGAGCATCAAGACTTGCTACAAATTACCTTATAAAACACGGTCATAAAGAGATAGCATTTATAAGCGGCTCGCTAGAATTCGTAGTAAGCTTAGACAGACTTGATGGTTATAAATTAGCGCTGGAAGAGAATAATATACCGTTTGTAAAAGAATTGGTTGCTCAAGATGAGTTTTCTGAAGATGGTGGATACAATGCAATGATGAGGATTTTGAAGCAAAAAAAGCCGACGGCAGTTGTTGTGACAGATGACATAATGTCGTTTGGTGTTATAAGAGCGGCCATAGATTATGGATTAAGGGTACCACAGGATGTATCTCTTATTGGGTTTAACAATATACCGCTTTCTGCTTATGCTAATCCGCCGTTGACTACAATAGATATTTCGACGTTTGAATTAGGAGTGAAATCAGCGGAGCTTTTGCTTAAAATCCTTAAAAACAAGGATTATATGGCAGACCACATAATTGTACCTGTTAAGTTGATTGAGAGAAAATCCTGCATAAAAAGATAAATAGGCCATTTGGCCTATTTTTATGCTCCAATTGCGGCTTTTTTATTAAAATTTAAAAGCATATTGCCTACTTCGTATACATCACCTGCTCCTATTGTTATCACCAGATCGCCACTTTTAATTATACTTCTCAAGTAATCTACGATATCGGTAAATTCCTTGATGTAATATGTTTCATTTCCTCTATCCCTGATAAGCTTAGCCAAATCTTTAGCATTGACAATACCTATATCTTTTTCTCTTGCAGCATATATATCTGTTATTATTGTTATATCAGCATTGTCAAATGAGGTAGCAAAGTCTTGCAGCAATGAATAAGTACGTGAGTAAGTATGTGGCTGAAATACGCATATTATTCTGTTGTGAGGGTAGTTTAATGCAGACGACAGCGTAGCTTTGATTTCTGTTGGGTGGTGTGCGTAGTCGTCGATTATGATAGCACCATCTAAAGTGCCTTTGAATTCAAATCTTCTATGTGTACCTTTAAATTTTTTGATTATCGAAGGAGTACTTTTTATATCTACTCCCAAAAGATGACAAACAGCCAATGTTGCTAATGCATTGTATATGTTGTGCTTTCCTACGATGGATAGCTCAAAATTTTGAATGAATGTACCATTGTAATACACATCAAATGAAGGGAATCCCTTTTCATCAAATTTTATGTTTTTTGCATTCCATGTACAGTTGCTGTCAATTCCAAATGTTATAATATTCCGGTCAACATTTTTAAGTACGCTCATTGTATTTGGATCATCACCGCATGCTACTACATATCCATCTTTTGGCACAAGGTTTGCAAACTGTGTAAATGACTGCTTTATGTTGTCGATGTTTTTAAAGTAATCGAGATGATCTGAATCCACATTTAAAATGACAGCAATATAAGGATAAAATTTTAAAAAGCTGTCTGTATATTCACATGCTTCAGTCACAAAATAATCTGATTTTCCTACTCTGACATTTCCACCGATTATGTCCACTTCACCGCCGACTAAAACTGTAGGATCGTAATTCATCTCTTCAAGCAATACAGAAATCAATGATGTTGTGGTGGTTTTTCCGTGGCTTCCAGCTACACCGACACCGTATTTGTATTTTTTCATTATCTCGCCAAGAAGTGTTGCCCTATCTATTGTTGGGATGTTAAGCTCCTTTGCTCTAATCATTTCGGGATTATCTTCTTTTACTGCTGCTGTGTATACAACTAGATCAGCACCATCCACATTTGAAGCGTTATGGGGGATATTTATGATTGCGCCTTCATTTTTCAACTTTTGAATTATGTAGGAATCTTTTATATCGGAACCAGTAACGATGTGGCCGGCATTTAGCATTATATGAGCAAGACCGCTCATGCTAATTCCACCAATGCCTATAAAATGTACTCTATTGAAATTTTCAATATTAACTTCCACTTTTATTACACCTCTTTCAAATTTTGTTATTATTATTACCAAAAAACAGTCACTTTATAAAGACAAAATACTATACAAAAAGATTATAACACATATTGCAAATTTGTGAACTTTAAAATATAATGTTAAGTAAAAGTTTGTCTTTGGAGGTTTTTCGATGAATGCATACAAAAGGTACGAAAGAATCAGTGTGATACTTAAGATACTGACCGAAAACCCCAATAAATTATTTAATTTAAATTATTTTATGGACTTATTTAATGTAGCAAAATCAACTGCATCAGAAGATATAGATATACTTAAAAGTATATTAGAAAAGTTCGGCTTAGGTGATATAAAAACAGTTGCAGGAGCTGGCGGAGGAATTAAGTATATTCCTATAAATAATATAGATAAATTTCATGAATTTATGATAGATATATGCAGAAAGCTTGAAGACCCTAAGAGGATAATTCCGGGAGGTTTTTTGTATACTGCTGATATTATATATTCGCCACAATATGCAAATAAGATAGGTGAAATTCTTTCGTATCCATTCCAAGAAAAAGATGTTGATGCTGTTGTGACGGTGGAGACAAAAGGTATACCTATTGCTATGATGTGTGCAAGAGCTTTAAATGTGCCTTTAGTTATTATAAGACAGGACAATAGAGTTACTGAGGGATCGTCAGTTTCGATAAACTATGTATCAGGTTCGCAAAAGCAGATAAAAGCCATGTCCCTTTCTAGGAGATCCTTAGAGAGAAATTCAAAAGTAGTTTTAATAGATGATTTCATGAAAGCCGGAGGTACTATAAAAGGCATGATTGAGCTTATGAATGAGTTTGATGCGGAAGTATTGGGGGCGGGTGTAATGATTGCAACAAAAGAGCCAGAAGTTAAAGTTGTAAAGAATTATTTTTCTATATTTACGTTGGTTGAGATGAATGAAGATAAAGAAATTATAAAGATGGAAATAAGTGATTGGATTATGTATAATATGCATAAAAATGGAAATAATAGTTAAGACGACATAAAATGAAATTTTTTATCATAATTTTTCTAAATTTTAAATTTTGATGGAGGAAATTTTGATTTAATGGCGAATAATATTAAGGTAAGAAATTTTTCTTAAGTACTTTCTAAATATCATATATTATTGGCTTATTTTGCAGGAAGGTGGTGAGCTTATGGAAATTACAGACGTTAGGGTGAGAAAGATAAATGAGGAAGGCAAGATGAGAGCTGTGGTTTCTGTAACCTTCGATAATGAATTTGTTGTTCATGATATAAAGGTTATTGAGGGACAGAATGGTTTGTTTATAGCTATGCCTAGCCGCAAGACACCCGAAGGAGAGTTTAAAGATATTGCACATCCAATAAATTCAGAGACTAGAGCAAAGATACAGACTGCGATACTTAGCGAGTATGAGAAAGCGAAAGAGCAGGACAAGCCACAGGGTCAGGAATAAAAAGGAGATTTCTCCTTTTTATTTTTTTGTTGAACTTTGTTTAAATTATAGTTAAAATAGTATAGGAATGTGTAGAAAATATAAATGAAAATAGTAGAAGGTGTCGCAATGGATAATTTTTATACGCTTATACTTGCTGCGGGACTTGGAAAGAGGATGAAATCAAAACATCCAAAAGTCCTTCATAAAGTTTGCGAAAGACCTATGGTGGAGTGGGTTGTAAGAAGTGCCAAAGAAGCTGGGTCAAAAGATGTAGTTATTGTTTTGGGACATGGTGCTGAAGAAGTTAAAAGCGCCTTAGGTGACGGTGTAAAATATGCATATCAGGAAAAACAGCTTGGTACAGGACATGCTGTCATGGTGTCGAAGGATTTGTTGCCAGATACAGGTAATATTATGATTTTAACTGGTGATACACCACTCATAACGTCAGAGACATTGAAAAAATTCTATGACTTTCATTTAAAAGAGCAAAATTCTATTACTGTATTGTCTTCATTTTTTGATGTTCCGGATGGGTATGGAAGAATTGTAAGGGATGTAAATGGGAATGTTTTAAAAATAGTCGAAGACAAAGATGCAGATGATGCGATAAAAGGCATCCATGAGATAAATTCCGGCATGTACATTTTTGATTCTGACTATTTAAAGAAATCGCTTCAATATATAAACAATAACAATGCACAAGGGGAGTATTATCTGACGGATGCCATAGAAATTGTAATAAGACTTGGCGGAAAAGTAGGTGCATATTCAGCTCCAAATGAAGAAATAATGGGAGTTAATACAAGAGTGCAGCTTCAAGAGGCAGAAAAGGCGATGAGAAGAAGGATTAATAAAAGACTTATGTTAGACGGTGTAACTATAATTGATGCTGATAATACCTACATCGGTCCTGACGTAGTAATAGGCATGGACACAATAATTTACCCTGGTACACGCATAGAAGGTAAGACTTTCATTGGTGAGGATTGTGAAATCGGTCCTAATTCATACATTATTGATTCAGAGATAGGAAATGGATGCAGAATAATATTTTCTATGATTACTGAATCAAAACTTTATAACAATATAAAACTTGGACCGTTTGCTCAGATAAGACCTGAAAGCGTCATACACGATAATGCAAAACTTGGCAACTTCATCGAGATAAAAAAATCCGTTATAGGTGAAGGAACGAAAGTGCCGCATTTGACTTATATAGGTGATGCAGAGGTTGGAAAGCGTGTAAACATGGGATGTGGTTCTATAGTTGTAAATTACGACGGCAAGAAAAAACATAAGACGATTATAGGTGATGACGTATTTGTAGGATGCAATGTAAATCTTGTGTCGCCTGTCAAAGTTAACAATAATGCATTTATAGCTGCAGGATCGACTATAACCGATGAGGTACCAGATGGTGCACTTGCGATAGCAAGGTGCCGCCAGACAAATAAAGAAGGCTGGGTAGAAGAAAGAAGAAAAAAAGGAGGACTATAGGAGTGGTAAGACACGGAGGAGCTATAAAGATTTTTAGTGGCAATTCAAATCCTGTATTGGCAAAAGAGATTGCTGAAAATTTAGGCCTTACATTAGGCGATTCGGAAGTTGGGACTTTTAGTGATGGTGAGATAAGCGTTAGAATTAAGGAAAGCATAAGAGGTGCAAATGTATTTGTGGTTCAGTCCACATGTTCGCCTGTTAATGATAACTTGATGGAGCTGCTTATAATGATAGATGCGTTTAAAAGAGCATCGGCAGGTGAAATCACTGCAGTTATTCCTTATTATGGGTATGCTAGGCAGGATAGAAAGTCAAAGCCTAGAGATCCGATAACAGCTAAGTTAGTGGCTGATCTTATAACAGTTGCTGGTGCTGATAGAGTTCTTACGATGGATCTTCATGCAGCGCAGATTCAAGGCTATTTTAATATACCTGTTGATCATCTTCTTGGTGGTCCAATACTGGCAAAGTATTTTATGGAAAAGGATCTTGGTGGCGACGTTGTTGTAGTATCACCAGACCATGGAAGTGTTGTAAGGGCTAGAAATTTTGCAGAAAAGCTTAATGCTCCAATTGCTATAATAGACAAAAGAAGGCCAAAGGCAAATGTGGCAGAGATAATGAATCTGATAGGTGATGTCAGAGGAAAAATAGCGATACTGGTAGATGATCTAATTGATACTGCTGGGACATTGCAACAAGGTGCACAGGCTCTCATTGATAATGGAGCAAAAGAGGTTTATGCATGTGCTACACATGGTGTTTTATCTGGCCCTGCGATAGAGAGGTTAATTGATTCTCCTATCAAGGAATTGGTAATAACAGATACGATTCCGCTACCAGAAGAAAAAAAGATAAGCAAAATCAAAATAAGAACTGTGGCTCCATTGTTGGCAGAAGCCATAATGCGCATATATGAAGGTATGTCTGTTAGTAAATTGTTTGTATAGGCACGAATGTGCCTTTTTTTGTAACCTAAATGCCTTCCGTCATTGCGGTTTCATAATCTATTTTGTATAATAGTTTTAAGATTTAATAAGGGGTGTCTATATGGGTGAAAACAGAAAAATTTATATAGTTGATGATGACAGAAATATATGTGAGATAATTTCTTTATATCTTGAAAAAGAAGGCTTTGATACAGTAAGAATAGGTGACGGTATGACAGCACTGAATAAAATCAAAGAGGAACTCCCATTGCTTATTATACTTGACTTGATGCTTCCAGGCATTGATGGAATGACTTTGTGCAAAGAAGTGAGAAAATTTACAGATGTTCCTATTATCATGCTTACAGCAAAGGGTGATACATTTGATAAAGTATTAGGTCTTGAGATAGGTGCTGATGATTACATCGTAAAACCATTTGATGGGAAAGAATTAGTTGCTCGTGTAAAGGCTGTTTTAAGAAGGTATGAACATGAGGAGAATGATGGAGACAGTGTGACGTATCCTGACCTTTCCATAAGCCTAAGCGAGTACAAAGTAAAATATAAAGGAGAGAATGTTGATCTTACGCCAAAAGAGTTGGAGCTTTTTTACTTTTTGTGTACGCATCCAAATAAAGTTTTCACAAGAGATCAATTGCTGGAAAATGTTTGGGGATATGAGTATATGGGAGACAGCAGAACTGTAGATGTTCATATTAAGCGATTAAGAGAGAAAATAGGGGATGGTCCTAATTGGAAATTAACGACTGTATGGGGTGTTGGATATAAATTCGAGGTGAAATGATTTGAGCAGGAATAGGCTTTTTAGAAGGCTGCTTTTTACCAATATAATGATTATAGTGTTGACGATGGCAATACTGTCTGTACTTTTTTATATTATGTTTGAGAATTATTATTTTCGAGATAAAGAGAAAATAATGGTTGAGGAAGGAAAGCAGATAAACACTATTTTAAATGATTACTTGATAGGGGACATTGATATTGACAGATTAAATCAGAATTTAAATGTTGTTGATAGGCTTATAAATGCTTCAATCTGGGTTGTAAGCACAGATGGACATATATATATACAATCGAGGGATTTTGAGAAGAACTGGACAGGTGTAACATTAAGCAGAGATGATATCAGAAATATATTAAAAGGCGAGACGATTGTAAGAAGAGGTTACTTCGGTGGAAGGTTTACACAGCCTGTTCTTACTGTTGGGCTTCCTCTTGTATTAGGTGGTAAAATACAAGGTGCGATATTCATGCATTCACCAATTGTAGAGATGCAAAAGACCCTTATGGATATTTTTTTCATAATGCTTTTAGCTATATCAATATCTATATTTATTGCATTCATACTAATTTCTTACACGTCTAAGAGAATATCTAATCCACTAAAAGAAATGAGCATTGCTACAGAAAAAATGGCTAAAGGTGATTTCTCAACCAAGATAAATGTCGTAGATGACGATGAGATAGGAGATTTAGCAAAATCATTTAATGCTATGTCCAGCGAATTAGGAAGAATGGATAATGCAAGGAGGGAATTTGTTGCTAACGTTTCACATGAGCTCCGATCTCCTTTATCTACAATTCAGGGTTATATAGATGGCGTTGTTGACGGCACGATACCAATGGAAAAATCAAAATTTTATTTAGAAATCGCTCAAAAAGAAACGCGGCGCATGTCTAGGCTTATATCTGAACTTTTGGATATAACAAAAATGGAGTCGGGAGCTTTTCCCCTGAATCTAGTCGAGTTTGATATCAACGAGCTTATCAGATTGACTATTATCAAGATGGAATCTCGAATAAACGAAAAGGATTTGATGGTTAAGGTTGATTTTGAAAGCGACAAAGATATTGTAGAAGCCGACAAAGATAAGATAGAGCAGGTGCTTACCAATTTGATAGATAATGCAATCAAATTTTCAAATCCAGGTGGTTATATACATATATCTACCGAAAAGTCAAAAGAAAAAATTTATGTAAAAGTCCACAACAAAGGGAAGACGATACCGAAAGGCGAAATAGATCATATATGGGATAGATTTTATAAAGTTGATAAATCTAGAAGTGGAAGTCCTGGAGTTGGACTGGGGTTGTATATTGTAAGAAGTATTATAAATCTCCATAATGAAGATATTTGGGTTACCAGCAGTGATGAAGAAGGTACTACTTTTACTTTTACACTGAAGTTGAAAAAAGTTAAGCAATAGAATAAATTTTTTACAATTTGTTCATAATTTATTCATAAATTAAAGATATAATAATACTTGAGAGAGAGAAAAGCCTCTCCTTGACCTCCCTTATTATAGCAGCTCGAGCCACCCCTCGGGCTGCATTTATTTTTCCTATTAACATGAAATTATTAAAAATTATTTACAATATGTTCACAGTTTATTAAAAATTCTAATCTATAATGTAATCATGAGAGATGATAAGGAGGATGATCGATATGGATTTTGAAAATGAACAAAACAAAAACATAGACGAAAATGAAATAGATAATTTCAAAATTGACAGTAACAGTATGAATGCCGAAAATATAAAAAGCGATAGTATGAATGATACTCAGGAGATTCCAGCAACATATAATCAGCAAAACAGTGAAATCAATCACGAGATGCCAAGAGTTGAATTTAGAAGCAACAAAAAGAGTTTAGGCAAGATGGTTAAGAGATTCAGAAGGAGGATGTTAGTATCATTTGTAGCTGTTGCTCTTATTGCAGCACTTATTGGAGGCGGCGCAGTTGCAGGAATTATGAAATACACTAATATAGGTCAGCAGACTCAAGTTATAAACAGGTATTTGCCGCTGTCATCTGACAACAATAATTTTAACTTGATTACTAACATTGCAAAAATTGTAAGCCCTTCTGTAGTTGGTATTGATACAAGCGTGTCGTATTCCAATGGCTATAGAAGCGCACTTATACCTGAAGGAAGCGGTTCGGGCATAATCATTGATTCACAAGGATATATAGTAACTAACAACCACGTCGTAGATGGCGCTTCCAAAATAACAGTAAATTTATCTGACGGAAGAAAATTTCCTGCACAATTGATAGGTAAAGATGCAAAAACAGATCTTGCAGTATTAAAGATAAATGCTACAAATTTGATACCTGCAAAATTAGGTGATTCATCAAAACTTGAAGTTGGAGAACTTGCTGTTGCTATAGGAAATCCTCTCGGTGAAAGTTTTGCTGGAACAGTAACAGCCGGTATAATAAGCGGTCTTAATAGAAATCTTCAAAGCGATTACGGACCAGTTAATCTAATACAGACAGATGCGGCTATAAATCCTGGTAATAGCGGTGGACCTTTAGTCAATAGTAATGGTGAAGTAATTGGTATAACAAGTGTAAAGTTGACATCAACAGGTGGCTCTAATACACAAGATCCATTTGGTATGTTCCAGAGTCAAAGTACACCTGTTGAAGGAATGGGATTTGCGATTCCAATAAATGAAGCGAAACCTATAATTGATGAACTTATAAAACATGGATATGTTGAAAGACCAATTATGGGTGTTAGCGTACAGGAAGTTACATCTCAGGATGCAGCACAGTATAATATACCTGTAGGTCTTTATATAGCACAAGTACAACAAGGCAGCGGTGCTGATGAAGCAGGACTGCAAGCAGGTGATGTAATAACAGCAGTTGATGGTACGAAAGTTGATACGTTTGATTCACTGCAGAGCATAATAAACAAGCATAAAGTCGGTGATACAATCACTGTTACATTCTGGAGAAATGGCAAGACGTTAACTGCAAAAGTTAAGTTAATGAGCAGTTCAAACGCACAATGATTGTATGAATAACGCTAAAATGGTTCTTTACCAGTCTCCTCCCGCTGGTAAGGAACTTTTTTTGCATAAATCTACAACTTTTTTTTAAAATGTTTTATGATATAATAAAAAATAGTATGGACTGGAGGTTTTTTGTATGTACATTATTGTAGGACTTGGAAACCCCGGAAGAGAGTATGAAGGGACTAGACACAATATGGGGTTTGATGTGATAGATAATCTTTCTGCAAAATTAAATATAGATGTTAAAAAACTGAGATTCAAATCATTAATAGGTGAAGGTATTTATAAAGAGGAAAAGGTGATATTACAGAAGCCTCAGACGTATATGAACTCAAGCGGTGAGGCTGTTTATGATATAGTAAATTTTTACAAGTTGCCTCTTTCTAATTTGATTGTGGTCTATGATGATAAAGATTTGGATGTGGGTAAAATAAGGATAAGGAAAAAGGGAAGCTCAGGTGGACATAATGGCATGAAATCGATTATATACTTATTAAATAGTGAGGACTTTCCAAGAGTCCGGGTAGGAATAGGAAAACCAAAAGGTGATATGATAGAGCATGTCCTAGGCAGATTCGATAAAAGCGATAAACTGGTTGTAGACAATTCTATCGATAAAGCGGCAGATGCCATCATTGATATTATAGAGAATGGAGTTGAACATGCCATGAATTTGTTCAATGGCGACAGCAAATGTTTATTATAGGCGGATTGATAAGCGTTTTTTTATCATATTTTTTAAATAAATTTGTCGTAGATTTATATGGAGATAAGGCAGTTGTATACGGTGTACCGATTATTGAAGAATCGTCAAAAACTATCATAGGGTATATTTTTGGCAGCATAGTTGGTACCCATTTCATATTTGGCATTGTGGAATCGTTGAACGATTTTATTGCATCACCTAAAGAAGTAAACTTTAGGGCGTCGGTTTTAAGCATTATTACACATCTTATATTTGGAGCTATTGCATATTATATATTGATATATGTAAACATATATGCATCAATTATTATTACATCTGTCATTCATGGGTATTGGAATAGGATTATGTTGAGGTGATTGTATTGTTTGTAAAGCCCATAGAAAATTTAAAAGAGATTGCGGAAGTTGATGAGGCCATTGAAAAAGATAGGATGCCTTTATTAATATATGGACTAACAGATTCTCAAAAAGCTCATATTGCCCATTATATTATAAAGAAGCTGAATAAGAAGGTACTGTTTATAACGTATGATGATGTAAAAGCAAGGACTATCTATGAAGACTTAAGCTCTTTTTTAAATGGTGATGCTTATTTGATGCCATCCAGAGATGCCCTTTTCTATAAAGTTGATGCGTCAAGCCTTGACCTTATCGGGAAAAGGCTTATTGCTGTGAAAAAAATTATTGACGATAAACCATCTGCCTTTGTCACTTCAATAGATGGGGTAATGAATAAAGTTGTCTCTAAAGATATTTTTTCAAGATATAGACGTAAATATAAAGTTGGAGATATTATCGATTTAGATGAATTATCATCATCTTTGGTAACGATGGGCTACGAAAGAGTACCTATGGTGGAAGGAAAAGGACAGTTCAGCATACGAGGTGGCATAATAGATTTTTTCTCACCGATGGAAGATGAAGGTTTTAGGATAGAACTTTTTGATGATGTAATTGATTCTATTAGGAGTTTTGATGTTTTTACTCAGAGATCATTGAATAATCTAAGCGAAGTAGAGTTATTTCCTGCTAGAGAGTTTATACTGGAAGACGAAAACATCAAAAATGGCATGGAAAATCTCAGCAGAAATGTGAATTCGTATGTTTCAAAGATAAAAGAAACTCACAGCGGAAGAGCGGAAAAGATTAAGAAGAAATTTGATGAAATCATGGAAAATATCAGTGAGACCAAAAGTGTGCCAAATATAGGAGAATTAATAAGCTTTTTCTATGATAGACTTTACTCCATTGTTGATTATTTTGACGATGCATTTGTCATATTAGATGAAAATGTAAGAGTGAAAGAAAGAGCATCAAATATTTTGACTGAGTTTAACGAGAATTTCAAATCGTTGCTTTTATCTGGTGAGGTTTTGCCAGAGCAGTCGAATCTTTTATTTAGTTATGATGATATATTGAAGAAGCTTTCAGGCAAATCGCTGATTTTGATGAATACTATAGTAAAATCTGACGCGAATATTGAAGTGAGAAGTATTGTTAATTTTGTATCGAGATCGATGCATCCTTTTCATGGTAAGATTGAACTGCTGGTAGACGATTTAAAATTCTACAGAAAGTCAGGGTACAAAGTTGTAATGCTTTCAAGCAATTTAGAAAGAGGAAGGATGTTGAGAGATTCACTGATAAGTTATGGATTAGATGTACCTATAGTTGATGATGAAGAATACAATATTCCCGATGGAGGCATTTTGATATACCCAGGGACTGTCAGCAAGGGATTTGAATACGTAGATGCAAAATTTGCATTAATAAGCGACGTTGAGATTTTCGGTCAGTCTAGAAAACCAAGAAAATCTTTTAAAGTAAAAAATGGAAACCGCATAAAGAATTTTACAGAACTTACAGTTGGATCATACGTAGTGCATGTCAATTACGGTATAGGAAAGTATGAAGGAATAGAAGAAATAACTTTTGATGGTGTTACGAAGGATTATCTTAAGATAAAATATGCGGGCGATGACAAGCTATTTATACCAGTGGATCAACTGGATTTGATACAAAAGTATATAGGTCCTGAGGACAAACCGCCAAAGCTTAATAAGTTAGGCGGAAATGAATGGTCCAAGCTTAAGAAAAAAGCCAAAAAGGCCGTGGAAGATCTGGCTAAGGATCTGATTAAACTTTACGCCAAAAGGCAAACAATGAAGGGATATGCTTTTTCAAAAGATACACCATGGCAGAAGGATTTTGAAGAGAGGTTTCCATACGAAGAGACAGAAGACCAACTAAGATGTATAGAAGAAATAAAAAAAGACATGGAAAGCGATAAGCCAATGGACAGATTGCTTTGTGGTGATGTGGGATATGGCAAGACAGAAGTTGCATTAAGGGCTGCTTTTAAAGCTGTAGCTGATGGAAAGCAGGTGGCTTTTTTATGCCCGACAACTATATTGGCTGAACAGCACTATAATAATTTTGTACAAAGATTTAAGGATTTTCCGGTAAAGATAGAAATGTTGTCACGGTTTAGAAGCTATAAGGAGCAATCACAAATTATAAAGTCACTGGCGGAGGGAACTATTGACATACTTGTTGGGACTCATAAGATTTTGCAAAATGATGTAAAGTTTAAAGACTTAGGTCTTTTAATTATCGATGAAGAACAGAGATTTGGTGTCAAACATAAGGAGAAAATTAAAAAGTTAAAGGAGAATATTGATGTGTTGTCTCTGTCAGCAACACCAATTCCCAGGACGTTGCATATGTCCCTAATCGGTATAAGAGATATGAGCGTAATAGAAAATCCTCCAGAAGACAGGTACCCTGTCCAAACGTACGTTGTTGAATTTAATGAAGATCTCATAAGAGATGCCATTTTGAGAGAACTAGGACGAGGAGGACAAGTTTATTTTGTCTATAACAGGATAGAAGGTATTGAAAGAATGGCTTCTATCATAAAAGAACTGGTTCCTAACGCACGGGTAGCTGTAGCACATGGTCAGATGGAGGAAGGCAGGCTGGAGAATATAATGATTGGATTTTTAAATGGTGATTACGACATATTGGTATGTACAACAATAATTGAAACAGGCCTTGATATACCAAATGTCAATACAATTATAGTCTACGATTCCGACAGGATGGGCCTATCGCAACTGTATCAGTTAAGAGGCAGAGTAGGCAGATCCAATAGATTGGCGTATGCTTATTTTACTTATAGAAAAGATAAAGTTATTACTGAAGTTGCAGAAAAAAGATTGGAAGCTATAAAAGAGTTTACGGAGTTTGGCTCGGGATTTAAAATTGCCATGAGGGATCTTGAAATAAGAGGTGCAGGAAATCTTTTGGGGGCTGAACAACATGGACATATAGATGCAATAGGATATGACATGTATCTAAGGCTTTTGGATGAAGCCATAAAAGGTTTAAAAGGCGAAGTTGAAGATGAGAAGCCAAATACTACCATTGACATTAAAGTAAGTGCGTATATAGACAAAGAATACATTGAAGATGAAAATCAAAGGCTTGAAATGTACAAAAAGATTTCTTCAATCGAAAATGAAAAGGACGTAGAAGATATAAAAGACGAACTTATAGACAGATTTAAAGAGTATCCAAAAGCCGTAGAAGCTCTTATCGATGTGGCTTATTTGAAAGCACTAGCAAGGGATGCAAACATATTGGAGATTTCAGAAAGGGGTACATCAATAATATTGAAGTTTAAAGATTCTAAATCTATAAATTCTGGAATTGTAGATACGTTAGTGAATGAGTTCAGAGGAAGGATTATGTTTTCAGGGCAGGTTCCACCATATATAACCTACAAGTACAATAAAAAGGAAAACGTGTTGAAGGAATTGATTAATCTTGTTAACAAAATTAAATGTTTGCAGATTAACTAAAACTGATATATAATGAGTATATAAATTTGTTAAGATGAAAGGATGAATACTTTGAAGTTTAAGAGATTAGGCGCTGTTTTGGCGTTAACATTGGCACTTACTACTTTGACCTCTTGTGGTGTAAATAAAAATATTGTCGCAAAAGTTGATGATCAAGTTATAACATTAAAAGAATATCAGGATTCGTTTAACCAGGTAAAGACACAGATAGAAAGTGATCCACAGTATACAAAGGATATCTGGAATCAAAACTATAATGAGCAGAAGTTTATTGATGTTGTAAAAAATTCTGTTTTAGATAATCTCATCTTGGAGAAACTTTTGATAAAAGAAGCTGAGAAAGAAAAGATTACTGCAACAGACAAAGAAATAACTGATGAATACAATTCAGAAAAGGTCACAAATAGCAATGTGACGAAAGAGACAGCCAAAGATAATGTTCTTGTAAATAAACTGATTGATAGCTGGACGAAAGATGTAAAAGTAACTGATAGTGAAGCAGAAAAATATTACAACGATAATAAAAGCCAGTTTGAAGTTGTGAAGGCCAGCCATATATTGGTTTCTGACGAGAAAACTGCCAATGAGATATATGACAAGCTTAAAAATGGTGCCAATTTTGCAGAGCTTGCAAAGCAGTATTCAATAGATACATCTACAAAGGACAATGGCGGTGAATTAGGGGAGTTTCCTAGAGGCACTATGGTGCAGGAATTTGAAGATGCAGCATTTGCCTTAAATCCCGGAGAAATATCGAAGCCTGTAAAGACGCAGTATGGATATCATATAATAAAGTCAGAGGGTAAATCTATAAAATCTTTTAACGATGTAAAAAGTAGCATAATAACATATTTAGAAAACAATAAAAAGCAGGATATATTTAATCAAAAATCAGAAGCTCTAAAAAAGGCAGCAAAGATTGAGAAGTTTCCGCAAAACATAAAAGTTACTGTTTAACATTCCCCTTTGGTGCATGCCAGAGATAAGCGTAGAAAGGTTTTGGGAAGGTTGTAAATTTCTTACTATCAAGATTTGAAATGGGAAAATCATAACTACAGTACAGTTACAGATGATTGGTGCGAAAAAGAATGTGTATGAGCCATTCTTTAGCAATAGAAAAGTAGCTACAAAATAAAAAATAACTATAAAAAGGAATACAGTTTTTCTGCTGTATTCCTTTTTATAGTTTATTGCATAAAACGAACAAGAAAATTTTAATGTGTTTAATCCTTTTTAGAAAAATATAAGAAAATTTTATATAATAGATAGATAATAAAAATTAAACTTATGACATTTATTATTTGAATAATAATAGAAAAAAGTTTAAATATCATTTTTAACCCCTTCTTTACCTTTAGTACCCCTCCGCCATTTTTTGTTGATTATACATTATCTACTATATTTTGTCAACATTTTCTAATAAAAATTCTGCATAAAAAAAGGAATATAGTTTTGACACTGTATTCCTTTTTGTGTCTTAATATCTCATAAAACAAATAAGAAACAACAGAAACACGGAGGAAGTGCTTGAAATGGATATTGAAATGAAATCTTAAAGTACGCTATCGAATGGTTCCCAGATATTTTTATAAATTTTTTTTTAATTCTTGTTCACTAAAAAAGACACTTCTAAGTGTCTTTTTTATGTATAAAATTATGGTAATACATAAATACTAATCTTGAACTTAAAATTTCAGGAAATGGAGGTACATAATTTGAAAGCGACTGGAATTGTTAGAAGAATAGACGACCTTGGAAGAGTTGTCATTCCAAAGGAAATAAGAAGAACATTGAGGATTAGAGAAGGTGATCCGTTAGAGATTTTCACTGACAGAGAAGGTGAAATAATATTAAAGAAGTATTCTCCTATAAGTGAACTTGGAGATTTTGCACAAGAATATGCAGACAGCATATATCAATCAACAAAACAGCCTGTATGCATAACAGATGGTGACAATGTTATAGCTGTTGCAGGAATGCCTAAAAAAGAATTGATAGATAAACCTATAAGTTCGGAGCTAGAAAAATATATGGAAGAAAAGAGAACAGTTATTCTCGGTGAAGGCAAAGATAAAGGCTCTATTGCTATCGCCGAAGGACAAGAATTTATGCCAGTATCACAGGTTATTGTACCTATTATTTCACGGGGAGATACGATTGGTACTGTCATAATCTTCACAAGAGAAAGTGGTGTTGTATTAACTGAAGTTGAAGCTAAAATTGCAGAAACGGCAGCAACTTTTTTAGGAAAACAAATGGAAGAATAGTATATAACAAGTATATAGAACCCTGCATATTATAGTATATGAAGTATGACTATAATGTTGTGGGGGGATCTTTATGTCTTTTAAGGTTAATGACATAGTAGTAAGGAAATCACACGGTTTTGATTTGCTGTTTAAAGTTATAGATGTCATAGAAAATAGAGGCACAAAGCATTATCTACTACATGGACTTAATATGCGGATAGTTGCTGATGCGCCCGAAGATGATCTTATGCCGGCTTCCTTAACGAGAATAAACGAATACGACGAGCCGTATCAGAGGAAAGCAAATTATCTTATAAAAAAAATCGCTCAATCAAAAGATTTAAAAAGGCCTAAAATGATGCGGTCAAACCGAAATGAGCCTTATGGCAAACCAGGTACCGTTCTTCATATTGATAGTGATGAAGGATATTTAAATATATGTTTAGATGCTTACAAAAGGGCAAGTATAGAAGCACATGGAGAAATTGTAGATGAAAAAGAACAACCGGACAAAGTAGTAAGTCTTTTAAGTAAATACAGACCAGATATATTGGTGTTAACAGGACATGATGGCGTAAAAAACAGCAGAAATTATTCTGATATAAACAATTATAGAAATTCAAAATACTTTGTAGAGGCTGTCAAAAATGCTAGAAATTATGAACCATCATTAGATGATTTGGTCATTTTTGCAGGTGCCTGCCAGTCAAATTATGAAGCATTAATATCATCTGGAGCCAACTATGCAAGCTCACCAGAGAGAGTATTGATACATTGCCTCGATCCTGTTTTGGTTTGTGAGAAAGTGGCTTATTCTCATATAAATGAAATAGTGAAAATTGAGGATCTAATTGAAAATACGATAACAGGTGCACCAGGCATCGGTGGGCTGCAGACAATGGGGAAATTCAGGTATGGAGTCCCAAAGGCTAAATTTTAGCGAGTCAACTGACTCGCTATTAATTTTTTTCAATATATACCGCTTATTTCTCTATTTTGCGCATTTATTTGCAATTTTAAACATGAATCACTTTGTTGACAAACTACTTTTTCGCTGGTATAATAATATATTTTATTTGACATTAAATGAAAAATGTGTTATAATATTTTCAGAATTGTGTAAGGAGTGATAAAATTGGCCGATAGATTAGCCCTACATGAGATAAAAAAGAAGCTGGATGACCATGTTGGCGCAAGAGTCCGGCTAAAAACCAATGGTGGAAGAAAGAAGACAATAATCCGGGAAGGATTTTTAGAAAAGACATATCCAAGCATTTTTATTATTGTGATAGATGGACAGGGAGCAACCCGCAGGGTCTCATATAGTTATTCTGACATTTTAACGGATACAGTTGAGCTTACATTGATGAAAGGTGAAAAAGAAATACGTTGCATGTAACAAAGACCGATTTTTATCGGTTTTTGTTTTTTTGGCATATTTTAAGACCTCCTTTTATATTATTATATTAGATATCTATAAAAATTACTCTAAGGGATTAAGCAATAAAGTACCGTAAATTTAATATTGAGGAGGTAAAAGTATGTTGCAGGGGGCAGTGACAAACTCCATAAGTTATGACAGATTTGTAGGTGGCGAGGATAGTCAGGCACTTATAGAAAGTGACGTAATAGTACCAGAAGATATGCCTGATGCCATAAATGTAGTTGCAGTTGTAGGTGATGCTGTAATAAACGAAGTTATAGAAAGCGATGAAAAGATTCAAGTTGACGGTGAACTGAGGCTTAACATCATTTATGCAGCAGATAAAGATAAGAAACTAATGAGGATTAATAAGTCTATTGATTTTACACATTTTCTTGAAATTAACGGTTCAAAATCCAAATGCATATCACTTGTCAACGCTAGAGTGGAACACGTTGATTATTCTCTGATTAACAGTCGAAAAATGAATGTAAAGGTAATAGTGAACATATCTGGAAGAGCATTTGATAAGGAAAAGAAGGAAGCGATAGTTGGGATTCAAGGTGAAGAGGACATAGAATATCTTAAAAAAACTATTAAGCTATCAAATATTGTTGGGCAAAACAGCGCAGAGACTTTTCTGAAAGAACAGGTAAAGATTTCCGATGGTGAACCTAATATATCTAGGATTTTAAAAACTGATGTGGTTATAAAGCCTGAAGAACCTAAAATAACAGATAATCGTGTAGTTATACAAGGGAGTGTTCATGTATACGTAGTATATGAAGGCGATTCAAAAGACGAGTACGGATATGAAGAATGTGACCTTAACTATGCTAATTTTATAGAAGTACCTGGGGCATTAAGTTACATGAGGGCCAATACTTATGAAAGAATAATAGAAAAAAATATAGAAATATCGTCTGATGAGAACGGTGATAACAGAATCATCGATATAGAATTAGTTTTAAAGACGGAAGCTCTGGTAGTAGAGAAGGATGAGACTGAAATTCCTGTCGATATTTATGGGATAACGAGAAATGTTGAGCCTGTAATTGAATCGATTGAGGCAATTAGCCAACAGGAACGTTTTAAATCACAAGCTATATTCAAAGAAAATGTCGAATTTAAAAATAATGTAAGAAAAATCATTGATGTTGTGGCATATCCTGTGCTTTCTGACTATATTTTGAAAGATGGGAAAGTGCTTTTGGAAGGTATAATAGATTATAACATAATGTATATAGGTGATAACGGCAATCCGATGTCATTTAAAGGTGAGGCACAGTTTAAGACGTTTTTAGATGCGCCTATCGATGATGGTGAGCTTTTTATTGATTTAAAGATAACTCACATATCGTATGACATAATGGCTATGAAAGAAGCAGAGCTGAAATTTGTCGTCGATGCTACTGTGGATGCATTTAAAATAAGCAGATATGATATTTTAGCAGACGTAAAGGAGATTGATGAAGCTAGAAGCGAGGAAAACAGGCACAGCATTACCATATACATGGTTCAAAAAGATGATGAGCTTTGGGATATAGCAAAACGGTATAGGACTGCTAAGGAAGATATTATTAAGGTAAATGATCTGAAAGAAGAAAAAGTTTTGGCAGGTTCAAAGCTTATAATACCAAATAAAATATAAAAATTCAGGTAAAGTTGGAATTTAATATTTATTCCAACTTTTATTTTATTTTTAAAACTAAACATATATAGAAGGAT
The DNA here is from genome assembly GCF_017874545.1 of Thermoanaerobacterium butyriciformans. GTDB lineage: Bacteria > Bacillota > Thermoanaerobacteria > Thermoanaerobacterales > Thermoanaerobacteraceae > Thermoanaerobacterium > Thermoanaerobacterium butyriciformans. The sequence continues at coordinate 33,736 of NZ_JAGGLT010000019.1, read as the reverse complement.
TTTCGTGTATAATGTATAATATATATTATAGTGTGAATTTTTTTTGGAAGTGAATATATTATGGACAAACTAATGGCAAAATCTTATGCTAAGATAAACTTGTCGCTTGACGTCAAAGGTAAAAGAGATGATGGATACCATATTGTAAACATGGTTTTGCAATCAATAGATTTATATGATAAATTAGAGTTTGAAATAAACGATGATATAGTTTTTGAATGCGATAATAAGTATATACCATCAGATGGAAGCAATCTTGTAGTAAAGGCGGCAAATCTATTGAAAAAAGAATTTGGTGGATATGGTGCATTGATACGGCTCAATAAAAATATACCTGTTGCTGCAGGGCTTGCAGGTGGAAGCTCTAATGCAGCAGCGACATTAGTAGCATTGAACAAGCTTTGGAATCTTAATATAGATTTGTCTATGCTGAAACAATTAGCTACGTCATTAGGAGCTGATGTTCCCTTTTGTATTGATGGTGGAACTAAGGTGGCAAGCGGCATCGGAGATGTATTATTAGACATAAAGACACCGCAGCTAAAGTTGCTTATTGTGAAACCTCCGTTGTTTGTATCAACAAAAGACGTATATACTGAATATGACAAACTTGATTTTGTAGAAAATAATTATACAATAAAGATGATCGATGCTATAAATTCAAACAGTATAGCTTGTATCTGCAGAAGTTTAGGAAATGATTTAGAGCGGGTTACTATCAAGAATTATCCAATTATCGGTGAAATCAAAAAAAAGATGATGGAAAGAGGAGCTTCAGGCACACTGATGAGTGGCAGCGGTCCGACGGTATTTGGAATCTTTGATAATTTGGATTTTTTAAATATGGCGTACAACGCATTTTTGAATGAGGGCTTCTTTGTATATATTGCTAATACTATTGATAAGGGGATTGAACTGTATGAATAATTATCTACCATTGGAAAATTATAAACCACTGAGGGATATTGTTTTTGACTATATGAAGAATGCTATTATAACAGGTGAGTTTAAACCCGGTGAAAGGCTTATGGAAGTACAGCTAGCAGAAAAGCTTGGTGTTAGCAGGACACCTGTTAGAGAAGCCATAAGAAAACTTGAACTGGATGGCCTTGTTGTAATGGTTCCGAGAAAAGGTGCCTATGTGTCGGATTTAAGCACAAAGGATCTTCTCAATGCTTTTGAGGTTAGACAGTCTTTAGAAGGACTGGCAGCATCATTAGCTGCTGAGAGGATTACAGATGATGAGCTTAATAAGCTAAAGGAAATACTTGATAAATTCTATGAAGGAATTGCGGAAAACAACACAGAGAAATTGATTAAATACGATCAAGAATTTCATGATTGCATTTTTAATGCATCAAGAAATGAAAAATTGGTGCAGATAATGAATAATCTACAGGAGCATGTTCACAGATTTAGGGTAAAATATATCAACGATTATAGGAAATCTAAAAAATTGTATCAGGAACACAAGAAAATACTTGAATCATTAGAAATGCGAAATGCTGAAAATGCTCAAAAGTGGGCGGAAAAGCACATTCAGAATTTCCAAAATGATTTGGTAAAAGATATGAAGCATTTTAGCAATGGAGAGTGAAATAGATTATGAATGCTTTAATACTTGCAGGCAGTACTGGTGATGAAAAGCTTCCTGAAAAAGCACTTATTAAAATAAAAGGTAGATACATGATATCATACGTTATTGATGCACTGAGGGGTTCAGGCAAGGTAGAAAAAATTGCAGTAATAGGCGATAAAGAAAAATTAAAATGCATAGATGGGATTGATATATTAATAGAACAAGGCAGCTCCATTATAGAAAATGTTGTTAAAGGAATTGAGCCTTTTAAAAATGACAGGCGTGTTTTGATACTGACATGTGATATTCCTATGCTGACGAAAGAGGCGGTAATTGATTTTATTGAACAATCGGAATCATATAATGCAGACTTATGCTATCCAATTGTGAAAAGAGAGGATAATGAGAGGAAGTTTCCGGATGCTAAAAGGACATACGCTAAAATAAAAGAAGGTACTTTCACAGGTGGAAATATATTTTACTTAAATCCTAAGATAATCGATGCATGTATTGAAGCAGCAAAACAGTTTATAGCGTTTAGGAAAAAACCATGGAAACTGGGTCAGCTTTTGGGATTCAAGATTTTAATCTTGTTTGCTTTTGGACGGGTTACAATAAGTCAGTTGGAAAGAAAAGTTTCGGAGCTTTTTAATATTAATGCAAAAGCTGTAATATCAAAATACCCTGAAATAGGGAACGACGTAGATAAGGATGAGGACGTGGAAATGGCGAATAAATATATAGCGTAAAAATAGGCAGAGGCCTATTTTTTTTTGCATATAATTTTTTTATTGTGAAATAATTAAAAAAGGTGATATTGAAATGGTGAATTTAGTTCATTTTATAAAACAGGTCTTTAATGGATATTTATTTGCGACGCTTTTCATCGCGGGATTTTATGAGTCGGTATTTGAGCCTAAAGACTTAAGAAAGAAAGGCCTTGAAGAGGATTCAAAGATATGCAGAAACATAGGTATAGCTTATCTTTTGGTAGATGTAATAATGTATATAATCATGAAACTATTACCGATTTGATGAAAAGAGGTGCTTTTGTTGGGACTTTTTAATAAGCTATTTAAAAATAATAAAAGCAATAAAAATGGTAACGATGAAGACAAAGATGTAGTAAGCCCGAAAGTCAAGGAGAATATTGAAGAAAACATAAAATACATAAAAGATATGTTAAAAGATTCTGATGATATAATTTACAGGGAAATCTGGGTTGGAGAAGAGTTTCAACATAAATTGGAACTTGTTTTTGTAGATGGACTCGTAGATAAAAGCATCATAAATGAACACGTAATGCATTCACTCATGCTTGATTCCAGGCAGGCAAAACCATCTATAGAGGAAATTAAAAAGAACATATATGAAGTGATAAAAAAAGCCGCCATAACTGGTGGTGATATAAAAGAGATAGATGATCTTGACAAGTGCATAACATCCATATTGTCAGGTGATACAGCTCTTTTTTTAGATGGACACCCTAAAGTTGTGATTATATCCAGCAGAGGATGGCAGATGAGATCTGTAGCACCACCAGAGACAGAAATGGTAGTGAGGGGTGCAAGAGAAGGTTTTACTGAAACTTTAAGAGTTAATACAGCCCTTGTTAGAAGGTGGATAAGAGATCCTGAGCTTAAAATAAAGCAGATGCAAATAGGCAAGCGTTCAAAGACAGATGTTGCTTTATTGTACATAGATGACATTGTCAATAAAGATTTATTGTCGGAGATTAAAGAGAGACTAGAACAGATAGACATTGACGGTGTATTAGAGAGTGGTTATATTGAGCAACTTATAGAAGAAGATTGGCATTCGCCATTTCCCCAGATGTTAAATACAGAAAGGCCAGATAAAGTTGCAGCATCTGTATTAGAAGGCAGAATAGCTATACTTATAGATAATTCTCCATTTGCCCTTATCATACCGACTACTCTGGCGACGCTTTTTCAGTCGCCTGAAGATTATTTTGAAAGATGGATGATTTCATCACTTTTGAGGATACTGAGGTTTACAGCGGCTGTCATTGCTCTTGTTGGACCATCTATATACATTGCGTTTACATCATATCATCCTGGTATGATACCAACAAAATTAGCCCTTTATATAGCTTCAACAAGGCAAGGTGTTCCGTTTCCTGCCTTTATGGAAGCGTTGATAATGGAGGCAACTTTTGAACTTTTAAGAGAAGCTGGCATAAGGCTTCCTGTTCCAATAGGTCAGACGATAGGTATTGTAGGTGGTTTGATCATTGGTCAAGCTGCTGTAATGGCGGGAATCGTAAGTCCACTGATGGTTATAGTAGTTGCAGTCACGGCAGTATCATCATTCTCGATACCAAGTTACAGTGCTGCTATTGCTTTTAGGCTTTTAAGGTTTGCCTTTATGCTTTTTGCTGCCGTATTAGGACTGTACGGTATAATGCTTTGTTTAATACTAATGCTTACACACTTGGTAGTTCTAAAAAGTTTTGGTCTTCCGTATTTATCACCGTTTGTTGAAGTAAATTTAAGTGATTTAGCAGATACCTTGATCAGAGCGCCACTTATGATGTTTAAGAAAAGACCAGCAATTTTGGATACACAAGACAAGAAACGCATGAAAGATTTAAGACCTGAGGAGATCGAAAGCATGGAGATAGACCGGAGGAATGGTAATGATAAAAAATAATGACAAGATATCAGAAAATCAAACTACAATACTGCTTTTTACAACTATGCTGGGGGCAGGTATATTAAGTTTATCTGCTGATGTTGCAAAAGCGGCTGGTCCAAATGCGCTTATAGTGATACTGTTGGGAGGAATCCTAGCGTTAATATTAGCAAGATTTATTGGTTATATAGCATCTAAATTTCCAACGGAAACTTTTGTAGAGTACTCTGCAAAACTTATGACAAAGCCTGTATCTGTTATATTAAGTATCTTTCTTGTTGCATATTTTTTAATTTTTTGCAGTTTGAATCTAAGAATTTTTGCAGAGGTTACAAAATCATATCTTTTAAATAGTACGCCAGTTGAAGTGATAATGATAACAATGCTTTTCACCTCTGGTTACATCGTACGTTATGGCATAGAACCTATTGCTAGGTTATCAGAGATTCTTTTTCCTATAATGGTCATACCTATGATGATTATTTTTCTTCCAACTATTACTGATTTAGATTTAAGCAATTTTTTGCCAATTTTGAGGATTTCTTTTTTAAATTTATTGAAAGGAATATTGTCAACAACTTATAGTTTTATCGGGTTTGAAATACTATATGTTATATTTCCATATATTCAAATGGGAACTAAATTTAAAAAAAGTATAAACATTTCCTTTTTCTCTATTATATTTTTTTATATATACGTTACATTTTATACAATAGGTATATTTGGATACAAAGAGACAAGTGTGCAGCTTTGGCCTTTGCTTACAGTTATAAAATCTATAAATTTCCCAGGCTTTTTTATTGAGAATCTTGAAAGCTTGATAATGGGTATTTGGACATTTGCAGTATTTACATCAATATCAGCTTTTCATTATGCTGCCACATTGACTCTTTCTAAACTTATTAAGGCTAGGGAACATACATATTTAGTTATACCCCTTATACCTATTATCTACTTTATGGCGCTTATCCCAGACTCCATAGTTGAAGTATACAAATATGCTTCATATGCATCGATTTTAACATTGTTTTTTGTTGTTATTCTTCCGATTTTAATGTTTTTAGCTATGAAATTGAGAGATAAGGGGATGAAAAACAGTGAAAAAAATTAAGGTTTATGTGCTGCTTTTGTTGATATTATCACTTTTGACGGGGTGCTGGGATAAGGTAGAGATAGAAGATAGAGCATTTGTAATGGCGATAGGGATTGATACATCTAATCAAGCTAAGAATTACATTGTAACTTTTCAATTTCCTAATGTAAAGCAGGTAACCAGCGCTGCCGGTGGTGGAGGTGGTGGCGGTGGGCAACCTAATTTCTCCATATCAGAGGTTGGCGATACGGTTTTTTCTGCATCTCGCCATATAAGCACGAGACTTGATAAGAGGCTTTTTCTCGGACATACGAAAGCAGTTATACTTGGCAAGGATGTGGTAAGCGATAGGAATAAATTTCTTGAAGTATTAGACACTCTTGATAGAAGCTATGAATTAAGCAGGAAATTGAGGCTTTTAGTCGCAGATGGTAAGGCACAAGATATACTGCTTAAAAATTATAAATTTGATCCAGATATCGGTGTGTATATAGATGATATATTTAAGCAGTATAATAGAACGTCAATATTCCCTAATTTAGATTACAATAAGATAACTAAATCCCTTCATGACACAAATGGAAATGCTATTATTCCTGTTATTTCGTCAGGAAAAGATGAACTAAAAATTGCTGGTTCTGCCATTATAAAAAATTACAAACTGGCAGGATGGCTTTCAGATGGGGAAAACATGGGGTACATGTGGCTAATGGGGTTTGTAAAAGGTGGTGACATTACGTTTAACATGCCTACTACTGACGGAAAAGAAGTAAAAGTTCCTTTTAATATTACAAATACGGTCATGAAAAGACAGGTTATTGAACAAAATGGGAAGATAATTTACAAGATAAAGTATGATGTAGAAGGAGAAGTGACAGAATACAGCTTTCAAAAGCACGGAGAGATGTTTGAAACAAATGTATTAGGCACAATGGAGAAAAAAGCCGACAAAGTGATAGAGAAAATGATTAATGATTCATTGAAGAAATTTCAGAAAGATTTAAAAGTTGATATGATAGGTATCGGTGACTATATACAAAAGTACAAACCAGCATTGTGGAGTAAAGTAGGGCCTGAATGGGAGAAAAAATTTCCAGATGTAGTTGTAGAGCCTGTTGTATCCACCCATATAAGGAGGATTGGTTTATTTAAATAAACTTTGTATATTTTATCCTCCACCTGTCAATAATTGAGATTGAAGGCATGCCGTTTATCTGGTATGTCAAATTAAAAAAATGGGGGATATACAATAATGAAGCGATTTATAGCAATTATTTTGGCACTTTTTATAGTATTTCTTTTTGCAATTAGCAGAAACGATAATACATACGCCATGAAGGAAGACATATCAAATAAGCTTATTAGGTTTCACGTTATAGCAAATAGCGATTCAGTAGATGACCAAAATTTAAAACTTAAAGTAAGAGATGCAGTAATCAAAAGTATGAACGACAAATTCATTGGAGTGACAAACTTAAAAGAGTCAGAAGACATAATCAAGAAGAACATACCATATATACAGAAGATAGCGCAAGATACTGTTTACGCCAACGGCAAAGATTATGGTGTGAAGGTGATGTACGGGCGTTTTGATTTTCCGACAAAGTATTATGACACAATAATGCTTCCGGCAGGAAATTACAATGCACTAAGAATAGTAATAGGAAAAGGTGAAGGGAAAAACTGGTGGTGTGTGATGTTTCCGCCTTTGTGTTTTGTAGATATTACACATGGCCTTTCAAGTGATGAAACGAAGAGAGAGCTAAGTAAGTATTTGTCAGAAGACGAGCTTTCCATGATAGAGACAAATAAACCACAGGTGAAATTTAAAATTGTAGAAGTGCTTGAGAAGTATTTTGATGATATTCGTATGGCATTAAAATGATTAGAGAGAAGATCCAAACATAGATTACATAAAAGTTTTGGGACACGTGTATAAAGTTTGATTCTCTACAAAAAATATCTACAAATACTAAATTGTAGAGGAGGCAAAAGATGAAAAACTATTCCATATCCAGGATAAAGGTGATACTGCTGATACTAATACTATTTACTACTTTTTGCGTTGAGTTAAGTACGTTAAACATGTCTATCAAAACAATGTCAAATTTATATTGGGGCAATTCTGGATCTGATGTGTCAAGGGTTCAGTCTAGACTTAAAGATTGGGGATATTACGATGGACCTGTAGATGGATTTTTTGGAGTTAGAACATGGCTGGCTGTAAGAAAATTTCAGGCAAATAATGGGCTCAATGTGACTGGAATTGTCGACGATCAAACGAAAGTAGCATTGGGATTTAACATTAGCAAATACACTTCAATATCAAATACATACACTCCGGCAACATCTACGACTACAAATGACGATGTATATCTTTTGGCAATGCTTATAAACGGAGAAGCAAGAGGTGAGCCATTTGTTGGGAAAGTAGCTGTAGGAGCAGTTGTTATGAACAGGGTAAGATCTCCCATATTCCCGCACACAATAGCGGGTGTGATTTTTCAACCTGGTGCGTTTTCTGCGGTTGATGATGGACAAATGTGGCTTCCTCCATCTCAGGACAGCATCAGAGCCGCTCAAGATGCAATTGCAGGATGGGATCCTACAGGTGGAGCATTATACTACTACAATGCATCAAAAGTTCAGAATTACTGGATATTTAATAGACCGATCATAACACAGATTGGCAGTCATATATTTGCAAGGTAGGTGATGAAAATGAAAAGGATATCGACAGTTGTGATGCTTTTTTTGCTTTTGGTGATAGGAGCATGGGGATATAACCAATACATGCAGAAAGTAACATATCACAGGTATTTGCAGGCTCAATACGATAGATCATTTTATCAGCTTGTAAACAGCATAGAAAATATTGAAACATCAACAGGGAAGTTGATGGTATCATCGCAGGAAAATACGACAATACCCATTTTAAGCGATGTATGGAGGCAGGCTTTTGAGGCACAAGAAAACTTAAACCAGCTTCCGATAGGACAGCCAGAATTGGACAATACATCGAAGTTTTTATCCCAAATAGGAGATTATTCTTACAGCCTTTCAAAGAATGTGGCAGACGGAAAGAAATTGACTGATAAAGATCTAAAGACAATGTCAGAACTGCACAACTATGCAGTATACCTTGGCAAAAGTTTGCAGGATTTAAGAAGCAAAATACAAGGTGGGTATGATTTAGACAACTTAAATAAAAAAGGAACTCAAAAGATGAGCCAGATAGACAACAAAATATTAAATGTAAATATGAATACTGTAAATCAGCAAATGTCTAACTATCCAACTCTCATATACGATGGGCCTTTCTCTGAAAGCCAGGCAAAACTGATGCCAAAAGGACTGACAGGCAGCAATGTGTCATACAACAACGCTGTGTCAATAGCCAAAAGGTTTTTAGGAAGACCTGTATCATCTGCAGTTAAATACAGTCCTAACAATGGAAAGATAGATGCTTATGGAGTAGAATTAAGGCCGACTCAAAACGCTCCTTCGATTTACGTTAATGTAAGTAAGAAGGGTGGTCATGTAATTTGGTTTATGGATCAAAGGGCGGTTACTAAAGTAAACATATCGGAAACACAGGCTTTAAATTATGCAACTAAGTTCTTATCAGCTCATGGCTTTAGCAATATGGAAAACACTTACTCCATAAAAGCCAACGGAACTGTTCAATTTAATTTTACTCCTGTACAGAATAACGTAAGAATCTATCCTGACATTGTCAAAGTAAAAGTAGCTTTAGATAATGGAGACATAGTAGGTTTTGATGCCACATCATACTATATGTCGCATGTAAACAGGAAAATAGGAAAACCAAAACTTACCGAATCTGAAGCGCAAAGCAAAGTCAGCAAAAATTTGAAGGTTGATAGCAGTAGATTGTGCATAGTACCACTAGATGGTGGAAAAGAAGTTTTAGCTTATGAGTTTAAAGGGACGTACAGCGGCGACACATTTTACGTATACATAAATGCTGAAAATGGTACAGAAGAAAAAATCTTAAAAGTCATAAAGACTAGCCAAGGCAATTTAACAATGTAAAATGTATATTAACGACTGTTAGAATAAAAAAAGTGTTTAATAGGGAAAATATAAATGGGCCCAAAAGGAGGAATTGAAATGAGTAGACGTCGTAATAGCCTCATGTCAGATAATCTGAAAGAGGAATTGGCAAAAGAGCTAGGCGTTTACGATATAGTAAAGACTGAAGGTTGGGGAAGTGTATCATCTCGTGACTGCGGCAATCTTGTAAAACTTGCTATCAAGAAAGCCGAGGAGAGCATGGTACAGAACAATAACTTCTAAGTCTCCTCATTTAAAGCCCAGAAAGGCCGGGGAAGATAACTATCTTCTCTGGCCTTTTAATTTAAAATAAGCTTGAATCCAGCCTTTTAAAAGGTTAGAATATAATTAATGCATATTTCATAATTATATGTATACCATTTGAAAGGAATGAATTCTTTTATGGAGAAGCTAAAAGTAGCTGTTTTATTTGGGGGACAATCAGGAGAGCACGAAGTATCAAGGGTTTCAGCCACTTCTATAATAAATAACATTGATAGAGATAAGTATGATGTGTATATGGTAGGCATAACTAAAAAAGGTGAATGGTATTTGTACAATGGAGATATTGAGAAAATAGCTACAGGCCAGTGGGAAAAAGATGCTGTGCCTGCATTGATAGGACCTTCTACTAAATACAAAGGCATACTTGTATTTAAAGAAAATGGATACGAATTTTATCCAATTGATGTTGTTTTTCCTGTACTTCACGGGCCTAATGGAGAAGATGGAACAGTTCAAGGCCTCTTAGAGCTTCTTGAGATGCCTTATGTAGGTCCAAATGTATTGTCATCATCTTTGTGTATGGACAAAGTTTTTTCAAAGAGAATTTTTTTAGAGGCTGGAATACCAACGCCAAAATTTACAGTCGTGTATAGAAAAGAGTTAAATGATTCAGATAATTACGAAGTTATACGCAAAAAAACATCAAAAGAGATTGGATATCCGTGCTTTGTAAAACCTGCTAATATGGGTTCAAGTGTAGGTATAACAAAGGTTCACAATGAAGGCGAGTTATTTGATGCCTTGAAATTTGCTGCAAAGTATGATAGAAAGATTATTGTAGAAGAAGGTATTGATGCAAGAGAGATTGAGTGTTCAGTTTTAGGCAATGACAATCCTGAGGCATCTGTTGCCGGTGAGATTGTTCCTGCTCATGAATTTTACGATTACGATGCAAAGTATTTCGATGAAGCATCAAAACTTTTCATTCCAGCACCTATACCGGATGTTAAGATGGAAGAGATAAGGGAATTAGCCATCAAAGCATATATTGCGTTGGACGCAAGAGGTATGGCTAGAGTTGACTTTTTGATGGACAAAAATACAGGTAAAGTTTACCTAAATGAACTTAATACTATACCAGGATTCACAAAAATCAGCATGTATCCGAAACTTTGGGAAGCATCAGGGAAACCATATAGCAAATTGATTGATGAACTGATACAATTGGCTTTATCTGCGCATAAAGAGAAATGTACAAACTGGTAAAGGGGAGTTTAGCTTGAAAAAAGCTTTAATTACAGTCAAAGGAACTCAAAGGAATGTACAAAATGAAACTGATACGATAGAGCTTATAACAGAGGGAGAATTTTTGAAAAAAGGCGAATACTACTATATAAAGTATGAGGAGTCTGAACTTTCCGGTTTAGATAAAACTACGACTACATTGAAAGTAGGGGAAGATTCAGTTGTCTTGATGAGGTTTGGAGAGAATCAATCAAAGATGATATTTGAAAAGGATATAAGGCATGAGTCCAGCTACATGACTCCATATGGAAATATAATGCTGGGAGTTAAGTCTGACGAAATAAATGTATGTTTTACAGAAAATGGTGGAGAACTAAAGCTTAGATATGCAGTTGATTTAGATGAAAAGGTAGTAAGCGATAATGAAATACATTTAACAGTGCGGGAGGTTAATTAATTGGATAATATCGTACAAAAGGTAAAAACTGAAATAACTAAAATGGTAATAAACTCTATAGAGGAAGCGAAAAAAAACGGCCTTTTAAATATAGAAGATATACCTTCTATAGAGATAGAAGAACCTAAAGAAAAACAATTCGGTGATTTGTCTATAAATACAGCTATGGTTATGGCAAAATCGGCAAAGATGTCGCCTAGAAAAATTGCTGAGATAATTAAAGATGGGCTTAAGCTTGAAGGGACAATGATTGAAAAAGTAGAAATAGCCGGTCCTGGATTTATGAACTTCTACCTAAATGATGACTATAATGTTGAAGCATTGATGCTTATTAAAAAGAAGGGTATAGATTACGGTAGAGTCAATATTGGAAATGGTAAAAAAGTGCAAGTGGAATTTGTCTCTGCAAATCCGACAGGACCTATGCACATGGGAAATGCAAGAGGCGGTGCATTAGGGGATGCACTATCATCAATACTTGACTATGCAGGATACGACGTGACGAGAGAGTTTTATATAAATGATGCAGGAAATCAGATAGAGAAATTTGGATTGTCATTAGAAGCTAGGTATTTACAATTGTTAGGTCAAGATGTAGAAGTGCCTGAAGGAGGTTACCACGGAGACGACATAATTGAAAGAGCCAAGGAGTTTTTGGAATTATATGGCGATAAGTACAAAGATGCAGATCCAGAAGATAGGAGAAAAGCACTAGTTCAATATGGCCTTAAAAAGAACATAGAAAAGTTAAAAGATGACTTAGAGGCTTATGGCATAGAATATGACGTGTGGTTCTCTGAAAATACACTTCATGAAAGCGGCGAAGTAGAATCAGTAATAAATGAGCTAAAAGAAAAAGGATATACGTATGAAAAGGACGAAGCCCTTTGGTTTAAAGAGACGCTTTTTGGAGCTGAAAAAGACGATGTTTTAGTCAGAGCAAATGGATATCCTACATATCTGGCATCTGATATAGCATATCACAAAAATAAATTTGTAAAGCGTGGATTTGACTGGGTTATTGATATATGGGGTGCTGACCATCATGGACATGTAGCGCCGATGAAAGGTGCTATGAAGGCTTTAGGCATAGATCCCAATAAGCTTGATGTGCTTTTGATGCAGCTTGTAAGGCTTATGAAAGGCAAAGAAGTAGTAAAAATGTCCAAGAGGACAGGAAAAATGGTGACACTGAGGGATTTGATAGATGAGGTTGGCAAAGATGCCGCCAGATTCTTCTTTAACATGCGTTCAGCCGATAGTGCTGTGGACTTTGACATGGACTTGGCAGTAGAGCAATCAAATGAAAATCCAGTTTTTTACGTTCAATATGCTCATGCCAGAATATGTTCCATATTAAGGCAGTTAAAAGATGATGGAATAAACACAGAAGATTTAAAAGATGTTGACTTAAGATTGCTAAATGAAGAAGCAGAGATTGATTTAATTAAAAAGCTGGCTTATCTGCCGGAAGAAATAACAATAGCAGCAAAGACAATGGCGCCACACAGAATTACAAGATATATATTAGATGTTGCATCTTTATTCCACACATTTTACAATAGCTGTAGAGTAAGAGGCGTTGATGAAGAATTGATGAAAGCTAGAATCGTCTTAATAGATGCAACAAGGATAGTAATAAAGAACGTATTAGACATGTTAAAAATAACAGCACCAGAGAAAATGTAGGGGCGGAGTATCCGCCTAAATTTTTTATGGAGGTTAGGCTACCCTGAGGGAATTTATGCGAATGCTATGGAAAGAGCCAATGATTTTAATACAAATAGATTAATGTGTTATAATATGGAATAGGAGGTGTTAATATGAAAATAAGATATTTTGGACATTCGTGTTTTAAAATAACGTTAGATAGCGGTATAAGGATAGTCACAGATCCATTTGACCAAACTGTAGGATATCCGCTGCCTGAAACAGATGCAGACATTGTCACATCATCGCATTCGCATTTTGACCACAATTATTTTAAAGCTATAAAGGGAAATTTTAAAATTGTAAATACACCAGGGGAACATGACGTAAATGGTGTCAACATAAAAGGTATTAGTACATTTCATGATGATGAGCATGGCGCTAAAAGAGGCAAGAACATCGTATTCGTGATAAATGCTGATAACATTAGAGTATGCCATGCAGGCGATCTTGGACATATACTGACGGATGATATGCTAAAAGAGATAGGTGATATTGATGTATTGATGATACCGGTTGGCGGGTACTACACAATTGATGATAGGCAGGCGGTCAAAGTAATAGAACAGCTTAAGCCAAAATTGACTATTGCAATGCACTATAGGACCAGCAATGTTAATTTACCTATTGAAACTGTTGATAACTTTTTAAAGATGACAGGTGGACAAAAGATTCAATCAAATGAGATTGAAATCAAAAAAGACGATTTGGAAGGCAAATCAGAAGTTATTGCATTAAATTATAAATAAAATCAAATTCAAAACTTCCTGTAATTTCCTAATATTTTAAAAGTATAATAAAGCAAAATCGGGATAACATAATAACGTAAGGTTCGTAATGGTTGAGCCAAGATCATTTAAGGACGAAAGTTCTTAAATGGTCGGCCAAAGACTGATATCGGATCTAGTGGTCCGATATCAGTCGGCGGGCAGATTATAATATGTCTTGTAAGGCTTTATATTAGTCGCGTGGATTAATATAAGGTTAAAAGAGATGTATTATAGTCGAGCTAAGACTATTATAAGTTCCGCAGGTCAAATGTATAGCTTAATGTTGTACTTAGACTGGAGGTCTAGTATAGTCGAGAGATTATATTAGGTTTCTAAGGTATTTATAATAGTCGAGCACAGGTCTATATAGGTTTTGAGATGCTTGTATTAAGTCATAAGTATTGATTTAATACAGGTGTGCAAAGATTTATATAGGCTAAAGTGAAGATCATTACGGGCCTTTTGAAATATAATTATTATAGAGACGGTTCTTATTGAGCCGTCTCTTGTTTTTTAATGAAATTATGACTAAAGTCATGCAAAATGATGACTTTATGTACTCATAAATATAACAATATTTACAAAAAGAATTCTCTATACACTACAAAAAATTCCAAATATAGTGATATAATTATAAATAACTTATTAAAAAAATTAGTTTAATTAGCTTTAATGTTGTGGTATACTACATAATGCATTTAAAAAGCTAATTTATATTTGGAGGGTGATATATTGGATAATTTATCAATACCTGAAATTGTATCTCCATTAAGGCAGAAAATGATCAGAGTTCCGGAGGTTATACAAAATGTTTCAGGCATAAAGATTCATGGTAAAGTGATAAAATCACTGCTATTTACTACTGATATTGCTATAATAAGAAATACTAATGCGAATGCTATATTGGCTGTTTATCCTTTTACACCGCAGCCTGTGATTACGCATGCCATAATAATGGCATCGGATATTCCCGTCTTTAGTGGTGTCGGTGGAGGACTGACACAAGGCAAAAGGGTTGTGAATTTGGCACTCGATGCAGAATTTCAAGGTGCTATGGGCGTTGTTGTAAACGCACCTACTGCAAATGATATAATAAAAAGAATAAGAGCTACGATTGATATACCAATCGTTGTGACGATCGTATCAGAAACTGAAGATATAAAAGGACGTGTAGATGCTGGTGCAACGATATTAAATATTTCAGGTGCGAAGAAGACACCTCTAATTGTGAAAAAAGTTAGGGATATATGTCCTAATATTCCTATAATTGCAACTGGAGGACCGACAGATGATACTATTATGGAGACTATAGAGGCTGGTGCAAATGCCATATCATATACTCCTCCGACAAATGCGGAGATATTTTCTCAAGTTATGGATAAATATAGAGAAGAAAGACAATAGAAACCAGGAAAATATATAGATTATTTGATATTGATAAATAATAGATAATGATATATAATCTAATATTATTATTAATAAGCGGAGGCGTTACAATGTTTAATAGGCTAAAGAGGGCTTTAATAGGTAGACCACTGACAAATAAGGCTATTAAAAGTGAAAAATACGATGTGATATGGGGACTTCCTATACTGTCCAGCGATGCAATTTCATCCGTAGCCTATGCGGGTGAAGAAATATTGTTAGTTTTATTACCAGCTATAGGTATACTGGCATACAAAAATTTATTGTATATTTCAGCTGCTATTATCAGTTTACTACTGATACTGGTATTCTCTTATTTACAGACTATTGAGAATTATCCAAATGGTGGTGGTGCTTATGTTGTTGCATCTGACAATTTAGGCAAGATTGCTGGGGTGGTGGCTGGTGCTGCACTTTCTGTTGATTATATTTTGACAGTAGCAGTCAGTGTATCATCAGGTGTTGATCAAATAACATCTGCATTTTTATTTTTAAAACCTTATTCAATACTTATTTGTATTTTAATCATATTAATTTTAATGATAGGAAATTTGAGAGGTATACGTGAATCATCCAGAATTTTTGGCATTCCATCGTATGCTTTTGTTTTTGGAATAATTGCAATGCTAATAGGGGGTATTGTAAAGATAAAAGGAGGATATGTGCCTCCTACAACACCTTTAAAAACTGTTGAGCCAGTAACACTATTTTTGCTTTTAAGGGCTTTTTCAAATGGATGTGCAGCAGTAACAGGTATAGAAGCTGTAAGCAACGCTGTTCCAAATTTCAAAGACCCTTCTGTAAAAAAGGCCAAAACTGTTCTTATTTTGTTAGCTTCGATAGTTTTGATTTCATTTGGAGGTATATCAGTTCTCATAAGCATGTATCACATTGTACCAGGTGAGAAGGCTGTTATCATCCAATTGGCTGATTATATATTTGGTAGAGGTTTTATGTTTTATTATATTACTGCTACAACCTTTATTATATTGGTAATGGCATCGAATACTGCTTATTCAGGATTTCCTCTTTTGCTTGCAATAATGGCAAAAGAAGGACACATGCCGAGGCAGCTTAATAAAAGAGGTGATAGGCTTAGCTACTCAAATGGTATAATATTGCTTTCAGTTTTAGCAACGGTATTAATTGTGACTTTTAAAGCTAATGTAACATCTTTAATAGGTTTGTACGCCATTGGTGTTTTTATATCTTTTACCCTTTCACAAACTGGAATGGCGAAAAAGTGGATAACAACCAGAGGCAAAAACTGGCTTATAAAGGCATTTATAAATGGTACAGGCGCTATTGTGACTGCTATAGTTGTAATAATAATAGGTATATCAAAGTTTAGAGAAGGTGCTTGGATCGTAATTGTAGTCATACCTATTCTTGTATTTATGATGCTTAAGATAAACAAACATTATAGGGCAATTGCAAAACAGCTTCGAGTTAGCCCAGAAGATTTGCAAAGCATAAAAATATCTGAGAATCATTACCGCAATAGAGTAATTGTGCCTATTGAAAGTATAAATAAAGCTAGTATACGAGCACTTAGATATGCTAGGACTATTTCAGATTATGTAATAGCGTTTAATGTTTCAATTGATGAAGAAAGCGGCGAGAAAATTAAAAAAAGGTATGCACTATTAAATACTGATATACCGTTGATTGTCAAATATTCACCATTTAGAAGGATAGTAGAACCACTTCTTAAATTTATAGAATCAGAAGAGTACAACTACAAGAAAGGTGACATGATTACGGTAATTTTACCACAGTTTATAGTTAGAAAAAGGTGGCACAATATACTTCATAATAAGACGAGGGTTTATATAGAAAAAGAACTGCTAAAGCACAAGCACATAGTTGTAGCTACTATGCCGCTACAACTTCACGATGACGATGATATTGAGGATAAATAGCAAGTGAAAAGAGCAATAGTTTTATTGCTCTTTTACTGTTTTTTGATGTAACAATGTATTAGCTTTGTATAATTGAATATGTATTGAGGCTTAAATTTTGTTATTTTATCTATTGATGCTATAATCAAATAAGAAATTTAAATTTTGATGATATGGAGGGGTTGATATGCAATACAGGGATTTTGGTAAGACTGGAGTAAAAGTATCAGCACTTGGCTTTGGAGCTATGAGACTTCCTATCGTAGATGGTGACTATAGCAAAATAGATGAAGCTGAAGCGATAAAAATGATAAGATATGCTATAGATAATGGCGTTAATTACGTTGATACTGCATATCCATATCATGAAGGGCAAAGTGAAATTGTGGTAGGCAAAGCCTTAAAAGATGGTTACAGAGAAAAGACGTATTTAGCTACAAAACTTCCGTCATGGCTGGTTAATGAAAAAGAAGATATGGATAAGTACCTAAATGAGCAGTTAAAAAAGCTTGATGTTGAATACATAGATTTTTACCTTCTCCACGCATTGGATAAAGAAAGGTGGGAAAAATACAAGAGGCTTGATGTATTTAGCTGGATGGAAAAAGTTAAAAAGGAAGGTAAAGTCAAATTCATTGGTTTTTCATTTCATGATGAATACAACGTTTTTAAAAGCATAATTGATGATTATGATAAATGGGATTTTTGCCAGATTCAGTACAACTATATGGACATAAATAATCAAGCAGGTACAAAAGGGCTTAAGTATGCTGCATCGAAAGGGTTAGCTGTAATTGTAATGGAACCAATAAGAGGAGGTAAGCTTGCAGGAGATCCGCCAGAGGCTATCAAAGAGATTTGGAATAGTGCCAGCGTAAAAAGGACACCTGCAGAATGGGCTTTGCAGTGGGTGTGGAATCATCCAGAAGTTTCTCTTGTATTAAGTGGAATGAGTACGATGGAGCAAGTGAAACAAAATATAGAGAGTGCCTCAAGGTCAAAAGCCAATGGCTTAACCGAAGACGAGGTAAAACTTGTTGATAAAGTCAGAGAAACTTATAAGAAGCTTTCACCTGTTGGTTGTACTGCTTGCAACTACTGTATGCCGTGTCCAAATGGCGTAAATATACCGAAGAATTTTGCAATTTACAATGAAGCCCACATGTACAACAACTACAATGAAGCACTTAGAAATTATAATAATTTAAATGAAGGAAAAGCAAGCTCTTGCATAGAGTGTGGAGAGTGCGAGACGAAATGCCCTCAGCACTTGACGATAATTGAATATTTAAAAGATGTAAGAAGATACTTTAAAGAGGCTGTTTAAAAAATAGGCCATATTGATGAAACCTAAGTTTCACCAATATGGCTTTACTTTTAGTAGTCAACGTATCCCTTTTTCTTGGCTTCTAAAAATAGTAAAAAGTTTATGAAGTAAAATATAACACCTGATGCCACGATAAATATACTATTTAAATTAAGCACCATTATAAGTATCCCAAAGATTATAAGGTATATGGAATTAAGTATTGAAAACTTAAGCTGCAACTTTAAGAATTCATCTGATTTTAAAAGCCTTATTTTTGCTTTTCTCGTATAATAAGTAACTTTATCTTTATTTAATATGGAATACATCAAATAAACGATACCGGCAATTACTAATACAATACCTAGCCAATTCATCTTATTACACCCTTTCTTGATTTTATTTTAGAATTTGTTGAATAAAAAAGCAACTTATAATATTTTTCATAATACTTGTTTTGATTGTTTACTTGTGAAATAATAAATAGTGAATATCTTATTTAGAAGGGAGTGTCAAGGATGGTTCAAAGCGGATTTATGCTATTTCTGCAGTACTTTGTAGCATTAGCAACACCGATTGTATCAGTCATTTTTTTGGTATTTTACATAGTTTATACAATGAAAAAGATGAAAAAGATTGATTCAATAGAAAAAAGCTTAGCAAAAATAGCAGCTTTGAGTAAATCAGAAACTGAATTAGTTGATGATTTTGATGATGACTATGTAGATGAAGACACCGATGAAGAAATAAAGATTAGATAGCATATTATTTAAAAGCCCAGGATGTGATAAAGTGTTGTGTGATTATCTAGATACACCCTTTGGAAGGCTGATGATATATGCAGGTGAAAATGGTATAATAAGGATAGATTTTCCTAATGAAGAACATTCACAATGTTTAAGAGGTACAAATTTGTTTATTGCAGATTGCAAAGAACAGCTTAGATTGTACTTTAAGGGACACTTGAAAGAATTTAGCGTAAAGTTAGACTTAGAAGGGACTGATTTTCAAAAATTAGTTTGGCGAGAGCTTATGAAGATACCGTATGGTTTTTATGCTACATATGGTGAAATTGCAAAAAGAATAGGCAAGCCGAATGCATCAAGGGCTGTAGGAAATGCCCTCAATAAAAATCCTATTCCGATTATCATACCGTGTCATAGGGTCATTGGCTCTGATATGACATTGAAAGGTTTTGGCGGTGGACTTAATATAAAAGCATTTTTGCTTAAGCACGAAGGTATTGCATTTAAAAAATAATTTTATTATAATGATAATAAATATAAATTAATAAACAGACTATGTCCGCTGGGGGTGCTTTTAGCTGAGATGGCAGATGCCAAACCCCTAGAACCTGATTAGGTTAATACCTACGAAGGGAATGCGGCAAAAGACCGCATCAGTGTGCGGTTTTTTTGTTTTAAGCGGTACATAGCCTCAAAAGGAGGTTATTTTTATGTCCTACATTGTAAGCATTTTTTCAGATTTCACAAAAATAAAGCCTGCCACACTTTCCATCATAATTGCGATTTTATTTGCTGTGTTTTTGTTTTACATTTTAAGAAATAGTGTCAAGTTTAATGTCAAAATGCTGGTATATGGTGGTTTAGCAATAGCCATATCGTTTGTCTTGTCGTATATAAGGTTTTACCATTGGCCTCAAGGTGGTTCTATAACGCCAGCCAGTATGCTTCCTTTGTTTGTTTTTGCATACTACTATGGAGCAGGGCCTGGTATTTTAGTAGGAATGGCTTATGGAATGCTTCAGCTTATACAAGATCCTTATGTTGTGCATTGGATACAGCTTCTTTTAGATTATCCTCTGGCATTTGGTGCCTTAGGGCTTGCAGGATTTTTCAAGAAAAATTTAAGCCTTGGGGTCTTAGTTGGCGGTTTTGGTAGGTTTTTTTCGCATTTTCTATCAGGTGTCTTTTTCTTTGCTAGCTATGCACCAAAAGGCATGAATCCCGTAGTATATTCGCTTCTTGTAAATGGGATATTAGTAGGTGTGGAAGTCTTAATATGCTTTGTGGTATCTATTATTCCACAAGTGAGAAACGCAATTGATATTGTGAAAAAGAGAGCTTTAGCGTAGAAAATATGTATTTAAGACCCTCTTCTTGGCGGAAGAGGGTTTAATAATTTTTGTACAACAAATCAATTTTGATGGTATAATATTAGATAGCAAATGAAAATAAACTATATTGATAGACTATTTTAACGTATTTTTAATCAAACTTTAATCCAAATTTAATATTTTGATGAGATAATCAATATAGTGATTGCGAGGGTCTTAAAAATGGATAAAATGAAGATTTTAATACTTTATGAAGATATAGGTACTGGACATAAAAGGACTGCAATAGCATTGAAAAAATCATTTGAAAAAAGAGATAATGTTGAGGTGTTTGTGGAAAATCCACTTGGAGAGAAGTTCCCTAGCATTTCGTATTTGACGACTCGAATTTACCTAAAGACATTAAAATTAACACCTGAATTATGGGGATATCTTTACGAAATGGAAAGGGATAAAATAGAGAGGCGTATAAATAAACTGATAGGCATATCGGTTTATACTTTTATCAAAGATTATGTATTAAATTTAAAACCTGATGCAGTAATATGCACACATCCATTTTCTTGTTCTATTTTATCTCATGTAAAAAGGGATCTTAATATACCTATATATGCCATATTGACTGATTATGATGTCCATGCATATTGGATACATCATCAGATAGACGGTTATTTTGTGGGTTCAAGTGAAATGAAGACTCAGATGAAAAGTATGGGTATATGTGACGATAAAATTTATGTTACAGGAATACCTATTGATGAGGAGTTTTACGTCAAGAAAGATAAATTTGATATGAGGCAAAAATTAGGGTTTTCTTTAGACAAACCGCTTGTGCTGATTATGGGTGGTGGACTTGGACTTGGAAATATTAAAAAAGCTGTTAATGTCATACAAAACCATAAAGATCTACAAATTGCTGTAATATGTGGATTAAATAAAAATTTAAAGGCCAAAATTGAAGAAATTGCTGAAGATAATGTGTTTATTTATGGACATGTAGATAATGTACATGAATTTATGGATGCGGCAGATGTGCTTGTAACAAAAAGTGGTGGTCTGACTGTCACAGAAGCTATAACTAAAAAATTGCCTATGATTATTTTTGATCCTATTCCAGGGCAAGAAGAGCGTAACCTTGAATATCTGCTAAAAAAAAGAATTGCCTTAAGAATCAAGGATATAGAAAGGCTGGATAAGAAAGTAATAGATTTATTAGGCGATAGTAAAAAGATAAATGAAATGAAAGAGCGAATGGGCGAGATTGGTATATATCATTCTGCAGATAAAGTATGTAATATTGTTATAAACAATATAAAAAAGGATGCTATAAAGGTGTAAGGAGGTTTCATTCAGTGCTGGGAGTTAAGAAATTGATTATTGCGGAAGATAGGAATGTGTTTTATATTCTAAATGAAAGAATAAAATGCAAGACGCTTGATAGAATAATGCCTAAAATAACTCATATTGGAGGGCCGTATTTTACGGTGTTATCATGCCTTTTGCTTATTGTGTTTGGGAAAAATAATGTAAAAATTTCTGCGCTTCAAGCATTGACGACATTGACAGGAAGCCATATGTTTGTCCAGATTTTAAAAAGGTTGTGTACAAGGCCAAGACCATATTTAGTTTTGCCGGAGGCAAATACATTTAAATGCTTGCTTAGAGATTATTCTTTTCCATCAGGCCATGCAACAGCTATTTTTTCATTGGCAGTTTCATTCTCATTTTCTTTTCCTGGATTAACCATTGTTTTTATAAGCTTAGCTATTATGGTAAGCATATCCAGGATATACATGGGCTTGCATTATCCTTCAGATGTCATAATAGGTTCTACAATGGGTGTATTTTTTTCATATATCACCCATATATATGGATTAATGTTGCCGATTCTTTAGGATAAATATTTATTCTGCACAGTTAAAGCCGTCAATGTAAAAACGTATGTGATAATCGAAAAAAGATAATTCCATTTATTATAAATCAAAAGACCTTTTATATGGAATATTGCTTCAATAACGGTTAACAATAAAGTCCAAACGATCAGATATAAAATATAACTTTTTCTATTCTTTGGAAGATATTGTATAAAAATCATTCCAAAAGGCGGACCTATTAATGTTTCCATTAGAAATGACAAAACTCCATTTGGAATAGGTGCCTCGACGTAATAGTAGTATTTAAGTGTAACATCAAAAATCATATCTAATGTATAGCCTACAGTTGATGAAAGAAAATATGCAGGTATCAATGCATTTATTTTTCTTTTATCGATTAAAAAAATTGTTAAAGTAGTTGTAAAAATTGAAAAAACAATATACCACATAACACCACCTTAATTTATTTTGTTTTTTTTAAAGCAAATTATTAAGGTTTTAAAAATTGATTGACTAGAAAATTTTGTAATGGTAAAATTATTTGTAGGAAATAATAATTTTCGAAGAGGTGTTATTATGGTAAATGATATAGAGAAGAAATACTTAAATGATCTTGAAGTTGTACAGCTTGCTATTGATATCGAAGATAGAGGCTATGAATTTTACACTTTGGCTTCAGAAAAGTTTTCTGATAATAAAGAAATAAAGGAATTTTTCATCGAGATGGCAAAAGAAGAGCTGGTGCATAAAACCCGTTTTGAAGAATTGTATAGAAGACTTTTGGATGAGAAGAAAGGAGACGACAGTTCATACTTTGATATAGAAGCATCTATATATTTGACGATGCTTTATAATACATCTGTATTTCCATCAAAAGATTCAGTAAATGAAGTGCTGAAAAAAATAAACACATATGAAGATGCCATAGAATTAGCAATAAGAGCGGAAAAAGATTCCATAATATTTTACGATGAAATAGTCAAAGATGCTAAGTTTGACTCTACTAAAAAAGTTGCAATTATGTTACTAAATGAAGAGATAAAGCACTTCATAGATTTAAGTAATAGGATAAAAGCGATATAGTATTAAGAAAATTAATCTAAAGTTTTACAAAGCCAAGATTGAAATTTTTAAGACCATCATTTTATGAAAGATTTAGATTTATTATGGGATTTATTAGCACACAGTTGAAAAGTTTTATTGTGAAATATAAAATTGATTTAAATAAAAAATATATGAGGTGCTGTTATGTTAACTGTTATTGTAGGAAGTGTTTTGATTTTAAGTTTTATAATAATCTTTGTAAAATTGACACATGTTGTGGGTTCGGGGATATTTAACTATATACGCAAAATATTCAGGTAATATTTCTTATTCAATTCTATCAATAAAAAATGCATCCTTGATATTAGACCTTTTGTCTAAATCTTGGGTGCATTTTATTTTTGTTTTTCAAAGTTTTATAAAATTTTAAAATTAAAAGGAATTTCTATATTTTTGTAGAAAATATATTAAGAAATGTTATTGGATAAATAATAAAGTTTTAATGAAGGTGTTGGTATTTATGAGTAATATATTGACCATTAAAAAAGAAATTGCTGAATCACATGGGGAATCATTACTTATAAATGTTAATCCAAATAAGAAAATTTTTAATAAAGCAATTAGTGATGAAAAGCTAATAAACATAAAAAAAGAAAACAGTTTTTTATTGTCATTGCTTAATAGTCTCGTAGATAAAAGTCTAAGGTATAAATGTCTTCTTTTGGAAGGATACTTTTTTATTCTATGTGATAAAAACGGCTATATAATCAAACTTATCTGCGATGATAAACTTAATAATTATTTCAACACATTGCATTTTGCAGAAGGTAGTAGCTTAAGGCTTGAGGATTGTGGCACAAATGCGATTAGTATGGCTATGAAATATAAAAATCAGATTGAATTATGCGGTAAAGATCACTATTGTAAATTGTTCAAAGATTGGTATTGCACTGCTATACCAATAATTGATTATTATTGTGGAGAAGTAGTCGCATATCTTGATGTGTCGCGGATTAATGTTCCAAGCATTAAAGACCAAAGTGCTATTCTTAAAAATATAGCTATCTATATTGAAGAATATTTATCATATAGAAATAAAAATCTACCAATAATAAGTTCTAAACTTGATGATGTGGACAAGTTAATTTTATCATCTTTAGTACGTAATGGGGTAAGAAAATTAGTAACATCAGATATAGGCATATCAGATCGAACGTTGAGAAAACATTTAAATAAACTTAGCAATTTATTTAAGGTAGATAATGATTTAGAAATAGTTAGAGCTGCTATAAAAATCGGAATTATAGATATTGATGGGAATATATTATAAAATTTTTGTAAATGTTAAAATTTTGATGTACCGAAATCCGGAACCATTTTAATAAAATCTAACAAAAAATATTCCGAATTTAGAAACTTCACAAATCTTAGATTAAGACCTATAATAATGTCAAATAAATCAATTTGCTATAACATTTACCATGGTATATTTTAAAATTGACAAAAAACGACCGTTTGGAGTCAGCAAAGGAGGATATTAATATGTTTAAAAAAGTATTATCGGTTGTAGCGTGTCTCTTTGTAATACTTTTGACATCTCAAGCTTTTGCTTCTCAAATAACTTTTGCACAAACATCAGCCCCAAAAATGCTTAATTCTAAAACTGTTTTTACTACAAGCGGTACTTTTGAAGCAAGTTATATAGCTCCATATACAATAATTTCTACACCATTAGGCTATGCAGAATTTCTTGAAGAAGGTTGTACTGACAGTGCTGATCCAAATGGTCCTGGCGCAGTTTCGGCATTACAAAGCGACTTAAACGCAATTAGAGGAGCAAATATTAGTATATCTGTAGATGGAATATATGGTCCAGAAACTGCACAAGCTGTTAAGATATTTCAACAATATGTTAAAAATAAATATGGTTGTTCTACAATGTCTATAGATGGTATCGCTGGTACTCAAACATGGACAGCTATATATGCTATTCAAGATGGAATTAATCCCCATACCTATATTCCATAGTGATTAATCTTAAATCTGTTAGAATCATGACCATCTGTTTTACGGATGGTCATGATTTACTCTTTTCCAATTACATAATTCTCTAAAAGTCGCTCTTGTTTCCAATCATTTACTCTGTAAAACTTTTTTCTATGTTTTTGAGTAAATATTATATGGTATTAATAATTCTATTTATTATGTGATAAACTAATAAATAGAATTATTAACGCTAATAACCATTAGTAATTTTTAATTTGTTGTTAACAGATCATAAGTTTATTTTATCACTGAAAGTTATTTTTGTGGGCCGCATTGCTAAAGTTTTATTAAATCCATGGTCTAATCAGGACTTTTTATACACAAAAAATGTTTAAACTATTCAATTACCACTTGTTTAGCTAAGTAATAGTTAAGTTTAGCAATGCGTAAATCATCTCTCTTACATATTGTATCAGATGTTTATAACTTTTGTTTTTCGTAAAATTATTTTAACCATAATAATTACTTACTTGGCATAAAAGATTGTTGGAACCATTCTTTCACCAAGTGGATTTATTGGATTATTTATTACTTTTCCCTTATAATAGAGTGTTGTTGAAGAACCACCATCAAGGTTTGCGGCATTAACTGCTCCATAATCTAGCATTATATTCTGAACATCTTTTAAAGTTGCACCAGTTAAACCTCTGATAAACGTTCCATCAATTACTAAGAATATTACTGTACCATCTTTTCTTTGACCTATAGCCGTTCTTGATGTTGAACCCCATCCACCATCGCCTTTTTTAATCATAGGTTCTCCATTAATAATAAGTGCAGGTCTAAAACTAACTCCTTCTTTTATTCCAGCATTTTTTATTTCATCTAAGGTGTATTTACCAACAAGTAATTTACCATCATCGGTAAATCCTATAAGATCTATTTTACCATCTGTACTATATGCATTATCATATAAAATTTTCCCGTTATGAATAATAATGCCGCCTGGTATTCCACCACTGCCTGTCCATGCTCCATTTACGTATCCGATAAAACCGCCTGCATTAATTGCAACGACAGCATTATTTTCTTTAGCGATTGTACTTACCGTTTCACCTTCTTTAGGCAATTTGCTTGATATACCAACTTGTATCCTTGTTGGATCGTGTATTAATATTACTTTGCCTTTAAATCTATTGCTTGATATGTCGTATACTTCAATTGTGTTATCATGAGAATTTGCAAAATTTAATATATTTTTATTGCTACTTCCTGTAGCGATATTATTAGAATTTTTCATGATTTCATCTATTTTACTTTGAGGCAAGAATAATGTAACTATATATTTATGACTAAAAGTTGTCATTGCAGATGTAACTAAAGTATTTCTTATATTTGCGAATGGTCCATAAAATATCAATATAGGAATAACAATAATTGATAATATGAATTCAAAAACCAAATATACAATAATTCTTTTCGTCAAAATCATATTTCTCATAGATAATTCTCATTCCTTTCATTTATAAACAGCATTTATTTTTACTTTAAGTTTTTCGGGTGTTTCATGCCGTACATGGTGGTTATCCATAGTATCCTCTGTAATATATTAACATAAATAATATTCGGGTATCAACAGGAATTTAAAAAATTTTCAAAAAATATGTTGACTTTATAGGTAAACCTCATTATATTAAATAACATAGTATTGCTTATTATTTACTAAAAGTATTGTAATGTATTGTAAAAAATCACATTTTAGTTTAATATATATTTGTAATTATATATAGTGTCGTTTTAAACATTTATTTGTCTATAATTGTTATAACAAAAGTTATATTGATTGGGATGGTAGTTATGATTCAGATAACTGATGCTGAGATTAAAAACAGGTGTGAAAATGATAGTGTCTATAGAAAAGGTCTTGAGTACTATTTATCAGGTAGAATACACAATTTTACTTACAACAAAACTGGCACTGTATTTCAAGCTTTTGTGATGGGCACATCTTTGTATAGGGTGATGATACAAAAGTATCATGGTGAGTTGTACACAAGCTGTACATGCCCTGCAAAGGCAAGGTTTGATGGCGATTGCAAACATATTGCGGCAGTTTTAATGTATATAAAGAATAATCAAGCTGAGATAGAGGATAGTCTAAAAAATAAGGTTGCTTATGATTTGTTCGAAGAATTTGAAAAAAGAGAATACATACCTGACGAATTAAAGCAGCCTGTCAACATAGAGGTTACATTAGAATCTTATCAATTTAATACATCTTTAAGCCTTAGAATGGGCATTGACAAATTGTACGTAGTTAAAAGCATAAAGAAGTTTTTTGACGATATTGATGAAGGAATGGTCGTTGAATTTGGCAAAGGTTTTTCGTTTGATCCAAGCGTAAATACCTTTAAAGAAGAAGATATGAAGCTTATAAGGTTTTTGAGGGAGATATACGAGATTGACAAAATCAATACTGAAAATTCATACTACAGAGTTGATTCGATTGTTTCCGGAAAGTATTTAAGGCTTACGCCATCGAATTTGGAGAAATTTATCGAAGTGATGAAGAACAGTCACTTTAATTTAGTTTTGGATGGGAAAACCTATTACGATGTGGATGTAGTTTTTGATGATCTTCCTATCAGCTTTAAACTTGAGAAAGGAAATAACGACAAAAACCTTAGGCTTACCATTGATGGAATTGAAAAAGTAAAGGCGTTAGACAGCAGAGGTAATTTTTTTGTGTATGATGGGAAAATATACAAGGTTTCTGATAAGCAGCGTTTTGCTTTAGCGCCATTTTACAATGTGTACATTACTAATAATACAAATAGCGTTGTATTTACTGAGAAGGATAAGCAGAAGTTTGCAGAAGTAATACTTCCGAATATGGATAAAGCAGGGAACGTCGTGATCGATGACGATGTAAAATCAGAATTTTATAACGAACCACTTGTTACGAAGATTTACCTTGATAAAAAAGGAGAAAGAATAACTGCTGATATAAATTTTACTTATGGCCAGTATAACATAAATCTGTACGATGAAGAAAAGACGAAGATAAATCGTGACTGCATTTTAATTCGGGACGAAGCTGCAGAAAAACGCATATTGGATATCTTTGAAAAGTGTGAATTTAAGGTAAAAGATAAATCGGTATACTTAGACGATGAAGACTCTATATTTAACTTTGTGTCAAATTATTTGCCAGTGCTTCAAAGAAATGCTGATGTGTACTATTCTGAATCATTTAAAAGGATGAAATTCTACAAAAGATCGTATAGCAGCAGCATTAGGATTCAAGACGATGATTTATTGGAATTTAGCTTTTCTATTGACGATATAGATAGAGATCTCATTCCAAAGATATTTGATTCGATAAAAATGAAGAAGAAATTTTTCAAGCTGCCTGATGGATCTTTTTTGCCTATTGATGATGAACTGGTGAAAATAGCAAATTTCATCGATTCATTGAATTTAAGCAGCAAAGATTTAAAGAAAGAAATCGTAAAGATTCCAAAATACAAAGCCCTTTATATTGATGAAAAACTTGAAAGTGATAGATTAAAGATTGATAAGGATGAAAAGTTAGATAGTTTAGTCAAAGCCATAAAAAATCCAATGGATACTGAATTTGAAGTGCCTAAGAAGTTAAATGGTGTCCTGAGAAAATATCAAGAAGTCGGGTTTAAATGGCTTAAAACATTGTCATCGTATGGTTTTGGTGGAATACTGGCAGATGACATGGGATTAGGAAAGACGATACAGACTATAGCATTTTTGCTGGATGAAAAAGAAAAGTATAAGGAACCGGCAATAGTCATCTGCCCTACGACTCTTATCTACAATTGGGAAAGTGAAATACAAAGGTTCGCACCGAGTCTTAAGACTTTGGTGGTATCTGGCAGCAAAAGTGAAAGAGGAAGTCTTATTAAAAGCATAGAGGAATCTGACGTAGTCATAACTTCATATCCTTTGATCAGAAGGGATATAGAAAGCTATGAAAATATTGAATTTAGCTATTGTATTTTGGATGAAGCGCAGCATATAAAAAATCCAAAGTCCCAAAATGCAGAATCTGTCAAAAGGATAAAAGCCAAAGGATATTTTGCGCTTACTGGTACGCCCATAGAAAATTCTTTGACTGAATTGTGGTCTATATTTGACTTCTTAATGCCCGGATACCTTTTGTCTCACAGAAAATTTGTGGAGAAGTATGAGAAGCCAATTGTAAGATACAAAAATGAAGAGGCGCTTAATGACTTAAGCAAGCATATAAGACCATTTATATTGCGAAGGTTAAAAAAGGATGTTTTGAAGGAGTTACCAAATAAGATAGAAACCACGTCATTTGCTGAACTTACGAAAGAGCAAAAAGAGCTTTATATGGCGTATCTGGAGAATGCAAAGACTGAAATAGCAGAGGAGATACGGAGTAAAGGCTTCGAAAGAAGCCAGATAAAGATAATAACTGCTTTAACGAGGTTAAGGCAGATATGCTGCCATCCATCAATGTTTGTAGAAAATTACAAAGGTACCAGTGGCAAGATGGAGCTTTTGATGGAACTGATTCAAGAATTGAAAGAAAGTGGACACAGGGCGTTGATTTTTTCTCAATTTACGACAGCGCTTAAGCTTATAGAAGACAATTTAAAGAGAGAAAAAATTTCATACTTGTATTTAGATGGAGATACAAAAACGAAAGAGAGAGGGGAATTAGTCAAAGCCTTCAACAAAGGCGACTCGGATGTCTTTTTGATTTCATTAAAAGCAGGTGGAACAGGACTAAACCTGGTAGGTGCAGATACTGTCATACACTTTGACCCGTGGTGGAATCCAGCGATAGAAGATCAAGCAACAGACAGAGCTCACAGGATTGGACAGGTTAATACAGTACAAGTCATAAAGCTTATAACGCAGGGTACAATTGAAGAAAAAATTGTAAAGCTGCAAGAGAAGAAAAAAGAGATCATAAATTCTGTCATAAACCCAGGTGAGACCTTTATAACTAAGTTGAGTGAAGAAGAAGTAAAAGAGCTTTTTGCAATGTGATCAAATGATTCGCAATTGCCGATTAAGGCAGTTGCTTTTTTTATGTTACAAGATTGTAATAGAAAATTAAGGAATAATTAATAAAATTTATAATTTTAAATTTTATAATAGAGGTGAGGCATGGGAGGTTAAGAGTATAATATGCAAAAATGGTAAAAATAATTTTTATGATGTGGAATATTTTTAGAAAAATTTAGCTTTTATATAAGTAGAAGGGGAAATATAGAAAATGGAGGTGATGGAAGAGACCATTAAATATCCCACAAAATATTAAGGAGGGAAAATTTTGAAAAAGAAAATATTCTCTTACGTTTTATTAATTGTTTTAATTTCGTACATGGGTTTAGAATATAGTTTTGCTGGTGATGCTGGCATTAAAACCAGTAAATCTTATACGGAGAGTTTTTTAAGAGAAATAAATAATGATTATGAATCAGTTCTAGAAGAAAAAGGTGTAAGTAGAGAAAAAATTAAAAAACTTTCACCGAGTATCCTAAAGGGTATTTTATTTCAGGCATATGCTAATAATTTTACTGATAATCAAATCCAACAACTTGTTGAAGGACAACTTTCTTTGTTGAATGAAAATTCTCCAGCTAAAATGAACAATAGTGGTAAAATAAGAGATGATGGATTGATTGAAACAAATTACGGTGTTTTCCTAAATTTATATGCAAATAAAACCATAAAAGATGTGGCAGAGAACAATGAAAAGTATTATAATGTGTCAAATAATATAAAATTTAATAACTCAACAATGGTACAACCGCTGTCATATACTGGATCATATCGTTCTATTACTAATTCAAAAGATCAATCTGGTACATATTGGTTAATAAAAAGTGAAGCCGGCTATAGAGAAGCAACAGCGTTTGTGACACTTCCAACAATAGATTCGATGAGCACCAATGATCGAGCATATATGTTTTTTTCAGTAAATACTAATCCATCATCTATTGTTGGAGACTATGGCGTAGTTTATTCACCAAATATAAGTGCATGGGTACCTTGTACAAATACAGGTGTTTGGAATAGTTCAACACAGAAATATGATATGTCCTGGTGGAATGGAAATTCTATACCTTCAAATATAACTAAATTATATTTTGATGTAGTGGTAACTACAACTTCTACAAATGATACTGTAACAATAACAATATATAATGGGGATAATTTCAGTCAAGTACTTGGAACAAAAACAATTACTTTTAATAACAATCCAATAAACAGCACATATTCAAATATAAATATTTATCGTGAAATTACCATGGCTCAAATAAATACCGGTACTTTAAATACGAATACTGGTAGTTATTTCAAAAATGCCATATTTACAAACTCGTATATTTATAGTACAACAGGATACTATCAATGGGGAACTTCTCAAACTAATGATGCTTATATTCAGGCACCAACAACAAAACAGCTTAATACAATTACAGTAAATTCTTATAGTAAATGGTATTCAGAGGACATTACAATGAGATATAATATTCCATAAGTCAAGGCAATGGAGATTTTTTATTCTATTACTTATATTATATTAAAATAGTTTAATCTAAAAAATTCTACTCTTAATCAAAAAGGAGCGGATTTGATGATAGAAATTATTCATATAAATAAATCTATATTTTGTAGAATTGTATCTTTAATTGTGGTAATTGTAATGCTATTGTCACAGCTATCAAATATATCATCAGCAAGTGAAAATTTTGTTACTTTAGACATCAGCAAAGGAAACATTGTTATAACTTCTACAGGTTATTCACAAAATAGCAGCAAAGAGATTCCATATACGGGGAAATATATTTTGACAGGATCTACAACAAAAAATTCAGTTGATATTAAAAGTGGAACTATATATGTTGTACTGAAAAATCTCAACATTGATCTATTTGATTCAGCAGAAAATTCTGCGTTTACTGTTGATCCTGATGCGGTTGCAAATTTAATGTTATCAGGAATAAACAAACTTAAAGGTGGTATAGGATATTCTGGATTAAATGTTTTGGCAGGCGCAAAAGTTATAATTGGTGTTAATGCTGATAGTTCATCACACATTATAAATATAATTGGTGGTGGTTCAAAGCTGGGAAGCGATAATAATATGACTGCTGGCGATGGCATAGGTGGCGGAGGTTTAGCTGTGATAGAAAGCGGTGTAGTCAATTCTGTCGGAGGCAGTGTGTTATACGGCAATGCTGGTGCAGGTGTAGCTAGCAATGTAATGGTAGATGGAGGAATGATTATCTCAAGCGGTGGGAGTGCTTATAGAGGGTCTAGTGGAGTAGGAATTAACGGTGACTTATCAATGACTGATGGATTTGGCGATATAATAGGAGGCGGTGGCTATACAGGAGGTAGAGCCGCTATAACTGGTAATGTTTTTAGTGAAGGTGGTTATTTAATAGCATCAGGTGGTGCTGGAGCAGGTGCTGGGAAAGCTGTTTTAGGCAGTGTTAAACTTAATAATGGTATGAATGCTTTTACCAGCAGTGATTGCAATACGTGGGCTAAAGCTGATGAAATTCAAAAATTGACAGGTAGTCAATATTTAAAAATACAGAAAAGTGAACCTTCAGGTGAGTTTACAGATGTACCGTACTCCAGTTGGTATTTTGAAGCAGTAGAATTTGCGACACATGGAGGGCTTTTAGATAGAGTAACGGAATCTACATTTAAACCAACAAATACAGCTGCGCGTTCTGAGATTGTAACTGCACTTTATAGACTTGCTGGTTGCCACAAAACAAGTGCATCAGTGAATTTTACAGATGTAATTAATGGGACAGAGATGTCAGATGCTATATCATGGGCAAACAAAAATAGTATTGCAGTCGGATATGGCAATGGCAAATTCGGTCCTAATGATCCAATTACAAGAGAACAATTTGCTGCAATGATGTTCAATTTTGCAAAGTGGAAAGGGATAGATGTCAATAAATCAGATGATTTAAGTGAATTTGTAGATGCAAGTATAATTTCTGACTGGGCTAAACCATCTCTACAGTGGGCCGTGTCTATTGGCATTATTAAAGGCAATGGATCAGGTAAATTAAATCCGCTTGATTATATTACCAGAGCTGAAGTAGCAGCAATTTTAATGCGTTTTATCGAAAATTACATTTAGCATATATACACATATATTTATTCCATAAAAAGGTGATATTTATGATATCAAAAAAATGGATAATGACAATACTACTTATTTCGGCTCTTACAGGATGTTCAAATCTAGAAAAACAAGGAGATGTGGT